>NZ_JBJEGE010000027.1:0-114674 GCF_051874775.1 Candidatus Avelusimicrobium sp.
GACTTAATGCGTTGTTTACAACACATTATAGCACATCCCGCAGATCCGCTATATAACAGTTTTATCCTCAATGGAGATGAAATTAGTGGAGGGCTGATTTTAGCGCAGTTGTATCACAATTTAAGTAAAAAATATCCAGAACGGGAAATCTTATACTTGCAAGAATATGATATTTTGGAGTTTATTAGGAATAGGCCACACGAGTTATTGATGAGTTACCACCGTTTACACCCCAATTTATTTTGTGTGCTACTGGCTGGGGTAGAATTAACAAGCCTTAATAAGACAGAGCAAGATAAATTGGCATTATTTTTAAAATATCTAACGAAACAGAATATACAGGTTGTTGTTTCAACATCACTCGTTGCGGAACGCAGTTTTTCGGATTGCTCTGACATTACTCCTGAAGTTTGGAGTTGGTATATGGCCAGCCGAGATTATGAAACAAGCCGTTGTAAAACTATTTATACCAAAGATTTATCCGCGGCCCTTACCATTGAACAGGATAAAAAGCGTTTGAAACTATTTTCGTTATTTAGAAAATCCTATCATTTTGGGGAATTATACCCTGGCATTTTGGAAAAGGATGGGAAGAATATTGATAGATACTCTATACAACTTGGAATCTGTTGGCTAGGATCTTATGAACCGCCCCAAAATGACTTTCCCCAAGCCATTTGCCCTCGTTGTCAAAAAACAGCACTTAGGCCCTATTCGTGTATTGCCTCGCCCCTTTCCGGCAGACACGTAATTAAGTTTTATTGCTATAATTGCCGCGAACGTATCGCCACCAACGACGCCTTGGACTATTATCAACTCTTACGCACCTACGGCACCCGCAAACGGTACCGAGTTGTACCGCAAGAGGGTAGCAAAAAGGGAGAGTAAAACTCTCCCTTTTTCCTATTCTTATGCCAGTTCGGTAATTTTTCCCGTTTCTCTCTCAAAATCAAAATAACAAGAATCTTTGCTTAGGAAATTTGTCTTATTTAGCGTAATGCATAAGTCCTTTCTATGGGCACGCAAATCAAAACTCTCTCTTGCAACAAATTGTACTAATCCCACATAAGTGCTCTGGTCTTCTAACATAACGATATGATCACGCGTATAAAGGCTAAGCCAACTTACAGGCATATCTTCCGGCAGATTTACAAATAAAAATAATACCATCCCTTGGTTTTGCACCTCTGGTGCCAAAATGCCCGCTTCCCCGGTTTGCCATTCTTTCAAAGTGATTGTCTTGAAACATACGGCCGGTATATTGGCAGAATCTACCCTGTCGTCCGTATACCAAGTAATCGGATAATTTTCTACCGTCGGTAATGCTTCGGAAAGGACCTGATATTCTTTTGCTTGCAGCCTACCATTTTCTAAGTGCCACCTAGGAACTTCTGTTTCCAAGCATAGTAAATCATAAAAATCTTTATGAAATTCTTGCCCGCCACTTAAAACATGGATAGGAACACCCTTTTTGGCAAGTTGCCACATTAAATTATTTCGCCACAGAGATAGAGCGCACTCCTTTGCACTTCCAAAGAAACTATAACTTTCCCCCGGAGCGAATTCAATACAAACTTTGGCTATATTTTTATAAGGTATTTTAATACCGTTTTCAGTAGGTTCTTTAGTGTCTATCGTCCTGTTTAAAATAGGTTTAAAATATTGCGTTAATTCCTGCATAGTTATCATCTGTTTTCTCCTTTAATTTGCCCGAAACCCAATGCCGTTTCCATAAGCATTGTGTTTAAGTTTCTGTTCTGTTTCCAACATTTCTTTAACGGCACTAAACGAATATGGGTGCAACTCCATCCCAGTAAGCATTCCACGAGCGTGTGGCGGCGGAACGATCCTGCAAGAAACTAGATTTAGGCTCCTTTCTTGTTAGATTACTTATAGGATAATAAACTATTACGACAGCACTATGTCGCCATATAACCAGCAGTACGGTTCTCATGCATAACCACATCGGGAAGCGTGGTATTTTTACAAAAACGAAATTGCCCTACGCAAGATGTGTACCAAACGCGCTATATCTTGTGGTTGAATATGCTCTCCCAAGTAGCACTTTTTATTGATTTCTATCATTAAAGACTTATATTTGGTCGGGGTATCAGCGGTCATCGTCCCAGTAAAAGGGGCGTTAAATGCTACCTTGAACCCTCTTTCTTCAAAAGTATTCTTCAAGTGGTGCAAAATAGTATCATCTGGTTTAGTCGGGCCATTATTAAATCCCAAGCATATATCCGGTCGGTCCGGTCTTGTATCTATATCACACGCAAGAGGGAGCGGATTAAAACTGTGCAAATCAAGCAGAACCGCCCCGTCGCCAATCTTTTCAATAGCCTGCTTTAATTGTAAATGCTTATGTTTATAGTACTGGGTATAATACGCACTTTCCCCAAACACCGCCCTATCAAAGGGCGTTCCGTCTATCAAGCGGTTATACAAACACCCCATACCTCGCCGTGCCATTTCTTCCTTGGAAGCGTCCAAGTAGCGTTCTAAATCTACCACAAAGCGGGAATAATCACTCGTGATTTTATTGGGAAGAAAAGGATAAAGAGTATCAACCTGTTCATCCGCTAAAAGCAGGGCATTTTCTTGCAGGGTGGCAAATTTTGGACTTTTGTCCACATTTGGCAGAAACATCCCAGTATGGGGTATCCAAGCAACAATATGATTAAAGTTATCCATTTATAATCCTCAAATAACATCTTAATAAGTGGCTCCGTGAGTAATAAGGTATTTTTCCACATTAGTTAGTTTGCGGCCCGATTGGCGCGGGTCGCCAAACAGCGTCAAAACGGACACGCCATTTTTGCCGCGTTGATTCACATTTATCCCGTGTTCCACGAGCCACCGACACACAGGTATTGTGCCATAGCCCATACGCGCATAAAACAAGGCATTAAACCCCACATAGTCCACCATATTTACATCCGCCCCATAAGCAAATAATTTTTCCAGTATATACACGCGGTTATAATAAGCGGCAAACATTATGGGCGTTCCTCCCAACTCGCCCGGCTCGTGCATATTGGGGTTTGCTCCCGCATCTAGCAAGCACGATACTATGCACGTACAGCCTCTCCGTATAGCGGCAGTCAGCAGGGTTTGCTCCGAAATATAGTCTCCGTTTGGGTCTAATCCGGCTTTCAGTAATTGTTTTAAAATAGCAGCATTTCGGTTCAGAATGATAAGCCCGCCAAGCCAGGGCCCTACAATTTTTGCCCCGCTTTTTAATAAAAAACGAACTAATTTCCCGTCGTTATTACCGTAGGCCCGTTCCAAAGGGGTTTCCCCGTACTTATTGGGCTTATTTACATCTGCGCCATTAGCCAAACATTTTTTTACTTGTCGGATACTCCCCGTTTCCACCGCATTTACTAAATTCATATATTCCTCCCATTTACAGAATACCAAGGTCTAGCGACAGCATATTGTCAGGCATTAAATTCTTTATGGTACGACAATATGCTGTCATAGCAAAGGAATAAACTATAATAAAAGAAAGGTTAAGCACTTATTCAAGGGGATTATTTATGAAGACAAAAAAAGATTTTTCAAAACTGCCGAAAAAGGCAAATAAATCCGGTAAACCGGAAAAAGACCAGCGTATCTGCCGCCTAGTGCGTTTAATGCTGCTGCTAGATTCCGGCGTGCTAAACTTGGACGATGCCGCGCGGGATTGCAATGTAAACAAACGCACCATTCAGCGGGATTTGAAAGTGCTGGAAGAGGCAGGGTTCCCTATCTATAAACCTGTTAACACCAATGGAAATTATCGTTTAACTAATCCCTTTCATTTGGGTAAATTTCAGGTAACTCCACAAAACGCGGACGAGTTTTATAAGACAATGCTGTCTTTGGCTAAATTTAACGATAAAGCCTTTGATTTGCTTTCCCCGGTACAGCAAGAGGTTTATAATTTTTCCAAAGATCAAAAGGCTCAACAGGACAAAACTGCTAAAAACGCCAAAGAACACTACCAAAACAAAACACCCGATGAGCGCCATTTTTTTAGTTTGTATTTACAAGGTCTAAGCGACACCCAAACTCCCGCAGTGCGGTTTGAAGAAGCAATGACTATGCGGTATATGTTAGCAGCCGCCCAAGAAAATGGCGAATATGGCTACAAAAAGTTGCAACTGAAAGAAATGCGCCACAACCTTGCGCACACATACCGCATTGGGCGAGACTATCCTAACGCATTAAAGCAATTACAGAACGCCCTCAAAGAAGACTCCAAAGATGAGTGGGCGTATGGAGAAATGGCCTTTACTTATTACGAAATGGACAAGTTGCCCGCGGCCATTGAAACGCTACATAACGGAATTAAAGCCATTGGCGGCTATGGAGAAACATTGGGGTGGTATTTAGCCTTTTTGTTAGGCGAAAACCACGAAGTGGATAAGGCCCTGCAAGTGTTTGAAAAAATTAACCCCGCCCCTGATGAGGGCTACGCCTTTTTAGCGGGTATTTACGCCAATATGGGCCAATGGGAGTTGGCTTTGCGCCACATTAATAAGGCCGTTGAACTAAACCCGCAAAATAAAGTCCACCAATTTAAACGCGACTATATTTTAAGCAAAACAAAGGAACAAGAACAGAAAACAAACATAAAATAACACTTGCAAAGCAAACTATGCTAAAAGCCCCTTGCTATAATAACAAGGGGCTTTTTAAGGGGTTATTTATAGTCCGGCATCAGGTTTTGTTCTACTTGAATATTATTTTCCTCGTAGCAAACTTTCCAACCATTAGGGCGGCCATCCCTATATTTCATATTTAATTTTTTATTTTCTTCTGTGGTTATCCAAGCCGTTAATAATTCTTCTTTTAGTATGGTTTCAATATCTTCTTTATTATCAAAAATACGTGTAGCCAAATTATTTAGCGGATTACAATGTTCTAAAAATAAATCCTTTAAAAATGGATATTCTTTCTTCTTATGATATCGTTGTTGCCAGACGGTCAATTTACACAGATCTTCTGGTGCAAGCCCTAGATTTTTGACACCTTTACTCCAAACCTTTTTTGCTGCGGTAGAAATATAGTCCGCGCTGCGCGTTTCCGAAGCGGTATATAGTATTTTCTTACTTAATTCTTTAATTTTTTGCTTAACAGATTCGGTAGCCTCGGAAGAGTTATATATTTTTAAAAAACTGTTTAACAAAAATAGAGTTTCGCTTTTAGATAGTTTAGAAATTTGTTGTTCTATTTTTAACACCATAAATAGTTCTTCCTTTTAACCCAACTCAAACTTTTTCTCTACAATTCTACTTGCAATACCAAGTAATCATTCCGACCGAAAGGAAACCCACGAAAGCAGACAGTAATACTGCTATCTTAAACACAACATAATCTATGGATCTCTCGGTAGGTATATTTAGTATTGTAATAAGTCCAACAATAATTGACAAAAGGAATCCCCCTTCGGATTCTTTAATCATATAATGAGAGGAAACACCACCGGTTATTCCTCCTATGATAAAGGATAATAAAATTTTTTTCATAATTTTAATATCCTTGCACGCTGTTCCTCAATGCATCCACCAATTTGACCATAGACCAAGTGTCTTGCTTGCAATATTTAAGCAGGTTTTTGCGTAACTCTTCCAGTTCCTCGTGCGGCAAGGATTGGGAGTATAATACGTCAAAAGCGTCCATAGCGTCGCCACCGTTGGCAACCGCCATGCCTTCGTAGGTCATATCCGGCACCAACGCGGGCAAAACCTTTTTGATTGACCAACTGCCGTGCATTTTAGGGTGTAAATAATCCGCCTTAAACGGGTCTCCCGTATCCATAAAGAGAGACTCCATATCCAAAAGCCGTTGTGCATCCTTCTCCGGCATAGGCAAATCGCGCGCCATTTCCTTTATTCGCTCCTTTTCAAAGGCCGCATTGTGGGCTAGAATTGTGCCACTTTTGCCAATATATTTAAGTAGCGCCGCCACACACCCGATACGCGGGTCCTGTTTACCCGTGGAAAGGTATTCATAATGCTCAAACTCTCCGTTTGGCTTGCGCTGAACGTGCAAGGAAAACTGGAACGGTATTTGCTGATAGGGCCGCGAGTATTTCCACAGCGGTACGGCGGGCTGGGTGGTTTCAAAGTCCAAATAATACAAGGGATAATTTAGTTTATTAAGCCAAGAGGCCACCGCCGCGCGGTTGATATAGGGCGCGTCCGAGCGCAGAACCTCTATCCAATGGTTTATTTTGTCATTTTTAAAACTGTTTGGTGGCAAATCGGTTATTTTTATCATACCCAAGGCCATATATTCCCGCGCTTTCTGGCTTTTCATAATATCAAAAACAGAATCTTGCGGAATATCCCGCCAACAATAGGCCCGCCCTTCACACTCTTTGCAACGGGTCTTATCCAACTCCACTTCCGGCTCCGGCCCAGCCAATATTTTTTGGATAGTTTCCAAATTCTCTTCTATAAATTCATTCGGGAACAACTCTCTATCCATGGGCGTTAACAAGAAAAGTTTTCCCAAATCCGGCATATCCGTTTCCATAAAATAGTCGCTATTGAGGTGCATTAAATAACAATGCTCCGGAATTACCCCACAATGAGATAACACATAGCGTTGGAAAGAAATATCATCTATATAAATAGGGTCTATTTTGCGCCCGCTGCTTTTTACTTCCACCAAGTTCCAACCGGTAGCAGTTTTCTCCAAAATATCCACAAATACTAAAATACCGTTATAGGAAAAAGCGGCCTCGTAAATGGCGGGAACCCCTTGTGCCATCAGTTCTTGCGTGCGTTTTAGAGCGGCTTGCGGATTTTGCCAGCCGTTTTTCACCAGAACCCCACCGGAGAAACGTTTCCAGGCTAGTTCGCCGATTAAATGTCCACGGTCAAAAATCTTTTGCAGGGCTTTGTCGGGCGGAGTCAAAACCTCTTTTTTATTGCGGTACAGCCACAGGTGCCGCACGCAACTGCGGTATTTGGTATATTGGGATTTGGATAAGTTCATAAAGGCCTCTTAAATTTATGATAGCACATCAAAGAGCCCAAAACATAATGCTAAGGAGTTTGCCGTCTTTGTCGTACAAATCGCACGAGTAGGCCAAATCCCGCTTGGTACACTCTATGAGTTCATCGCCGTTTTTGGCAAACAAATGCAATTCGCCTTTTTCATCTGTTTTAGAGTAAATTTCAAAATAAATACCGTTATTGTTAAATGTGCTGCCCCACGCCACTTTTTCCCAAGGGATTCCCTTATCAATCATCCCCTGCGGGCCACCGCAAGTATGAATAAGATTGTAAAAATGCTTAAATTTTCCCCTAATAGATTCAAATTTCATATTCGTCCTCTCTGTATTCCTTTGCTTGGCTCACTAAACGGCCTTTGTTATCATACAAATCAAACAAGCCGGCAACATCTTTTACGGGAAGCCTGTATTTTGTGCGGAACTCCGTTATTTCTATGTCGCCATTGGATAAGCACTGAACGGCGTATTTCTTATACTTTTTCCCTTGTTTGGCATATTTTACATTAGCCCAGTTTATCGGGTGTTTGGGTTGAAAGGGCTTTTTGTCATCCTGCTCCCATTGGGCATACAAGGCTTGTTGTCGGGCACTCTCTATTTGGTGTTCCACAAAAGCAGCCTCACAACGGTGCAAATAATCCTCATCCAAACAATGCTTTTGCGCGCACCTTTTAAGCGCTTCAAAATACTGTTCTTCCACATAACCGTTAACGCCGATACCAGACGGCTCCGGCTCATCTGAAAAATAAAAACGGTTTTCGACCGAGTTCCAGTGGCGGTAATCATAAAGAGACATGGCACAACGTACACCCAAAAGCGTAATTTCCAAACTGAGGCCGGCATGGTCCTGCCATCGGCGCCAAGAATAGGATATATCAAAGGCATCGCAACCAAAGTAGGATACCTGCAATTCCAAGGCCTTATGTTTCATCCCTAAAAAATGATGATACACCTTGCACCAGTCTACTTTTTCAATATAATTCCACATAAGAAATCCTCACCCCAGCCACCGTGATGACTGGGGTTACTGGGCCAAGAGGTTAATACTTACGGCTTAAAAAGCCCCCGCAAGAGGGACATTTTGTGTTCAATGTCGGGTTTGCAAACACAAAAACCTGATGACATTTATTGCATTCATATTTTGTTTCCGGCATATATTTCTCCTATACATAATTTGTACTGCATATATAGGATAATAAACCCGCACGACAGCATCCCGTCGCAGTATAAAAACGACTACGATTTCTTTTTATGATTGCCATTTATTCCTGTAATATCTATACTATTTGTATAGTATAAGTGTCGTGTTTTTGCATTTTAGGATAAATGTATGTACAGAAGAAAGAGTTTAATCTTAAAAATCTATAAGAAAGTACAACGCTCTAAAGATACCGCGTTCGTACTGGCCGACTTTTATACCTATTGTACCGATAACGACCAAATTTTGCGTGCCTTGCGTAAATTAGTAGCCGATAAAGTGCTTATCCGTATTGGGAAAGGGGCGTATGCTAAGGCCAAATTATCTGCGCTTACGAATGATTATGTAGTTAGTGGCGGTATCATCCAAGCAGGAAGACAGGCATTACAGAAATTAGGCATTAAAATCTTCCTTACACAGGCCGAAAAAGATTATAATAACGGTATTAGTACGCAAGTACCCACAGGGCGCGTTGTAGGCGTAAATAAGCGCGTAAATCGCACTATCAGTTTTAGAAACACAAAACTTACTTATGAACGAATTTATTGCGGACAAAGAGGTGGAAGGATTATTTCACTTTGCAAGCCGGACGGCTAGGCAGTTACTCCAAAATGGGTACGGCAAGGATTTGTAGTGATAGCAGACCCGTCCAAAAGGCCCGAAAGTATAAGTTAAATAATTCGCTTAAAAAATAAGGATTTTCCCTGCTCGTTCCCTGTTCACGTTTTAGGGATTTTGGGGTATTTGTATTGGGCAGATTTATAAAAAACACTTAAAGTATAAGTGTATTTCTATAATTTCCCTGTATTTTCCCTGTTTAGCATGGAATAAAGTTGCTAATTCTCGCCTGTTTGAAAATATTTTTCCTCGCTTTATCGTCGCTTTGCAAAGTATCAATTCTCGCCGCTTTGTCCCCACTTTGGAAAAACAAAAAAGTGGCCCTTTTAGCCGCTTTATTGCCGCTTTGGAAAGAAAAAGCTATTAATTTCTGCCTGTTTTCAGCCTGTTTGGTAAAAAACATTCAGCATTGTGCTAGGGAAACTAAAAGCACCGTATTTTAGTTTTTGATTATTAGCATAAATCCCCGTTAGGATTAACTCCCGACGGGGATTTTTTTATGCACGACTTTCAGCATGAGAATTTTGGCAAGTTTTTGCGAAGTGAGGCAAATCTTTTATTTTTATGCTGACAAGGATGGATAGGAAGTGGTGCCAGTGTAATTATCAATAAAAAAATCTATAATAGAAATAGGAACAGCTTTTAGTAGTAGGTCCCCCCAAAATGACACCACAAGAAGAACAATTTTTGCAAGCCGCACAAACGGAAAATTTTGACTATGTAAAAGAACAAGCGAGTAAAATGAATGAAGAAACATTGCAACTCGCCCTTGTTTATACTCTCTCTATTACAATTGCTAGATATTTGATACTTAATTTTTATCATAAAATTAACGTTAATACCTACGTTTGGGAAACAGATAATGCAATTAAATTAACGGCTCTATATAAAGCATGTGAAAATCATAATTTACAAAAAATAAAATGGTTATTGAAAGATGGCGGTGCAATTGTTGACCTGCCTATTAAAGTGATAAATAATGGGATAGAACAAGACGACGAATCTCCCCTTATGTGCGCAGCAAAAAGACAGGATTTCATAGTAATGGATCTTTTATTACAAGCTGGAGCAGATGAAAATTATAAAGATGCACAAGGACGCACGGTTTATGACCTTGCTCCATATACGGTTGAGTGGATACCGAACTATAAGAAAAGACATTTAAAAAAATATTTTCCGAAAGCTATTCAGCAAGGAGATGTGGGTTTTGTTCGAGATAATATGGAAGAAATAGATAAACCTTTACTTATTAAATCGTTTGTACATACTCCATCCGTCGAAATTGCCAAATTGCTTAAAGATAGTGGTATAGATATCAATGTAGCAGAACAGGGGGAAGAATCTTTTCAAGTGTGTCACCGTGAATGGAAATATCCTGCACTGGCAACAGCATGTAAGGAAAATTTTATTGAAAAGGCACAATGGTTAATTTCAGAAGGAGCGGATATAAATGCATACTGGTATGCCAAAACTTTTGTAGCCGGCATGGCCAATGTAGATGATATTTACCGATTAACCCCATTAATGTGGGCTGTAAAAAATAGAAACATCGCGCTAATTCAATTATTGGTAAACGCCGGAGCTGATGTAAATTTAAAAGGGCACAACGGAGATATAAACTTAAAAGATTGTACTGCTCTTGACATTGCTAAAGAATACAATTTACAAGATTATACTGCAATTGCCAATCTTTTAAAATCTGCCGGAGCAAAAGAATAAGCACCTTGCTACCCAAACTACACACTCCGTATTTTAGTTTTTGATTTTCACCCCAAAAAATACTTTACCGTTCCAACTCTTACCTGTGATAGCTTTGGCGACCCCGGATAGGCTTTTATAGAGTGTGTTTTCATATAGATACCCATTGGCAACGATTTCTACTTCGTATTTAAGCCCTTGATAGGACCGGATTAGTTTTGAGCCTATTTCAAGAGTGGCTTTGGGGCGTTTATCTGCTCCCTTGGCGGCTCGAACCACTTCATGAAAAAAGCCAAGTGGGGAGATTTTCTCACGCTTGGCTTGTTCATACCATAACAGGTATTTAATAATTAAACTACGCCCGATTGGCGGTATGGGCCGGCCTATGATTTCAGCCCATTTGAGCTGTAACTCCCGTACGGTTAATTGTGTGTAATCGGTCATATTTCTCTCCTATACACATTCACGCTTCTTCTAGGCCCAGAAGTCAAGTTATTTAATTAAATCATTTAATACCTCTTCCAAATCATAATGGGCAAAGCAACCCGGTTTATAAACCCGGTGAACCATTTCCAAAACCATCTTCTACCAATAGATAAATGGTTATAAAATAGCACAGTATATTCCGTGCGTCCTACTGCGCCGCGTGCTCGTTTAAAAAGAGATACACCGGACGAAAAATTGATATTGAGCGGTTCCTTATCTTGGATCATCTCCCATCCCCACAAAGATAAAACACGATACAAGGCATCTTGCGTTGTACTGTTAGATGCGTACCCAAAAATAGGAGCCGTTGCTCCGCCTCCATGCACAAACAGCCCACACACTCCTCTGTTTTTGGCCCCTTGTCTTAGCATCCGTACCCGAAATAATGCATTTTGCAAAATATGACGATAAAATAACTGGGTAAATTGTGGATTAAGACGAGAATATTTCTTCAAATATAATGCTTCGTAAAATTGATTTATATCCGGCACATCCGCTAGTGATGCGTTGGCCCAGCAGTAGTTTTTTGCTTGTTTTGTGTTTTCATCTTTGCGCAATAATTTTTTGGCGCAAGAACGGATATTTTCGGATTTTAATAAGTAAACACGACGGGAGGCAATTTTGTGACCACCTAAAGAAATTAGATCAGCCAGTGCAGTAGCGTTATAATCCTCGTTGATCGAGCGAAAAGCAATTAAAAATCCCGGAAATTGTTTTTGAGCTGCCCACACCAACTCTTGATATTGCATCTTAGATATGGGCACATACAAATTGGTGGAAAGCATAAAATTATTTAGAATAACTACTTTGTTCATTTGAGCTCGTTTTGCCATCCAGCCCAACAGCCCTAACAGCGGCGCAAATAAATATTTGACTCCCCCTATCCCAACGATATTCATCTCTTCTTTGCAATACGAAATATAATGCGTATACAACGAACACACATAGGAATTTTCATACTGGGCTATGTTTTTGGTTACCGGTAATAAAATATCATCAATTTGAGCAAGCCATACCTCCGTATCTACGTTACTGATTAAAGCACGGCTACCCTTTTCTATAAAAGGTTCTACATACTGATAAACCGCATGCGCCTGAGGATTAGCCGGAGGCGTATAAGTAGCATATTGTTGCGGATTAATAAAACGTATCATACCGAAAACTCCCGCACAACCCGCTTTTGTTTGCGAGTTAAATTCGTAGCGGGCCTGTACTCCGCCACGTCAATCTGTATAGGCAAAATCTGTTTTAGTTGCGTAAGTAATTCGGGCGGGCATTTGACATCAACCGGCAAAGCCAACTGCGCATTTGTTAGTGAAATTTGCCGAAATTGGAAATTACCCACAAACGGCAAATATTGAAGTACAAGCCGTACAATAAAATCCGGAAACACCGGACGCAATGGGTTTCCCGGAGCATATAGCACATCATCACACCGCCCTTCTATGCGCTCAATTACCAACGAAGGGTTGCCACAAGGGCAAGGTTTGGAACTTAACGTCAACATATCATTGAGTTCATAGCGAATAATCGGTTGTGTAGTCCGGTTAAAATCGGTTAATATCGGTATAAAACGGCCCGAATTTTTATCTAAACATTTTTGCTGAACAAGCATTAACTCTTCGTTTAAGTGCAAATGTCCGTGCGCACAAGTACAAGCGATAAGGCCTTCGGTAGCTTGATAAATTTGGTGTATTTTTTGCTTAAAAATACGGCTTATATATTGTTTTACATCATCATACAGTACATCTGCCACCGAAATAATTTTTATCGGTGAAATATGTAATTTCCCTTGCTCTTGTGCTTGGGCCAATAGATACAGTACCATAGGTGGTGCAACCAAAATATCGGGCCGAAAAATTTGCAAAGTAGAAATGTGTTGTTCAAACGGTTTTTTCAAATCAAAAAATTTGAACTGTATAATACGGCTCTTTACACTTTCATATAAATTATTATCGGCGCGCAAGAAAAATGCAATCTTCTGTTTACAAAAAATAGAGTGGGGCAACATTTTAGCCAAAATGGTTCCACTCCACTGGACTTGCTCCCGCGGGCTAATTAAAAACACGCCTCGTATCCCGGAAGTGCCTGAAGAAAGCCCTACACTATATTTGCCTATTTTGGGAGTAAAATCACGCGTCGTTTCGGCCTGTCGGGCGACATGCTGTGCTTGCTCGAGAGGAATATTGGCCGTATTAAGCTCGTCAAAATGAGTCATCAAAACACGTTTATCCATACAAGGCCAGGAAGATAAATCTTTATCGGAAAGATTTTTAGTGTGATAAAAGGGACTATGATTTTTCATATACCGTAAAATACGTTTGAGTTGCTTTTGTTGGTATCGCTCCAACTGAGCACGGGAAGAAAATCGCAATCCGTATTTGGCCCGCAGATAGTAAAAGAATGTTAAAAATTTATAAAACATTATTCTTCCTCGTGCGTGAATAAAATTTGTACTTCTGGCCAATTGGCTAAAGCAGAAAGGGTTTGTAAATAACATATTTTATCTTCACTAAACAGTAAAGCGATAGATGACGGCTCTGCCCCGAGTTTTAAATTAGTTTGCCGCCATGCTGCATCGGCGGCCAGTAAAATATTCTCGTTTTTAAGCCATAATCCCAACTGTCCCTTGGCATGGCCGGGAAGTTCTACCGCATACAGATTGGGCAAATCTGCCAAAGGATATACTGTTAAATTGTTTAATTTTTGGGCATTACTTGTACTTACAAATACCACACGCTGTTCAAAATCATCCGGCAAGAACTTGCTCACAAATCCTTTGCAAACCTGACGGAATTTTGAAAGTTTTTTAAGTGCTTGGTATCCCTCCTGCGAACAAATAAACCGGGCCTTCGGGAAATCACGCAAGCCCCCAATATGGTCTGCGTGGAAGTGGGAAATAAAAATATATTTTATATCATCCTTGGATATCCCCAGCTCACTTAGTTGTGCAACTGCAGTTTGACTGAAGGGTATTGTTACCGGAATAAGTGTTTTATACAACAAAGCCGGCCATGATTGCATAATACGGCCTACGTCGGCACTATAACCACTGTCAAACAATAAATATCCCTCTTGCAAAGGTACTAAAAAACAACGTGCCTGGAAATGCAACCATTTCCAACGCCCTTGTTTGGAAGCAACTCTTTCCAGTTGCGTGCAATATCCGCAAGATAATATTTTAATGTTTCCAACGTTGCGTGACATACGATAGCCCCTGTGTAATAGTTACTTTCGGCTGATAACCCAGTTCCCGGCGTGCTTTATCAATACAAAATGTTTGGCTTTTGGCAATGAGTCCTATGCTATACGTGGTAAAAGGCGGCTCTGTTTTAGGGCAAAATAACTGATGCCATTTTTCTAAAAAATAAGCATACATTTTGGCTAAAGCAAACGGGATCCGTTTCCCATGATAGGTATATCCTAAATTTTCTACTAACTGTTTAACTGTTTGCTGGATTAAAATACTTTCCCCGTTGGTAATATTATAAATTTTCCCGTAACAAGATGTTGGAGCTTGCAACGCACATATAATGGCTTCTACCACGTTATCAACGTACGTTATATCGGTTAGCGGACCGCCATTATCGGTAAATTCCGGGAAAAATTTTTCATTATTCACTTTTAAAAGGCGCGGCAATAAAGCGCTGTCTCCCACCCCAAATATAGCACGCGGACGTAAAATAATACATGGTAACCCTTTACGGACAAATTTTAATACCTCTTGTTCTGCCAAAAATTTAGTTTCGGCATAATGGTTAGCCTTATGTGTGGGCAGTGGCATATCCTCGGTAATTTGTTGGTGATTTTTAGAGTCAAAATATACACTGGTAGATGAAATATGCACAAAGCGTTTAACCCCTTGTTGCAAAGCTTGCTCGGCTAATAACCGGGTAGCCACTACATTGTTTTGATAAAAATCATCATACTTACCCCATACGGAACTTTTTGCCGCACAGTGGACAACAGCGTCTACTCCTTGCCATGCTTCCGGCGGTAAGAGACGAGTTAAATCGGCCTGAATAAATTTAATTCCGCTGGGCGATTTAGCGCGATTGCGACCAATCCCCACCACTTGATGACCTTGGCTTGCCAATATTTCACAAGTCCGTTTACCCAAAAAACCGGTTGCCCCTGTTACAAGTATTTTCATAAAAATTGGCTCCGTTAAACTCAATATCTACGGTGCTAGCCGCCGTCGGCCCGCCATACCAAAGTCCTTTGAATAACCACCAAATCACTATCGGAATTTGCGCTAGCCACGCAAGGGGGTCTTGTTTAAACGATACAAAATCAACCGCTCCAACACACAATCTGTGGGCTTGCAGGGTTTTAAGAGGTTGTAGTACCCCATAACACCAAACCGCCAAGTGGGAAATCAGCACAGAAGGGTTATCCTTTTTAACTGTTCTTTCATTAGATAACAACCGCACAAAATCAGCGCCTAAAAAACCAAGTCCATTCGTCGAACGCGGGTTACACTCTATAACATATAATTCATTGTTATCCTTTTCTATAAAATCAAAGGCAATTTGCCCTGTAAAACAAAAATCTTGGCTAATACGCGCTGTTATTTCTTCCGCTTGCGGATGGGAGATACGCTTAAGCAAAATCCCGGCTCCTTTGCCAGCCGCTAGAACCGGCTCATACACACATTGGGCAAGTACTTTCCCCTCTTTGCAAAAAGCATACGAACAAATTTGTTTTCCGTTGATAAACTCTTGCACAATATGATGGTCATCTGTCATTGTCTTGGGCAATTTCGTTTCACATTTTACCTTACTAGCAAAACGGGAAAAGCGCGGTTTAATGATATGCGGTTCTTCCCACGCTTCGTCTGCTTGATCTGCTAGTTTGGTAGCAGGTGTTCTTAAACCAACCTTACATAAATAATTATAAAAACTCCATTTGTCATGTAACGAAATTAGTTTTGGGGCTTCCTCGCAAAATACGCGAGCATGTTGGGATAATTCTTGCCGGAATTGAGCAAGGTAAAAAATTTCTTCACAGGTGGGAATTACATAGTCAATCCGATACTTTTGTACTATTTTACACAACGCATCTTTGTAATTGGGACTTTTCGGTTGGGGAAGTTTAATAAATTTATGCACAAAACGACTCATTAGACATACACTTGCGTACGTACTGTCTGCAGCGTACACTTCATATCCCACTTGCCCAAGCAAGCGAGCCATGTACGCTACAATAGGTGCCCGCGCCCCTGTAAATAGCACTTTAGTACTCAAGAAGCATCACCCCAATAGATAAACCCGCTGACGTGCCTAGCAGCATTACTTTGTCGCCTCGTTTGATTTTACCCTGCTCAGTGGCTTTAGCAAATGCAAACGGAATGGATGCCGCCACATTATTGCCATAATCTTGTATCGTAAACATCATTTTTTCCAAAGGAATCCCTAATTTTTTGCACATAAGCGTCATGGCAAGCGGACTGGCCTGGTGTGGAATTACCATGGCAATATCATCCCAACAAAGTCCGGTTTCCTTAAAAGCATGTGCAAAGATATCAGGAAGCACCTGTGCAGTTGCTTTATAAATACTTCTTCCGTTCATATCAAATAAATAATCGGCTTTGTTTTCCGGAGTATAATAAGTAGATAATTTTGCCAGTTGCCCACCCTTAATACGGGCAAAATCAGCCCCTTTGGCATGGGTGGAAAACGAAGAAAAAAGTACTTTTTTTGCTTGCGCGCTTTGCCCGATGACAGCTGCTACCGCCATATCTCCAAACAAGCAGGCACTTTTGGGTTGTTGCCAATTAAGTACGCCGGAAGGTTGCTCGGCGCTTACAATCAACACGTTTTTATATTTGCCGCCTTGCACCAGCCACGATAAACTATCTAGTGCTACCATGAAACTTAAACAGGTGCTGTCTATATCAAAGCAAGGGAAAGATAAATCATTAAGGCCCAATTCTTTTTTTATGCACGCCGCCATACACGGTATTGGTTGCCATTTGGTAGCGGACGCCGCCACCATGCAATCAATATCTGCCCACGTCAGTCCGGCCTGCTCCACGGCCTTTTGAGCTGCTGCCGCACCACCTGCCAGCACTGTTTTCTTATCAAAATAATAGCGTGACTTGATACCAATATGTTCTTCGGCATATCCAATAGGGGTTTGACATTTTTCGTCAAGTTCATTAGACAAGACATACCGATCCGGCAATTCATAAGCAATGCTTGCAATGTGTAATTTAGTCATAATAAATCCTAGCTGTTTAATGCCATCTCTTTTAACTTTACATAATCTACTTTACCTGTACCCATGAGCGGAATTTCTTCCACTACACGAATCGTTTTGGGCACGGCCAGTTCACTAAGGCCTTTCTCTTTAAAATCAGCAAGCAAGGATCCGCGTTCGGCCGTCGGTTCCGTGGTAAACAGTACCAACTGTTCTCCTTTTTTCTCATCGGGGATGTTTACTACCGCGTGCATTTTGTTAGGCCACAGCGCACTGATTTCCGTTTCCACAGCGGTTAAAGAAATCATCTCGCCTGCAATTTTGGCAAAGCGTTTAGCGCGGCCTAAAATAAACACAAAGCCATCTTCGTCCACACGCACAATATCGCCTGTATCGTACCATCCGTCTTGCGGCGGTTCTAATACGCCGGGGTTACTGTCACGTAAATAGCCCGCCATAATGTTAGCTCCTTTGACGAGCAGTTTACCGCCGTCTTCCACACCGGGGATTTGTTCCAATTTATATTCAATACCCGGTAGCAAACGCCCTACGCTGCCACGCTTAAAGTACATGGGCGTATTGACGGTCATTACGGGCGCTGTTTCGGTTGCGCCGTATCCTTCCATGATACGTAAACCGAATTGGTCGTAGTATTTACGGATAGTTTCTTCTTTCAGTTTTTCCGCACCTACTACTGCTAAACGCACCGAATAAAAATCATACGGGTGGGCCATTTTGGCGTAACCGCCGAAGAATGTATCCGTTCCAAAAATAATGGTAGCATTCCGATCATAAATAAGTTCCGGCACAATACGATAATGCAACGGTGACGGATAGAAAAATACAGGCATCCCACATAATAACGGAAGTAGCGTTCCTACTGTGAGTCCAAATGAATGAAAAATGGGCATAGCGTTAAACACACGGTCTTTAAGCCCAAAATCTAGCACGCTTTGCAGTTGCAAACGGTTGGCTTGGATATTTTCATGGGAAAGAACCACCCCTTTGGGGGTTCCCTCGCTCCCCGATGTAAAGAGCACAACCGCCGGATCTTTAGGGCTTACATTACCACGCACCATTTTGTAATAACGGCGCGGCGCATAAGAAGCCGCCAAGCCCACCAATTTATCCCAAAGCGTAATTTGTGTTTTGAGATCTTCCAAATAAATAAGTTTCAACCCTGCTTGTTTAAGCGCGGCCGCCGTTTCCGAGAGCCCTCCTTGTTCCAAAAATGTTTTGGAAGTAAACACGGTAGAAATTTCTGCTGCCTTGCAACACGCCAGCATATTTTTTACACCCGTAGAAAAGTTCAGCATACACGGCGTAATATTAAACGCGCGCATACCAAAAAACGCTACCACACTAGCCGTCATATTGGGGAGTAAAAATCCTGCCATTTCGCCCGGCTTGGTATACTTTTGGATTTGTTTACCAAGTACAAATACAGCCGTTAAAAATTGGCCGAAGTTAAGCGGATGACGTGTGGCGTCATTGATAATACGTTTTTTACGGCCCACCAATTTATAGGCATCAATGAGCGAATCAAACAACGTCTCGCTGACATTGCCCGCCTCGTACTTCATATTGACCATGATATCGTAAAGTCCACGGGCGGCCGCCAAACGGCGCGCTTTTCCCTTGATAGTTTCGTCAATTTTTAAGGTTTTAGGAGCTTGAATAGAAATCGTAATTTTACTTTGCGGACGTGTTTTTAATTGCGTGCCAAAACGAGAAAATAGCGAATACTGGCTGCCTTCCAAACAAATGGGAAGTAATTGCGCATTACTTTTATCGGCAATCATAGCAGGGCCGGGATAGATTTTCATCAGCCCCCCAGTCGTGGTAATACGTCCTTCCGGGAAAATAACTACCCGTTTACCCGATTTTACTTCTTCAATAATGGATTTTACTGCCATCGGGTTGGTGGGATCAATCGGAAAGTATTTGACTAGGTGCAAAAACGGTTTGACCCACCATTTTTGACTCACGTATGTATCAATGGCAAAATACAAATGACCAGGGATATATACCCACAATAGCACTGCATCTAAAAACGATGTATGATTGGCAATAATAAGTGCATTGCCTTGCAAATTTTTCCAGTTTTCTAACCCGTTTACTTTTACACCGTACACAAAATTCAAAATGCGCGTCATCATCATGCGGATGATGTGATTCGGCAATAGACCGCAAATGTAAATGGCAGCTAACGCGTTAGCAAACGCAATCACGCCAAACACAGTAGGAATCGTAAAGTGCATAGCCAACAATAGCGCACAGAATCCGCTACCGAGTACCATAAAGAGCGAGTTAATGATATTGTTTGTAGCAATTACGCGAGAACGCGTGTCTTCGGTTGCTAAGAATTGGAGCATGGCATTAAGCGGTACGATATATAACCCTCCGCACACCGCAAAACCAAGTAAATCCAGTGTAATGCGTTTGCCTGCAAAGGTCAGCCAAAATGCTTTGTAATCCACGGGGACCGCAGATGGAACATAGCCCGCAGTAGCCCACGCTAAATCGACTAAAAATACCGTCATGATCAAGGCGCTGACCGGAACGTATTTACTGGTAATTTCCCCTTTTACTAAAAACTGGCAAAGTAAGGACCCCAATCCAATACCACAAGAGAAAAGTGTGAGAAAGAAGGTAAAAAGTCCGGGAGTTCCGTTCAAAATATCATGTGCCAAAGAAGGCATTTGTGCAATAAGTGCCATACCCAACATCCAAAACCAAGAGATACCTAAAATACACAGAAAAATATCGTGATTCTGCTTAGCAAACGCCATATTTTTCCATGTACTACGGATGAAATTTTTATCTACCTTTAAATTCGGGTTCGCAGGTTTTTGAGCAGGGACGAACAAACTGGCAAGCAACCCCAATATAGCTACCCCTAAAATAATGCAGGGCAACCACAATTCATTAGCGGCAATGATAATTCCACCGAAAATCGTGCCTTGCAAAATAGAACCATACGTTCCCGCTTCAATAATACCGTTACCGGCAATGAGTTGTTTTTCACCCAAAATATCAGGCAAGATGCTGTATTTTACGGGTCCAAAAAAGGCCGACTGCGTACCCATTAAAAATAGTACACCCAGTAAAAGTGCTACGTTGGTCGTTAAAAATCCGACCCCTGCTAAAAGAACGATAACAACTTCCAACCCTTTAGTGGCTTTAATAAGGATATCTTTGCGAAATTTATCCGCTAATTCCCCGGCCAAGGCCGAGAACAAGAAAAACGGCAACATAAATAACGCCACTGCTAGCGATACTACCACCGATTTGCTTCCGGCAGACATACTGGTTACTTTGTAAGTAATAAAAGTAGCCATAGCAGTGCGGAAAAAATTGTCGTTAAATGCCCCTAAATACTGCGTGCAAAATAAAGCCAAAAACGAACGATTGAAAAAGGTTTTAAGTAAAGACAACATATTATTTTCCCCCCTGTAGTTCCACAAACCAATCTTTTAAAATCTGTTCCATTTGCGGGTGATCTGCGGCAGGGATTTTTTCCGTCAAACTTTTTACCAGTTGGTCATATCCAGGCCACACTTTATCAATAAGTTCCTGCCCTTTTTTCGTAATACAAATGATATTTTCGCGGCGGCTTTGTGGATTTGTGTTGCGCGTAATAAAACCGGCTTGAACCGATTTTTCTACCAGTTTAGTAATGTTACTGGCGGAGGCAATAAGCCGCTTAGATAACTCCACTTGGCTAAGCCCGTTGCCATTATTTTGATAAGAGGCAAGCATCAGTAAATTAAATTGCACAGCCGACAAACCATACGGAAGCAAGTATTTTTCCACACGGGCTTGTAATAGGTTATAAACCAACGCTAACACATACGTAATATTTTCATACGCACGTCCTTTGTCCGGATTGATACCGTAAGGACGTAAGTTCGTTTTATTTGTTTCCATATAAATAGTTTACTAATAAATTATTTATTTGTCAATTATTTATTTTAATTTAACTTTAAAAATAACATTTCTCGCCTGTTTGAAAGTATTTTTCCTCGCTTTATCGTCGCTTTGAAAATTATCGATTCTCGCCGCTTTGTCACCGCTTTGAAAAAGCGTCAGTTTTTACCGTTTCATTACCACTTTGGGAAAACAAAAAAAGTGACACTTTTTGCCGCTTCATTGCCGCTTTGGAAAGAAAAAACTATCAATTTTTGCCTATTTATTGCCTGTTTGAAAATCAGCATAGTGCTAAGCAAACTAGAAGCACCGTATTTTAGTTTTGAGTTTATAGCATATATCCCCGTTAGGATTAACTCCCGACGGGGATTTTTTTGTGCACCACTTTCAGCGTGCAGTTTTTTGCGTGTTTGTGAGATTTTCGGCAAAAATTCTCTATTTATGCTGACAAGGTTAGGTAGGAAGTCGCGCACTTACAATTATTTGTAATACATTTAATAAAATATTTTATAATGAGAGTATGTTTAAAATTATGAGGTAAAAATCAATGGAACAATTAGCCAATATGCCCTTGTGGGCGCAACTACTGTCTATGGGTAGTTTTATGTTTGCCAGCGGCGTGCTGATGACACGTATTCCGCTTGCGCCAGCGCTCATATTATCATTTTTCTATTTGTACGGGGTATTTGGAACTTCCGCAGAAATGCCTAATTTTACACTAAAGAACCCATCATTTTGGCTGTGTGTTCAAATTGCGTTGTTTTTAATAGTGTGCACGATTGTTGCAACTATCAAAGATAAAGGACCTGTAGTAGGTCTGGGATGGGCCGGATTGGTCGTAATGGGAGTGCTGGAAATTGCATTTTGTGTGGGGGGTGTCTTATCGATTATTGTTAACTTGTACAAATATTTGCAATTATCAATCTTCTGTTTTTCAAAAGTTAATTTTACAGTTTTGGGAATATTATGTTTTGTTGCGGGGGCTGTTTTCGGCGGATTAACTATTGCACCACCTCATATAACCACCTATGTGCCGCCGGTGGGTTTGTGGCTTGGGTTTTCCTATATCGCCATGCCTCTACTTAGTGTGCTAGCCTGTGGAATAGTTTTGTGGGGCATTTCAAAAGGAATGACTAGCCTTTCACTTGTTGCTATATTTTTGTGTGCTGCTATTTTGCTATGTGAATATCTACTGTGTCAATATGTTTATTTGCGGGGTCCCCAAGCCAGGGGAATTATAACAGCGGTTGAAGAAGGGGACGCGGCACAAGTCAAACAATTGTTAGAACAAAAAAGTTTAGTAAAGAAGCGTGATAAAAACGGAAACACGCCTTTGATGATAGCCAGCAGTTTTGGATATTTGGACATTGTGCAAGAACTATTAGCTCACAAAGCGGATGTAAATGCTGTTAATAGTTGGGGCGGAACAGCTTTGTATGTGGCTTGCCGGCAAGGGCATATTGAGATTGTAAAAACTTTATTGGAAGCGGGAGCGGATGTCAACAAAGGGGAGCCCGCGTTGGTGGTGGCCCTTAAGGAAGGACATAATGAAATTGCCCGGATATTGCTTGATTCCAATGTAGATGTTAACAAAGCGAGTTATACGACCGCACTTATAGAGGCTGCGGGGAACAACGAAAAAGAAATTGTTAAATTATTGTTAGACAAAGGCGCTGATGTGAATGCTCAAAACCATGCAAAGGAGACAGCACTTATAGCCAGTTCGCTTGGTTGGGAGAATCAAGCTGAAATTGTTGCCATGCTACTTAGTAAAGGGGCAGACGCAACCAAAACGGACATCAACGGCAATACGGCCTTGCAGTTTGCTTTGGGAAAAAAAGCAAAAGAAGAAGAGGCGAGACTTCTTTACCAGGCCGGGGGAAGATTGGGGCAAATTATCCGAGAGGACCAAACCGGGCCTATGATGGACGCGGCCTGTTCGTACGGATTTACCGAAGTAGTGGACCAATTATTAGCGGCCGGGGTAAAACCCACCCCGCACCATGCGCTTATGGCAGCCCAGAAAGGGCAAACGGAAGTGTTAAAACAATTAAAGGCTGCCGGATTAGACATTAACCAACCGGATGAAGACGGCAATTATCCTTTCCTTCATGCTGTTGGACAACAAGGGCATTTAGAAGCAGTTCAATTTTTTGTAGAACACGGGGCAGATTTAACAGTAGAAGAGGTGACGAAAAGTGGCGGTGCCGTCGGTCCCGCGTTAGTACTTGCTTCACTTACTGGACATTTACCCATAGTTAAATATTTAGTAGAACAAAAAGCAGATGTGAATATCACTAACCATTTAGGTAATACTCCGCTAGACGTAGCAGCGGAGAAAGGACACATCGAAATTGTACGCTTTCTATTGCAGACAGGCGCTGATGTAAACCAACAAGATAAAAATAAAAATACAGCATTAAAATATGCCTCAGGACAAAATCGGACAGAAATAGTGAAAATATTGTTAAAAGCAGGGGCTAATCCCAATTTGGCAGATGTTGATAATGATACTGCTTTGGGAAATGCTGCTTTTGCTGGACATATAGAAATAGCGCGTTTGCTTATCGAAGCTAAAGCAAATGTAAATGCCAAAAATAATGAGGGGAAAACCCCGTTAGCTATAGCTAAAGAACAAGGTCATACCGAAATGGTGGAATTACTCCAATCCGCCGGGGCAAAGGAATAAGCACTTTGCTACCCAAACTACACACTCCGTATTTTAGTTTTAAGTTTATAGCATAAATCCCCGTTAGGCATTTTGCCGACGGGGATTTTTTATGCCCCACTCATAGCATAGGAATTTTGGTGGTTTTTTGTGTTGACAAGCTTGGACAAGAAGTCGTTTTGATATTATTTACAATGCACAAATTAAATATGCTAAACTGGAAATAGATTTGATTAAAAGGAGTATTATATTTCCTAAGCTTTAAAAGGGGCTTAGTTACAATTTGAGTTTTTGGAATCCTGTTGAAAGAATAGGATGGTGCTTAGCAATCTCTAAGTCCAAGTTCGTCCAAAAACAACTGTTTAGGCAGAAAGAGCCAATGGGTAGCTCCCAGAAGCATTTTCTGCCGAATGTCGTATATTCTTAGCACATTGCGTGATTTAAGAATTTACGGCTACGGTTGTTTTGCGCGATAAGACCCGAACTTGGCTTAAAGAACAAAGCAACCGTTGTTTTAAACAGAAATTTATTTACAGGATTCCATCACATTTGGAATCCTGTTTTTTATTGGCAAGATTTGCAGCAAATTACATTAAAAAGAGGTAAACAATATGAAGAATCAAAATACCCGGCAGATTTATACGAAAAGCGGTGTCCTCAGAGGTTTTACTTTAATAGAACTGTTGGTTGTAGTGCTAATTATCGGCATTTTGGCCGCGGTGGCTGTGCCGCAATACCGCTTTGCCGTTGATAAAACACGGTTATTACGGCTGCTCCCCTTGGCGCGCGCTATTAAAGAAGCACAAGAACTTTTTTACCTTGAAAATGGCCGCTATGCTAAAAATTGGGATGAATTAGGCACCGATATATTGCCTTTCCAGTTTTCGATTGACGGAGATCATGCTTATTCTTATGACAAAAATTTAAGGGTAACTTTATACGGTGGCACAGAATACCTAGGAGTAGGACCTTACTCTCCGGATTTTCTTTGGATTTGGAACTATGATCGCGGCCCCAGTAAAGGCCGTTTAGATTGTTATTCCTATAATTCCTATGCAGCGGAATTAAGAAAAAGAATTTGCACATATGACGAAAGCGCAAAACATTGGATTTATAAACTTTGATTTTTATCTGTATATTACCCTTCTGAATAATCAGCATCGTGCCGTCCAAACGATAAACACCGCCTTTTACAGACTAAAACCCGCAAACGGCGGGTTTTTTTATGGACTCAAAACAGGGGCACAAGCGTTTAATACCCGCGCGTGCCGGATAAAGATTCGTCGTTATCAATCCAGTCCTGTACGTCTACCGTGCGATACTCGTTTTCGCTGTCGCGGATGACAACGGTTTTGATGCCTGCATTGATAATCATACGTTTGCACATAGAACAGCTGGAAGAATTTTTAATATATGCGCCGTCGCTCACTTCGCGGCCCGATAAATAAAGCGTGGCGCCCAGCATTTTATCGCGCGGCGCACTGATAATAGCGTTGGCCTCGGCGTGCACGCTGCGGCAGAGTTCGTACCGTTCGCCGCGGGGAATGTTTAGCTGTTGGCGGATACAATAGCCCAAATCGCTGCAATTTTTACGGCCGCGCGGCGCACCGACATATCCGGTAGAAATCACTTCGTCATTTTTTACAATAACAGCCCCGTAGCGGCGGCGCAAACACGTGCCGCGTTTGGATACTACGTCCGCCAAATCCAAATAGTAATTGGTTTTGTCGCGTCTTTGCATAAGTCCTCCGGCAAAAAAGAGTTTTCTTATTATAGCATATAGACGGTGGCGTTTTCCGCTGCCGGTAGGACTCAATTACACGCGCGGACTGGAGGACGGAAGTAATCAAATCGGTTTTATGGTAGGCGGTATGTTTTAATTCTTTCTGTTGCTGCCGCTTGGCGGTATCTTAACACCAAAACTAATCCATTTTTCCCGATTGCGGATCAACAGCTACCCCTTATACTACCCATATACCGTTCGCTTTGCGGACGGCGGGATTTACAAACTACAGGGGGTAGTATATGGGAACGAAAGGAAGAGAAATTGTAGAAAAAGCGGGGCTGGATGTTGACCAATTAATTAAACTTTTAAATAAAGCCTACAGCGATGAGTGGCTTGCTTATTACCAGTATTGGGTAGGAGCAAAAGTGGCGGAAGGGGTATTGGCGGGCCCTATTTCCGCTGAGATGATGGAACACGCCAAAGAAGAATTTGAGCACGCGGAAAAACTGGCGGGACGCATCAGCGAGTTGGGCGGACAGCCGGTACTTAGTCCTGCCGAATGGTATCAAGAAAGCAACTGTGAATACTTGGTTCCTTCGGATCCAGAAGCCGTGGTACTTTTGCGGCAAAATATAGCCAGCGAACGCTGCGCCATTGAAGTGTACGAAAATTTGCTTGAATCTATAGACGGGAAAGACCGCATTACCGAAGATCTGATTCTTGATATTTTGGCCGACGAAGTGGAACACGAAGAGGACTTGGAACACCTTGCCAAAGCACTGCCTGCCGCGCTAAAAGGGAAAGCCTGCGGTTGCTCCGCTAAAAAATAATGGGAACTTTCGCCTGCTAAACGCTCCCGCAGAAACGGGAGCGTTTTTTCTTTCGCTTTCTTTTAACGCAATTCGTAATGCTTCCAATTTGGGGTGGAAAAAGCAAACTTCCCCGCCAACATTTTGCTACAAAAAGATTCTTGATGCATATACGGATATTCCGAACAATATATTTTGCCTTCTATAAAACCAATAGCATAACATTGGTATTTTCCGTCGTTTCGTACCACCGCCACATCCCCGAGGTACTGTCCGGTCGTTCCTAACGCGACGGCAAAATCTTTTGAATAACGGATATCCGGCGCCTGCAATCCGCACGTATTAGTGCCGGAAGAAGACAAGCCCGTATTAACGGACAAGTCGTCAAAATATCGGGTATATTCCCCGTTGGACATTTTATATTCCTCCTGCGCCGTGTGCAACGCGCGCGCCAGCGTAAACGCCTGCGCGGCGCGGGATTTTTCCACCGCTTTTTGGTATTGCGGCAAGGCAACTGCGGCTAATATACCTATAATTAATACAACTACTAACAATTCAATTAAGGTAAACCCCATTTT
Organism: Candidatus Avelusimicrobium sp.; assembly: GCF_051874775.1. GTDB lineage: Bacteria > Elusimicrobiota > Elusimicrobia > Elusimicrobiales > Elusimicrobiaceae > Avelusimicrobium. Next base: position 26,922 of record NZ_JBJEGE010000027.1, read on the forward strand.
ACTGGATTCTGAAATACTATAATCAGACTCCGGATTACCGCCTTCTGGAGTGACGTTAAGTGGAAGAAGCGTCAGTTTATAATGAGGCCAACGCGTAAAACCAAGAGTTTGATACATAGCAATATCCCCCGTATGCGTCGTCATTCCGTGAGGACGTAACACAGAATCTGCCGTTTAAAACAACAGCTCCCATAGTACAACCCCATATAACTACCTTACGGGGCAGACTCTTACGGGATGACAATTGGAATTATCCCCATGTTATCAAAAAAAAAAAACGGGTCAACCCCCTTACAGAACTTGCCCGCTCAAGAGCTTCCCCTACTGCCTTAATTATCTTACAGGGCAGTCGTACACCAACGCAGAATACTCTACATTGTCTACAAAAAAAGATTGGTAATAATCCGCAGAAACATCCGGATTACGCCAATTAGCCGTACGCAGCCAAACGGTATTTCCGCCCATACGGCGCGCATTGGAAGCCAATCCCTCGCGAATGTGCCGGCTGATATTAAAAATGGAAGACGGCACCCCCGCCTCATCCGGATTGGCGTCTCCCAAAATTCCCCCTTTAAACACACAGTCGTCCGCCGGTTTATACGCAACTAAATGAATGCCGTTTTGCACCTGCCCGTCCTCCGCCACAATCGGCCCCGCCGTATTGCGGATGACGTTCTGTACGTCCTGCGTTACTTCCGCACAGCCCGCCGCCAAAAACAAAACCATTCCCATTGCCGCTATTTTGTTCATAACGTCCTCCTCTTTTTTACTTTACCGTTTCTTTTGACTTTTTATATGATATGAATATGGGTTATTTTTTACTTATTTTTCTTGCACTTGGAGCGGGCGCGTGGGCGTTTTCCCGCACGCGCGGAGCGCGTTTGGCTCAACTGGCACGTTTAAACGGTTGTGCGTTCGTGCGCGAAAAAGAAACGGTCACCACGCCGATGAGCGCCGGACGGCTGGAAATTTTTACGCTTTTCTTTCATCATTTTCAAAATGTTTTTACGTATTCCGACCAGATGGCCTACATCCGCGTGGCGGACGATAACTTATACACAGACGATAACCCCCGCACCCAACCGCACCGCTTTACCATTTTTACCGCCGAAATGCGCGGGAGCCAATTCCCCGCCTTAAAAATTGTGCCGCTGGATTCCGTTCTTGCCCCTTCCCAATACACGCTGATGAAAACCAACATTCCGGAGGTGGACAGCCATTACCGCATTCACGCCCCCACGCCCGCCTCGGGCCTGCTCCTTACGCCGTTTATTACAGGTCTTCTAAAAACGAAGAACAATCTTTATTTGGAACTGAACGACAACGCCCTCGTCTATCACGAGCATACGCTTATCGCGCCCGAAGAAATGGAAACTTTCCGCTTCCGTGCGATGCAAATCCTTAACGAATTTGAAAATTTACTTTCCCAGCTGGATACTAAAAATGCGGCCGATACCGCTACGCTGTCCCCCACCCCGCAAGACGAGGCGGAAAAACGCGCCGAAGCGATGTTAAAAGCGTTATGCACGCAGCAAGCGCCCGTAAAGACCGAATCCGGCCGCCACGGTGCGTTATGGATTTTTATTATGCTGGCTGTACTGGCGGGAATGACGTTTTTGTCTTGGTTGATGTTAAACCGCATAACCCATTAACGTTTTAAAACATAAAAAGCTACAATACAAATATATGCCAAAAGACATCATACAGGTAGAAATCAAACGTATTCCCCTTGATATCGAGGCCAAAAGCCTAGGTATGGTGGAAATCGCCGATTTGGCCGCCTCCGTGGAAAAATACATGCAAGAGCTGCAGGAAGAGGGCGAAATTGACACCTTAAAACAAGCCCTCATGGCCGCGCTGCACTTTGCCGCAAAGGCCTATCTGCAAACCCAAAACGAGGGCGGAAAACGCCAAGAAGAAGAATCCCGCGTAAGCGACTTAATCATCAAATTGCAAACGGCGCTTAATACGTCCCAAAAATAATTTTATGCAAGAAGAAACCAATATCCCGCTAGCCGCGCGCCAAGCGCCAAAAACGCTAGAAGAATTTGCCGGACAACACCACCTGCTCGGCGAAGGCAAAATGCTGCGCCGCCTGCTGGAAGCGGATATGGTTAAATCCGCCGTGTTCTTCGGCCCCCCCGGGTGCGGCAAAACCGCCACGGCGCGGTATATCGCTTCGCGCACGCAGGCGTACACCGTGGAACTTAACGCCGCAGCCGCAGGCGTGGCGGACATCAAAAAAGTGCTGGCCGAAGCCAAAGACCGCGCCCGCACGCCGACGTTCGACCAAAAACGCACGCTTGTTATTTTGGACGAAATCCACCACTTTAACAAAACCCAGCAGGACGTACTTTTGCCGTCCGTGGAACGGGGCGACATTATTTTAATCGGCATTACCACCGAAAACCCGTATTTTTACATCAACACCGCGCTGTTGTCGCGTTTTTCCGTGTTTGAATTTAAACCGCTTGGCGATAAGGATTTACTCAAAATTTTAACGCGCGCCGCAGAAAAAGAAAACGCCGTTATCGACAAAGACGCCGCGGACTATTTTATCACCCAAGCCAACGGCGACAGCCGCAAAATGCTCAACGCTGCCGAACTGGCGTTCGTTACCACCAAGCCGTCCGAGGACAATAAAAAACACATCGACTTGGAAACCGCCAAAGAATGCATCCAACGCCGCCATTTAAATTACGATAAAAAAGGCGACGAACATTACGATATTATCTCCGCTTTTATTAAATCGATGCGCGGCTCGGACCCCGACGCTGCCGTCTACTGGCTTGCGCGTATGTTGGAAAGCGGGGAGGACCCGCGTTTTATTGCGCGCCGCATTGTAATTTGCGCAAGTGAGGATGTAGGTCTGGCCGAACCTGCCGCTTTAATGATTGCCCAAGCCGCTTTTCAAGCTGCCGAAGAACTGGGAATGCCGGAAGTACGCATTCCCTTGGCCCACGCGGCGATTTACGTGGCCTGCTGCCCCAAAAGCAACTCCGCCTATCTGGCCGTGGACGCCGCCCTGCAGGAAGTGCGCGAAGGACGCTACCGGCCGGTGCCGGACCATTTGCGTTCCGGCGGCAAAAACCGCGGCTACAAATACGCGCACGACTATCCGAACCATTATGTAAAACAGCTTTATATGCCGTCGCCCGTTAAATTCTTTAATGCGGGAACGCTCGGCAAAGAAGCCGCGCTCATCGAACGACTGAAAAAAATCAAGGGGGAGTAAATGGAACCCGAAGCCCCGTTTAGAGGACAAGTTTTCTCCGTTACCGCTATTACGATGGCCATCAAGCAGATGATGGAAGGTGTATTCCGCGGCATATTTGTGGAAGGCGAAGTAAGTAACTTACGTACCGCTGCCAGCGGGCACGTATACTTTGATTTAAAAGACCGCGAAGCATTATTATCCGGCGTAATGTTTAAATGGGACGCGCGCAAATATGCCCTGCATTTGCAGGAAGGAATGCAAGTGCGCGTAGGCGGCGATTTATCCTGCTACGCCAAGCAGGGACGGTATCAGATTATAGCCAAAACAGCCGAAGCGTTAACCAAAGGTAACCTGTTTTTAGAATTTGAAAAACTCAAAAAGAAATTGGAAGCCGAGGGGCTTTTCGACCCCGCACATAAAAAAGAAATTCCCGCCTATCCGCAGCGGATTGCCGTCATTACGTCGCCCACGGGGGCGGCCGTGCGCGATATTTTATCCGTTTTAAAACGCCGCAACCCGTACTTGGAAGTACTGATTATCCCCACGCTTGTGCAGGGAGACGATGCCGCACCTCAAATCGCGCAGGCATTAGCGGACGCCAACGCGTTTACCCCCAAGCCGGACGTTATTCTCTTGGGACGCGGCGGCGGAAGTATGGAAGATTTATGGGCGTTTAACGAGGAAATCGTTGCACGCGCGATTTTCAAAAGCAAAATTCCCGTCATTTCCTGTGTTGGGCACGAGGTGGATTTTACGATTGCCGACTTTGTGGCCGACTTGCGCGCTCCTACTCCGTCCGCGGCAGCAGAACTGGTCGTGCAAAATGCACAAAACACGCGGGAATATGTGGCACAGCTTCAAAAACGGCTGCTGCAGTCCGTCAGCCTGTTTTACGAACGCGCCAAACGGCGGTATGATTTGGCGGTGAGCAGCCCCGTATTTAAACGCACGGAAACGTTGTTTACGGCCAAAGAGCAGGAGCTGGACGATTTAACACTGCGGCTGGAAAACAGCATACGCGAAAAATTTAAAAATTTCGAAACACGCTTGGAATTGTCCGCCCAAAAACTGGCCGCGCTCGGCCCGCAGGCCGTGTTAAAACGCGGCTACAGCATTACGCGCAAAGCAGACGGCACCGTCATCAGCCGCGTAGGCGATACCGCCTCCGGCGAAACCGTCTATATTCAAGTGCAAGACGGAATGATTTACACCCAAGTAAAATGAGGTTTTAACAACTATGGCACCCAAACTTAATTTTGAAAAACAACTGGCGAGGCTGGAAGAAATCGTCGCCAAGCTGGAAGAAGAACAAACGGACCTGGATGCGTCCGTCAAACTGTTTGAAGAAGGCGTTTTGCTCTCCAAAGAGCTTTCGCAAAAATTGGAAACGGTTAAATTTAAAGTGGAAGAATTAAAAAAGAAAGGCGCCGAAATGCTGACGGAACCCTTTGACACCGACCTTGCGGAGAACACGGATGGCGAATAAAAAACTGCGCTTGGATATGGCGCTTGTGGAGCAAGGTTTTTTCCCCAGCCGCACGCGGGCACAGGCCAGCATTATGGCGGGCGAAATTTTGGTCAACGGCGAAGTGGACACCCGCGCCGACCGCACCATACTGCCGGAAGATAAAATTTCCATCAAAGAAAAATCGTGCCCGTATGTGTCGCGCGGGGGCCTTAAACTGGCGGGCGCGATGAAAGCGTGGAACATTTCCGTACAGGGCAAAACGTGCGTGGACATCGGCGTGGCGACGGGCGGATTTTCGGACTGTATGATTCAGGCCGGAGCCAAAGATGTCTACGGCGTGGACGTAGGAAAAGGCCAACTGGCGGACGAAATGCGCCGATATAAAAACTTTCACTTTAAACCCGAAACCAACGCCCGCTATATGACAGCGGATTTGTTTGAAACCGCGCCGGAATTTGCGGCGGTGGATGTGTCGTTCATTTCGCTTACAATGATTATGGAACCGCTTTTTAAAGTAATGGCCCCCTCGGCGGAAATCGTATTTTTAATTAAGCCGCAATTTGAGTTAACACCCAAACAGGTGCCGCACGGAATTGTCAAAACGGAAGAAAACAGACGGCTGGCGATTGAACGCGTGCAAACATTTTTTGAAGAAAATTTGAAAGAAAAATACGGTGGCAAGTCGGGCGGAATAATGGAAAGCCCGATAAAAGGCACGCACGGAAATACCGAATATTTGTGGCACGTAAAATTAAACAAACCCGCTTAACGGCGGGTTTTGTTTTAAAAAATAGTACCTTGTGTAAATCTCCCTATGTACTGGCGCGGCAAGCGTCAGGGCAGTCTGTAAATTTTAACCGCAGTTCCTTTCATTCCGCTCTCTGAACCACTCCCAGCAGAAATGCCGCCCATACTTTTACAAACTTTGTTGGCCACCTCGTCGGACGCACTGGCAAGACACCACACCATTCCCGCATGGGGCCCGTTATCCAACCCCAACTGATATCCTACGCGGCTTTGCATTTTTTTGCCGGAATAGCCGCCCACGTTATATAACCCTGGCGTATTGGTCAGCATATTAAACCACGAATCAGAGCAGTTGACGTGACCGGCAACACCCACCGTACACCCCGCCAGATCTTCCGTTGCCAGTCCGTCGGCCGAATCATCATACCGTCCGTTTTCCATATAATACAGCTCGGCAGAATCCTTTAACGCTTTAACCACGGGCATCAGCTTGGCGATCCTTGCCTTTTCCACCGCCACCTGGTATTGCGGCAACGCGACGGCGGCTAAAATACCGATAATTAAAACGACCACCAATAACTCTATCAGCGTAAATCCGGCGTTTTTTTGCATGGGATAATCCCCCTCTCGTAAACGAAGTAATAATCCCAGTTTATCAAAAAAAAAAAACGAATCAAGACCCCAGCCGCACCCTCAATCACCAACAAAAAGAGCGGATAAGAAAACTCTTATCCGCTCCGTTTTGCAAGGTAACTTTTTTGGCAATTAGGCCACGTTTTTATTTCTTTTTATCCGTACGTTCCTTAAAGATATGCGCGTCCACTAACCGCTTAAACACGCGGCCGCGTTCCTCAAAATCTTTAAACTGGTCAAACGATGAACACGCCGGAGAAAGAATTACAATGTCCCCTTTCGCCGCGCCGCGCATAGCCGTTTCCACCGCACGCTCCAGCGTGCCGCAGCGCGTGACGGAGTATCCTTTCAATTCCCGTTCGATTTTATCCATTGCTTCCCCAATCGTCAGCACACGTTTGCAATACTCTTTTAAGTAAGGAAGCAATACCTCGTAAGATGCGCCTTTGTCGCGCCCGCCCAAAATCAGCCACAAATTATGGCATTTTTCAAAGCTTTTCAGCGCGGTAACGGTAGAATCTAAATTGGTGGCCTTGGAATCGTTCACGTAAATTACGCCGCGGTGATACGCAAAATGCTCAATACGGTGTTCCATCGCCTGAAAACGATTAAACACTTTCTGTACCGTATCCGCCGCCACCCCCGCCGAAAGCGCCATCAGCGCGGCGGCCATCGCGTTTTCCACGTTATGAATCCCTTTTAACTGCGGCGGACGGATTTGGTGGCCTTCGCTGAAAATCAGCTCATCTCCGTCAAAAAATACGTCCGTTTTCAGCAGATGCTTCGGATGGGTGGAAAACGCCAGCACTTCGCCTTTTGCCTTCTCCACCAGTTCCGCACACGACACGTCCGCCCCGTTGACGACCAGTACGTCATTCTCCCGCTGGTTTTTAAACACCTTTCCTTTGGCCTTGATATAATTTTTCATCCCGCCGTGATGATCCAAATGGTCCGGCGTTACATTTAAAATACACGCGTAATTGGGGCGGAAATAGGTGCTGTCCTCCAGTTGATAGCTGGACACTTCGATGACGACGTCGTCTCCTCTTTTTACATCAAGCGCACACGCGGAAACGGGACTGCCGATATTCCCGCACACGTGCACCTTCCGGCCAATGCCGCGGGTTAATGCGTCCTCTTTTAAAATTTCTCCCAATAAAGCGGTGGTAGTGGTTTTGCCGTTTGTTCCCGTTACCGCAAAAACGCGAATATTCTTGGGCATAAACGAAAGAGCAACTTCCAACTCGCTGAAAACGGGGATTTTGCGTTTCCTGGCTTCTTCCAAAATAGGCGAATACGGGAAAATTCCGGGGCTTTTAATCCAAAATCCACAAGAAAAAACCTTCTCTGTATGGCCGCCCACTTCCACTTCCACCCCTTGCGGCAAGGTAAGAGCAGAAATATTATCATACGCGGCCTCTTCGCTGATCAGCACTTCAAAACCGTTGGCGCGCAACAATGCCGCCGCGGCGCGGCCGCTTTTTCCGAGCCCCAACACGCAAGCTTTTTGACCCGTAAATTTTTCCTTTTTAAACATATTTTTTCTCCCTCAAAAAAGCGCGGACGGTTTCTTGATCCGAAAAATGATGCTTCTCTGTGCCGATGATTTGATAATCCTCGTGTCCTTTTCCAGCCACAATAACAATATCGTTTTCTTTGGCGGCGGCCAGCGCGCGCTTGATAGCCTCGGCGCGGTCCGGAACGGTTTCGTAATTGGAAAATTCTTTCATTCCAGCTAAAATATCGCTGAAAATTTGGTTAGGATCCTCACAGCGCGGGTTATCATTGGTTAAAAATACGCGGTCCGCATTTAAACAAGCGGTGCGTCCCATCAGAGGCCGCTTGGTGCGGTCCCGCTGGCCGCCGCAGCCGAACACTACAAATACACGGCCTTTTTTAAACGGTTCCACTGTTTTAAATGCGCGCTGCAAGGACTCGTCTGTATACGCAAAATCCACAAACGTAAAAAAATTCTGTCCTTCGTCCACGCGTTCCATACGTCCGGGCACGCCGTTAAGGGAGGCGAGGCCGCGCACGATATCTTTCTGCGGTACGCCGTTAGCCGCGCAAGCGGCCCAGGCCGCCAGCGCGTTGTATACGTTATGACGGCCAAGTAAATTGATTGCAGCTTTCACTCCGCCGACCGTAAACTCCGTATGCGTCAAAAATTCGCGGATGTTTTCCGCCTTAAAATCGGCCTCGTTTTCCAAGCCAAACGTAACGATTTTGACACGCCCCTCAAAACTCTGCGCCAACCTGCGGCCGTATGGGTCGTCCACATTGATAACGGCAATGCGGTTTGGCTTCGGGTTGGACGGATCGGCCAAATTTTCAAACAGTTTCTGCTTGGCCAAAAAATAATTTTCAAACGTGTGGTGGAAATCTAAATGGTCGCGCTGGAGATTGGTAAATACGGCAGTATCATACCAAATGTGGCGCACGCGCTGCAGTTCCAGCGAATGGGAAGACACTTCCATAACCACAGACGAACATTCCTGTTTCTTCATTTGCGCCAAAAGTTCAAACAACGGCAGGGCGGCGGGCGTCGTATTGGGTGCAGCACAGACTTTACGCCCCGCGATACGGTAGCTGACCGTTCCCAACGCACCAACTTTTTCCCCCGCGCCGGACAACACAGACTCTATCAGATACGCAATAGATGTCTTTCCCTTGGTCCCCGTTATGCCGATCATTCTCATCCCATCAGACGGACGGCCGTAAAATTCGTATGCGGCGTCCGCCATATCGCGGTCAATATCCTGCGACTGATAATATAACACGGGACACGGTTCTGCAGGCGCAACAGAAGAAACCACCATTACCGCACCGCGTTTTATAGCATCGGAGATATATCGGTTTCCGTCCGTATTAGCCCCTTTTAAAGCAAAAAAAATAAAACCCGAACGCACGTCCTGAGAGCGGAACGTCAGTCCGGTAATTTTTAATCCGCCCAAACGGGCTTTTTCCAATACAATACTGTCCGTCATATAGGATATGGTACCAAATTGCTAGAATATAGGGAATGAAAAAAACTGCTTTATTTCTGGAACGCGTATATGCAAAATATAATCGGCCGGAGCTGATCAGTCCCGACCCGCTGGAATTTTTATCCCGCTACACCTCCCCGCAGGACCGTGAAACGGCCGCTTTGCTGGCCGCGTGTTTTGCATACGGAAACGTCAAACAAATTTTAAAGAATGTAAACGCAATCTTGGAAAAAATGCACAACAGCCCATACCAGTTTATTTTACATTCCACACACGCCGGTCTGCACCGCACATTTAAAAATTTCCGTTACCGCTTTACGGGAGAAGAAGAGTTCTGCGCGTTTTTATGCGCCGTTAAACGCGTACTTAAAAAATACGGGTCCTTACAAAACTGCTTTTTGGCCCATTTTACCCCCCAAGACCAAACCGTCCTGCCGGCGTTGCGCGGTTTTGCACGCGAACTACGCTCCGGAACCGATTTACACTCCCTGATACCGAATCCGGACAAAAACAGTGCGCTCAAACGGTTAAATTTATTTTTGCGTTGGATGGTACGCAAGGACGCGGTGGATTTGGGACACTGGACAAATATCTCTCCCGCCAAGCTGATTGTTCCGCTGGACGTACACCTGCACCGCATCGCGCGGAAATTAAAACTCACCCGCCGCAACGCCGCGGATATGACCGCCGCGCTGGAAATCACCTGTGCCTTTAAAAAATGCTGTCCGCACGACCCCGTCAAGTACGACTTTTGCCTGACACGTTTTGGAATACGCGAGGATATGGACTACGAAAATTTAGACGCTTTCAAATAAGGGATGCAATTTTTACACCGCATTTCCCGACAAACTTTCTAATCCGCCAATGTAAAAAAGTTGGCTTGGCACAAATGATATTCCACCCGACATATTTACAATACCGTGCGGACGCATAATCGGAAACGTTCATTTCTTTTTTTCCAACAAAGCGGCCATTTCCTGTGCCAAAAGCGCCAAATGCGCGCGGATTTGCGGCTGCTTTGTTTCTAGCATAGGTAAAAGCGTACCGCGCACCCAGTTGCGGGTAAACGCATCGTCAGTGTTGGTTTTATCTGTAACGAAAGAAAGACCGTTTTGATGAAGATATTCTTCGGTTTCTGCACGGGTAACACACAGAAGGGGCCGGACAATTTCCACTTTTTTATCCAGCGCGCGGCGCACCGGAATACCGGCCAAACCTTTAGCTCTGGTACCGCGCAGCAAATTTAAAAGGAAGGTTTCGGCTTGGTCGTCCAAATGATGTCCAAGCGCCAGTTTGGTTGCACCCCACGCGCGGGCTGTTTTTAAAAAAGCGTGATAGCGGGCTTTACGCGCCGCGTGTTCGGGACTTAAATCAAACTCCTTGGCCAGTTTTTTGACGTTTACTTTTTCACAAAAAAAAGGAATATCTAGTTCGTTGCACAACTTTTTGCAAAACCGCTGGTCGGCCGAAGCGTCCTTGCCACGTAATCCGTGGTTAACGTGCACCGCCGCCAGTGCAAAGTGCTTCTCCCGCGCCAAATAACGCAGGAAATGTAAGAGACATACCGAATCGGCACCGCCGCTAAGCCCCGCCAACACCATATCCTCCCTATCAATCAGCCGGCCAGCAAATGCGCGCATACGGGGAAGAACCGCAGCATTAAAACTTTTTTTTGTCATATAAAAAAGTATAATAAATAAGTAGGAGCATTAGAAAACACTTATGAAAAAGAGAATTTTAATTGTAGAAGACGAATCCGGAATCATTGCGCTGTTACAAATGGTATTGGTGCGCGAAGGATATGAAGTACATTGCTGCCAGACAGGGCGCGATGCCATCTCCTCTATGAAAACGGTTCATCCGCATCTCGTTATTTTAGACGTCATGTTGCCGGGTTTGGACGGTGCCAGCATCGTACGCATTATGGGGGAAGACGAAACATTGGCTTCCACGCCCGTTATTGTTACCTCGGCGTTGGTAGAATCGGAAAAAATGTTCCTGCCGTTCCCGCAAGTAAAGGGGTTTTGTTCCAAACCTTTCGTTTTAACAGAATTTGTCGCCAAAGTAAAACAGGCGCTCGGCGATTAATTGTAAATCATCAAAAAACCCGCTCAAACGAGCGGGTTTTTTATTGGCGAAAATTTAGTGTGATGACATAAGCCAACACGCATAATACTTCCAAAAATTCTCCAAGAGCTCGTCCAAAAACAGTTCTTTACTTGTTTCTGTACCAATCAATTGTTTCAAACTGACGGACGAGGCTTTGGCTGAAGAGGATAGCCGATTGTTAATGTTTACACCTACACCCAAAAGGATATAATCCCCCTCCGCCGAAGCTTCCGCTAATACGCCGCCCATTTTTTTCCATTTATGGTCTTTTACCGTCCACGCTGACACATCTCCGTTTGCGGCCGCTTTGGTTTTTACGCCGAATACGGATGATACCGTGAACGACACGGCCTCAGCTGTTTTTTCAACCAGAGATCCCAGCGCAGACATCGGTTTGTTCGGACGCAAAATCAACGTAAAATATACGCCGCCTTCCGCCGCACTAAAAGGGTGTCCGTCACGTCCGTAAGACGCGGTTTGCTCACAGGCTAACACAAGCGTGCCTTCCTGTTCACCGGAGGCGGCCAATTTCTCGGCCAGCGTCTGCGTGCTGGGCACGGTTTCCAAACCAATCACTTTGGTAACAGATTGTAAAGGGATTTGTCTTTCTTCCATAGTTATATTTTACCAATTTAATGTACAAAACGCGGCAGTGCGGTTATTTTTTCTTACCGACTGTTACGCTCATCTGGCGGATTTCAAACAAACGGTCGCGCAGTTCGGCGGCCAGTTCAAAGTTAAGGGCATCCGCTGCTTGGCGCATTTGTTCTTCAATGTCCTTCTCCACCGCTTTAATGTTTTTAATCGTCGGTATGGGCAGTGTTTCGCTTAAAATACCGAATGCGCTTGTTTTGGTCTGTTGTTCAAATTCCTTAATTTCCACTTCCGTTTTTTGAATGGTTTTAGGCGTAATATGATGTTCTTTATTATACGCTTCCTGCAATTTGCGGCGGCGGTTCATTTCGTTTAACGCGTACTTAATGGAATCGGTTTTGCGGTCCGCATACAGAATTACTTCGCCTCCCGCGTTACGTGCGGCGCGGCCCGAAATTTGGATAAGTGTTGTCGTATTACGCAGAAACCCTTCATTGTCCGCGCCCAAAATAGCCACCAACCCTACCTGCGGAATATCAATCCCTTCGCGCAAAAGATTAATACCGACAAGTACATCAAACTTGCCTTGGCGGAACTCTTTTAAAATTTCCACGCGGTCCAACGACTCGATATCCGAATGTAAATACCGTGTTTTAATATTCTTTTCCGTAAAATATGCGCTTAAATCTTCCGCCGTTTTTTTAGTCAGTGCAAGCACTAATGTTCGTTCCCCCTTTTCTTTGTGCTCGTTAATTTTGTCCACCAAGTGGTCAATTTGGCCGGTAGTGGAATGCACCATTACTTTTGGGTCTACAAGTCCTGTCGGGCGGATGACCTGCTCCACGATATTATTTCCGCAAACCGTCAATTCATACGGCCCGGGGGTAGCCGACACAAAAACGGTAGACGGAAGCAGACTTTCAAACTCGTCAAATTTAAGCGGACGGTTATCCAATGCAGACGGCAGACGAAACCCGAAATCCACCAACATCTGTTTGCGCGCGCGGTCCCCGTTAAACATACCGCGTACCTGAGGCAGGGCAACGTGCGACTCGTCCACCATCATCAAGAAATCATCATACCGTTTGAAATAATCCAACAAACACGATGGTCTCTCCCCCGCTTTACGTCCGTCCATATAACGTGAATAATTTTCAATGCCGGAACAAAAACCCGCCGTGAGCAGCATTTCAATATCGTATTCCGTACGCTGTTTTAAACGGTAGGCTTCCATTTCTTTGCCCATTTTGATAAGTTCTGCGTGACGCAGGGCCAGGTCGCGGCGGATTTGTTCAATAGCATTATACGTATCTTCATCTGTTGCCACAAAATGTTTGGCCGGATAAATCCACGCTTCTTCAAGCTCCGCCAGCACATTGCCCGTAACGGGGTGGATTTCATAAATATGAACGATAGTCTTGCCCGCAATTTCAATGCGAAGCGCATTTTGACTGTAGGGCGTCATTATATCTACATTCGGCCCGCGCAGACGGAAGCGGCCGGAGATAAATTCCATTTCATCGCGGTGGTATTGGATTTTGATTAAACGGCCCGAAAGTTGTGCACGCGTCATTTCCGAGCCTTTCTTAACGTAAATACGCATTTCACGAAATGAATCAGGCGAACCAATGTTGTAAATGCACGACACGGACGCCACAACGATAACATCCTTACGCGCAGTAAGCGATGTAGTGGCTTTCAGACGGAGCTTGTCGATATGCTCGTTGACAGCGGAGTCCTTTTCAATATACGTATCCGTCTGTGGAATATATGCTTCGGGCTGGTAATAATCGTAATAAGAAATAAAGTATTCAACTGCATTTTCGGGGAAAAACTGTTTAAACTCGGCATACAGCTGTGCGGCCAGCACTTTGTTAGGCGATAAAATAAGCGTTGGTTTGTTAAGCCGCTCAATAACATTGGCCATCGTAAATGTCTTACCGGAACCCGTCACCCCCAACAGCGTTTGGCGTTTTTTGCCTGCCAATACGCCTTGCGTTAAAGCTTCAATTGCTTTAGGTTGGTCTCCTGCAGGTTTAAAATTAGATACGAGTTTAAAGCGTCCCATATTCTTATTTTACCTATCTTATACACATAAAAAAGGCGGCTGTAAAGCCGCCCCGCAAAAACGTACGGATTAATCGCCCGCGTGCGTAAAGGTGGAATCGAGCACCCCCGGCAGCAGCTGCGAAACGCCGTCAATCATAAACTGCATCGCAATCGCGCACAAAATCATACCCATAAAACGAATGACAATCTGCGTACCGTTTGGCCCGATTTTATTAAAAATATAACGGGAACTGACCAACACCACACCTACCGTAATGGAACACACCAAAAGCACCAAAAGCATCATTGCCGCCATTGCAAACGAAGTGCTTTTTTCCGCATATAATACCACGGTGGTAATGGACCCGGGACCAATGAAAAGAGGCATCGCCACCGGCACCAAAATATGACTTAAACGGTTGCGGGCTTGGTCGAACGTGCTGCCGCTGGCAGCGGCGGTTTCAATACCGTGGCTTTCAAACTTACTTTTACCCTGTAACATACGAAGCCCTACCGTCAAAATGATAATGCCGCCCGCCAACCGAAAAGCGGGAATCGTAATACCGAATACGGTTAAAATGCCGTTGCCGCAAACGAAAAAAGTGGCCAGCAAAATAAAAATGGATAACGTCATCAAAAGAGCAACCGCGCGCTGCACTTTGGGGGTTTCATTCTCCACGTGTTCCAAGAAAATCGGCATATTTCCGATCGGGTTTAAAATAGCCAACATACCGATAAACGCGTTGACCACAATACTCCATTCCATATCTGGGGAAGGCTCCTTAAATTAAGAAATCGCCCGCCGAATGACGGACGTTTAAACTATAAATATAGTATATAAAATTCGCGCGGGAACGACATCCCCCGCGGAAAATAAAACTTTTCAAAAGGATGAGGAAAGTGCTATAATTAAAATATCAAAAGATTTTGGGCAGTTGGCGCAGCGGTAGCGCGTCCGCCTCACACGCGGAAGGTCACAGGTTCAAATCCTGTACTGCCCACCATTTAACGCAAATCCTCCACTACCGTGGGGGATTTGTGTTTTATATTGCGGGGCAGTAAGCGGGCCAACTGCTTGGCCCGCGTCAGGATTTGAAAGGCGCAGCAATGTTTTTGTTTGAGGTGCGAGCCGTACCGGCAAGCGCCGAAAGGCAAAAACCGCGAGCCCAGCCTGTAGGAAAATTCCGTCAGGAATTTTACCGGAAGGCAACGTCTGTACTGCCCACCATTTAAACAAGAAACCTATGCTCCGTGCATAGGTTTTTTGTTTGGATATTGGCAGTAAGAACGCAAACAACAGTATGCCGCCTAATCCGCAAAAAACCATCGGAAACAGTAATGCACCGCCCCAAAAACGGCTTACTCGCTACGGAAGCAACACATTCGTCTCCAATCCTTCCAGCCTACAATCCTTCTACAAGCACTGTGCGGGCAGTTGCTCAGCTAAGATATCCCGCGGTTTGTTCATCATTTTTTAGTGCGCGGTTCATACACGCAAAACGGCCCGCCCCTATTTCCGCAAACACGATATTATAACCGTTTGAATCGGCGGTGATATTGTCCAACAGTCCTTGTTCCGTGAACAATTTTCCCCACGCGGGATTATGTATGGCCCTTTATTTCGTATGCAGCAGCAGTCTGTGATCTCGTTTCTCTTGCAACGTTGCGCATGATCCACAACATCTGGAAATCGTCATAAGAATATCCTTTTGGCATATTTCCGCAGAACCCCGATACTCGCGTCTACATACACAAGCGGAATGTTGTTCTTGGCAGCAAGAGCCGCACTATAAGCAGCTTCCATTTCTGCAAAAATCCCGTTAGCCAAGCAATATAAAAAACCTCTCTATTTGCTCCGTATGATTTTTATTTTTCACATACCTCGCCCGGTATGCTATACTAAATACAAGAGAGGATTTATGCCCACAAAAAACACGCACGATAACGTAGCTCCCATCAACAACATCTGTCTTATGATTTTGGCCGCCACAGCCGCCACTATCATCTTAGTGTACACTAAAGTAATGCTGATGCCGTTCGTCATCGCTTTGTTCATTTCTATGGTGGCCAGCACGCTGGCCGAAACAATGAAACACATATGGAAAGTGCCTTACGTATTGGGTTTGGTAATCACATTTGCGGCGTTTCTGGCGGTTATTACACTATCGGTACTATTCATTTCCAGTTCGATTGAAAGCTTTATCGCCGGAGCGGATATTTACTCCGAACGCGTAAGCGACACCATCGACTGGTTCCTTTTCAGCGCGCAAAAATATGGGATCAACGTAAACGCCGAGTTTGTAGCAGAAAACGTCTCCAAGCTGCCGGTGTTTAATGTGGTAAAAAGTGTAGGCGGCACGCTTGTGTCCATTTTAACCAACTTAATGCTGATTACACTTTTTCTGATTTTCATTTTTATGGGCAAAGCGGCGGAAGACAAGCCCTCTCTCGTGGGCAATATCCAACGTCAGATTTCGTTTTACTTAATCGTTAAAATTTTCGTATCATTGCTGGCGGCCGGATTTACGTGGATTGTACTAATCTTCGTCAAAACGGAACTGGCCTCTATGCTCGCGGTGCTGACGTTTGTGCTTAACTTTATCCCTAACATCGGGCCGTTTATTTCCACCTTACTTCCTATGCCCGTATTGTTCCTGCAGTACGGGTTTGATTGGCATATTCTCTTGACGCTTATCTTGCTGACCGCTATTCATTTTGTCATTGGCAATGTACTGGAGACGAAATGGCTTGGCAAAGGGATGGACTTGGATCCGATTGTCGTCATCGCCAGCTTGCTTTTTTGGGCGATTGTATGGGGAATTATGGGAGCGCTTTTGGCCGTGCCGTTAACAGCTATTATTAAAATGGCGCTTGAACGCAACGAAACCACTAAACCATTGGCTGACTTACTGGCTGGGAAATACGCATTTAAATGAAAAAATTATCTCCGTGGGCGTTTATTCCCACTTTATATTTAGCAGAAGGATTTCCGTACATTGTTATCAATACGGTGTCGGCGGTGTTGTATGCGGATCTTGGTTTCTCCAACGAAAAAATCGCATTTTGGACGGGCTGGTTGTATCTGCCTTGGATTTTAAAAATGTTTTGGAGTCCGCTCGTAGACGCCCGCAGCACCAAACGGCGTTGGCTTTTGGCGGGACAAACCGTTCTGGCGGCGGTATTTTTACTGGTGGGGATGTGTGCGGCCGTATCGGCTTTTTTACAAAATGCGGGAAGTATGACTTTTTTTACTTTATCGCTGTTCGGTTTTTTATTTGGCGCGTTTGCGTCCGCTACATTGGATGTCGCCACCGACGGATATTACCTGCTTGCGCTTACGCCGCGCGAACAAGGTTATTTCGTTGGTATCCGCACTATTTTTTATCGTCTGGCGATGATTTTGGGCAGTGGCGCATTAATTTCCGTCACGGGGGCGCTTGCTAACCCGAATCCAAAATTATCTCTTGATATAATGCCGTGGCCGTACAACTGGGCCGCGCTGTTCGTATTTCTCGGTCTTTTGTTCGCCGCATTCGCCGCGTGGCACAGCAAAATTTTACCTGCTCCGGCAGAGGACAAACCCGTTTCATCCAACAGCGCAAATGCTTGGAAAGAATCCTTTCAAACGTACTTTTCGCAGCAAAACATCATCTACATTTTACTGTTTATTTTATTGTACCGCTTAGGCGATGCGCTCCTAGAAAAAATCGTACCGCTCTTTTTGCTTAAACCGCAGGATACGGGGGCAATGGGAATATCTTTACAGTATTACGGGCTGATTAAAGGCACACTCGGGCTGGGAGCAGTTATCGCGGGTAATTTGGTCGGCGGATGGCTTCTCGGCAAATTGGGTTTCAAAAAGTGTATCTGGCCGTTTGCCGTTATTTTGATTTTGCCCAATTTTTTCTACGCTTATATGGCGTGGGCCAAGCCCTGTTTGACCGTTACTGCCTTGCTGATTACCCTTGAACATCTGGGCAATGGACTTGCGATGATGGCATTTTCCGTATTTATTATGTACGTTTCGCAAGGAAAATACAAAACCTCCCACTACGCCATTTCCACAGGAATTATGGCACTTGGGATGATGGCGCCCTCTATGCTATCGGGCAAGCTGCAAGCGGAATTAGGATACGAAAATTTCTTTTTACTGGCTTCTGTTATTAGTTTATTCACGCTGGCCGCTATCCCGCTGACAGGAAAAATTCAATCCATTGAAAAAACCGAACAGGCATTTAAACAACACAAAATAAGTCTTTCAGACGGAGACTAAATGAACACAAACGCGCTGCCTACTGAACAAATAAACCCGCGCACCCAAGGGCTTGATAAAATGACGCCGAAACGCTTGGCCCGTGCGTTTAATGATGAAGATTTTAACGCTGCCAGAGCCGTACAAAAAGCGAACAAAGAAATTGCGGCTGTCATCGTATTGGCCGCGCAAGCATACGCTGACAAGAAAAAAATTATTTTTATGGGAGCGGGCACCAGCGGGCGGCTCGGCATTTTGGAAGCGGCGGAATGTGTTCCCACATTTGGAACGAAACCGTCACAGATCATCGGGCTGATTGCCGGCGGGAAACAAGCAGTGTTCCGCGCCAAGGAGGGGGCGGAAGATGACGATAAACAAGGTGCAGCTGAAATTTTGAAAACCGCCAAACGCGGGGATCTTGTCATCGGGCTGACTGCCAGCGGCCGCACCCCGTACGTAATGGGCGGGCTGAAAGCGGCCCAACAAATAGGCGCGCGCACCGCACTAATTTCCTGTAATGCGGGGGCGGATATCGCCCACACCGAAGTGCATATCTGCTTAGCCACGGGACCGGAAGCGCTCAGCGGATCCACGCGAATGAAAGCGGGAACAGCTACAAAAATGGCCTTAAATGCTATTACTACGGGAGCGATGACGCTGTGCGGCAAAACCTACGGCAACCTGATGATTGACGTGCGCCCCACCAACGAAAAGCTCGTCGCACGGGCCGTGCGGCTTATCTGCCAGGTGGCGGGAACGGACGAAAAAACCGCCAAAAAATTATTGGCTTCTTCGGGCCGAAGCGTTAAAACGGCCGTCGTAATGCACAAAAAAAATGCGGATAAAACGCAGGCGGAAAAACTCCTAAAAAAACAAAACGGTTTTTTAACCAAGGTGATTGATGACTAAAATTGCACTCGGCCTTATGAGCGGAACCAGCGCGGACGGACTGACCGTCTGCGCCGTGCGTCCCGCGCCGTTTAAAATTTTACATTTCAAAAATTATCCTTATCCCGCCGCTCTTCAACACCGACTGTTAAATGCGGGAAAACTGACCGTTCCTGAACTCAGCCGCCTGCATTTTGAACTGGGCTCGCTGTACGCCAAAACCGTACGGAAATTTTTAAAAGATTTTAATTTGCGCGCCGAAGATATCCTTGTCACCGGCTCGCACGGGCAAACCGTCTACCACGGGCCGCACGATAAAAACCCCAACACGCTGCAAATCGGCGATGCATCTTTTTTGGCAACTGAAATAGGTGCACCGGCAGTAAGCGATTTCCGCGCCAAGGACATTGCTCTTGGCGGAGAAGGAGCCCCGCTGATTCCTTTTTTCGATGAATATATTTGGGGTAAAGGTTCCCCCAAAATTTTGCTTAACATTGGCGGAATATCCAATGTTTCCATCGTAGGTAAAGATATAAAAACTTTTGGGTTTGACATTGGCCCCGGCAACACGCTCATAGATTTAGCCTGCCAACAGCTTTTACACAAACCGTTTGATAAAAACGGACAGACGGCTGCCAAAGGCACGCCGGACAAAATGCTGGTAGAAAAATTGCTCAAGCAAAAATTTTTCACGCAAAAACCGCCCAAAAGTTTGGATAAAAACGCATTTGGACAAGCATATCTAGAAAAGTATTTTGGATTTCCGAACTGCCAAAACGTGCCGGATTTACTGTCCACCCTAACTTATTTTACGGCGGCGGCCGTGGCGAAAGCGATAATAGATTTTGTACCCAAAAGACTGCGGAAAGAACTGGTTGTTTCCGGTGGAGGATGTTCCAACCAAACGCTGTTAAAATTCTTAAATGAACTCCTGCCGCACCTAAAATTGACTACTACGCTTGCCTACGGGATTGACCCGCAGGCTAAAGAAGCTGCGGCGTTTGCGCTGTTTGGCTGGCTGGCACTCAAACGCAAAACCAACCACTGCTCGCACGCAACGGGCGCGCGGAAGAATGCCGTCTTAGGAAAAATAACTTTATGAACGTAAATCGCCTGATTTATGCCGGTTTTTGGTTTGGTAAAACGGACAAACAAGACGCGCTTAAACTGGCGCGGCGCGGGGTTGGCGGTTTTTGCATTTACGGCGGTACGCGCGAAGCGGTAAAAGAACTAGTGCGCGACCTGCGCGAAAACTCCCCGCTGTCCCATTTATTTATCTGCGCCGATTATGAGGACGGACTGGGCCGCTGGATTGGCGGCGAACCGTGGGTTTTGTCCAATTTGGCCGTCGGCGCAAGCGCAAGTGCGGAAATCGCTTACCAAAAGGGACTGACTCTGGCGCGCGAAGCGCGGTCAGTCGGTGTAGACTGGGTATTCGCACCCGTATTGGACTTATGCGACGAACCGAAAAACCCCATCGTAAACACCCGCTCGTTCGGAGCGGACCCGCATCTTGTTGCCCGTTTGGGCGCGGCCTTATGCAAGGGGCTTTCGGACGGCGGCGTTCTGAACAGTATTAAACATTTCCCCGGCCACGGGCGCACCGCTCAGGATTCCCATTTAGGGCTGCCCGTTTTGCACCGCACGCTGAAAGATTTGCAAGAAAACGAACTCGTCCCATTTGCGCACGCACTGCCGGCGGCGGACAGCGTGATGATTGGGCATTTATTAATTCCATCTTTGGACGAGCAAAACCCCGCATCGCTTTCGCACAATATTATCACCGGGATTCTCAAAGAAAAAATGAATTTTGGCGGTCTTGTATTTACGGACGCGCTGTGTATGAAGGCCATCGGCGATGAAAAACAGGCTTCTTTAAAAGCCTTACAGGCAGGCGCGCATATTTTATTGGCGGCGGAGGATTCCGTTGCGCTGTCCGACTTTTTAGAAAAAAATCTGCCGTCGGACGAAATCATCGCCGCGTCTGAAAAATTGCAGGACGCGCTGGTGCAAAAACTCACGCCTGCGCCAAAAGAAGGATTATCCCCCCAAGCGTTCAACGCGCGCTACGCGCCGGATTGTGCCGTTTGGACGGGCGAAAATGTACGGTTGGAACGCGGCCGGACCGCCGCTTATTTGGAACTTGGAAATAACGAAAGTTTTGCCGCACAAGATTTTTTAAACACGCTGAAAACCGCAGGCATACGCCTGGTAAAAGCGGGAGAAAAAGCAGACGTGCTGCTGGCCGTTTCGTTCTCCAACTACAAGGCGTTTAAAGGACATATTAATTTGTCGCCCGAAGAACAAACCGTTTTGGAAACTGCGGCCAAACAATATAAACCATCGGTTTTTATCAGCTTTGGAAGTCCGTTCGGTGCGGAAAAAATTTCCGCCTTAACAGCCAAACTCTTTCTGTTCAGCCCCGCGCGGGAAGCGCAAATGTGTGCGGTGCAAATTCTTTTGGGTGAGCAACAGGCGCACGGAAAAATCCCCGTACAGTTATAATTTGATTTTCACCGTATCGTTTAGCCGCCCGTGCACGACGGATCCGTCCGCCTTACGTAAAAACCGCGCCTGCGCGCCGATACACCATTCGCCGCCGGACGTTTCAAAACAGTAAGAGACGTCGTCTTTCTTCGTACCTGAGTAACCCTTATTTTCCCACAGACGGCCGTCTTTGGTTTCGTGCAGGCCCCACACCATACGCACGCGCACAGGAACAGCGAAAATAAATTCACCGGGCCAAACGTCTTTAAACGGTAAAACGGTGTTATCGGCCAAGCGTTCCCACGCATAGTTAGCCTCCGCCGAAAACGGCAAAAACACATCTGCGCGGCGAACACCCGTTTTATATAACGCGGGAAGCATTTTCTCTTCTTTAATACCGTCCCCCAGCACAAACGTTTCCCCTCCGCGCAACCGCACCACGGCGGAAGAACGGTTCCATTCGTTCAGCAAATATACCTCCGCCTCCGGCCGGGCGATATACTGTACGGCCAGCGCAAGCGCCATAAACGCGAAACACGCCGGAGCAATTTTACGCGCAAAATTTTTAAGCGGCAAATTGAAAAGCAAAAAGAGCCCTGCGTAATACGCTGCCACTGTGCCCGCTCCCCAGGAAGACGACGGCAGTGCGGACATTTTAAACGAGGCGAAAAATTCCACCAAGGTTTTAAACAACCACAGCGCGCCGTAAAGCGGCCAGTATAATACACCGCCCGCATGCAGGGCATAAAGCGCCGAATACGCAAACCCGAGGCCCATCACGCATGACGCGAGCGGCACCAAAACCATATTGGACGCAAGACCCGTCACCGACACTTTATAAAATACATTGGTAAATACCGGCAGCAGCACGAGCTGAGTGGAAAGCGTCGCCAAAAAAATCTGCACGAAAAAGGTGAGCCATTTAGGCCATGTGGCGGGCGGAGAATAATTGTTCAGGCAAACAATAATCGCCAGGGTGGCAAGGAAGGACATTTGAAAACCGGTTTCAAATACCGCCGCCGGCTGAAAAATCAAAATGGCAAAACACGAAACCAGCAATCCTTGGAAAATGCCGCTGTTGCGCCCGAGCAAATACCCCAAGCAGGCGCAGATCGTCATAAAATACGCGCGTACCAAAGGCGCGTCCGCTCCCGCTACCAACGTGTATACGCCCGCGGCCGCCAGCGCGGCAAACATCATCTTCCGCCGTCCGAGCCCCGCAAAGGAACAAATAAACAGTACAATCAGCGTTACAAAACCCACGTTCCCGCCGGAAGCCACTAACAAGTGAATGGCGCCGCTGTCCTGAAACGCGCCATACAAATCCTGCGGGAACTCGCCGCGTTCCCCCAGCGTAACGCCGCCGGCAATCCCCGCCAGTTCCGGCGGGAAAGAATCGTCAAACGAGCGCAAAACGGCCGTGCGAGCACGGCGTATCCAACGGATAAAAAACGGTGCGGGTTTTATAACGGCGGCGTCCGACGCTTTTATTTCCGTAAAAATATTTTTAAGCGCCAGATAATCCCGCCAATCAAAATTGCCGAGCAAATTAATACCGTACGGTTTTTGCAATTTTCCCGTAACCAACACAGTGTCCTTCCACTCCGGCTCGAAATTTTTAAACCGCGCATACACCGTTCCGTCTGCGGGAAAACCGTTTACGGACAACACTTTTACCGCCGCGTTTTGGACGTCTTTCTTGGAAACGGCAAACCCGTCTACACGGCCGGTAAGCGTTACTTGTTTTTGGGAAAGAAAATGGAAAACGTCCCGCTTGGAAGGAGCGGGACTGTAATAGAAAACGAGGGCTAAAATATACGCCGCAAGTACCCACAACAGCGGCCTTTTGTAGACATCCGGATGCATTAGAGTTTGGTACGGCCTTTTAACGAATATCCCAGCGTCATTTCATCGATATAATCGATGTCTCCCCCCAGCGGTACGCCGTAGCCGATACGCGTTACCTGCCCAACTAGTCCGCGCAACAAATCCGCCAAATACAACGCGGTCGTTTCACCTTCGCTGTCCGGATCGGTGGCGATGATAACTTCTTTTACCGGCGGCTGGGAATGTTGTACGCGCTCTAGTAGTTCGCGCACTTTTACCTGTTCTGCTCCGCGCCCGTCCATTGGGGAAATGGCACCGTGAAGCACGTGATATAATCCCTTGTACGCGCCTGTTTTTTCGATAGCTTCGATATCCTGCGGATCTTCCACTACACAGATAAGACTATGGTCGCGGTCTTGGTCGCGGCAGACGGAGCAAAGGTCATCCTCACTATAAGAAAAACAAACCGAGCAGAGTTTAACATCCTGCTTTACCTGCAAAAGCGCGTTAACAAATTCTTCCGTTTCGCCCTGAGATGCACGCAAAAAATACGCGGCAAAACGCTCCGCCTGACGGGGGCCTACCCCCGGGAGACGGCGAAGCGCGCGGACTAAACGGTCTAAACTTTTCATAAACTAAGCGAGTAGCTCCCCGGGAATGACTTCCAAAATTTCCTTTAATTCTTCCGGCGTATCCTGCGCCACCGTGTAAGAAGAAGGCTCAATATCCGCCGCAAAATTACCGTTTACAAAGGGTTCTTCGTCTAAAATAATATTATCCGCAACGTCCGTTTTTGTAGCAGCCGGTTTAGTTGCGCGCACGGGCGTGCATCTGGCCGCGGGCGAAGCAACAGTTTCCGCCGGAGCCGTACCCAGTTTAAATTTAATTACACGGCCGGAAATCTGTTTGGCGGCGTTTTCCAAATCCGCCAGCTTATTTTGCGCGGGAATTTGATAAAATTCTTTTCCGGTAGAAAAACCAAGCGTCCATTCACTTTCCCCAAACGTCACGGAGCAGTTCGTCATCACGTCGTACACAAACGGGCTTTTTTCAAAATGCTTCAGCATTTTATCCCAAATCTGGCGGTTGGAAATGGCAGCGTTCAGGGTGGGAACGTCGTTCTGCGGCGCGGCGGACGTCATTTTTTCAACCGCCGGAGCCGGAGCAAAAGCGGGTTTGGGCGACGGTTCCGGTGCGGCGGCCTTGAGAACGGAAGCGGCCGCGGAACGCATAACGGGCTTTTGGACCGGCGGCGTTTGACGCGCGGGCGGCACGGACGGACCGGACGAAACGGCTCCGCCGCCGCGTTCCAACGCTTCCAAGCGGCGCACAAAACCTTCGATATCCAAGCAGCTGTCCATTACCGTAAACATACCCACTTCCGCGCTGATGAGCGCGTTGTCGGAAAATTTTACTTCTTCGATAATTTTATTCGTCTTGCGCGACAGCTGCGCCAAAAATCCCGCGCTCACGCCTTCAATCACTTGTTTGGCGCCGTCAAAAGGTTCCTCCCCCTGACCGAGGGCAAAATAAAACAAATCGCCCAGCGCGTTTTTTAAATCTTTCAAAAACGAATTTGCGTCAAACCCTTCGACTTTAAGCGTATCAAACACTTGGTGGAGGGCCGCATTGTCTTTTTGCACAAGCGCGCGCACGGCGTTCCCAATCAGTTCGTCCGGCGTAAGCCCCAGCATTTCGCCCACGAGTTTTTCGTCAATTTTGTTGCCGGAATACGCAATGGCGCGGTCCATCAGTGTCAGGGCGTCGCGCATGGCGCCGCCCGCGTTTTTGGCGATGATTTTCGCCGCGGCGGGCGTTAAATCGATATTTTCCGCGCCGGCGAGGTCCAACAGGTGGGTGGTAATTTCTTCCGTCGTAATCGGGCGGAAGCGGAACGTCTGGCAGCGACTGACGATGGTGGCGGGCACTTTATGTTTTTCCGTAGTCGCCAAGATAAATACCACATGGGCGGGCGGTTCCTCAATCGTTTTTAAAAGCGCGTTGAACGAGCTGGTGGAAAGCATGTGTACTTCGTCCAGGATAAACACTTTAAAACGGTCGCGCGTAGAGGCCAGCGCAACGGTATCAATAATCGCCTCTCGTACTTTTTCCACCTGCGTATTACTGGCGGCGTCTAGTTCCAACACGTCCAAATCCGCGCTTTGCGCAATTTCCACACACTGCGGGCACTTGCCGCACGGTTCGGCAGTCGGTTTATCCGTTCCGGCGCCGGTACAGTTTAACGCTTTAGCCAAAATACGCGCCGTGGTGGTTTTCCCGCAGCCGCGCGGACCGTAAAATAAATACGCGTGCGCGATACGGCCCGAGGTCAGCGCGTTGCGAAGCGTTTTAGAAATGCTTTCCTGCCCAACCATATCCTCAAATTTCTGCGGACGGTATTTATTGGCCAAACTGACGTACTGCGTAGTCGCTTCTGTATTTTCCATAAGTTAACCTCTGAATGTTTTCTGCGCGCGGCGCACCGCGTGTTTATAATCCAAACTGATTTTCCCCGGGCCAAGCATTACCGCCGGAAGAAGAGATGTAATCAACAGCAAAATAAGCGCAACGTAAATTTTATTCACATCCGCCGCAAAGAAAATTCCCCCCGCACCCACGGTGCATATCACACTTGCGGCGGCGGCTGCGCGCGTGAACCAACCTAAAATAAGAAGAAGCGCCAAAAACAACTCCACCACCAATACCCCGAGGCCCAACGGGACGGGCAGCGGAAGCCCGAGTGCGGTGGCGTTGTATAAAAATTCCCGATAAAAAAGCAGACACCCCGCCGCCACATAAATGAGCGTCAGCCCGCTTAATAAACGGGTTAAAAAAACGGTAATCGAAAAAAGATTTTCGTCTATATTACAGTGTAAATCAATTTGGCGCACAACAAGCCTCCGTACTAAAAATCCACTTCGGCGGACATAGAAAAATAGGTTTTGCGGTTTGCTTCGCGGCGCGGTTCGAACACTTCCACCCCACCGGAAAGAGAAGTGCGGCCCCAATTTACCCGCATCCCCGCGCTGACGGACAACGCCGTTGCGCTGCGTTCAGCGTAATTGTACCGCCCGACGGATACGTACGGCGTGATAAAACTAGTCCGGTAACTGACACGCACCGCAGCTGCGTCTTTAATAAATCCTTGGATAACCGCCGTCATAAACGGAATATCCGCCCAACCGAATGTCACATCCGCAGGGAAAGAGCTGTTCTTATATTGTATCACTTTCTGCCACGCGGCTTTCAAGTCCCAAGCGGCCAGTTCCGTCTCTGCCTGCACGAATGCAAAAGTTTCCACTTGGTGAAACGAAGAATACAAATCGTTGCCCAACTTATCTACATACGTTTTATAGCGGTTCTGTCCGAAAGCTACCCCAAACAGCGGATTTTTTAAAATCCCCCATCGGTAAAACGGTTTCCATTGCGCGCCGGCAGAATATCCCACCGCGCGGTACCCCGCCGCAGTAGGTTGCCAAAAAGCGGAAGCCGTCAGCTGCCAGTCGTCGTTCAATTCGTAAGAACCCTCCAGTTTATAGCGGGAAATAGAGCCGGATTCATCGTATTCTTTATCGGTTTGGCGATAGTATTCATAATGGGGGACAAACACAAAGCCGTTGTCCAAATCCGCCAGAAAATACCCGCGCACCGCCGAATAACCGCGTTCTCCATTTACCCCCGAAAAACTGAGCTGCCCGTAGCATAACGCACACGGGCAGATCAGCAGGACTAAACTTATTAACGCGTTTTTTAGCCGCATTATTTTTTCGCTTTTTTGGCTTTTAGCGCGGCGATTTTGGCGTCCTCGTCTTGTAAGAATTTAATGTAGTTGGACGCTTTGCGTTTCTTCCATGCGCCTTTATGGTAGCCGTAGCCGATGATGAATGGAATTAACGTCGTACATTCGCCGTACACCATCTGTTCCAAAGCGGTGGAAACTTTACCCCAAGAAGAGGCTTCTTTTAAAGTAGAACCGGAGAGCGCACCGTCGCGCACGTCTGCTACGGTAATTTGCACGGCATATTTGTGCATTGGAGCATCCATTCCCAAAATTTCGGCAGCCACTACGGTGTCCTGCGCAAAATTTTTCGGTACGCCGCCGGACCACATCATTAGACCGGTCTCTTTGGCTTTGATTTTGATTTTTGTTAATTCCAAAAAGTCTTTGGCACTGTCAATAGACACGTGGGCTTCGGGGTGTTCCGTCTGGTGGGCGACAAAGCCAAAACCGGCGGAGCAGTCCGAAAAAGCAGGCACGAACACGGGCACGCCGTATTTGTACGCATTGTAGACAATAGAATCTTTACCTTTGCCTTTTTTCTCCAGCCATTTGCCCATTTCCCAAATAAATTCGCGAGAAGAGTAAGGGCGGGGTTCGAGGTAGTTACAAATTTTATGGATAGTTTCGTCGCATTCTTTCAATTGGTCTTCATCAATATAGGTATCGTAAATACGGTCTATGTGCAGATCGCGCAGGAGGTTGTCATCCTGATTGTAAGGGGTACCGATATAGTGTTTGTAACCAAGGGCTTCAAAGAAATCTTGGTCCACAATGTTGGCGCCGTTGGAAACAATCGCGTCGACCATATTGTTTTGGATCATATCCACCACTACTTTTTTCATACCGGCGGAAACCAACGACCCCGCGATGCACAAAATGACGGAGCATTTCTTATCGGAAAGCATCATATTATAGATTTTGCTCGCTCTGGCTACTTCGCGGGAAGCGTAAGCCATACTCCCAAAGGCGTCCACCAAGGGGACCACATTGTATTTTTTCAAATCAATGTGTTTGATGGTGTCTTTGAGAAAGTCTTTTTTGGTAAGTTTTGCCATTTCTTTTACACCTCTGCTGGATTTATTTACTTCTATTTAGTAAATTATATTAAATAACACGCGGATTTCCTAGAAAAATATGTAAAATTTCCGCGCAAAAATAAACAAAAAATCAAACTGTCCGACCAAGGAGGGTTTTAGTATGTATCCCGATTTGAAAAAAACTGATCCCGAAATCTTTCACGCAGTAGCCCAAGAACTTACCCGCCAACGTGAAAAACTGGAGCTTATTGCTTCCGAAAATTTTACCTCTATGGCAGTTATGCAGGCACAAGGTTCCGTGCTGACCAATAAATACGCCGAAGGCTATCCTAACAAACGTTATTACGGTGGCTGCGAATATGTAGATATGGTGGAAAGCGTAGCCATTGAACGCGCCAAAAAAATCTTCGGTGCTGAACACGCCAACGTACAGCCGCACTCTGGCGCGCAGGCTAATATGGCTGTTTATTTTGCACTCTTGCAGGCCGGAGACACTGTGTTGGGACTCAACCTATCGCACGGAGGGCACCTGACCCACGGACACCCGATGAATTTTTCGGGTAAACTCTACAATATAATTGCGATGAACGTCCGCCGGGATACAGAACAAATTGATTATGATGAAGCCGCCAGACTGGCCCTTGAGCATAAACCCAAATTGATTATGGCAGGCGCGTCCAACTATTCGCGCGTATTTGACTGGCAGCGCTTAAGAGAAATCGCCGATTCGTGCGGCGCGTATTTGGCGTGTGATGTGGCACACTATGCGGGACTTATCGCCGCGGGAGAATACCCGAACCCCGTGCCGTATGCCGACGTAGTTACCACTACCACGCACAAAACCCTGCGCGGTCCGCGCGGAGGACTTATTCTGTGCAAAGAAGCGCTGGCCAAGCAAATTAATTCCGCCGTATTCCCCGGAGTGCAGGGCGGACCGCTGATGCACATCATCGCCGCCAAAGCCGTTTGCTTCGGCGAAGCATTAAAACCCGAGTTTAAAACGTACCAGCACCAAGTAAAAATAAACGCTGCCGAACTCGCCAAACAGCTTACAGCGCGCGGATATCGGTTGGTGGCCGGAGGAACAGACAGCCACGTAATGTGCATTGATTTGCGTTCCAAGGGGCTGACGGGCAAAGCGGCCGAAGCCGCACTCGACAAAGCGGGCATTACCGCCAACAAAAATACCATTCCGTTCGATCCGGAAAAACCGTTTGTAACGAGCGGGCTTCGCCTTGGTACACCCGCCGTTACCACGCGCGGAATGAAAGAAGCAGATATGGCACAGGTGGCCGCGTTTATCGACGAGGCAATTTTGCACCATACAGACGAAACATTCCTGCAAGAGGAAGCCGGACGCGTAAAAGCATTTTTGGAAAAATTCCCGCTGTATCCGGAATTACACTAATCTGCGAAGATAAAAAAGCCCCAGATTTTTCCGGGGCTTTTTATATTTATATCCGTATGCACGACCTTTAATAATAAAAAACATAGACGTTAGTATTGTTAGAACTTAGTGCGTCGCGTTTTTTTCCCATAGATTGGCAAACGCGTTCTGCCACCCCGCCGGATTTATGGGGATAGCAAAGCCCGCTGTATCCCAGGTTGGACAAGGGCCCATAATAATCGACAGTATATCCTCTTCCGGCATTAAAAGTAATGAGATTGGAAGTAACCCATAACGAAAAGCTCCCGCCATCCACATTATAGCGTATACTCTGTGAAGATTCAGTTTTTGACTTATAATTTACTTCTATGTCCAACAAATCCAAATCCGCAGTATTCATCCCATTAGCCAGTTTGTAAGCTTCCCGCGCGAGTTGAATATTTTTAAAAAGAGGCAACATCCGCGCCACCCGAGCTTTTTCCACCGCCGCTTGATACTGCGGCAGAGCCACTGCTGATAAAATACCGATAATTAAAACAACCACTAACAGCTCTATTAACGTAAATCCGGGATTTTTCTTGCCGGAGAATAATTTTTGATAAATTCCGTTCATATCCCCAGTTTATCAAAAAAAAAAAACGGGTCAAGGCGCCGCAGAGCGCAGTCTGCAAACAGCCCGCAAAAGGCCGCAACATACAAAAAACTCCGGTTTTAGGCCGGAGTTTCTAGGGGTTAATAGCATAAAAATAGTTAATTAAATCGGTTCATCGCTTTTTCAAGCCCGTCGGAAAAAAAGGTCTCCACTGCTTCCACCGCGCGGGACAGCGCGTCCTCTAAAGCACTTTCCTGGGATTTGGGGAAATTGGACAATACAAAATCGGCCAAATCAAATTTATCGGGTTTTGGGCCGACCCCCACACGCAGGCGCGGAATATCCTGCGTGCCCAGCTGTTCAATCACGCTCTTCATTCCTTTTTGGCCGCCGGCGGATCCGTTTTTGCGAATACGCAGTTTGCCAATCTCCAAAGCCACCTCGTCAAAACAAATCAAACAGTTTTGCGGCGCAATTTTATAGAATCGGGCCAAGCTGGATACAGCCCGGCCCGATTCGTTCATATAAGTAGACGGCTTGAGCAGGAAAACTTCGTGCCCGCCCAAAGTAACCTTGGCATATTCTCCCAGCCTCTGCCAGGCGTTCCAAGATGCTCCCCACTTGCGCGCGGCTACGTCCAACACCATAAATCCGGCATTGTGCCGCGTACGCGCATATTGGGTTCCCGGGTTGCCCAGCCCTGCCAAGAGATATTGCATAAGTTATTTTTTGGCCAAATTGCCTTCTTCGTCTTTTTTGCCTTTGGTGGAAGAGCTTTCCGGCTGCGCGGCGGCATCGGCGGCAGGCGCGGCAGGAGCTTCTTCTTCCTCTTTCGGAACCATCAAGTGCACGACGGGGGCTTCTTTGTCGGTTACGAGTTCCACGCCTTCGGGCAGTTTTACTTCTCCGGCCAAGATACCTTTGTTAATCGTCATCGGAGTGATATCCAACACGATTTCGTGCGGAATGGCGCTGACCAACGCGCGCACTTCGAGTTCGCGCAAGATGTGTTCCACGATAGCGCCGTATGCGGTAACGTCGGCGGGGGTACCTTCAAGTTTAAGCGGAACGACGACGTCCATTTTATCTTTCATGCTTACGCGCTGAAAGTCGGCATGGATTGGATTGTCGGTCACGGCGTGGTATTGGATTTCTTTGACAAGCGCGAGTTCTTTTTCGCCGTTCAAAGCGATTTCCACGATGGTGTTTTTACCGGCTTTGACGATTTTTTCCAAATCTTTTACGCTCACGGTAACGCTGACGGGTTCTTTATGGCCGCCGTACACCACGGCCGGAACTTTCTTCTCCGCTCTGATTTGGGAGAGAGCTCCTTTCACGCCGATCCCTTCGCGGGTAACGGCAGAGATGCTAACTTTTTCCATTGTATCCTCCAAGTATTTTTCGTTA
This sequence comes from Candidatus Avelusimicrobium sp., assembly GCF_051874775.1. Lineage (GTDB taxonomy): Bacteria > Elusimicrobiota > Elusimicrobia > Elusimicrobiales > Elusimicrobiaceae > Avelusimicrobium. Next base: position 58,384 of record NZ_JBJEGE010000027.1, read on the forward strand.
AAAAATTTATTTTAATTAAACATATCGCTGATGGACCGTCCGTCATGGTTTCGCTTAATAGCGTCCGCCAGCAAATACGAAACAGACAGCACGTCCACTTTCGGCCCCAAGTCGCGAATCGGAAGCGAATCAGAAATGATTAACTTTTTGATATCGGACTTGTTGATTTTATCCATTGCGTTACGCGACAAAAGACCGTGCGTACACGCCGCGTAAATTTCGCGCGCGCCGCGTTCTTTAATCTTTTGCGCCACGGTGGTAAGCGTACCGGCCGTGTCTACGATGTCGTCAAAAATAATCGCTACTTTATCTTTCACGTCGCCGATGACGTTGTACACCACGGCTTCGTTGGCTTTGGGGCGGCGTTTATCAATAATAACAAGCCCTGCGTCCATACGCGCGGCGAATTTGCGGGCGCGTTCCACGCCTCCAACGTCCGGCGAAATAACCACAAGATCGTTGCGGTCAAAATCTTTAAAATAATCCAAGAACACTTTGCGCGCGCGCAAATGGTCTACGGGAATATCAAAAAACCCCTGTATCTGGCCGGCGTGCAGGTCTACTGTCATAATACGGTCCGCGCCCGCTTCGGTAATCAGGTTGCTGGCAAGTTTGGCGGTAATCGGCACACGCGGGGACGCTTTGCGGTCCGCACGGGCGTAGCCAAAATACGGCATCACGGCCGTGATTCTGCCCGCACTGGCGCGTTTAAACGCGTCAATCATAATTAAAAGTTCCATCAAATTTTCGTTGACAGGAGGGCAGGTGGGCTGGATGATATAACAATCGTGTGCGCGTACGCTTTCCAGGATTTGCACGTCAATTTCTCCGTCGGCAAACCGTTCCACACGCAGTTTGCCCAAGTCCATATTCAAGTGTTCGCAAATTTTCTGCGACAGAGCAATATTGGCATTGCCGGAGAAAATTCTTAAATCACCGTTTACGCTTTTAGTCATTTTTTTTCACACCTTTCTTTTCCAAAACAACCTGACGCGTACGGGCAATTGCCAGAGCTTCCGCCGGAACCTCTTTGGTAATTGTTGACCCCGCGCCGATTTTTGCATATTCGTGCACCGTTACCGGCGCCACAAAATTGACGTTAGACCCTACAAACACGTGATCTTCCAATACGGTTTGGTGTTTGTTTTTACCGTCATAATTGCAGGTAATAGCCCCCGCCCCCACGTTCACGCCGGCCCCCATAATGGTATCCCCGATGTAGCTCAAGTGGTTGACTTTGGAACCTTCCCCAATGACGGATTTTTTTATTTCGGAAAAATTGCCTACTTTCGCGCCTTGTTTCAGCACTGATTTCGGACGTAAGTGTGCATACGGTCCCAGCTGACAGTTTGCTTCCACCTCCGACTCTTCGATATACGTCCCCATTTTTAAAGTTACGTTATCGCCAATGACGGAATCTTTGATATAGCAGTTGCCTTCAATATAGCAGTTCTTGCCAATGACTGTTTTGCCGCTGATATAGCAACCCGGGCAAATCCACGTATCCACGCCGATTTTCACCTCGGAATCAATAAAAACCTCTTTTGGACGCACAAGCGTCACGCCTTCGTCCATTAACCGTTTAGCGACGCGGTCGCGCAAAATTTGTTCCGCTTCGGCCAGCTGTGCTTTGCTATTTATACCTAAGGCCTGCTCGTAATCGTCGCTACCGAATACAAGAACGGACGCATTCATCTGCTTGATGAGCGCAAGCGTATCGGTCAAATAAAATTCGTGCTTAGGGCCTTGCGGCGTAAGCTGAGTAAGCGCGTTTTGCAGCAGTTTGGAATTAAAAACATACATCCCGCTGTTGATTTCAGCGATTTTTTTCGTTTCTTCATCCGCATCGGCGTCCTCAGTAATGTTTTCAAAATGTCCGTCTACGGCGCGCACGATACGCCCATATCCTGCCGGATTAGGAACCGTTACCCCCAGCACTAACGCGCCGCAGCCATTGGCTTCATAAACGTCAAACATCTGTTCCAGCGTTTGAACACGCAACAGCGGTGTATCGCCGTTAAGCACCATTACGGTTTCAAATTTTTCAATTAAAGGAAGCGCAGCTTTAACCGCCGAAGCGGAGCCGGATAAATCGGTTTGGTGCGCAAACACAACGGGCGCACTAACGCCCCACGCAGCTAAATTATTTTTTACGGTATTAATTACTTCGTCCGCGCCGTGGCCGACGACAATGCCTATCGCCGCAGGGCCAAGCGCCTGCGCCGCTTTTAGAATATGGGCAATTATCGGGATTCCGCAAACAGTATGAAGCGGTTTGGGAAGAGGGGATTTCATCCGCGTGCCTTTGCCGGCCGCCAGAATGAGTACGCACAGATTTTTTTTGGCTACCATTTTGTTTAACTCTTGCCTAAAAAGAATCTAACTTGTTCAAAAACAAATTATATAAATATTATACCAAAATCTTACAAACCGGCCAAGCGGCGGATTTTGATACCTCCTGCCTTAGGCCCGGGCATTATGTATATTTTAGCATTTTAAAAAGAGGAAGGGGAATGTCCTTAGATTCCCGAACAACGCGCGCCGCACCCTGCGGGAATGACGGCAAGGGGATCGGTAGATATTAAGAAAACTGGATCCTGAAACCCTATAACTAGACCCCGTATTACAACCTTACGGGGTGACGCCAAGAGGAAAAAGCGTCAGTTCAGGATGACGACAAAAATCGGTAGCTTCTGAGACACTGCGGGCCGCCAACGCTCGGGGATGACGTTTTTTGTTTGTATATAATCAGTCATCCCGTGATGTTGCTGCACGGGATCTACTTTATTTTTAACAAAGGGAGATTCTGAACAGAAACATTTCAGAATGACCCTATATAATAGAACCATATTGTATGTTTGTTGTTGTGCCGCCCTTTGCTCCGCTTATAAAAAACGTTCCCTGCGGATAAGAAATTTTATTGTTTGAGCACAGCGAGTTATAAAATTTCCCGCAGAGAACTGCTTTTTATGGAGCACGGGCGGCGAGTTTTTTGCTTACTTTTTGTCGGTACAAAAAGTAAGGATTCTGATTTAGCAAATTGTTGGCCCTTAAAAGCAACGAAACGCAAAGAAAATCTCTTTGCGTTTCGTGCGCCTTATGAAAGTTAACATCATTTGTTATGAAACCACTGCCCCATAACACAGCGCCCCTTCCGCGCGGACAATTTTGACGCGCACCAACCCGCGGCGCGGAAGATTCTCCCCCTCCAGCACTACCTGCTGGAAGTTAGACGTGATTCCGTGAGGCAATCCGCCCTTATGTTCTTCTATAAACACCACCTGTTCTGTGCCGACGAGCGACGCGGCAAACGCGTCGCGCAGTTCTTTATCGAGTGTGCGCAAAACCTCGGCACGGCGTTTAATTTCCTGTGGCGGAAGCTGCTTTAAGAGGGCAGCTTTCGTCCCGGGGCGGGGCGAATAGCTAAATACGTGAAGTCCGGCCAGGTTTACTTCGCGGATAAAGCGGACGGTATCCTCAAAATCCTGCTCCGTTTCGGTAGGATAACCGGCGATAACATCGGCAAAAATACCGATTTGCGGCACTTTAGAGCGCAAATCCGCCACGCGCGCGCGATAAGCAGCGGTATCGTAATGGCGGTTCATATCCTTAAGCACTTTGTCGCATCCAGCTTGTAACGGGAGATGAAAATAATTGCAAAAACGGTCCGGCCGCGCAGCCATCGCCGCAATTACACCGCCCGTTACCGTCTGCAGTTCAATAGAGGAAAACCGTATACGAAATGAACCCGTCTGGCGCGCGATATATTGGCACAGTTCTGCCAAATCCGCCCCCGTCTGCGGACAACGGTAATTGCCGATGTTAATGCCCGTCAGCACGATTTCGGAAAACCCTTTTTCTTCCAATGTTTTGATTTCACAGAGCACGTCCGCCAATGGTTTGGAACGCTTCTCATTTCGGGCAAACGGAACGATACAATAGGAACAGTAAGCATCGCACCCGTCTTGAATTTTGATAAACGCACGGCTGTGCCCCTCGTGGCCGGACACGGTCCAGCAGACGTCCTCTTCGTCAAAAAGAACGCGGCCCAGCTCGTACTTGCCGACAATTTCGGCCTGCGGGAATTTCTGTTGTACTTCGGCCTTATGCGCCATGGCATAGCACCCTGTCAGCACGAGGCGCGCGGACGGATTGCGGCGCAGAATCTGGCGGATTTGTTTTTCCACATCTTTATCGGCCTGATGAGTGACGGTACACGTATTGAGCACGCAAATATCCGCCGTTTCAAAAGAATCCGCGGGTTTATAGCCGGCACGCAAAAACTGTTCCAAAACGGCCTGGCTTTCCACCTGGTTGACGCGGCAGCCGAATGTCTTGATAAAAAATGTTTTAGGAGATGTCATTTAAAATAAAACCTTTTTCGTCCCGCAAGTATTCACAAAACGCACGGCCCTGCGGCAACAGAACATTACAATTATTTTCCCAACGGCCCGCCGAATCCCGGTATCCGTTCATGGAATAGGTGCAGGAATACGGCTTTTCGTTATTCCGGCATAACGTCCACGAGCAGGACTGATAATCGCATTGCACGTCATAAAAATCATACACGTTGCCCCTGCATTTGGGGTATTCGGCGGAAGGGTTTTCCAACTCACAGCCGATAAAATGCGAAACGGAAGGATTTAACGCAGGAGACGCTTTATCCGACAAAAACCAAACCGACCCTTCCGTTTGTTTGGCATACAGCGTAAACCAAGTGTCCAACGCGCGTTCCAATTCCGGCAGTCCGTCCAAAAAACGGGACATGAGTTCTTTTTCCGACTCCACAGACGATACCTGCACCGCAGTCTGCGCAGCGGGTTCCGCCGGGGCGGCCGGTTTGCGCGTGAGCCACAAAAAAGAGTGCACCCCCAACAGCCCGCCCAACACCAACCCGGCGGCTCCGGCCGCCTGCACAGCGCGGAAACCTACAGGATAATCAGCATTCCACAATTTGTAAAAAAATCGTTTTATCATAGAATTACCACGCGGTGATACGCCACCCTTTCCGTTCGTACAGTTTTTTACCCAATTTGCGCGATTTGGCCTCTACACGGGCGGAATAATCCCACCGGCCGGAGCCGGGCCAACCGCCGCGAACGGAATAAAGGCACCCGTCGGAAAAATCCTTGCGGCACAACAACCAGCCGCAGCCGGACTTATCACAGTAAAAATCGTAAAAGGAGAAAAACTCCTCCGAGCAAACAAAGAAATCTTCATCCGGCCCAATACCGCTCACGGAACAGCCCAACGCGTCTTCTGCCCGCTGCGGAAGAACGTCCCTGCCCAAAAAACTGACGGCCGCGGGAGAATTTGCAAAATACCAATCTTCCGCCGCACGTTCCAGCGGGGCGATTTTCTCCAAGAATTTTTCCAGCCGTTCAAATTCCGCTTCCGCCGTTTCCGGGGTTTCCGGCTCCGTTTGGACGGAGGCTTGAGCGGCCGTATTTTCCTTGGGAAACAATTTTCCCTTTACAAGAGAGCATCCGCCTCCAAGCCACGGCAGGAAAAACCCTATCGCCGCCCAACATAAAAAACAACGGAGTAAAACGAGCCAATACGCCGATTTGCCCTGCGGCAGGGAGACGGCGGCGGGCTGTGCGTGTTTGCGGTTGTTAAATCGTTTCCGTTTGCCCATATTATAAAAGTTTGGCGGCTACGGCGATACACGCCGTTTCGGCCCGTAAAATGTTTACGCCCAGCGTAACGGGCAATACGTTATACTGCGCCGCCACCACGATTTCTTCGTCCGTCCACCCTCCCGCGGGGCCGACAAATACGCGCAGGCGTTTGGGATTGCCCAGTTTTTCCAATCCCCAAAACAGCGTGTGGGATTCTTCGGCCTCATACGCGATAAGCGACGGAAGCCCTTCCGAAATGGCCTGCGGAAATTTAAGCGGCGGCAGAATGGCGGGAACAAACGGAGTATCGCATTGTTTGCAGGCGGAAATCATAATCTGCCGCCAGCGGTCGCTCTTGCCGTCCCATTTTTTCAGCACATCATATTCGCTGCGTTCCGTAATGATAGGACGGAACGCCGATACGCCCAGCTGCGTGCCTTTGTCAAGCACATCCTCGAGCCCCGTGCGGGAATTAGGCGCAAAACAAAGTTCCAGCTCAAGCGCGGGGCGGCGCGTTTCGCGCGGTTTTAACAGAGTGCCGCGCACAAATTTTTTTTGAATACGGTCAATCCGCCCGACGAACTGGCGGCCGGAGCCGTCAAACACCAACACTTCATCGCCCTCTTCGTGGCGGGCGACGGCGGAAGCGTGATGGGCTTCTGCGTCCATCAGAAAAAATTCGGTTTCTTTAATATCTGCAAAATACTGGGGCATAATAGATATTGTAACTTTTTCCGTACAAAAGAAAAACCCACGCTTAAATACGCGGGTTTTGAACCATACTACAAGTAATAAAAATCACCCCAATTATTTGTTTCTTTTTTCCCACCTAAAGACAGGCAAACCCTCTCCCCAAAAGCACGTACTTTTTCCCCAGCCCCTGTATACGGCAGGCAGTTGGGGCCTTTTCCCAATAAAGGATGATGAACCTGATAAGGAACTTGATATTCAGCACAAATACCACCCCCAACTGGGCATTTCTTCACAAAAGCACCAATACCCCCGTAGTCTATACGCAAATGTAAAAGGACATCAGGGCAATCCAGCACATCATAGGCCCAACCGTTTGTCTGATAGGTTTGGTTATATTTACAAGAAGACGGATATTCTATATCCAATTCGGTCAAATCCTTGGAATATTGCCCGTTTGCCATATAGTAAATTTCCTGCGCCGAAACCAAACTGTTTACCAAGGGCTGTATTCTGGTAAACCGCGACTTGTATACTGCTAATTCATACTGCGGCAAAGCGACGGCGGCTAATATACCGATGATTAATATGACGACCAATAATTCGATTAAAGTAAACCCGCCTCTTTGATACATAGGATACATCCCCCCTTATTACGGTTTGGCAGCTTACTTTACTTACGTCATTCCCGAATGGTTCTATCGGGAATCTCGTTGTTGCGTAACGACAGATTCCGTACTAAAACTATACGGAATGACGCACTGAAAAGGCAAAGTCGCCAAGCCTTATTTATCTCCATGGTATCAAAAAAAAAAAAACAAAACAACCCCTCCGTGTTCCCCCAAAAAATCCGTTTCCTTATTTCATACCCGCCCTTCGTCCTGCTTATAAAAAGCGTCCGAAACGGAAAAGGCGTTTTATTTGTTTGAGCGTAGCGAGTTGTAAAACGCCCCGTTTCGGACTGCTTTTTATAGGACCAGGGCGGGCAGTCTTTTTGATTCTTTTTCTGCTGCCAGAAAAAGAAGGAAGAAGATTTTTTGCTTACTTTTTGCCGACGCAAAAAGTAAGGAGAAAATATTTAAGGAAGAGCAATTAAAAAGGGGAACCTTTCGGTTCCCCTTTCTACTTTCTGATTTACCCACCTGATAATACTTATTTGTCGACCACTTCGGCTTCCACCACATCGTCTTTACCGTCGTTTCCGGCGGCTCCGGCTTGAGCACCCGCAGCTTCGGGGCCTGCTTGGGCTCCGGCTTGCGCCTGCGCGCCGGCTTGGGCATTTGCCTGCTGGGCTTTATACATCGCTTCGCCCAGTTTCTGGCTGGCTTGCATCGCTGCGTCGGTGGCGGATTTTATTCTGGCCGCATCGTCGCCTTTCAAGGCATCTTTCAGGTCGCCCAAGGCGCGTTCAATGGCCAAGCGGTCGTCCTGAGACACTTTGTCGCCGTATTCTTTCAGCGATTTTTCGGTCTGGTACAGCACACTGTCGCCTTGGTTTTTCGCTTCGATAAGTTCTTTATGTTTCTTATCTTCTTCGGCGAATTTTTCGGCGTCTTTTACGAATTTTTCAACTTCCACGTCGCTGAGCTTGCTGGAAGAAGTAATTGTAATGTGCTGTTCTTTATTGGTGCCTAAGTCTTTGGCGGACACATTCAAAATACCGTTGGCGTCGATGTCGAAAGTAACTTCGATTTGCGGCACGCCGCGCGGAGCGGGCGGAATACCGTCGAGGTCGAATTTACCGAGCGGCACGTTGTCTTTGGCCATCGGGCGTTCGCCCTGCAAGACATTAATGGTTACCGCCGGCTGATTATCGGCCGCCGTAGAGAATACCTGCGATTTGCGCGTAGGAATCGTGGTGTTGCGTTCGATTAAGCGCGTGCACACGCCGCCCAAGGTTTCGAGGCCCAAGGAAAGCGGAGTGACGTCGAGGAGCAGCACATCTTTGACGTCTCCGGTCAAAATACCGGCCTGTACGCTCGCGCCGATCGCCACACATTCCATCGGGTCAATACCGCGTTCGATTTTTTTGCCCACGAGGTCTTCCACGAATTTCTGCACAATCGGCATACGGGTCGGGCCGCCAACCAAAATAATGCGGTCAATCTGGCTGGGAGAAAGTTTGGCGTCGGCCAAGGCCTGATTGACAGACTTGGCGCAGCGTTTAACGATATCGTCCACCAAGCTTTCCAGTTTGGCGCGGGACAATTTCAGTTCAAGGTGTTTCGGGCCGTCCGCACCGGCGGAAATAAACGGCAGGTTAATATCCGTTTCCATCGTGGTGGACAGTTCGATTTTAGCCTTTTCGGCAGCGTCTTTCAAGCGCTGTTGGGCTTGTTTGTCTTTGGACAAATCGATACCCGTCTGTTTGCGGAATTCGTCCACCATCCAAGCGATGATGGCGTTATCCATATCCGTACCGCCCAACTGCGTATCGCCGGACGTGGCGATTACTTCGAACGTACCTTCTTTACCCATTTCCATAATGGTAACATCAAGCGTACCGCCGCCCAAGTCGAACACGAGCACTTTTTGTTCTTTGCCCGCTTTGTCGATACCGAAGGCCAACGCGGCCGCGGTCGGTTCGTTTACAAGGCGCACCACTTCCAAGCCCGCGATGCGGCCCGCGTCTTTGGTGGCTTGGCGTTGGTTGTCGTTAAAATACGCCGGAACGGTGATAACCGCTTTTTCCACGGGTTCGCCCAAAAAGGCTTCGGCGTCTTTTTTCACTTTCTGCAAAACGAAAGCGGACAACTGCTGGGGCGTAAATTCCTGCCCGCGCAAGTTAAATTTATAGTTTTCCCCCATTTTGCGTTTGAAGGCGGTAACGGTGCCTTCGGGGTTGGCAATCGCCTGACGGCGGGCCGGTTCACCCACAAGGCGTTGGCCGTCCTTCGTAAACGCGACATAAGACGGGAACGCTTTCCCGCCGATAGAGCTGCCTTCGGCGGACGGAACGATCGTTCCTCTGCCGCCTTCCATTACCGCCGCGGCGGTGTTGGAGGTGCCCAAGTCAATACCAATAATTTTAGCCATACTTTTTTATCTCCTTTTGATTAAAACTTTTTTACCCCACATCTAAGCGAAAAATTAGTTTTTAACCTTCCGCGTGCTGTCCGACAATGACCCGCGCGGGGCGCAGGACTTTGCCGTCCATTAAAAATCCCATCTGCACTTCCTGCAGCACGAAACCGTCCTGCTCTTCAGACGAAGGAATCATTGCCACTACTTCCTGGGTTTGCGGGTCGTAGGGTTTATCCAATACGTCCATTCGTTCTATGCCTTCGGAGCGGAATGCTTTTTCCATTTCGGCAAGGACCATTTTTATTCCGTCTTTTAAGCCTTTAAGTTCGGCAGCACACTCATCGGAAATTTTTTCTTTTTCCATTTTCTCAGCCTGTCTTAAAAGCACTTCATAAGAAGGAAGCAGTTTTTCGGCCAGTTGTTTTTTTCCGTAAGCCAAAAAAGAAGCTTTTTCGCGTTCGGTGCGTTTGCGGAAGTTGTCAAAATCCGCGCTGAGCCGTACAAGCTGGGCGTAATAATCGGGCTTTTCTTCTTTAGCCGGTTCGTCTTGCGGTTTTACTTCAGTTTCCGGTGCGGCGGTTTCCGGCAAATCCCGTTCGTCCATTTCCTGCTCGGCGGACTTATCGTGTTTGTGTTTCTTACTCATAATCTTCATCTCCCCCAGTGGGCAGTACAGACCAGTTTTGCATAGACGCTTCCAGCAAGTCCCCGATGAAATTCACCAAAGACATTACCCGCGTATATTCCATATGTTTAGGTCCTATAATGCCCAACATACCAACCGTTTTATCCCCCACGCGGCAGGCAGTAGTTACGATACTTAAATTCTTAAGTTCTTTAAGTTCGTTCTCGCTACCGATGCTTACGCTTAATTTTTGGTTGGATTTTTCCATATCTGTCATTTTTTCGCTCAACAGCGAAGAAAACCGTTCGCGCTCTTCCACTACGCGCATCATCTGTTTCAAATCTTCGTAATCGTCCTCGGTCGTGTTTTCCAGTAAGCGACCGATACCTTCCACGTATAATTCGTCCCCCGTTTGCGGGCGTTCGATATCTTTAAGCACCTGTGCGGCAAGATCCGCCACGCCGGCCAGGTCGCGATGTCCAGACTGAACGTGCTGCCACAAAATGCGGCGCGCCTCAGCTAATGTAAGACCGGAAATTGCCTCGTTAATAAAACGGCTGAGCACCCGTAAACGGGAAGGTTCAATAATATATCCCGTACGTACCGGCCAATGACGCACCGCACCGGACTGGGTAACCAGTACCGCCAAAATCATCCCGGGCGCAAGCGGAATAAAATCAAGCCGCTGAACCCGTTGGTCTTGCACATTGGAAGTATATACAAACCCCGCCGCACCGGATAGCATAGCCAGTAAACGCGACGTCTGCACAAGTATATTGTCTACTTCGTTTACGCGGGCGTCGTACTGTTCTTCAATACGTTGGCGTTCCTGCGCGGCCATTTTTTGCACATTGGCAAGGTAATCCACGTAATAGCGGTAAGCTTTATCCGTAGGAATACGTCCGCCGGAGGTGTGCGGTTGATAGAGATACCCTTCTTCTTCCAACTCTTTCATAATGTTGCGTACGGTGGCGCTGGACACATCCTGCAATGCGGACGATACAATCATCTGCGAGCCCACGGGGCGGCGGGTTTCCACAAATTGTTGAACAACCCACCTCAAAATTTTTTCTTTACGTGCTTTTGCGATTTCCGGTTTCAGAATTCTCATACTGTGTCCCGAGGCTCCTTAGGAAAGTGCTTTTATTTTAGCACTCTTTCAAACCCTCTGCTAAAATTATAAGCAATTATTTTATTTTTGTCAACCCCTATTTTAGACTGCTAATTTTGAACAGCTCTTATCAAAGAACATTTGTCCCCGTTAATTATAATTTGTCCCTGTTAATTATAATAGGTACGGCACAGTTTTACGCAATGTAGGTTTTTGTATTAGTTTTGCCGTAGCTCTTGCTAAAAAGTTACAATATAAATATGAAATTTATTGATTCACACGCCCATTTAAACGATCCTGCCTTTGACCCCGACCGCGGGGAAATTATCGTCCGCCTGCCGCAAGCAGGCGTTACGCTTAGTGTGGAAATTGGCTGTGCCCCCGAAGAATGGCAGCCTGCTTTGGATTTATCCGCCCGATATCCGGCAATTATCCGTGCCGTACTGGGAGTCCACCCCGAATACGCCCCGAAATTGACAAAAGAGGGGCTAAAAGAGCTAGAAACTTTACTCCGCAGCCCTTACAACACGGCCGTGGGAGAAATCGGATTAGATTATACCTGCTTGGAGACAGCCGGCAAAGACATCCAACACGATGTTTTTACCCAAATGCTGGGGCTCGCCAGCAAGACACATCTGCCCATAGTATTACACGTACGGCGCGAAGGGGAAGATTATGCGGCGTATGATGATACTTTTTCCGCATTAAAACAAAATTGGACCCCCGTTTCCGGCCGTCCGCACGCGGGAGTATTACACTGTTTCTGCGCGCGGTACGAAGAAGCCAAAAAGGCGCTGGACCACGGTCTTTTGTTGGGAATCAACGGCTGTTTTACGTACAAAAAAAACGAATATATCCGCGAAGCCGTCAAAAAAGCGGGCGCAGATAAAATTATCTTTGAAACGGACTGTCCCTATTTAGCCCCGCAAGGGAAACGCGGTACCAGAAATGATCCTTCCAATATCCCGCTGATTGCCCAGTTCACAGCCGATTATTTAAATATTCCGCTAGAAAAGATGGCACACATCACCACAAAAAATGCGCGGGAGCTGTACGGAGTGAAATAAATTTGTTATAGTGCTGTAAGAGGATACTTTATGAAAAAACAGTCATTTTTTATTTTTATCGCCGCCGCGCTGCTTACTGCCGGCTGTACTTCGCCGGAGCAGGACCAGCAAATTAGACTGTTCTGGCTGCAGCAATATACTAATCTAATGATGAAAAAATCGGGCAGGACCCCTTCTGACACCACACGCCGTATGCCCACTACAACGATGCTCCCAGCTGCACAAGCCCCACGTCAAGAAGTCACACCGCGCCAAGAAATGGCGCCTCAACCGCAGCTTATTGACGTAACAATGGAAACGGACGCATTGAATGGCAAGGCGCCCTTCCAAGACCGCGTGCGAATGAAACGCGCTTGGAACGCGGTACAAGCTGTCAACCAAAAAACAGTGGAGGATATTGGTACTGCTTTTGGGGAACAGGTCAAAACTAAAGCTTTCATCATTACGACCAACACCGAAAAACAACTCAAACAAGAAGCAAAAAATGCTACGGATTTTGCCTCTTATTTTGCGCGGCAGCAAGAACTGCTTGCTAAACAAGAGAAAGATATCACCCAACTGATGACGCAAAATCGTGGACATATCAAAAAATTGAAAAAAATAAATACGCCATTATAGCTTAAGGAACGGATGATGCGCTTGCGCTTTATTTTGGGTTTGATTTTGTTAGGAGTATCGTTGCAATTTATTGCCAAAACACTAAGTGGTATACTGCCAATGATGAAAGAAGCTGCTCTATATCCCGCGAGCGGACGCGTATTACAACTGCCGTTCAAACAACAAACACTCATCCCCACGCCGCATCACCATGTCTCCACACTCCAACGTTTTAAAAGGTTGTTTCCAAAAGAAAAGCTTGTAAAACTTGTTACCCCTGCCGATGAAACCCTGCCGTTGCCAAAAGATTCCGGTAATGCATTTATGCAGATAACGATCGAGGAGTTGCGTCCTCCCATAAAAAATACAAGCTTGGGAAAAGAAGGCGCAGCACAAGTGGAAGCGTTTTTGCTTCAAAAACAAAAGGATAATACTCTTTTAGCCGATGAAACGGGGGCGCTGTTTGGGGAAGAAGTTAAAAAAGAAATTATATATATTCTAACCCAAGACGAAAAAGACAGTCTAACCAACGCACGCAAAAGCAAAACTGCCCAAGAATACTTCCAACGGCAAGAAAAAACAGATAGAAACACATCCAAAAAACTGGCGGAAGTATTTGAAAAACACAAAAAACAATTCAACCGCCGGCTATATGAGAATTCACCCGAGTGGAACGCTTTTTTCAAACGGGTAAACGCCTTTCAAAAAGCAGCGGATTAGAGCTTTCCTTTTAAAGCTTTTTCTGACAAATTGACCGCCTGCAGCATTTAGCATCTACCGTTTTTAGACAAGAGACTCAATCCCGTAATATTGCACCCGCCCAATACTACAGAATGATGCAACCTTTATTTTGGCGGATAAAAATAAATATCCCCTGCATACCCAAGGTTTAGCATATAAAACCCCCCGCTTCTTACGAAGTGGGGGGTTCCTGCAAACAAATGTTAACTTAGTTCGCGGCGGCTTTTGCGGCATCGACCAACTTCTTAAAAGAAGCCGGATCTTTAATTGCCATTTCGGACAACATTTTGCGGTTAAGCGTAATGTTGGCTTTGGTAAGCCCGCTGATGAACTTGGAGTAAGACAAACCTTCCTCTCTTACCGCGGCATTGATGCGGGTAATCCACAACTGGCGGTAGGTGGTTTTTTTGTCTTTGCGGTCCACGTAAGCGTGTACGCCGGATTTATCCAGCTGCTGCGTGGCCATACGCAAGCGGCGGGATTTGTCTCCGTAATAGCCGCTGGCTCTTTTCAATACTTTTTTCTTTCTTGCGTGTCTAGGAACGCTGAATTTAATTCTCATTGTCTCTACCCTCTTATTTGGCCATAGGGAGATACTTTTCCAAGATCTTCCCTTTGTTAGACTCGGGCGTAATGACGCCGGTCTTTCTCATACCGTGTTTAATGGAGGCAGAAACAGGCGTTAACAAGTGTTTTCTGCCGGCTTTTCTGTGGGTGAATTTACCCGTGGCGGTTTTTCTGAAGCGTTTTTTCCCGCCGCTATGGTTTTTTAATTTAGGCATTGTATTATCCTTTATGTAAAATGGTTCTTTTTACCCAACCCGTGTCGGGAGCCGGTCAAGCCCCGAACCCGTTCACTACAAAAAGAACCTGAAAAATCGGTTAATTTTTAGGCACAAACGTCATCGACATACGGTTGCCCATCTGTTGGAGACCGCCGTCCACATTGGCAAGCGCTTCCAAGCGTTTGGCCGTATCGTTTAAAATTTGCATACCGATGTCTTTGTGCTGGTTTTCGCGCCCGTGGAACACCACGACAAAGCGCACCATATCTTTTTTGCGCAAAAACTCTTCAATTTGGCGAATTTTAACGTCCAAATCGTGCGGAGCAATGCGCGATTTAATGCGCAGCTCCTTCATCGTTACTTTTGCTTGTTTCTTTTTGGCTTCCGCGGCTTTTTTACCTTGCTCATACACATACCGGTTATAGTCCAGTATTTTGCAGACAGGAGGAACCGCGTTGGGGGAAATTTCCACCAAGTCCAAATCCTGTTCTTTGGCCAACGCGATTGCCTGAGCAATCGGCTTAACGCCAATCATAGTTCCGTCGGAATCAATCACACGCACTTCCGCAGCGCGGATGTTTTGGTTTCTAGTGTACAAATCTTTTTTGTACGTTCTTCTGTTATCAAATCTGGCCATTTAATTATTCTTTCAAAAAAATAGTCCTCTTTTAGGACTTTTCTATTATACAAACTTGCTTTATGCGGTGTCAACGCGGTACTGTGCGCAAGATGTCTTAACATCCTGACACCAATACTAACTACGCCGCACGGACAGACAAGCAAGAACGTCTTAAATTTGCTAGAATGAATATAACTTTATTATCACGGCAAGAGGATAATTATGAGCAACAGAAGAATGGCACGAGAATGCGCTCTCCAATCGCTTTATTATGCCGACAGCGCTAAGACCTCCGACGCATTACGTTTGGCCGATTATGCAGCGGATTTTAAAAAAGAATTGGGAGACTGCTTTCCGTTTTGTGAGCAACTCGTAACGGGCACCGCCAAAAACTTGCCGGAAATTGATAAATTGGTATCGGCTTACGCCAAGAACTGGACGGTATCGCGTATGTCGGCAGTGGACCGCTCTATCTTGCGTATGGCCACTTACGAAATGATATTCAGCCCCGAACGAACCCCCGTTCCGGCTATTATCGATGAAGCCATTGAGCTTGCCAAAAAGTATTCGACCGAAAACTCCAGCAAGTTTATTAACGGTCTATTGGATCAGCTGAAAAAAGAACGCAAATAACCCACAACGCTATGTACCCGAAAGAAGAAATTGAGCGGCTGAAAAAGCTGATCAATTACCACAACAACCTTTACTACAATCTGGACAATCCTATCTTGTCCGACACGCAGTACGACGAACTCTACAAACAACTCAAAGATTTAGAGGACCAGTACCCCCAATACCGCACCAAAAATTCGCCCACCCAGCGCGTAGGCGGCAAAGCGGCGGGGTTATTTACCCCTGTCAAACACGCGGCGGCGATGATGTCTCTCGACAACTCCTATTCGCCCGACGAAATCCGCGAATGGTACGCCCGCACCGCCAAGATACTGCAGCGCGATGATTTTGAAATGGTGGTGGAAGCGAAAATTGACGGCGTGTCCTGCTCTCTCACCTATCTGGACGGAAAACTGGTTCAGGCCGCCAGCCGCGGCGACGGCAAAACAGGCGAGGACATTACCGCCAACGTCCGAACCATTCAAAACATTCCGCACGAACTGCCGGAGGCTCCAAACGGCATTTTGGAGATCCGCGGCGAAGTGTATTTGGATAAAAAAGATTTAGAAAAATTAAATGCACAGCAAATTACCAAAGGGGAAAACATTTTTGCTAACACACGCAACGCGGCGGCCGGCTCTTTACGCCAAAAGGATCCGGATATTACGGCTGCTCGACCGCTTAAATTTTTTGCACACTCTTTTGGCGCGGGAAATATTACGGCGGATAGTTTCAGCGCTTTTATTTCCCAATGCAAAGCGTGGGGCTTTGCTATCTGTCCGGCACGCACCCAAACAACACTTATTGGCGAAGTGATCCGCTTCTACAACCAGTTTGATGCGTCCCGCCACAATTTACCTTTTGACGTGGACGGCCTTGTCGTCAAAGTAGACCGTTTTGAATACCAGCGCATTTTAGGCGTGACCGCCAGAAGTCCGCGCTGGGCCATTGCGTTTAAATACCCCGCCCCTCAAGCGACGACAACGATCAATAATATTATTTTTTCCGTCGGACGCAGCGGTATTATTACACCGGTGGCAGAATTGGAACCTGTCCCGTGTGCGGGCGTAATTATTTCTAATGCCACGTTACATAATTTTGACGAAATCAACCGCTTGGGCGTGCGCGTGGGCGATACGGTAATTATCGAACGCGCAGGCGAAGTGATTCCCAAAATCGTCAAAGTGGCGCAACATAAAGGTGCCAAAAGCGTGCGGCCGCCCGTTTCGTGTCCGTCCTGCGGGGAAACGGTTTATAAAGAACAAGACGAAGTGGGGTACTACTGCATTAATCCCGCCTGTCCCGCGCAGCTGCGCGCACGGCTGTTGCATTTTGTTTCCCGCGATGCAATGGACGTGGACGGCTTGGGAGACGTAGTGATGGACCAACTGTTGGAAAACAAATATGTGGCCGACTTCGCGGACCTCTACGGCTTGACGTTCTTACACTTGCTCCATTTAGAAAATTTTAAAGACAAAAAAGCGCAAAATCTCTTGGACTCCCTTGAGGCCAGCAAGCAGAAGCCGCTTTCCAAGCTGCTGTTTGCACTCGGGATTGCATTTGTAGGCGAAAAGACGGCCGAAATTTTAGCGGACCGTTTTCGGACATTAGACGCACTAAAAAATGCTCCTCTTGAAGAACTGCAAAGCGTACGTGAAGTGGGAGAAAAAGTTTCTCAAAGTATTTACGATTTTTTCCGCAGTCCGCGCGCGCTTGAGCAAATTGAACGGCTGCGTGCGGCGGGGCTTAATTTTACACAGCCAAAAAAAGAATTATCAGGCAACATTCTAGACGGAAAAACACTTGTGTTTACCGGAGAGTTGAAAACAATGACGCGTACTGAGGCAGAACTGTTGGCCAAAGAATACGGCGGAAAAGCAAGCGGCAGCGTTTCAAAGAAAACGTCCTATGTAGTGGCGGGGGAAGCGGCCGGAAGCAAACTAAAAAAAGCCAATGAACTGGGCATACCCATATTAACCGAAGAAGAGTTTTTGCGTCTGATTGGAAAAACAGCAAATTAGTTTTTAACGTAAAAAACGGCCCTCTGTCTGGAGGGCCGTTTTCAACCGTTCAAAATAATACTATTGTGCAACTTTCATATCACTGCGGACCTTGTTAAACAGATTGCTCTGCGTCGCGCGCTGTAAGAAATCTTCCCATTCCTGTTGAGTGAGTTCAAAATCATCCATCACGATATAAGAAATTTCTTTCGCCGCGTCTTTGCCTTTTTTGTTCTCCTTAGCGTAATTGTTTTCCAATTCCACATAGCGGCTGGCAACAGCGTAATCAATATCTTCCTGTGAATATGTGGGCACAGGCGACATATCATTATTAAACGTATTGGTATCAAATACGCCTTGCTGCGTGGCGGAATCAGCCTTTTGCGCGCGGTCTCCCGCGGGAACAAACATCTCGCTGTGGACGTCCGCTGCGTGTTCAAGGATAATTTCTTTATCGGGCAAATTAGTCACACGGCCTAACATTAAGTTGGAACATGCCGCCGGATGGACAATAAAATAAATACTTAAAATGATAAAAACTAAAATTACGGCTTTGAGTAAAATCTTAAGCACAGTTTAGCCTCCTGATATTCTATAGAATACAATATTTTTCCTAAATTATTCAGTTTTTTTCGCAGCGGCCGTTCCACCCGCTTCGTACTGTTGCAAATCCTGCACGCTTTTTACAAACTGCGGATTGGTTAAAATTTGCTGTACAGTTTTGGCAAAATCAGGATTTTGCAAGTGCTTGGATACGACGGCACTGATCTCGGGATTATCCGCCAATACCTGTTTTAAATCTCCGCCAGAAAGAGCGCTCAAATCCATCGCTTTACCGTGACTGGCAGCAGCCAAATCCTGATTGAAAGATTGGAGATTAGCATCCGTTTTATAATCCTCCAAAATAGAAGAAATCGTATCCCTTGCCTGTTGGATTTCCTGCTCCGCGGACAAAGGAGGCTCCTCCAAAAATACGTCTTTCGTAGAGGACGGTTCAAATAAAACGGGATAAGAAATCGGTTCTGCCTGCGGCGGTGCAAGCGACAAAGGCACGTTTTGAAAAGAAAATGCACCCTCTTCGCTTTGGCGCTGTTCTTCCCATTCGGCCGTTTTGCGTTCATAAAGTTGATAACCGCGAACCGCGCCCATAAAAATGAGCGCGGCCGCAATAATACCAATTAAAACATAACTGAGTTTGGACATTACAGCCCCATTTCAATCATTTCCACGTCAAACACCAAAACGGAGTTCGCCGGAATCTGGCCCACAGGGCGGTTTCCGTACGCCGTTTCAGGCGGGCAGACCACTTTGGCGCGGGCACCTTTTTTCATCTGCTGCATTGCTTTAGTCCAGCACGGGATAACATCGGTCAGCTTGGTTTGGAATGCTTCTCCGCGGTCGATAGAGCTGTCAAACTTAGTACCATCTATAAGCGTGCCCGTGTAATGTACTTTAATTGTATCGTCTGCTTTAGGCGTTTTGCCTTTTCCGGCGCGGGAAAGCTGAATCAGCGCGCCGTTATCCAATTCTTTTACGCCTTTTTCTTTCTTAAAATTTTCCAGATATTCCTGCTGCTGCGCTGCGCGTTTAGCGGAAATCAACTGTGCGTCGCGCTCGTATTTTTCGATAATCTGCGGTTTATACTTTTCCACATCCGTCTGTGGTTTTTTGTTTAACAGACTGTCGCGCATCCCTTGTGACAAGGCTTTGAAATCATCCTCATTGTCCAGCACCAGCTGGCGTTTTAAGTTATCTCCCAACAAAAAACCCAGCGAATACAACATTTTATTACGTTCGGCCAAGTCCTCCGCCGACGCGGCAGCATCCTGTGCGCAAACCGACAGCGGCATGAAAAGGGCAGTTAATAAAATTAATTTTTTCATATAATCTCCTATCTCATTTTTAAATACGCTTCTAATCGTTTGGTAATTTGGGCGGAGGCCTCTTCCCCCGCGCTTTGCATACTGCGGCGCATAGAGTCAGCCAGACGGGAAGTTCCCGCCCGTTCGTGTACGTTAAACCGCGCAAATGTTACCCCGCGCTGTGCATCCATCAGACTGACGGAAGCACTGCTGGAGCACCACATTAACCCGTCCACCTTTTTGGATCCGTATTCGTCCGCCTCTGTCACTACTTTTACCAAAATCACTTTATCCGGATCAGTTAGGTCCGCAACGCCCAAACCCATCTGGTTCAACGCGTCCACTACGTACGTTACGAAAACCTCGCTCTGTACGCCTTCCACATCCACTGCTACCAATACAGCAGAAAGTTTCTCTTTTAACGCATTTTTATAAGGCAAAAAAGAGTCCGGTTCAAAGCTTTCGCGGTCGGCAGATAAGAATTGGTATAAATCGTCAAGTGCCTGACGGCGCAGCACGAGCGGCTGCATTTTATAGGCAATTCTTAAATCGGCAAGCGGATCCGTTGGAGAAGTAAACTGCGCGGCCAGTCCGGCCAATTTTAAATCAACTTGTTTTAAAAGCGGTTCCAATGTGTTACGCGCATTGGCACGCAGCAATACGGCCAACGCATAATAATGTTTGGCTGAAACGTCCGCGTCACGCCATACTTTGTCTACTGACGCGTTAGCCATCAAATCCGGCAACACGCCCTGATTAGCTGCATCCGGTGCGTTTTGAATCATCTCCCGCCGCATATTATCCAAAGCGTTTTGGGAGGCTTCTTCCTTCGTCATTCCTTCGCCGGCCACCACATAGTATTCGGCAGTATCATACTTAGCCGTTTGATAAGAGACTGTATTTTTATTAAGTCCCGAACAAGCGCATAACCCCACAATCGCCCAAGCAAGCATCGTTAATTTTTTCATAACACCTCACTTTAATAAGCGGTACGGAAATGTAAAAATATCCGCCTGCCGCGTTGTACGCGTACATCTTCAAATACACGCTCTCCTACTATATTACCATATCCGTCGCGTAGTAAGAGCCGAATATTATACTTTCCCTGCGGCACAAATGCGCGCACCATACGAATCTCGGCGGGAAGCGTAAACCACTGGCGCGTATCGGCTTTTTCCACCGCTGCGCCGAACACGTTGGCAAGCATTTCGGCGAAATCCCCCAAAGAATCATCCTTCGACGATTGCGCTACAAGTTCCCGAACCGCTTTACTTGCCACCGCTTTGGAAACGGCACGCGTAGCCGTACGCATCAAAATAGATGGCATTTTTTCATCCAAATCCAGTTTAGCCGAAGCAGCCAAATCGGCTACTTTTTGGGTATAAAATTTCCGTCCGCCGATTTCCAGCCACGAATCTTTTACGCGGTAAGGCAGATTAACAAACTCGGGAAAAGAAAGCGTTACCGAGCCTCCGGAAAGCCCCGCATTGATTGCATTTTGAACCTCGGGAGAAACGGAATCTCCCTCCGCCGCAGACGACGCAAGAACAAGCGCTCTGTGCCACGCCACTTGGAAAGTGGCATTCCTTTTAAGCGGCATCAGCCCGTTAGAATGAATAAAAATAATTTCCCCTAATTCAGCGGCATTGGACGGAACCGGAAAATCCGGCGCGGTAACATTTAACTTTGCCCCTAACCGCTGGTATGCGTTTAATGCGTTAGCGCGGGCAATGCGTGCGTCCGAACCTTGTCCAACTGACTCAAACACCAAACTGGAGAAATATTGTACAAAAGGATCATCGTTATATCCTGTTTTCTTTTGGCCGCGCAAATGATCCAAAAAAAACACAGCGCGGCGCGCTTCCACGGCAGCAGCAGATACATTACCCGTACGCAAAAAATTCATCGCCCTGTAATAATAAGTAAGGGCCTGCTCATATGCGGGCGCATAATAGGGCGTCGTTAAATCATTAATGAAAAGACGGCCCGTCTCTCCCGAAACGCTTCGGGCGGAGGACTCTATCATCATTTGTGCACCTGAAAGAAATTGGTCAGTTTTGGCAGTATCGCCCGCGTCAAAGGACACAATAGCGCGGTCCAAATAAAAAAGAGAAGCGTCTTTACGGGAATACAGTTTGTTTTTTTTGGAAACCAATAGTTCCTCCGCCTCCTGGTATTTTTCGGCGGCTATAAGACTGCTCATTTCTTTTTTATAACGCAAAGAAGGCGCCGCACACGCAGAGCAAAAAAGAACTAGCCCCAACAAACATATACGCGCCTTCTTCATAAAAAACCTACCAAGTCACTTTGCTTCTTTTAACGTATTTTTTAATCTGCTTTTGTCCGTTCCAAACAATTTGGTTTGTCTCAATGTTAATCAGCTTCAAGTTGACCTGATAAAATACAAGCGACTTAGAACCGGCTTGGTCCACCACCGAATTAAGCACGCCGCTTAACATATAATCCGCGCCCACTTCTTTGCCAAACGCTTTACGCGTAGCTTCGGAAGCAAATTCATCCTGTTCCAACCGTTCGGTGCGAATTTCACCGCGCTCAGCCGACGAGGCCACAAAATCCACCTTGGCAGAATTAATAAGAGCACGCTGTATTTCTTCGATAAATACGGCTGTGTTAATATGCTCCATCGTATTGTTTACAACCGTACCGACGATAACCGTAGGCTCTTTGCCGTAACGAGTAGTAAATTTAGAATACCAGCCGCTTTGCAGACAGTCCGTAATCATTTCCTGCGCCACCATTTGCGCATCGGTATCGTTCCATCCGCCGCCCACGTCTTTTACCAGATTGGTTTCCACGCGTTGAACACTCGGAGAACATGCAAACAAAAAAGGCAAGACAAGCAATCCTGCTAATGCTTTTTTCATAGTGATAACTCCTAATTAAGAATTTATTTTATCTTATCAAATTTTAATAGGAAACGAAGCGTTAATTCCTTCGCAAAGATGGCGGCCAACGTCCGAATCGCCCGCGTGGAAACAGTTTACAGTCCCGCCGTCCAAGTCAAACTCGAACCATTTTGGGAAGCGCACGTGAACAGCTTTCAACATCCCCCCTTCCTGCGAAAACCGGTACTCCCCGCATAAGAGCACCTTACCGCCCTCCTCCAGCGCACATTCGGCCAGTTCCTCCGGCAGAACCAACCGAGAAAAATCCTGTGTATACCCCCCGTAACGCTGTTTGTAGCCGGACAACGTAAAAGCCAACGCCCCGCCGCGATTAAGCGCGCGGCGGCCCTCGGTAATATTTTTATATTTCCGGTATTGAGGCAGTCCTAACGCAAGACCGAAACCGAAAAAAACAATTAAAACAAACATCAATGTATGCATAGAACCGCGTTTGGAAAGAAGCATAATGTCTCCTTAAAATATTTTTTATATTGTAGCAAAAGGAATTAATGATAAGGGAATAAACCCGAATGAATTCGGCGTACGCGCGTTAAATAGACCAGCTTTCCCCGCCGGTATGTTTTCTTCAACACGGGAGACAGAACCACAAATCCCACCGCACACAAAATAAGTGCCATTCCCCAAAACAGAGAAGAGGTAAACGGCTCGGCAAAAACTAACACGCCCACCCACATTGCCGTAACCGGCTCAAACGCACCAAGCACCGCAGAAAAAGTGGACCCAATGCTTTTAATCGCATAAACAAGCGACCAGTTGGAAACTACTGTGGGAATCAACGCCAAAAGCAATAAATTAAGGCCCGCCGCCGTATTTGGAACGGGCTGTAAGCCGCCCGTAAACAAGGCAAAAAAGAAGAAAGTCAGCGCGTCAAACAAAAACACGTAAAAAGTAAGTTTCCAAGCGCCCATATTTTTGACGCAAGACTGGTTTACCCCCACAATATAAAGTGCATAAGCCAAGGCAGACAATACCTCAATCAGCACGCCTTTAAGCTGCACGCCCTGCGCGGAACCGGCGCCGGACAAAAGCGCCACCCCTATGAAGGACAGTACAATAGCCGCAAACGTAAACGCAGAAGGCTTTTCCCCGAAAAACAACATCATTAGCATCGCGACAAAAACGGGGTACAAAAAAATGATAGTGGTAGCCACCCCGCTGGGCAAATAATGATATCCCCAAAACAAAAATAAAGCAGACCCCGTATATAAAAGGCTTAGCCAAAAGAGTGTGAAAAATTGTTTGCGCGAAACGGAAAACCGCTCGCGCACGGACGCCAAAATAAGGCCCAAAATAAGTGCAGAAAACAAAAAACGGTAACACAATACAGACGGCACTTTTATCCCCGCCGCCATCAGCGGCAGCGTAAAAAGCGGAATAAGACCAAACGTCGCGGAGGTAAGCACTCCACAAAGAAACCCTTTTAGACGTGACATAGTAATATTGTAGCTTTTTACACCGATACAGCATATTGCAAAATTTAAAATAAAAAACAAATAAACGGAAAATCCCCGTCTAGAAGTCCGGAAATAATAATAAAATAAGCACCTTGCGATTAGAATAACTTTGCATAGCTTGGGCTGATTTTTCAATTTTGTGGCTTATTAACACCGCAAATTGCCCGAGAAAGTATTGCCAAATACACCGATAGACAAATAGCACAAATAAAACCAAAAGCGGAAAACAATTGTTCCCAAAAGAAACAACGGATAAGAAAGAAACTTCTTATCCGTTGTGTGTAAAACGCAAGGTAATATCAGTTGTTATTTTTTCAACTCAGCCTGCTGTTTTTTTACCAACTCTTCATACGGGCCAAACCCGCCTTCCGCGTTCCACCCGCCGCCAAGTGCTTTGGATAAATTAACCACAGCAGCCAATTCATCGTTGCGGGCGGAAGCCAAGTTCATTTCAGCTGACAGCAAATTTTCTTCCACGTCTAACAAATCCGTCACGCCGATAAGCCCCGCATCTTCTTGCTTTTTCGTTAAGTCGTAGCTTCTCTGCATAGCGGCCGTCTGCTGTTTGTACGATTCAAAAATTTCGCGGCTCAAACGGTTGGCGGCCAACGCATCATATGCTTCTTTAAACGCACCTTGTACCGTTTTCTCGTATGAAGCAAGCATTTCTTGATATTCAGCTTCAGCTTTTTTATTTTGCGCGCGGATTTTTCCGCCCTCAAAAATCGGAGCAAGCACCTGCCCGCCCAGCGCCCATACTCCGGAAGGCCCCATAAACAAACTGTCCAGCGCCCCGCTGGCATATCCGGCCGAAGCCGTCAGCGGAATAGACGGGAAATACGAGGCGCGCGCCGCACCGATATTGGCATTGGCAGCGATCAGTTGGCCTTCGGCGGAACGCACATCAGGACGGCGAGCCAAAAGGTCGGAAGGCAGATTTTCCGGTACATCGGGAATCAGCGTCACTTCGGTAATATTTTTACCGCGGGGGACATTGTTCTCCACAATTTCGCGCGGAGACTTCCCCACCAACACAGACAGTGCCGTTTCAGTCTGAGTGATTTTTAACTGGATCTGGCGTTCCTGCGCCTGCACGCTGGACATATTGGCTTCCACACGTTTTAAATCTACTTCCGTGCTGTAACCGTTTTTATAGCGGCTTTCGTAAATGCGGACGTTTTCCTGCCGCGCTTTTAACGTACGTTGGGCAATTAAAAGCTGTTCATCAAGCATTAAAAGCGTAAAATAATTATTTGCTACGTCAGCGGTCAACGTCAAACGCACCGTATCACGGGAGCTTTCGCTGGCGAGCAGCTGTGCGCGGGCCGCTTCGCTCAAACGACGGTACTTCCCCCACAAATCAAGTTCAAACGAAGCTGACAGGCCTGCCGTACTCTGCGTTTGGCCGGACCCTTCGTTATTACCGGCACGGCCCGATTCGGCAGCCGCGGTAATGCTGGGCATCTGA
Organism: Candidatus Avelusimicrobium sp.; assembly: GCF_051874775.1. Taxonomy (GTDB): domain Bacteria; phylum Elusimicrobiota; class Elusimicrobia; order Elusimicrobiales; family Elusimicrobiaceae; genus Avelusimicrobium. Next base: position 83,587 of record NZ_JBJEGE010000027.1, read on the forward strand.
TCCGCCTTCGCAATCCCCACAGCAGCGCGGGCTTGATCCACACGCGCGGCGGCGGCCTGCAAATCTTTATTATACGCTAATGCGTCGGCTTCCAGTTGATTTAATACGGGATCTTCAAACACCTCCCACCATTTGACATTCGTAAAAATGCTGAAATGGTCGGCGGCTTCTCCCGTCGGCAAATCCAACTCCGGCCGTTTATAATTCGGCCCCAACATACATCCGGCAAGCAGCATCATACACGATGCCAGTGCGGTAAAACGGGTTACTTTCATACATTCTCCTCTTTCTGCTCCGTCTGTTGGGCAGCCTCGGGCTGCGCTGCTTTTTTGCTACCCGAAAACCAACAGAAGAAAAGCGGAATAAACAGCGGCGCGATACACGTTGCCGCTAACATCCCAAACACTACGGCCGTACCGATGGCGTGGCGGCTCGCGGCTCCTGCGCCGGAACTGATAGCTAACGGCACGCAGCCTAAAATAAACGCCAGTGAAGTCATCACAATCGGACGGAAACGCAGTTTGGCGGCCTGTACGGCAGCTTCGGCGGCGGATAAGCCCTGTTCTTTAAGAAGCACGGCAAATTCCACAATCAAAATAGCGTTCTTTGCCGCCAAACCAACCAATGCCACAAGCGCGATTTGGAAATAAATATCATTAGACAAACCGCGCGCCCACGTACCCAAAAGCGCACCAAAAATGGCAAACGGAACCGCCAGCAAAACGGCCACGGGAAGGCTCCATTTTTCATACTGCGCAGCTAAAATTAAGAACACCACGAGCATACCCAATAAGAGCGCATCGGACGAAGAACTGCCGGCCAGCTGCTCTTGATATGTGGTACCTGTCCACGCCAGCGTAAAGTTGGAATCCAGCACCGATTTAGCTGTTTCCTCCACAGCACGAATAGCATCGCCGGAGCTGTAACCGGAGGCAGGGTTGGCGATAATCTTCGCGGCGGGGAACACGTTAAACCGTTCCACCATATCCGGCCCCAAACTGGGCGTCAGCGTAACAAGCGTAGACAGCGGCACCATCGCACCTTTTGACGAGCGCACATACACGCCGGAAATCTGGTCCGGCGTAGCGCGGTAACTGCCGTCAGCCTGCATCATTACTTTAAAACTGCGGCCGGAATACGTAAAGTCATTCACGTAGGTTACGCCAAACGTACCCTGCAGCGTGGAATATAATTCCGAAAGAGTCACCCCCATCGCTTGTGCTTTAATTTCGTCCACAGTCATCGTATACTGTGGCACAGCCGCGGAAAAAGTGGTGCTGACGGAAGAAAGTTCCGGCCGTTTTTTGGCGGCTTCAAGAAATGCTTGCACTTGTTTTTCCAATTCGTCGCTTCCGCCGGAACCGCGGTTTTGGATATAACCTTCCAAACCGCCCGTTGTGCTCATCCCCATAATGGGCGGCGGGTTAAACGGCATCACAACGGCGGCGGGGATTTTATATAAAGATTCCCCGTAAATCTTCGCCACCACGTCCGTGGCTGACATTCCTTTTGCCTTGCGTTCTTTCCACGGTTTAAGCGCAACGAAAGAAGAAACACCGTTGTTTTTTTGCGTGTTGCTCAGCAAATCAAATCCGGTAAACGTCAGTTCCTGCGATACGGCGGGCTGGGCTAAAATAATTTTTTCCAATTGTTCGCCCACGTCCGTGCTGCTGGAAAGCGAAGCGGACGGATCAAGCTGTGCCGCAACCATTAACATCCCTTGGTCCTCTTCAGGCAGCAAACTGGTCGGAACAATTTTAAAAAGCCCCAACGCTCCTGCAAAAACAAGCGCGATGATTACGACTGATACAGGAATACGCCGGATAAAAAACGACACCCATCCCGTATATTTACCCGTAAATTTTTCAAAGAATCGGTCGAACTGGTAGAAAAAACCCTTAGCGGGGTGCTCCTGCTTTTTAAGAAGGAGCGCGCACAACGCGGGCGTAAGCGTCAAAGCCACCAAGCCGGAAATAACCACAGACACCGCAATTGTAATGGCAAACTGCTGATACATCACGCCCGTGAGCCCGCCCATAAACGCCACAGGTACGAACACGGAACAAAGCACGAGTACAATCGCCACAACGGGGCCGGACACTTCGTCCATTGCTTTAATGGTGGCTTCTTTGACGTCAAGTCCTTCTTCGTGCATAATGCGTTCCACGTTTTCAATAACCACGATAGCATCGTCCACCACCATACCAATCGCCAGTACAAGGCCAAACAGCGTCAGCGTATTAATGGAAAAACCGAGCAGTAACATCCCCGCAAATGCACCGACAATAGATACCGGCACCGCCAAACAGGGAATCAGCGTGGCGCGCCAGTCTTTTAAGAACAAGTAGACCACCAAAAACACCAGCACCATCGCTTCAATAAGCGTATGAATTACTTCTTCAATAGATGCAGACACGAACAGCGTGGTGTCGTACGCCACTGTATAATCAATATCCAAATCCGCCGGAAAATTCTGCGACAGTGTTTTTAGATGTGCGGAAACGGCTTTGGCAGTTGCCACAGCATTGGCCCCGGGGGACAAATATACCCCCACCGGAACGGCGGGTTTACCGTTATAACTGCCGTTAAATTCGTATGTCTGGCTGCCGAGCTCCACGCGTGCCACATCCTTTAGCAGCAGCGTCGTACCGTCGGCATTGGCGCGAAGAATAATGTTTTCAAATTCTTCGGGTTTTGTCAAACGCCCCGGAGCGATAATAGAATAAGTGCGGTCAACACTCACAGGCAGCGGAGGCTGGCCGATTTTACCTGCCGCGCGCTGAGCGTTCTGCGCCTGCACGGCGGACACCAAATCACTGACGGAGAGGCCGCGCTGAGATAATACATCGGGCTTAATCCAGATACGGATGGAATAGTCGTTGGCAGACATAACTTTTGCGTCGCCCACGCCGTCAATACGTTTTAAATCGTCCACGATGTTTAGAAGCGCATAGTTACCGATGGTTGTCGTGTTGGACTGTCCGCTTGGTGAATAGAATGCGATTAACTGTAAAATGGAAGAAGATTTTTTGTTAACCTCAATCCCGTACCGGCGCACGTCCTCAGGCAGCGTTGCCGTCGCGCCCTGCACGCGGTTGTTGACGTTAATCATTGCTTCGTCCGGATCCGTACCCACTTTAAAGGAAACGGTCAGCGTCATATCGCCGTTGGACGAAGACGTGGAGTTCATATACAGCATATCCTCCACCCCGTTGACCTGCTGCTCCAAAGGCGCGGCTACCGTGTTGGCAATTACTTCAGGGCTGGCCCCCGGGTAGCTGGCTGTTACCGCAATGGTGGGTGGTGTCAAATCCGGATACTGCTCAATAGGCAGCATTGTAATAGATACAATACCCGCCAGCAAAATAAGAAGCGAGATGACCGTAGCAAAAATCGGACGGTTAATAAAAAATTTAGAAAACATAATTTATTTCCCCGTTTCGGCGGACGCAGCGGGCTGTGTGTTGGCTTGCGGCTGCTGTGTGCCGTCTTGTACCGGCTGCGGCACGGAAGCGGACGCGGCGGCCGCTTGCGCTTCGGAAACGGCGGTTTGGGCAGGGTCGGAACCGGCGGGAACCAACGCTTCCCCTAAACCTGCTCCTAAGTCGCCGTCTTGCGTGCCGGACGTATTTTGCGGTACTTTTACGTCAAATTCTTTCAGCTGTACCTGCACTTTTTCGCCGGCGCGGATTTTAATCAACCCCTCGCTGATAACGCGTTCTCCCGCTTTTAAACCGTCGGTAACAATGTACATATTGTCCTGAAGTTCGGCCTGCACGGAGCGTGCAACCACCGTATCGTTTTCATCCACCACATACGCCAACAAACCGTTTTGCGTATTGAGCAACGCCGAGGAAGGGATCAGCAGCGCATTCTTATATACAGCACCCACCAAATGTATCCGCACAAACTGGCCGGGCATTAAAGCACGGCTGTTTTTGGGATTAGAAAATTCCGCTTTCATCGCCAAGCTGGAGGTTTGGGAGTTTTCCGTGCTGTCAAAGAAAATAATTTTGCCGCGCTCGGGATACGTTTTCCCGTTGGCAAGAACGGCTTCTACATAGACGGGTGCTTCCTGCGCGCTGACGGCGCGGTATTTTTCGGCCTTGAGCAATTCCCGTTGATCTTCCCCGCCAAGCGTAATTTGGCCGGACAAAAAGCCGCTGGCCAATTTTTCAAACTGGCGGCTGGGCATAGCGAAATTCACATACAGCGGATTAATTTGCACCATCGTAGTCAACAAGCCGGACTCTCCCGCAGGAGAAATCAAACTGCCCACGGACTGCGTTTCTTTGCTTGCAATACCCGAAATGGGCGCGGTAACTTTTGTATATCCCAAATTGATTTCCGCATCGCCCACGCCGGCTTTGGCTACTTTTACATTGGCTTGAGCAGATTCGTATGCAGAGAGGGCGTTATCGTAATCCTGTTGGCTGACGGCGTTGTCGGCACGGAGGCTCTTGATGCGCTGGTAGGTGCGTTGGGTGCGCTTTTCTTCCGCAATGGCTTGCGCTAACGCGCCCTGCGCTTTTTCGAGCGCCACCTTATATTCTTTATCGTTAATTTGAAAGAGCTGCGTTCCTTCGGTTACGTATTCGCCTTCGTTATACAAACGGGCTTCCAAAATACCGCCCACTTGCGCGCGGATTTGAATTTCCAAAGAGCCCGCCACCTGTGCAGGGTATTCAATGTTCCACGGCAAATCCCGTTGGATAACCTTTACCGCGCTTACGATAGGCGCAGGCATTGCAGCCTGCTCTGTTTTTTTACCGCAAGCTGCTAAAAAAACACACAATCCGCACGCAAAAAAAGCGGCAGATGTAAATATACGCTTCATTATATATCCCCCTTGGGAAAAATAAACGACTTTCCAAAATTGTATAAAATTTTCTATTTTACTCAACGCATTTTTTATGATTAGGAAAACTAATACAAAAATCCATTGGGGCAAAATTACCGCTCCAATTATACTGAAATAGATTAAACAGGGGGTATTTTATGAAAATCGTATTTTTTGACACGGACCGCCTTACTCGGGACTATCTGCACGATAAAAAAATGTGCGACTGCGACGTAATCTATCTGGAAAACAGCATTGAAAACACGGACGCGGAAACATACGAAAACATTAAAGATGCCAAAGCCATTTCCGTATTTGTACACACCGCGGCCAAAATGAACGCCGAAACCTTGGACAAATATCCGAATTTACAGCTCATCGCCACACGCTCCACCGGTATTGACCATATTGATTTGGACTACTGCCGCAAACGTAACATTGAGGTCGTCCATGTGCCGAAATACGGCGAAGCCACCGTGGCGGAATATACGTTTGGTCTGCTGCTCAATTTATCGCGCAAAATCATCGAAGCCCGCAACGATATGAAAAACGCTTCCGTCCACATCAACGATTATTTGGGGTTTGATTTGTATGACCACACGATCGGCATTATCGGAACGGGGGCCATAGGACGCCACGTGGCCAAACTGGCGCGTGGATTTGGGATGCACGTGTTGGCGTACGACTTATATCCCAATGAGGAATTCCAGCGCATTTACAACATTCATTATGTATCGTTGGACGAGCTGTATGCCCGTTCGGACATTATCACGCTGCACGCGCCGTCCACCAAAGACAACCGCCACTTACTTAACGACGCCGCGTTTGCTAAAATGAAAGAAGGAGTGATTATCATTAACACCGCGCGCGGCGATTTAATTGATACCGAAAGCCTATACAAACACATTGTGTCGGGCAAAGTGGCGGGAGCAGGGTTGGACGTGCTGGAGAATGAAGATTTCCTGCTGCACGACGATATTATCATCAAAGACCAAGATATCGGGCTGGACTTTGCGATGAATACCATCGCCAACAACAAGCTCCTGCAGCATAAACGTGTGATTATCACGCCGCATATCGGATTTAACTCCATTGACGCGGTACACCGCATTTTAAATACCACCGTCAAAAATATTGAATCGTTTTTTGCGGGGAAAACGCAAAACTCGGTGATGGGAGCCAAAAAATGAAAATAAGTACGTTTGAACAAGCCGTCGGAAATACGCCGCTGGTTCCGATTACCCGACTCCATTCGGGAACGGGTACAGTATGGGTTAAACTGGAAATGTGCAACCCGTTTAGCGTAAAAGACCGCGCCGCCCTGTTTATGTTAAATGCGGCGGAGCGGGAAGGACGGTTAAGCGCGGGAGGAACGATTGTGGAACCCACTAGCGGCAACACGGGCATCGGGCTTGCTTTTTTAGCCGCCGCGCGCGGGTACAAGTGTATTTTAACTATGCCGGAAAGTATGAGTGCGGAACGCGTCAAACTGCTTAAAGCACTCGGAGCGCAAATTGTGCTTACCCCCGCCGCCAAAGGTATGCAGGGCGCGGTGGACGCCGCCTTGGAAATCGTGGGCAACACGCCCAACTCCTTTCTGCCGAGCCAGTTTGACAATCCGAACAACGCTCTGGCGCACGAAAAAACCACGGGCCCCGAAATCTGGCGCGATTTAAACGGTAAAGTAGACGCGTTTGTAGCCGGCGTCGGTACCGGAGGAACCGTTACCGGAGTGGGCCGCTTCTTAAAAAAGCAAAACCCGAATGTAAAAATTATTGCGGTGGAACCGGCCGATTCGCCTTTATTATCGGGCGGAAAAGCGGGGCCGCATAAAATTCAAGGAATCGGAGCCAACTTTGTACCGTCCTTGCTGGACCGCTCCGTATTGGACGAAATCGTTCCCGTTACGTATGAAAACGCCGTAAAAACGGCGCGCGAACTGGCTAAAACGCAAGGCGTACTGGCAGGGATTTCAGGCGGGGCCGCGTTGTGGGCCGCCCTGCAGGAAGCTAAAAAACCGCAAAATGCGGGGAAGAATATTGTTACGCTTCTGCCCGACGGAGGAGAACGGTATTTGAGTACGGGTTTATTTGAATAATCAGCCGCGCAACAAAAATAAACGCCCTACTGCTACGAGGGCGTTTATTTTTTCCCAACATTTACGGCATTGGCAAAATATAAGCATCCCCCTGTATGCCGTACACCGTTGATGTAAAAGCACCCCCTCCCAACGATTTGCAAAATTTACTGTTATTCTGATCCACACAGACCCATCTCCCTGGATAGGAAGATTGTTGTAAAAAATGAACTACTACAAATTTATCTTTACTTGCATTAAAATATATCGCCGCATACAAACCGCCCGTAATATATGCCGCATTTGCCAATAAATCCAATGTTCCGTTTGGATAACGAATATAGCCCTTATCACTTTCATTTATGACACCTCCGGCAGGGAAATCAATGTCCAAGTCTTCTGCGGAAGGAGTATATTGACCATTAGCCATATAATATAATTCTTCTGCATCTCCAAACGGCTTAATGAGAGAAATAATGTTGGATAATTTACTCTTTTTCACCGCTTTTTCATACTGCGGCAGCGCAACGGCCGCCAGTATTCCAATCATCAACACGACCACCAATAGCTCAATTAACGTAAAACCTTTCATCCGATTTACTCCTTGTAATTAAGAATAATTCTTACTGTATCAAAAAAAAAAAACGGTGCAAGGCCTTGGCGGGCAGTCGCCAAAATGATACACTAAAAAAATGAAATCCTTTATGGCAGCGGCCTTGTCGCTTATATTAGGATGTACGGCGACAGGAGCACAAAACTATGCGGAAGATCCGGAAATCGTTATCGAAATGCACGGTGAGCAGACCGCGCCCGTAAAAACCGTCTCCCTGTGGGATAAAAACGCACGGCAGCTGACCCGTTTGCTCCGCGGCAAGGACCGGACATTCGTGCTTTATTCCGTAGAAAATGTATCCACCAAAGACGATATTCTCCGCGCGGCCAACGGCAAAGAATACGCGTTTGTGCGCTACGGAACGGACGACGGAGACTACCGGAAATTTTTATTTAAGGCCGAAGATCCGCAAACTTTTGTAGCCTGCGCGGCAAATTTAAAAGACGTGCTGGCCGTCAATTTAAAATACGGCGTAAACATGGGCGTCAGCCTGAAAGATTTTCTGCACACATACGGCCAGACCGCCCAATCTTCCGCGCTGACGGACGAAGCCGCGGGGAAAACCTATACCGTATACAAACAAACTTATTCCGACGTAAACCACAAAACCCCCGCCCCTTACTATTTTGTGTTCGACGGCGACGAACTGACCCAAACGCTGGCAGGGGAAAAAGCATACGCCGATTACACAAAAAAATTAACGGAAGCCAACGAAAAACTCCGCGCCCAAAACAAACAGGCGCAAGACAAAGCCGCCCAGCTTGAAAAGCAAAAACAAAGTCAAGCCGCGCGCCGCCAACCCATTAAAGCCCTTGCTTACGGCGGTACGGTGGAAGACCAGATGTATATGCCGCGCGTAAATAATCCCAAATTTCCGCCGCCCACGCCCAGCAAAGTTCCCGCCGGAACGCCTATGCCCGTCAGTCCGTTTTAACTAACCCGTTTTTAGGCTTGGCCGCACTGTATACGGAGTTTACAATAGCAATATGAATATGGACATCAATCTTCATTCTTTCGGTTTGGCAGGTCTTTTTTATCTAACGCTGCAAATCTGCGTTACTACGCACATTCTGCTAAAAAAAGACGACGTAAAAAGTGCCATCGGCTGGATGGGCCTTGTGTGGCTTGCCCCCGTATTGGGCAGCATCATTTATATTTTATTTGGCATTAACCGCATCCGCCGCCGCGCGCTGGCCTTACGCAACAAAGGGCCGGATATTTTTACGCTGACGGGCAAAAGCCCAAAAGAAATTGAACAAGAAATCCCCGCCCCGTTTTTACAGCTGATACGGCTGGGATATAAAGTACACCCCCAGCGTTTTGCGTTGGGAAATACCGCCAGACTGCTTGAAAACGGAGACGAAGCCTATCCCGAAATGTGCAAGCTGATTGCAAGCGCACAAAAAGAAGTATTGCTGCAAAGTTATATTTTTGACAACGATAATGCAGGCCGCCTTTTTCTCCCCGCGCTAAAGCAAGCCGTCAAAAACGGGGCAAAAGTGAAAATTATAGTAGACGGTGTGGGAATCAATTATTCCAAACCCACGATTGCGTCTGCACTGAAAAAATTAGAAGGCGTGGAATTCTCCGTGTTTTTACCATCTAAAAAACCCGTCTCATTACCGTTTTTAAATTTACGCAACCACCGCAAAATGCTTATCGTAGACGGGCAAAAAGCTGTTTTCGGCGGAATGAACATTGCCGCCGGCAACTTGGTACGGCAACACCCCAAAGACCCTATTCAAGACGTCACGTTTTTGGTAGAAGGACCGGTGATTGACCAAATGTCACGCGTGTTTGAAGAAGATTGGATTTTCTCCGGCAAGAAACATTTTATTCCCGCTTCATTTAGAGCCACGGGGCGCCTGATCGGAAAAATGCCCGCACGCATTATTCCCGACGGGCCGGACAGCAATTTCGGTAAAATTGAAATGATGGTGCTCGGAGCGCTGTCCTGCGCGCAAAAGAGTGTTAAAATCGTTACGCCGTACTTTCTGCCCGAGGGAAATATGCTCACCGCGCTTGAATTAGCCGCTATGCGCGGGGTCGACGTAGAAATTATTCTACCGTCTAAAAGTAACATCTTCGGTATGGATTATGCAATGCGTGCCAACTTTGCGAGGCTGCTCAAAAAAGGCGTAAAAATTTACCGTTCTAAACCTCCGTTTGACCACAGCAAAATACTGTTGGTAGACGGAGCGTGGCTGTTTTTCGGTTCCGCCAACTGGGACGTCCGCAGTTTTAAATTAAATTTTGAGTGCAACTTGGAATGTGTGGATAAAAACTTGGCAGTACAGGTGGAAAAAATTATTGACCGCAAAAAGACTGGATCCCACAGCGAAAAATTAGAGTCCCATTTGCACCCGCCTTTTTGGCGGCATATAATGGACAACGCCTTCAGGCTGCTGACTCCGTACTATTGATATGCTTTACCGACAACCCCGCCCTGAAGAAATTGTTACGCAATCCGGCTGCGCGCCGGAAAGGATGCTGCCGCGCGAGTTGACTGTTTGCGTGTGGAACTGGCAAAAATCCAAACGCGCCGGCTGGCCGAAAGAATTTAACGCGCTGGCAGATGCGGCGGATTTATTTTTGGCGCAGGAAGTACGCCTTACTCCCCACGTTACCACGCAGCTGGAACAAACAACGCTATCTTGGACGCACGCGGCTAGCTTTTTCTCGCTCAAAAAACAGGAACCCATCGGCGTCGCCACTGGGGCCAAAACGGTGCCGGAACAAATTTGGTTCAAACAAGGCGCGCGGGAACCGTTTTTCAAAATGCCGAAAATGACGCTCGCCGTTCTTCTTCCGCTGGAAACGGGGCAAAAACTGCTTGCCGTAAACGTACACGCCATTAATTTTACGGGGTTAAAACTATTTGAACAGAACCTCTCGCGCGCGGCCGAACTGTTACTGGGGTTTGACGGCCCCGTCATTTTAGGCGGCGACTTTAACGCCTGGAACCAAAAACGCCGCAACCTGCTGGAAGACCTGGCCCGCTCCGCCCGCCTGACGGAAGTGCCTTTTTCGCCCGATACGCGCACCCGCTGTTTGGGGCGCACGGTGGACTTTTTATTCACGCGCGGCCTAAAAACCCTGGCTGCCGGGGTGCGGTGTACGGACGCGTCCGACCACAATCCCCTTTTGGCGCGCCTTATCCTCCAATAGAATACCCCCAAATATGGTAAAATATAAGTAATTATGAACACATCAGACAACAAAGCCGTATACTTTAAACGCGAAGCGTTAAAACGCGTCGTGAAAGCCTTTGACGAAGGCACGCTTGAAACCAAAGCGTACCGTATTCCTTTTGACGTAATTCCGCAGGATTCCAAATCCGCGGTGCGCTGCTGTATTTACAAAGAACGCGCGGTCTTCCGCGCCCGCACGCTGGCCGCACTCGGCTGCAGCGTGGAAAAAGACGACGAAGCCACCTCGCTCAACGACTACGCCAAGGAAGCGTTACTTCGCAAAGACGTGCCCGAAGTGCCGCTGACCGTTATGGACATCGCCTGCAAAGGCTGCGTAAAAGCGCGCCACATCGTAACCGAAGCGTGCCAGGGCTGTTTGGCCCGCCCGTGCCAGCAGGCGTGCAAATTCGGTGCGATTTCTTTTGAAAACGGACGCTCCAAAATTGACGCCGACAAATGCAAAAACTGCGGCCAGTGCAAAGAAGCCTGCCCGTACAACGCCATTACCTACGTGCCCGTTCCGTGCGAACAATCCTGCCCCGTAAACGCCATCCACAAAGGCGAAAACGGGTTTGCGGAAATTGATTTCGAAAAATGTATTTCCTGCGGCCACTGTATGGAAGCCTGCCCGTTCGGCGCCATTATGGAACGCAGCCAGTTAATCGACATTTTAAGCTCCATCAAAAGCACCCGCAAAGTGTGCGCGATGATTGCGCCGTCTATCGTCGGCCAGTTTGACTGCACGCTCCCGCAGCTGATGACCGCCGTCAAAAAAGCCGGCTTTGACAAAGTGACCGAAGTCGCCGAAGGCGCGGACATCACCACCGCCAACGAAGCGCGCGAACTCATTGAACGCTTGGAAGGCGGCGCGCGGTTTATGACCACTTCCTGCTGCGCGGCGTGGATTCAGGCCGTCAAAAAACACCTGCCGGCTTTGAAAGAATTTGTATCCCACACCAAAACGCCGGCTTCGTACACCGCCGACATTGAAAAGAAAAACGGTTTTACCACCGTGTTCATCGGGCCCTGCGTATCCAAACGCGTGGAAGGCATGGAAGACCCGAACATCGACTACGTAATGACCTACGAAGAATTGGCCGCCATGCTGGACGCCAAAGGCATTAAACCCGCCGAATGTGAAGAAATGCCGCTGGACCCGAACATCTCCGGTGAAGCGCGCTACTACGGCGTAACGGGCGGTGTAGCCCAAGCGGTAGAAAACGCCCTCAACGGCAAACGGCCCTTCAAAAAACTGGCGATTAACGGCCTTGATAAAAAAGCCATGCTGATGCTCAACGCTTACGCCAAAGGCGCGGGCGACTTCCAGCTCTTGGAAGTAATGAGCTGCAAAGGCGGCTGTATCGGCGGGCCGTGTACCATGAAAAAACAAGCGCAGGTAATCAAACCGATTAAAGACCTGGTGGCCGAAAGCCCCAAAGTAAAACCTGCGTTTGACGAAGAACAGAAAGAAGCAAAATAAAACTTTTCTGAAAGAAAAAATCCCGGTCTTTTCAAAAGGCCGGGATTTTTATAATTATTGAATCCGATACGACCACCAAGCCGCTCCGTCCAAACATTCTTCCTGTGGTCCATATGCCCGGCAAAAAGCGTTACCTTTTTCATCCGTACGGGTTGCCGTACATACAATACGGTCATCATTGGCATAGGCTTCAATCCATATATTGAGGCCTTTATTATAAAAAGCCTGCACGGAACTTCCGTAGTAGGCACGTAAACCGTAGTCAAAATCTTTTTTTACGACATCACCTGTCCCAACAAAACCCTCCGCGCCCAATTCGTCAAAAGTCGTCGCATAAACGCCGTTTGCCAAATAATATAAGCGTTGTTGATCGCGCAAAAAACGTACCAGGGTAACAGCTTCCGTTATGCGCGCTTTTTGGACGGCGCGCGTATACTGCGGCAAGGCTACAGCCGATAAAATACCGATGATTAATACGACGACTAACAACTCTATTAACGTAAATCCGGCTCTTTCCTTGCCGAAGAATGATTTTTGATAAATTTTGTGCATATCACCAATTTATCAAAAAAAAAAAACGGGTCAACCCCTTGCCGGGGACAGGCACCTTATCCGCACCCTTTTAATTAGCTGGGCCACACAGTTTAAGACATGCCCCAAAGTCATGCACGACTTTTTGGCGACCCAAAAAGTAAAACAAAAAACCCCGCTCCAAAGAGCGGGGTTTTGTAAAACATTTCCTGCAAAGTTCCAACCAACGATTAACGTTTGGAGAACTGGAAGCGTTTGCGGGCGCCGGGCTGACCGGGTTTCTTTCTTTCCACCATACGGGGATCGCGGGTAAGATAACCGGCTTTTTTCACGGCTTTTTTAATATCTTCGCTGATTACGGCCAAAGAGCGCGCAATCGCGTGGCGCAAAGCGCCGGCTTGGGAAGACACGCCGCCGCCCACTACTTTAGCGGTGACATCGTATTCTTTTTCCAAGTTGGTAACCACGAGCGGAGCCTTAACGGCGGCTTTGCAGCGGGCGTGGTTGCCGAAATATTCATCCAAAGATTTGGCGTTGACGGTGATCACCCCGTTACCTTTGGCCAAGGCCACGGTAGCGACGGAGGTTTTTCTTCTTCCGGTTTTGAGTTCTTTCGTATTGTTCATAAATTTCTATCCCTCTTATTTACCAAAGCGTTCGGTGAAGGAATGTTCTTCGCCGGCGAACAGTCTTAAGCGTTTCATTCTGGACGCGCGGAGTTTGTTTTCGTCCAACATTCTCTTAACGGCCAGTTCCAGTACTCTGGTGGGGTTGTTTTCCAACACGCGTTTAACCGGCGTTTCTTTACCGCCTTTGGCGTAACCGGAGTGGGAGAAATAAACTTTCTGTTCCAGTTTTTTACCGGTAAGTTTTACCTTGCCGGCATTGGTAACAACGACGAAATCGCCGCAGTCCATATTAGGCGTATAGGTTTTTTTGTGTTTGCCCATAAGAAGAACGGCAATTTGGGTAGCCAGTCTGCCCAGGGTTTGGCCCGTGGCGTCGATATGATGCCATTTGCGGGTGGTTTCAACTTCCTTTACGGAAGGCAAAAAAGTTTTTGTCATATTTTTGTTTCTACCTTTGTAATTAATGCGCAGCGGAGTGGTGGCCGCTGTCTTAATGACTCGTGGTTTCCTATATATTATATCAAAATGCGGAATTTTTTTGCAGAAAATATCAGCTGTTACAAACCGGCAAGCGTTTGGGCAAACAGCTTGCGAATATCAGAAAGCGCGTCCAGGCGCACAAATACGCCGCGCACCTGGGCAGCGTTGGGAAAATCTTTTATCCAGTATCCGGCCGTTTTGCGGCTGCGGTTGATACCAATACGCTCCCCGTAGAACGCAATATTTTCCTCAATTAAATTCAAATAAATTTCCAAGCGTTTTTTGGGATCTTTCGAGGTCGGCGTTTTGCCCGCCAGTTCGTCGCAAATATCCTGAAAAATAAACGGGTTGCCTACCGCGCCGCGGCCGATCATCACGCCTTGGCAGCCTGCTTCCATAAATTCTTTCACGCGCGAAGCATTAAGCACTCCGCCATTGCCGATGACGGGAATTTTTACCGCCGCACACGCCTTGGCTAAGGCGTCCACATCGGGTTCGCCGCTATGCACGTCCGCTGCCGCACGCGCGTGCAAGGTAACCGCCGCCGCTCCGCAATCCTCGGCTAGTTTGGCTAATCTTGCCCCCAAAAATTCTTTATGATTAAGAGCAATACGTGTTTTAAGCGTAACGGGAATTGCCACGCTTTTGACGGCGGCAGACAACAACCGCGCTAACTTGGCTTCGTCCTTCATCAGTACACAGCCCGCGCCCGCCTTATTGATTTTTTTTACGGGACAGCCGGCGTTCAAATCCACAATATCTGCGCCGCAGGATTCGGCGTTTTTGACGGCCTCGGCAATGGTTTGTTCATCCGAACCGAAAACCTGCATAGACACGGGATGTTCTTTCGGATTTACCTGAAGCATTTTCCCGCTTTTGGCGTTACCGTAATGCAGTGCGTGCGCCGACACCATTTCCGCGCATACCAACCCTGCGCCGCCACGCAGACAAAGAACACGGAACGGCGAATCGGTAATGCCCGCCATAGGAGCGAGAATTAGATTATTTTTTATTGTCACGGATCCGATTTTTAAAGGATGGATAAACGTCATTTGGCAACTTTCCAGTGTGGTTTAAAAACAGGCAGCTCTCTTTGCCGCGCCAAGCACGAACGCATAATCTGGCGCGCTTCCACAAATGTATTTTTAAATTCCAATGAATCAATAAATTTATCGTGGCCAAATCCGCCGGCCAAAACGTGGTCCGTAACCGCAAAGCGGTACGTTTCGTGCGGACGGATAATGCGGCCGTTTTTCTCAAGCGTTACCTGTTTGATTTTGTTTCCCGCGGGCGCTTGCGGATTATATTCTACAGTAAATCCGGCCACTTGGGGAAAATTGTCCTTTTCGGCAGCAGACGCTTCCAACGCACGCAAAAAGGATTTTCCCTTCATCGTCAAAAAAGTGATGTTATCCCCATATGGATACGTTTTATATAAATCGTACTCGCTGACGCGCCCTGCGGGCAGAGCAGCGCGGACGGAATCGGCATTTAACAGGGCGCCGTCCAACTTGGCCCAACGGTGCAGACATTGCGCTAACAATGCTCCCAATTCCGATTCCCGCGACAACGACGTTTCTACCGCACGCGGCAGCTCCGTCACGCGCGCATTCATTTTCTTGCGCGTTTCATCCAAAAGTGTCTGCGCGCGCGAAGCGATTTGCGCGTCTTCTCCAAACGATGCTTTTAACAGCGGGATATCTTCAAACGATACGCTGCGCAGGCTGTTTGTTTTTTTGTCAAACAAAAGACGTACGTGCGCCACGCTGTCCAGCCGCGCACCCGGGTAAACGATAAAGGTTTTGCCCACTTGGTCTGTTTCGGCGTTTTCCAAATCTTTATTGGCGCTTAAAATTAAATCAATGCCGTCCACTTCCGCAGCCAATTCGGCGTCGCCCGTTTTTCCCGCATCCCCCAACGAGCTTAACAAAATAATATAGTCCACTCCCTTTTCTTTCAAGAGCGTCACCATTTTCTGCGCACATTCCACCGGATCCTGTGCCTGAAAACCAGCCAAACGGGATTTATTCTTATTAATCGCAGCAGCGGACACGAGCCCAAAAACGCCGATTTTTACACCTTCTACCGTGCGGATTTGGTAATCGTGCATCGGCCACGGAATTTGATGTTCAAGCGTCAGGTTAGAGACGACAAACGGATAAGGCAGCTCCCGCACGACAGCGCGCAAAGACGACCAGCCATAAACAAAATCCTTATCACTGACCGACGCCGCCGTATACGGCAGTGTACCCGCCAGCTCAGCTACATAAGCGCCTTTAGTCATAGAGCCTTCAGGCGCGGAACCAAACCAGTTTCCCCCATCAAACAAAAGAAAGCCTTGTGGCTGTTTGTCCAAAAAACTTTTGAGTACGGCGTATCCCCCCGCTTCGCGGTTTTCCAAGCGCGGTTCGGGGCGGGACCAGTAGAACCCTTCCGCGTCAGCCGTGTAAAACACGTCCACGTGCTTAAGCTCTTCCCGCACACATCCGCCGGACAGCAACACACCGGCCAAACAAATAACAAAAGCTTTCAAACGCATATTACCGTTCGCGGATCCGGCCGGTTTCAGGGGCAGATAAAGGACCCTGTTTAAGTCCTTCTTCCATTAAGTCGCGGATAGTGGACGTTCCAGCGAGTTTTTTGTTTTCGGCCGGAATTTTTTTAAATAAAAACCCCTCGCTTCCTCCGCCGGCAATATATGTATTGGTGGCAATAAGGTATTGTTTATGGTTTTCCACGGGCTCGCCGTCTACGAGAATTTCCACTTTTTTAACTTTTCCTTTTCTATTCAACTTATACGTCACTTCCAAGCCGGAATAGGTAAACAAACTGCGCGGCGCAAAACCGGTTTTAACAAATTTTTTCAAAAACTTTCCGTCTACCATTACCAGCGTGACGGTATTGTCAAACGGGTGAATTTCGATTAAATCGCGGCGGGTTACGGCGCCTTTTTGCATATCCACGCGAGTACCGCCGTTATTATGAACGGCAATAGCCGCGCCGGAATAGTTTTTAATCAAATCGGCAATCCATACATTAAGCGGCGCGTCCTGCACGCCGGTTTTGACGGGCGTTTTGGAAATAGTTTCTTTGGCCTCTCCCACAGTAACATCCACATTTGGCTCGCGCAGCGAATCAGCAAACGCCTTTATTTCTTCATCCTCGCCCGTTTTTTCGACAATAAGCGGAATCAACTCTGACTTAGCCGCTGCCGCCTTGCCCGTTTCATCATCGGTTTCAATGGTAATTTTGCTGACGTTGTCCAAATAGCAGCCGCTTTCTACAAACAGTACGCCGTTAATGTATTCGTTCTGAAAAATCTGATGTGCGTGTCCTCCCATTACCACGTGTACGCGCCCCGCGAATTTGCGGCCGATATCACCCACGTAAGACTTCGTTCCGTGCTTTTCGTCTTTTAACGAATCGTGCACGAGAACAAGCACCACATCCGCCTTTTGCGTTTCCACCTCTTTTAGGGCTTTTTCAAGCGCTTTTAAGGGCTTTCCGTACGAATACGATTTGGCAGGATTGGTGGGCTCGCGGTTGGCAAGGCCGATTACGGCCACTTTTACACCGTCTACGTCAAAAATTTTATAAGGAGCTACATTCGTCGGATACTTCCCTGTGGATTTATCATAAAAATTGGCAGCCAAAATAGGAAATTTCGCTTCGTTTAAAATAGGAGCAACACCTTTGTCTTTAAAATCAAACTCGTGATTACCCACAGTAGCTGCGTGATAGCCCAGCTTGTTCATCAAACGGACAGCTTTTAAACCTTTGGAGTTACGCGTTTCTACCGTACCGTTGGCGAAATCACCGGAATCAAGCAGTAAATAATTGTCCGGTCCTTTATTAATCACCGCAGCCAGCGCACCAAAACCGCCGCGTCCGTTACGCGGATAAAAGAAACCGTGCACGTCGCTCGTATGATACACCGTAACGGTTCCGGCAAATAAGAACGCAGGAAACAAAAATGCGGACAACAACAAGAATATTTTTTTCATAACAGCCCCTTTTCCTTCTGTAGATATTCTTATGCTAACAAAAAAAGACCCGCCCGCTCAAGGGCGGGCGGAGTAAAATTTTACTTCTGCACGATACGACCTGTTTTTGGCGGGGCAAGCGGACCGCGTTTAAAATCGTCTTCCAGAATCCGGCGCATTGTTTTATCGCCAGCCGGACGGACGGTGCCTTGTGGCAGCGTTTTAAAAAGTTTTCCTTCGCCGCGGCCGGAACCGATGTAAGAATTAGTAACAATAGTATACGCTTTATCGTCCTGCAATGTTTCGCCGTTTACCCAAATCTTTAAATTTTTGACATCCCCGTTTTTTGTTTTTTTAAAAGAAACCGTCAATCCCGAGTACGTCATACGGTTCCACGGCGTAAGCCCCGAACGGACCAGTTTGCGCAAAAACGCACCGCTGACCTGCGCGGAAACAACGGAATTATCAAAAGGATATAATTCAATCAAATCGCGGCGGGTTACATTTCCTTTGGGCAGCCCCACGCGCCCCCCGCCCGTATTGTGAATACATATATCTGCGGGAGCATAGCGGCACATTGCATCGGCCACCCAATCATCTACGGCGCTGTCAGCGGATTTCCGCTTGGACGGACGTTTGGACAAAGCGGATAAGGCGGTCCCCACCACCACGTCCGCATCTGCTTCGCGCAGCGAATCTGCAAATGTTTTCGCCGCTTCATCTTCTCCCGTCTTTTTAAGCACAAGGGGAATGAGTTTAGAACGCGCCGATACAAATTTACCCGTCTTATCATCTAGTTTAACGGTAATCTTGCTAACGTTTTGGAAGTTACTTCCGCTCTCCACAAACAAAACGGCCCCGCGGCGCTCGTTTTGGAAGACGGCGTGAGCGTGCCCTCCCAACACCACGTGCACGCGTCCGCCCAGCTGGCGGGCGATATCACCAATGTAGTTAGGGGAACCTTTCCGGTCATCTTTCAACGAATCGTGTGCCAACACCACCACAGCAGACGGGTTTTGCTGTTCCACCGCAGGAAGCGTTTCTTTTAAAGCCGCCAGCTGATGTCCCAGCGTATATGCGCGGACCGTTTTATTGGGATAGCGGTTCGCCAATCCAATAACCGCTATTTTTGCACCGTCCACCTCAAAAATTTGATACGGCAATATGCCGGACGGATACTTCCCCGTTTCGGACAACGTCAAATTGGCAGCTAAGACAGAAAATTCGGCAGTCGCAAGCATTGCGCAGAAAGCCTCGTCCCCGTACGCAAATTCGTGGTTTCCCACTGTCGCCGCGTGATACCCAAGCGCATTCATCAGACGCACGGCTTTCAACCCTTTGGAACGCTGCGTTTCCAGCGTACCTTCAGCAAAGTCCCCCGAATCGAGCAACAGATATTCTTTCGGCCCGCTTTCCAGCACGGCTGCTAATGACGCGGCGCCGCCTTGTCCCGAACGCGGATAAAAAAATCCGTGTGTATCACTCGTGTGATAAAGTGTTACTGTTTTAGCAAAAACGGGAAACGCAAAAAAAACAAAAACTAATCCTAAAAAAATTTTGTGCATATTATTATCATACAAAAACGCCGCCTCCTTTGGGGGCGGCGTTTTAAATTTTTCCGTTTAAACGGCCAAGCGCGAAAACGGCGAAATCTTGCGAAGACGATCAACAATTAACGGTAGCTCTTTAAGAACCAAGTCAATTTCGGCTTCTGTCGTTTGGTCGGACAGCGAAAACCGGATAGACCCGTGCGCAAACTGGAACGGCACACCCATTGCGCGCAGCACGTGAGACGGCTCCAACGAACCGGAAGTGCACGCCGATCCCGACGACGCGCAAATACCGAAATCGTTCAAATACATTAAAATAGATTCCCCTTCAATATAGCCGAAGCTGATATTGGTGGTGTTGGGCACGCGGTGCTGAGGATCCCCATTCACTTTCACATCGGGAATAACCGACAAAATTCCTTGTTCCAATTTATCGCGCAGCACGGCAATGCGGGTGGAAACGCCGTCAACCAAACGCGCTTGGGCCAGTTCGGCGGCTTTGCCAAGGCCTACGATAAGCGGCACGTTTTCGGTGCCCGCACGACGGTGTTTTTCCTGATGTCCGCCCATCATAAACGGCATAAAACGCGTGCCGCGCTTAACGTAAAGCGCCCCGACACCTTTGGGGCCGTGAAATTTATGCGCCGAAAGAGACAGCATATCCACTCCCGCTCTCTGCACATCCACCGGAATTTTTCCCACAGCCTGCACCGCATCCGTGTGAAACAGTGCCCCGTGTTCGTGGGCGATTTGAGCGATTTCGGCAACAGGGAAAATAGTCCCCGTTTCGCTGTTGGCCCACATCACGGATACCAGCGCGGTATCTTCGTCAATCACGTTTTTGAAACGAGCCAAATCAAAACGCCCGAATTCGTCCACGCCGATAAAATCCACGCGGTAACCCTGCGTTTCTAAATATTGGTACGGCGCCATAATGGCCGGATGTTCCACGGCTGACGTAATAATATGTTTTTTCTTGGGAAAACTGCGCACTGCAGAGAAAATCGCCGTATTATCGCTTTCCGTAGCGCAGGATGTAAAAATAATTTCATCCGTATACTGTGCATTCAAAAGAGCAGCCACCTGCTTACGCGCCAAATCAATTGCGTGGCGGTTGGTGCCGCCAAATGCGTGCATACTAGAAGCGTTGCCGTATTTTTCGGCAAAGTACGGCAGCATTGATTCCACAACTGCTGGCGCGCACTGGGTAGTAGCATTATTGTCCAAATAAATTACTTTCATTCTTACGCTTGCTCCACGCTAAGGGAAGGATCTACTTTCTCTTTTAGTGTTTTTTCTATAAAATTTTTAAGCGTGCCGGCTGCCCCCGCACACCCGTGGCACATTCCCGTCAAACGAATTTTGACGACAGTGCCTTCCAAATCCACTAGTTCGGCAGATCCTCCGTCCATATTTAGTTTCGGGCGGACATCCTCTTCCAAAACACTTTCCAGTTTTTTGATTTTTTCCACCAGCGTCATCTGCGAAAATACTTTTTCCGCCGGACGGGACGGCAGTTCACACGCGCCGTTTACTTTATCCAAAATTTTTTGAATATCTCCCTTGCACCGTCCGCACGCACCGCCGGCTTTGGTAAAATGAGTTACGTCCTCCACTGTAGTCAAATGGTTGGTGCGAATGGCCTTGATAATGGCTTCTTCCGACACGTTAAAGCAATGGCAGACGATTTTTTCTTCTTCCTGTTCAAACACCACGGGTTTACCGCCTTGTCGGTAACTTTTTACGGCCGCTTCCAACGCTTCCATTCCCATTACGGAACAGTGCATTTTTTCAGAAGGCAGCGACCCCAGCGCGTCGGCAATGTCTTGGTTGGTAATTGTGGACGCTTCGGCAAGCGTTTTGCCTTTAATCATTTCCGTTAAAATGGAAGAAGATGCAATCGCGCTGGCACAGCCGAAAGTGGCAAATTTGGCGTCCTCAATCACTTCAGTTTCTTTATTTACTTTAATTGTCAGCTTTAAGGCATCCCCGCATACCAAACTGCCCACCTGCCCCGTACCGTCCGCATCGGGAATAACTCCCACATTACGCGGATTTTTAAAATGGTCCATTACTTTATCGGTATAATCCCACATAGTTACTTCCCCCTTCTTTATATTTTAATTATAGCATTTTGATTTTTCCCCGCTTTCCCGAAAAAGGATTAGACGCACAGGAGTCCCCGGCCGCCCGTGTTTTTTTGCTAAAATAGAAAAGATGATATTCAAGAATGCAGCCGTCTTTTTTAACGAAAATAAACCGCATATCCGCACGCTCGCACAGGAAGCGTGTTCTTTTTTGGGGGATCGCGGCATTTGCGCACGCACCGTTACGGAATTGGACGGTCTGAACCACTCGTTCGATTTGTTAATTTGTATGGGCGGAGACGGTGCAATGCTGCGCTGTGCCCGCGCCGCCGCGCCGCTGGGAACGGCAGTTTTCGGCGTAAATTGCGGCTCATTGGGTTTTTTGGCCTCGTGTGAAATTTCCGATTTTAAAGAATGCTTGGAACAACTGCTTAATGGAAAATACACTGCACACGAACGGTTTATGCTGTGCGCGCAAATAGTAACACAAAACGGTTCTGTGCAAGAATATTTGGCGTTTAACGACTGCGTACTCCGTGCACTTCAGCCGCGCGCGTTTACCGTAAACGCTGCTTTTGACGGTAAACAAATTCCGCCGTATTTCGGCGACGGAGTCATTATCGCCACGCCCACGGGGTCCACAGCCTATTCGCTGGCCGCAGGCGGACCGATTGTACACCCTCAGGTGGACGTACTGCTTATTACACCCATCTGCCCGCACTCGCTGCACCAGCGACCGCTTATTCTTCCCGCCAGCGGAGAATTGGAACTGACGCCTTCCTTTAAGAATAAAGACGATGGAGCAATGCTCAGCGTAGACGGACAAATCAACCTGCCGCTGCCGGACGGGGCACGCGTCAGACTCACGCGCAGTCTGCTAAAAGTAAAACTGCTGGCTACCGGAAAACGGGATTTTTTCTCCGTTTTAAACCGTAAACTCAACTGGGGGGCGCGTTAATGTTAAAACAAATGCGCGTGGAAAATTTCGCCATTATTTCGGATTTAACGCTTGATTTTGCCAACGGGCTTAACGTGTTTTCCGGTGAAACGGGAGCAGGGAAATCTATCGTTATTGAAGCCCTCGGCTTTGTACTCGGTGCACGGGGAGACGTATCCGTCATCAAAGACGGAGCGGATAAAATGCGCGTATCGGCGGAGTTTTGCTCCTCCGTACTGCCCGAAAGAATCTGCAGGGAACAGCAAATTTCCGGCGATACATTTACCCTGCGCCGTGAACTGGACCGAAAAGGCAAAGGAAAAGCGTATGTGGATGGGCGCGCCGTTACTGTATCCGCGCTCGCGCAAATCGGACGGCATTTGGTCGATTTCCACGGCCAGCACGAACACCAAAGTTTAATGCATTCTTCCGTTCATCTGGCGCTCTTAGACAAATTTGCTAAATACGAAAACCTGCTCGCCCAAACCAAAACCGCGTGGGAAACAATGCAAGACGCACGTGCCAAACTCAACGCAGCGCGCCTTAACGAACAGGAAAAAGAACGACTGCTTGATTTGTACAATTATCAACTAAAAGAAATTGAGGATGTTAATCCGTCGGCGGACGAAGATTTACAGCTTGAACAAACACTTCCCAAAATGAAACACGCGGGACGGCTGTTGGAAGAAGCATCCGGCGCTTACGAAGAGCTTTACGGGGCGGAAGATTCCGCTGCCGCACGCGCTTCGCGCGCCGCGCGCGCCTTGGAGAATATGGCGGAACTAGATGAAAATTTAGCACGCTTGGCGGAAGAACTAAACGCCGCAGTACTGACGCTTGAAGACACGGCTTCCACGCTGGCAGCTTATAAAGACGACATTAATTTGGAACCGGATGCCTTGGATAAAATGCTTGGCCGCCACGAAAAATTAAAACGGTTAAAAGCCAAATACGGCCCCGAAATCCAAGACGTACTGGCCACCGCCGAAGATTTAAAAACAAAAATCCGCCATTTACAACACGCCGAAGAACACGAACAGGAATTGGAACAAGAATTACAGAAAGCGCACAAAAAACTCTTGCAGCTTTCCCGCCAACTGCACGAAAAACGTATGACCGCAGCCGAAAAACTTTCTATGCTCATCACGGAACAAATCCGGCCGCTGGGCTTTAACCAAGTGCGTTTTTCCGCCGCCGTAGAAATGGATGAAGAAAACCTCGGCCCGGCGGGGGCGGATAAAGTGGAATTTTTATTTTCTCCCAACCCGGGGCAATCGCTGCGTCCATTAAAAAATATTGCGTCCGGCGGTGAAATTTCCCGCGTAATGCTGGGGCTTAAAACCGTTTTGGCCCCCACCGTTCCCGTAATGGTGTTTGACGAAGTAGACGCAGGTATCGGAGGAGAAACAGGTAGACTGGTAGGCGAAAAACTTCATAAAGCCGCCGCCGGACGCCAAGTGTTGTGCGTAACGCATCTGGCGCAGGTGGCTGCCCAAGCTGATCAAAATTTCCGTGTGGAAAAAAAGGCTTTCCACAACAATACAAACGTAACCATTACACCGCTTTCGGGAGAAAACTTAACCGCTGAAATCGCGCGTATGCTGGGCGGAAATGCGGATAAACACTCTGCAGCCTTTACCCACGCCCGCGAACTTTTGCAGGAGGTCAAACGTGTTTAATTCTTATTTTCCGCATAACTGGTTGGATTTAAAAGACTTGCGCGTGGTTTGGCTTATATTTTTCTACACTACGCTCGCTTTCGGCTTGTATGCCGCTTATAACTGGATTGTGGTCTTACAAATTCCCAACGAACTATGGGAGGCTGGTTCCGCGCCGCTCAAACAAATTTACGGCTACGCCGCAGGAGCGTCCGCATTGGCGGGTGCAGCGGAATTGTGTATATGGTATATATTGGGAACCCTGCATAAGATCCAACAAAAAACGGCGGAAAAGTAATTCTCTTTTGGGGTTGCCGTAAAACGCTTTGGCGGATAAACTGAAAAAGAAAAGGAACTGTCGCCACGCGTCGGTTCTTTTGATACAATTAAGATATAGGGAAAATTTCCCCATATCAAAGGAGTGTGAATTATGTCTAAATGTTGCAAATGCGGCAAATGGTGGCCGCATAACTGGTTATGCCTGAAAGGGTTATACGTATTTTTTACCGCGATGTTCTATTTGGCGTTGGCTTACGCCGTATTCCAAGCTATCGCTATTTTAAGACATCCAGCGCTTAGCGGGGCCGAGATGTGGGCAACGCTTGCGTTCTACGTCATTAGCGACTTGGGCGCCGCAATCGGCTTCTTGACCATATCCAAAATTTTGGGTGTGCTGCGCAAAATTAAAAAAGCCGTCAGCCCGTGCTGCTGCACGAACGAAAACGCCGAAAACCATATTGAAAACGTCGTAGAACACGAATCCAAATAACTTAAAAGCGGCGCGCCCCGTGCGCGCCGCTTTTTGCCCAAATCTATTCCGGAGCATCCGTCCGTATGAAAAATTTTTTCGTTTTTCTTTCTGCTCTCTGCTGTACTGCCGCCGTCAATGCCGAAACTTTAAAAATGAAAAACGGCAATTTAATTACCGGCTCCATTTTATCCCAAACCGAATATACATTAAACCTTGCTACCTCTTACGGTAATATTACGCTTAACCAACGCGAAATAGAAGAAATTTTACCGGATAAACACCGCCTGATTTTAAAGGGAGGAACACAGCTCATTGGCGTAATTCTGGATATGGACGAATTTAATTTAAAACTCCAAACGGATGACGGCACCATCGTTAATATCGATATACCGCAAATCGTCAATATTGAAACATACGATTATGACCGCGGAGCCACCGCCCAGCAACAAATCGTTGAAGAACAAATTAGACGCGAGGAACAACAAGCCGCCGCACAAGCACAGGCCGCCCAACGTGCACAAACGAGTCAAGTAGAGGCCGCGGGCGGACTGACGTTTGATGCAGACATTGACCAAGTTTTTGAAGCCAAACAAGCCACCGTAGTAAACGGAAGCGTGGTTACCCCCGCCGCAAATACTCCGACGGTACAACCCAAACCGCTGACCGATGAAGAAGCTTTTCTACGCAATGTAAAATCCGGCGCCATTACCCAGCAGGAATACGCCTCCGCCGCCAAACAGGAACTGAATTCCCAAAAAACCGCTAAATCCGAACCGAAACCCGCTAAGAAGCAGGAAGAAAAAGATTTTTCAAAATATTTCTCCGTCCAAGCAGGCGCAATGGCACTGGATTTACAGTTAGCCAATACGGCACGCCCGGGTTATGAAACCGAAGAAGGATCGGCCGACGTCGGAGGAACAAGTATCCAGGTATCTGGCAAATTTTTATGGCGCATAAAAGAAAGTAATTTTTGGCTCGGTCCCATAGTGGGAGTAGGCAACATTCCCAACAACTCGTTTGAGGACCGCGACCCCGCTGTACAGACCCCGGAATGGATAAGCCAACATCCCGATGAAACGCCCACGGTAAAAACAAGCGGACAGTTGTTAACTTTCGGCGCCGCCGCCAACTACTATTTAAATCCAAACAGTCGATTCGCTTTTTATCTGACAGGATCCGCCGTATACGAAATGCTGACACTTAACTACCGCGGAGAAGTAAGCAGCCAGTCCATTAAATCCAACGGCTTTGCCGGATCCGCAGGGCTAGGAGTGGAAACGTGGGTGGACGACGTAATGATCGGCCTTGAAGCAAGACAGGTATTTGCAAAGCGCGCGGACGATTTAAAAGATTCCGCTTCCTCCAATACTGTCATTCAGGCACAACTAAGCTGGAAATTTTAATGAACATTCTTGTTTTACCCAATGCTTTTAAAGGGTCTTTAAGCGCGGCAACAGCCGCGCTTCTTTTCAAGCGCGCGCTTGAAAAAAAGCACCGTGTCTGCGCTATTCCCGTGTCTGACGGCGGCGACGGATTTCTTGATTTTTTTAAAACACTGGATCCCGCCGCACGCAAAATAACTCTTAACGCTAAAAACGCTTTTTTAAAAAACAGACGGACGGAATTCTTATTGCTTTCCGACGGGAAAACCGCTGTGATAGAAACTGCACGCGTATGCGGCCTCGGCAGCGCAAAAAAAGAAGAATTAGATCCGTTAGGAGCTTCTTCCTACGGGGTAGGACAAATATTATCAGCCGCCGCACAAGCCGGAGCCAAGACCATTTATGTAGGGTTGGGAGGAGTCGCCTGCAACGACGGCGGTGCGGGTATGGCGGCCGCGTGCGGAGCTGTATTTTTGGATAAACGCGGGCACCGCCTTGGGTTGGGGGCAGAAGCGTTATTAAACGCAAATCACGCCGATATTTCCGTACTCCGGAAAGCATTTAAAGGAATCAAAATTTTCGGCGTGGCAGACGTAACCAATCCGCTTTTAGGCCCTAAAAGTTCCGCAAAAGTTTTTGGCCCCCAAAAAGGCGCTTCCCCCGCACAAGTAAAAATTTTAGACAAAGCAATGACATCATTCGCACGTGCCATAAAAAAGGCGACAGGGCGCGATATTGCCCATACACCGTGTACCGCTGCAGCGGGAGCTATCGGTGCGGGGTTAACAGGCTGTTTTGGTGCGGAACTGCTTTTGGGGTCCAGCTTTTTATTTCAAAAAGCACGGTTGGAAAAATATTTCCAGAACGCGGACTTGATCATTACCACCGAAGGGAAACTGGACCGACAAACCTTTTACGGCAAAGCGCCGTTGGCTGTGTTAAAACTGGCGAAAAAATATAAAAAACCCGTATTATTTATTTGCGGACAATGCGACGAACAAGCCTTGCGCGGACAAAAATATGCACCGCAGCAAACCGCTGTTTTGACGGATTTTGCCGCGAATGCCAAAGATGCACAAAAAAACGCCGCCAAATATCTGCGGCGGATTTGTAAGAATCTCTGATACTCCCCGTTTATTACAAAAAAGGACGCAAATAAAAAAATCATTGCGTCCTTTTCATTACAGCAAAAAACACTTATTTAATTTCAGATGTGCAGTGCGGACAGCGCGTAGCTTCCAGTGCGATTTCGCTGCAGCAGAACGGACACTTTTTCGTCGTAGGAGTAGCAGGAGCTGCTTCCTTTTTGGGCGCATTTACTTTATTGATTACTTTAATCAATAAAAAAATACAAAATGCCACAATGATAAAGCTGATAACGGCATTTAAAAACGTACCGACATTCAGCGTCGTCGCTCCGGCGGCCTGCGCCGCAGACAAAG
This sequence comes from Candidatus Avelusimicrobium sp., assembly GCF_051874775.1. Lineage (GTDB taxonomy): Bacteria > Elusimicrobiota > Elusimicrobia > Elusimicrobiales > Elusimicrobiaceae > Avelusimicrobium. The sequence continues at coordinate 111,218 of NZ_JBJEGE010000027.1, forward strand.
AGGCGTATGGTCCTTCTTGCGAGCCTTGTTTCAGCACGATAAACCAGTTGGAAAAATCCACTTTTCCCAACAACAGGCCCAAAGGCGGCATCATAATATCGGCTACCATAGAATTTACGATTTTCGTAAACGCACCGCCGATAATAATACCGACAGCCATATCAATTACATTGCCGCGCATAACGAATGTTTTAAATTCGTTAACGATATTTTTAATCATTATACTCTCCTTTTTTAATAAGACCCGATGCTTTAAAAAGCGGGGTATACAAATCGTTTTCTACAGGATATTTAATTTCCGCCGCATTGATGACATCTGAAAATTTGACCGGTGCATTTTCAATTACACACAGCGGGGATTGTTCGTTTCCTTCTCCCATACACAGCGCCGCAGCCGATGCAAGAGAATCGGCCGCATTAACGAGCGTAACCTCTAACTTCTTGCCAAAAATGTCCGGCGTGCCGCGTAAATCCTTTACGCCCCGAAACCCCGCATACGCTACGGCGGACGCCGTCACTCCGGCACGAAGCGGCAAAATCATACTATCTGTAATCAGCACGCCCAAATTTGTTACGTTCCACCGCGCACGCAAGGTTTGGCGCAACTCGTCCGCAACGACATAACCATTTTTCGGCAAAAGCAAAAGTTTGCCGTCCGCGTTGGATTCGTCAATGCCGGCATTGGTCATTACCATACCGTCTTTAACGGTCAGCCACGCAAGCGGCGTTTTTAAAGCGGCAGTACTTTCGCGCAGAATCAGCTCTTCCTTTTGCGCGGGGCTTTCATACGGCACAATCTCCCCTTTCCAAAGAGCAAGCAGCTTAGAAGCCACCGCAAGTATACTTTTCTCCGGCACGGACGGAAGATGACGCACAATAAACGCAGGCAAATTTTCGCGCGGGTGAAAAATATCAGTATGGACAGCGGTTAATTTCATTTTTCCTCAAACGGAGCCACAAAGCTGCAAAATACTTCATTAGCCAAAAAAAGCCCCTCAAAACTTAATTTTACTTTTTTTCCCATCCGCAGGAGAAGCCCTCTTTTAATATGTTTTTCCATTTCCCGCCCGAACATTTCTTCGTCCCGTTCAGATAATTCCACACCGTCCAGTTGGCGCAGCGCCAGCATCAACCGTTCTCCCGCGCGTGCTTTTCCTTCTAATTTTTCCATAAACTCCACCGGAGATTCCCCCGCATTTATGCGGCGGATATATTCCCATACATCCGGTGTATTTTGATACCGAACCCCGCGAAAAAACGAAGCGGCCGAACTCCCCAGCCCAATATAGTCACCGTCGTTCCAATAATGCGTATTGTGTTTGGCTTCCCAACCAGACAAAGCGAAATTGGAAATTTCGTAATGATGATACCCCGCACGTTTCAAACGTACGTGTGTTTCCTCTAACATACGGCGCATTAAAAGTTGGTCGCACACCACTGCGCGCTCAAAAAACGGAGTACCTTCTTCAATCTGCAGGCCGTATACTGAAAGATGCTCCGGACGCAAGGACACTACGCGCTCTAAACTGCATAAAAAACTTTCCAGAGTCTGATCCGGCAGGCCGGCAATCAAGTCTACGTTAATATTTTCAAAACCGCACGCACGGGCCGTTTCATACGCACGCAAAAAATCCATCGTGCTGTGAACGCGCCCCAGCATTTTGAGTTCCGCATCGTTAAAACTTTGCAGCCCCAAGCTCAGGCGGTTGAATCCCGTCTTTTTCAGCACGACAGCTTTTTCCGCTGTCAAACTTTCCGGATTGGCTTCGCACGTACTTTCCTCAAAACGGGATATGGGACCAAAATGATTTTCAATAATTTGCGCCAATTTTTGAAGCTGTACGGCAGACAGAATACTCGGTGTCCCGCCGCCGACATACAGGGTCTCAAATACACGCACGGGCGACAGGGCAGCTTCTTTAGAAAGAGCGTCCACATAACCGTCAATTAAAAACTCCCGCCCCGCAAATGAAGCAAAATCACAATAATTACACTTCTGTTTGCAGAACGGGAGATGAAGATACAAACCGGTTTTCATTATTTTTTATGTTCGGCTTCGTGATTTAAAAATGCGAAAATAAACGGATCCAAATCGCCATCCATCACGGCGTTGATTTGCGAGGTTTCGTATCCGCTGCGCAAATCCTTTACCAGTTGATAAGGCATAAATACGTACGAACGAATTTGGTGTCCCCAAGCGATTTCCCCTTTCTGCCCGTAACGTTTTTCGGCTTCGCCGCGCTTCTTGTCCATTTCCATTTCGTACAGTTTGGCTTTGAGCATTTTCATCGCCGTCTGGCGGTTTTGCAGCTGGCTGCGTTCAATGCGGCAGGAAACCACAATGCCCGTGGGAATGTGCAAAAGCCGTACGGCCGATTCCACTTTGTTGACGTTCTGGCCGCCGTGTCCGCCGGCGCGGGAAGTTTCCAGCTGAATATCTTTTTCCGGAATTTCAATATTAACATCCTCATCTATATCAGGCAGCACATCGCACGATGCAAAAGAGGTATGACGGCGGGCATTGGCATCAAAAGGAGAAACGCGCACTAACCGGTGGACTCCGTTTTCCCCTTTCAAATACCCATATGCAAACGGCCCCTCTATCATAGCCGAAAGAGTTTTAATACCCGCTTCATCGCCGGCTTGCGCGTCTAACACTGAAAATTTAAACCCGTGCTGTTCGGCCCAGCGCGTATACATACGCACCAACATTTGTGCCCAGTCGCACGATTCCGTTCCGCCGGCTCCGGCGTGAATGGTCAAAATAGCATTCAGCTTGTCGTTCGGTTCCGACAAACGAATTTCCCCCTCTTTTTGCGCCACGCGTTTTTCCGTTTCCGCCAGCGACGCAGATAAAACAGACAGTTCCTTTTCGTCCTGCATTTCTCGGCACAAATCAAACAGCGTGCAGTCGTCCTCCAGTTTTTTTTGAAGCGCAAAAAACGTCTCAATGGACGTTTTTAACAAATCAATTTTGCGGCTGACCTCTTTGGCTTTTTTGGTATCGTTCCAAAACGACGGATCCGCCGATATATGCTGCAAATCCGCCAATTCCTTTTGTTTGTCGGAAATACCGTCAATCGTTTCAATCTTGGCGACACGCGCCGAAAGATCTTCCAACTTTTGTTCCACGTCTTTAAATTCAATATTATTCATACGAAAAAACCGCCAACGAAATAAACAGCGTAAAATAAATCACCGTGCACAGCCACGCGAACCAATCGCCCCACTGGGAATAAAAACTCAGTTTGTCCCCTACGGAGAGAGGGACATTTGCGCGTAAAATTTCCTGCGTAAACAGACCGGATTGTTGTGTAATTCGCCCAAACGGATCTATCACCGCTGAGAAGCCCGTATTTGCAGAGCGCAAAACGGGCCGGCCAGTTTCCGCCGCACGAACCGCATTAATAGCTAAATGCTGGTACGGTGCAGCCGTATCAAAAAACCACGCGTCGTT
>NZ_JBJEGE010000028.1:0-77657 GCF_051874775.1 Candidatus Avelusimicrobium sp.
CGACGGTCGCTAACGTTTCCACGTTATTGATGACCGTGGGTTTGCCGAACAAACCGCACTGGCTGGGGAACGGCGGTTTGATTTTGGGCATACCGCGTTTGCCTTCCACGGAGGCGATAAGCGCGGTTTCTTCGCCGCAGACGAACGCGCCCGCGCCTTCCATTACGTTGATTTTAAAATTCTTGCCGGAACCGAAAATATTTTCGCCCAAAATGCCGAGCTCTTCGGCCTGTTTGATAGCCGTGCGCACACGCTGAATGGCCAGCGGATATTCCATACGCACGTAAATATAACCTTCATCGGCACCGATGGCGCGCGCGGCAATCATCATGCCTTCGAGTACGGCGTTGGGGTTGCCTTCCATAACGCTTCTGTCCATAAACGCGCCAGGGTCACCCTCATCGGCGTTGCAGATGACGTATTTTTTCGGGCCGGGTTCCACGCGGGTTAAATCCCATTTTTTACCCGTCGGGAAACCGCCGCCGCCGCGCCCGCGCAGGCCGGAAGCAATCATTTCTTTGCAGACTTCTTCGTCCGTCATTTCCGTATACGCGCGTTTGGCCTGGGCGTAACCGCCGTGGGCGATATATTCATTAATATCTTCGGGATTAATGCGTCCGCAGTCATGCAGCAGGATACGTTCCTGCTGGGAGTAAAAGGGAATGTCTTCCACCGTTTTGGCTTTTTTGTCGCAGGCGGGATTATGGTATAACAAACGGTCAATCACTTCGCCCTTTAAAAGCGTTTTTTCGACGATTTCCGCCACGTCTTCGGGTTTTACTTTGGTGTAAAAAATGTCGCCCACGCTCACGAGCGGCCCCTGCGCACAGAAACCGCGGCAGCCGCTGAGGCTTAAATAATTTTCGTGGCAGTCTTTGGTGATTTGCAGGCAAAAACCGATTTTGCGTTTTTCCATTTCTGTTTGGAACGCTTCGTACACTTTTAACGAACCGCCCGCAATACACCCCGTGCCGCCGCAGATAACCACGCGGCCCGTAATTTTTTTGTACGCCGAATTATATTCCTGCGCGATGTTTTCGATATTCTTAGTTGCCATGCTGGGCCTCCGCTTTGACGATGGAATCAATCAGTTCGGCCGCTTTGGCCGGGGTAATTTGCCCGTAAACGACGTCGTCGAGCACCATGACGGGGGCCAGCCCGCACGCGCCCAGGCAAGATACACATTCCAGGGTAAAAAAACCGTCTTCCGTAGTATCTTGCCCTTCTTTTAATTTCAAAATATCTTTTACGGTGTTGATAACGAAAGAGGATCCTTTTACGTGGCAGGCGGTGCCGTTGCACACTTTGATAATGTGCTTGCCTTTGGGCGTAATGGCAAAATGCGCAAAAAACGTAGCTACGCCAAACACTTTGGCGGGAGAAATTTCCAGCTCGTTGGCAATAAAACGCATAATATCTTCGGGGAGATATTTGTATTCGTCCTGCACTTTTTGGAGGATGGGAATTAACTTGGAACTGTCGTACTGATGGTCTTTAAGAATCCGCGCGGCGGGTTCGAATCTGTCTGTCATAAGTTCTCCTATACGGTGGGTGAAACGTACGGCACAGCAAACTGCATCCGGCAAACTACGGTAAGACTTGTATTCGCATGAAATAAAAAACGGGAACCGTTTTCCCCATTATAACTTCATCGGCGGGGTCTGTCAAGAACAGAAACGGTTCCCAAAAAACGGAGCGGGCCGGCACACAATCAGCGCGGCCAGCCACCTATTCTTTTATAGTAGTAATAATTGCCGACATGGGATTTCCAAGTCGAAAAACCGGCATCTTCTTCAAACATATCGTCGCTGTACATATAACCGTCAAAACCAATATCGTGCAATTCTTTGGAATCGATTTTGTCGCGCGTATACCCGCTGCACCCGATTACCGGCGTTTCTATACCCATTTCACGCAAACAATGGACGCAATATCGTCCGCCGCCGCCAGGAACGTTAATGTCAGATATAATCAAATCAAATTTCTGGCCGGATTTCACAGCGTTAAGCAGATTCATCGTATCATAATAGGTAGACACCTTCCACCCCTCAGGGAAACGCCCCTGCTTCTCCCACAGCTTATACATATTCAGAATATCTTCTGTATCGTTTAACACCGCCATATGGACGTTCTCCGGCAACGCAGTCAATGTCCCATCCCGCACGGGCTTATGCCAGTCGTATTCCATCCAAAATTCTTCCTCTACAAACGGACGGACCACAGAACCCTTAGGCGTAATGTCCGGCGTATAGAACTTGTTAAATTTACTCTCCGCGAAGTTAAGATATGTCTCAGCTTCTGCTAATGCAGGATCAGTAGGGAATAAGGTTTTTTGCAGTTTCTTCGAGCGAAGGTTTATTGAATGAACAAGCCCTGTATAATAGCCCAACTGAGAGGGATGCATTGTTTCTAACAAATCAGTTCTTTCCAACAGAGCATTTCCCAAAACAGGATCTACCTCTTGGCGCATTGCTCTGAAATCCGTAAAAAAGTTCATATACTCTTGGACAGATTTCTGCGTCTGTTCCAAAGAAGGAGCCACTAAACGCACCCGTAAACTGGAGATTGGAGTAGGGGTAATCCGGTGGGCAATAAAAGTATTAAACTCGCTCCGATTCAGTGCGACAGGGGAATGCTGCATTGTGACCATTCTTGCGGTTCTTTCTATATAAGCCTGCGTCTTGGCTGCTGCAGCACCTGCTGTAAAACGATTACCCAAAATATCTAAAGCGGAGGAAGAAGGCATTTTTTTAATTAACTGCGTAGCAATTTTACTGGCTTGACACCACGAGTTCGACGTCAATACGACCATACAGCCCGCAACCGTCAAAATGGAAATAATCTTGTTCATATATTAAGCTCCTTTTTTTTTAGTATACCCTGTTCCGCGCACAAAATGCCAGGGTCTTTAGACCTAGATAAAACCTAGGCAGGGACCTAGATCTACAGCCATTCGTCCGCACCTCTTTACACAAGGAGCTCTTTGCTTTAAGTTCTGCGCCATAATATATACACGGTTGAGAGGGTTCTGCGCCGCATACGGTTGGGAAAATACAAGAGCCCAAAAGCCTATTCGGCGCAGCAGAGAATATCTATAAACAAACAGAAAGGATAATGAAGTAACCGCCCATTAGGATAAGCCCCGTCGGTACAGCAACGGATGCCCACTCACGGCTTTTAATACCCAGCTTTTCGGCGGCCACGATGTTGGGCAAATTTCCCTGCACCAGCATGCTGCCAAACGCGGCAAGGCCGATGACCATATAGACCAAATCATTCATCGAAATAGAAGGGACGATTTCAATGGCGGCAAGCGTGGCGTTATCGATAATAACCGAAACCGCATTCGCCAAAAAGAGCACCTTACCACCTAAATGCGTAATGGTGCTTTGTGCTAACGGGCGAAGCCCCGTGCTGATTAAATTAAGTGCAGCCACGAACATATAGATATGCAGCGTGCGGCGCAACATAGAAGAGTAGGTTTCTTTATCTTCGCGAATATGCATTTGCAGCGTGGTTCCCGCATTACGCGCAAAATATCCCGCCGCGGCGGAAAGAAGCAAAACAGCAGGAGCAATCCACCAAAAGAAATGTTTTAATAAAAAGAAGAAATCGGCGTTATGCGGCGGAACGGAAAGCGCATTGTTGATAATCAACCCCAGCGGTTCGGCAAGCGGCGTAAGCACCGCGCCCAAACCGATGGCATAACACGCAAACACCGTAATGCGCACGGTGGCCGTCCGTTCCAAATTGACCACTTTTAATACTTCCGCCAACACCAAGGCAGAAACCGTCACGCTAACAAGAGAAGAAGTCATCCCCAACAGGAAAATGAGTACTGCAAAGCTGTAGCGCGGCTCCATTTTTTTAAAAAAAGCAAATAACACGCGGAAAATATAGCGCGAATAATTATTAAAAATAACACTGACAATCAGCACGATAAACGCCACGTTGACGGGATAATTAAGCGTTTCATATAAAAAATCCACGCTCCAACCGCCGCTGACGGTTACCGCCGCCGCACCAACCCCCAGCAAAAACAGCTCCAAATGGCTTTCCACCCAGCGCGAAGCGAGCGGCCAAACCAACAGATTGACGACGATAATCCCCAATAAAATATTTACCCACAACGGGACGGCAACGCTTTCCATAATTATATTTTAGCAAAAAACGCGGCCCGTACCGGAATTGTAATCTAAAATCCCGCATTTGGAATTTAGCGCCAATTTAGTAAAATAATATGTAAGACTTTTAAACTATAAGGAGAAAATACGTAATGAAAAAAGTACTCGTACTCGCTTTGGCGTTCGGTTTAACCGCCGCCGCTTACGCCGCCGACGACTGCGGCTGCACTAAGGAAGATGTTACCTGCATCAACAATTGCACCTTGTCTAAAGTCAGCGCGCTGAGAAAAGACATTCAGGCAAAAAAAGAAAACGCCGCGGCAAAAGTAAAAACCGCCAAAGAAAACGCTTCCAAACAAGCTAACGCCTCCGAAACCGCCAAAGCCAAGGCCGAACAAGCCAAAAAAGACGCCAAAGCCAAAGCGAAAGAATTAAAAGAACAGGCTAAAGCCAAAGAAGAAGCCAACAAAAAAGCTACCGAAGCTAAAAAAGCCGAAGCCAAAACGAAAGCCAAACAGGCCAAAGAAGACGCCAAAGCCAAGGCCAAAGAATTAAAAGAACAGGCCAAAGCCAAAGAAGAAGCCAATAAAGCGGCTTTGAAACAGGCCAAAGCCGACGCGGCCGCCAAAAAAGAAGCGGACAAAAAAGCCGCTGAGGCCAAAAAAGCCGAGGCAAAACAGGCCGCCAAAGACGCAAAAAAAGCGTTGAAAGAAGAATCCAAAGCGTGGAAAAGCTTGGCTAAATAACGGTTTTACCGAAAGACGACAAAAAACCTCCGATTTTCATCGGAGGTTTTTTATGTTATAAAAATTTCCAGAGTGCCGCCTGCAAGGTGCGGATTACAGCGTGCGGCGTACAGCGTCCGGAAAATATGTATTGTGTATTCCGCAAGCTGAAAGGCTTGGGAATTTTCAGTTTCCGCCCGCCATAACCGCCGCAGACGTTTTCCGCACACGGCACACAGTCCAGCCGGCGCCGCGGAACAAATAAATATTCAGATTTGAGTTAAACACCTGACACCGCTCACCCGTTTTTTCCAAGCCGTAAGGGGCCAGCGTTTGCGGGTCGAGCATCATTTCCCATGGAACGCTTACAATATATATCGGGCCGGAATGTTTGCGGATACATTCCCTAATTGTTTCATCAAAATGATGTTTAAAATAAATCTCCGGCAAAAAATTCAATAAACGAGCCTGCTGCCGGATTGTAAAAAAATGATTATTATAAGAAGGATACCTTATCCCCCCAATAAAAACCGCATCCTGCGGAAAAAACGGCGCTAAAAATGACATCGGCGATCCCCAAAAAATAACCAACGCGTTCGGTTCCACCTTTGGCAAAGCCGGTTTAATGTCAATGACTTTACCTGCAAACGCAAAGCGTCTTTCCCCCCAGTCCTCCTTAGCGACAGTTTGCATTAAAAACGTAAAGCCCAATACGGCCAAACAGATGGAAATCCACTTACGCACGGGCAGCAATTTAATAACGTACACCACCAGCAAACAGCTAAACATTTCCAGTATAATCACATAACGCAATATGGCAAAGGTCTTCAGCCACACCCCATACAACACCCCGATAAACAACAGCAAACTCCCCATCCTACGCCATTCCAAACCCGTCCGTTTCCCGAGGCCTTTTAACCATACCGCTAATACGATAAAATAGGAAACAAACCCCGCAGCCATCCGATAATCTTTTACCATCTCCGAAATAATTCCTTCCGGTTTTAAAAAGCGCAAAAACGGGAAAAACAGCCATTGCACCACCGTTTGCGGATAAAAACGTATATCTTTTAAATGCTCTGGTTCAAAATATGTCGATTTAAAAATATTATTATAAAACGGAAATACCGGATTATCATACTGTTCCCACAACCGCCACACAAAGTACCCATTGGTCACCAAAAAACCCGTTAAGCCTCCCAAGACAAACGCCCCAAAATCTTCCCGAACGTCTTTCAGATGCCGGTAATTCGCACACAGCACCGCAAACATCGCTATCGGTACGCACGCCAGCGTATATTTAAGGCCCGTTACGCCGCACACAATAAACGACGCCCAAAACAAATAACTCCGTTTGCGCGTGTGTCTAAACAGAAAACGGAAAAATAAATAAATGCCACACAAGGCGGAAGCATTCAGGAAAATGTCGTTATTTTGGGACCCCGTCTGCGTCACAAATATATACCCGCCCGCCGCAAAAACCGCTGCAAAACACGTCCACAGCCATTCTTTCCGCCCATATACCAGCGCGCAGAATTTGTAAAACAAAAACAGCAACACCCCGCTCCAACACGACATAATAAACGCAATCACGCGCGGATAATCATTTAAATACCTAATCATTAAATAATACGGTACGTCTGACAACGGATTTAAAAAGGTATGTACGCCCGCAGGCATAATGTCCGTACCAAAACGGCCGTTTATAAAAGCGTAAGCGTTGTACAGATGATAATTCATCAAATCCCACGTAGACACCTGCCCGCGCATTATCCCCCAGACCCCGTAACCGATAACCAACGCGGCAAACAGCAAACAGTCCTTATAACGGCGCAAAAAAGGAAAGAGAAATTTCATATTCTTTATTTTAATAAATATATGTAAAAAACGGGCGGCTTCTAACCGCCCGTTTTGAATATACGGCATAACTTAATTAAACAAGGGTTTTCCTCCATAAGGATCTTTCACGCATTCCCATTTTTGAACAACTGCACCGTAAACTTCTATACTTTTGTTCGATAAAACCACCTTACAATCGGAATCTTCAGGTTGAGCTTTACCTTGCATCCACTGTAACTCGCTATAGGTTTCTTCGCCAGAAGACGTATAGGCATCCGACGGAATGCCGCTAGCAGTGCATTTACCTTGTTGAGCCTTATTGATTGCTCTAGCAGCAGCACAACGATCTTGAAATTCTTTAATCTGGTTGGTGGTAAAAGAGAGAACCAAGTTTGAATAATTCAGGCCACACCTAGGGTAACACACATCTCCCGGACCGCCAGTCTCATTGCCGCAATGTTCGCCTTGAAACGAAAACATAGGATCATCATCCTCCACACAGCCTGCGAGTTCTCCCAAAGTAGCGCCTCTATTATCATTAGCATATAGGCAACAAACGGCTTCAGATTGACCGGCGCGTTGGGTAGAATCATATATAGACGTCCAGCTGTCATCACCCAACTCATAGGCTGTATAATCGCAAGAACCAGCGGATTTGCTACAGCGTTGGTTGCAACGCTTCTCGAATTCCTGGCTGTCAAAGCTGCTGAGAGTCGTCATAGCTATTGTATCATAACCGGAGAAATCACAAACACCGCCCATTCCGCCAGGATAGAGACCATACTGTGCAACACCCCCTACCCCCCCGCTCGCATCGGGATATCCCCAAAAATCACTACGCAAAGCAACAGTAGGATATTGCTTTCCATAACGAATACCGACTACCTTTTCCGTTGGTTCGGCCGTCCAATAAGGAGATACACATTCCCCATTATCCATTACACCACCGGCATCTTCACAGCTTTGACAGCAGTTGGACGGAGACAACCTCGTGTCGTCAGCAAAATACTCCCAGGGGACAAGACCGTGCTGCGCACAGTACGATTTTAATTCTTCGGCTCGGAATTTATCTAAACACGTGCTGTTCTCCTCGCATTTCGTTTCATCGTCAATACTGCACTCGCCAAAACCGCCTTCCACCCATTCGCCCGTCGTCGTATCACACGTTACCGTTTGGGTCTGCGTTCCGCATTTGTTGCACTCTTGACTCGTCGCCGGTTTCGGCCCCGTACACTCTTTCGGCTTCGGAGCGCACTTTCCGTCTTGCCACACCTCGTCCTCCGCGCAACATTTCTCTTGGTTCGGGTTACATTCACAACTGTACGGGTCTATATCACAAGGGCCGCTCGGTTCTTCCTCCGATGAAACTCCCGCACACTCCGCAGGCGATTCGTGGTAATCATCTTTCCCGCGCAGTTCATCACACGTGGGATAGTTCTTGTTTAATTTATTACACCCCGTTCCCTCACAACAAATACGCCCGTCAGCATATGACGGCATTTTTAGCGTGTAAGTATATTTCCCCTGACTCTCCGCCTCTATCCCGCGGGAGACTAACGCTATCGTAAAGTTCTTCGTATAGTTGTTCTTTACGATATCCGTCATTTCAGACATTGCCGTTAAATACGGCTTGTCCAACGCACAGCGTTTTTCCTGTTCCGTGCGTATGGACGCCATCAGCTCTTCCGCTTCCGTCGTTTTACGCGTTTCAATTACTTTATTAAATTTCGGCAGGACCGCCGCGGATAATATCCCTATCACAATGACGACAACAAGCAACTCCGTCAACGTAAAGGCTTTCTTGCTCTTCTTCATACATCCCTCCTCAGTATTCTTACAACACCAAAAGAACGCGGGAATTTGCTCTTTCTGCGTTTTGGTTCTGAAAAAAAATTGGCTAGACAAAATCGTCCCCCAATGTTGTGGAAGCGTTTTTAGGTGCACGACAATTACAAATTATAAACAGCCAACCTCTCCTCATTATTCAGTTTAATAAAAAAACATAAATAAAACAAGCCTCAAATCCAGACAAAATAAAACGGACACTCCTGTTTTTATCTACCAAAGCCCAAAGCAGGATATGATAAAATATAAATATGAATTCTCCTTTTCATATTTTAGCCAAAGATTCCCGTTCCAAAGCCCGCACCGGCGTGCTGTACACCAAACACGGCGCGGTGCAGACCCCCGTGTTTATGCCGGTGGCCACGCAGGCCTGCGTGAAAGCGCTTACCGATGAAGATTTAAAAAACGCCGGAGCAACGTGCCTGCTTTCCAACACGTACCACCTGTATCTGCGTCCGACGACCAAAATCCTGCAGCAGATGGGCGGACTCCATAAATTTATGAACTGGGACGGAAGCATTTTGACCGACTCCGGCGGATTTCAAGTATACAGTTTGTCCAAATTCCGCAAAATCAAAGAGGAAGGCGTTACCTTTCAATCCCACCACGACGGGAGCAAACACCTCTTTACGCCGGAAAACGTGATTCAATTTGAAAGCGAAATCGGCTCCGACATTTGGACGATGCTGGACGTCTGTATCCACGCCAAAGAGCCCTCCAAGCACGACGCGCGCGAAGCCCTTAACATCACTAAACGCTGGGCGGAACGCGCCGCACGCGCTTATCAAAACACCGTACCCGAACAGCACATCACCCAAAATGCGGACGGTTCGTTTACCGTCGGAAATTCGCTTTTGTTTGGTATTATTCAAGGGGCTATCTTCCCGGATTTGCGTAAGGAAGCCGCGCTGCATATGGCGTCTCTGCCTACGCACGGATATTGTATCGGCGGCCTTTCGCTGGGCGAAACCTTGGAGCAGATGAACGAGTCCGTTCTGACCGTTACCGAAAATCTGCCCGAAAACAAACCGCGCTATTTTATGGGACTTGGAACGCCCGTGGAAATTTTAAATTCCATCGAGCGCGGCGTGGATATGTTCGACTGTGTATGGCCCACGCGCGTGGCGCGCAACGGAATGGCTATGACGAGCGGCGGACGCGTAAACATTAAAAACGCCGAATACCGCACGCAAGACATACCGCTGGACCCCGAGTGCGACTGCTACACCTGCCGCCGCTATTCCCGCGCGTATCTGTGCCACCTGTACCGCGCGGCCGAGCTGACCAGCCACCGCTTGATGAGCATACACAACATCCGCTTTTTAATCCGTTTGACGGAACGCGCGCGCGAAGCAATTAAAAACGGTACATTTTTGGAATTTAAGGACGAAGTCATCCGCAAATACCAAAATTTTAAATAATCTGTAAGCAAAAACACCTCGGCCAATATCCGAGGTGTTTTTAATTTTCAATTTGTTATAATTCCCAAAATTTCCCGCCTGCCCCCTCTATATTCCGTGATCCAATACTTTTGCACACTTGAAGGCCTTTCGTATTGCTGCTAGAGCAGTAAACTTTTCCCTTTAGAAACTCTATTGGTACACCTACACCAGAAGAAGTTCGTTCCGCGCCGCTGGCAATAATATAATAATCAGGATCAGAAGTATGCCGTAACGAAAAACGCCCGTCTTTCCACTCCCCACTATTATCCCACTCAAAATCTTTTACCATAGCGGGACGTTCTATATCCAAATCATCAATCGAGGACGGATATGTACCGTTCGCCATATAATATATTTCTGCCGCATCGCGAATACTTTTAACTAACACTACCGCTTGTACAGCACGCGATTTTTCCACCGCTTTTGTGTACTGCGGGAGCGCTACCGCAGACAATATACCGATAATTAATACCACAACTAACAACTCAATAAGCGTAAATCCGCGTTTTTGATACATAGGATATATCCCCCCTTATAAAAGAAGTCATAATCCCAATTTATCAAAAAAAAAAAACGGGTCAACCCCTTCAAAAAATTGAACAACACGATCAGCCTCCTCTACAATATGACCATATAAAACCCCCCGCAAACGAATCCGTTCACGGGGGAATTAAAAAATTTTCGATACTGCCGTTTAAGCGGGAATTTCTTTCGTTTCTTTTTTCTTGGGCGTATACTTGGGCAGGAGCGAAAACAGCGCAAACGCACTCAACATCTGAAGCGTAAAACAAAGCGAAAAAAACACATACTTATATGCTTTCATTCCTTCCACAGAAGGCGTACCAAACAGAAAATACATACGCCCGAATACGCGCACCAGCGGTGCAAACGTAAAGTCCGCACTGCTCAAGAGAGCAAGCACGCCCTGCAGAACAGTCAGCACGCACACATACCGTTCGTGCACCAAAATAAACGCTGCCTGCGACGCATACAATACTAAAAAACCCGCATGCAGCCGCAGTAAAACTCCATCGCCAGCAATATCACGACAAACGAGTATGATGTTGGCAAACATTCCTAGTAGGCAAAAGAAAAAAATTACTTTTACCCATATGTTTAATCCAAAAAAACGTCTGCTTACCGCGTTCATAATTATCTGTTTAACGCCAGCGTGTCCTTACGCGCACGAACATCCAGCGCAAGACGGATCAGGCCGTCTAAAATTTGGCCGTAATCTTCTCCGGACGCTTCAAAAAGCTGCGGAAAAAGGCTTGTTTCGCTCATTCCGGGCAGCGTGTTGATTTCGGAAAAATAATACCGTCCGTCTTTATCCATTAAAAAATCCACGCGGGCCAGTCCGCTTGCGCGAAGCGTGCGGAACACGGCCGCCGCGTCGTCCCGCATACAGATTTGCGTATCCTGCGCAATGTTGGCCGGAACATTGGTTTCGCACCCGCCAGCCACAATATATTTGGCGTTATAGTCAAAAAATTCACCCGCTACCGTACGCAATTCGCCACACGCAGAGGTTTTTAAATGCGCGCCCTCCCCGTAAATTGCACAGAAAATTTCGCGCGCGCGGTCTATGCCTTTTTCAATCATCACGTCCGAATCAAATTGAAGGGCAAATGATACGGCCTCGTGCAGTTCTTCCAGTTTTTTTACTTTCCGCACTCCGACGGAGGATCCCAAACGCACCGGTTTGACAAAAACGGGCAGACCCGTTTCTTTTACCCACGCTTCCAGTTCCGCCTTGTCATAAGCTTCGCCGCGCGAAACGGTAACGTACGGCAGGATTTCCACCCCCGCCTGTGCAGCAAGCAGTTTGGAAATTTCCTTATCCATCCCCATAGCTGAAGCCAGCACTCCACAGCCGACGTACGGAACGCCCAGCGTCTCCAACAAGCCTTGCATTGTACCATCCTCGCAGTTAGTACCGTGCAGCACGGGAAAGAATACGTCCGCCTTAAACGACAACGACCCGTTCAGCGCAGTTACATTGGCATCCGCACGCAAAACAGGCGTAACGGGCATATCCTGCGGGGTTCTAAAACCACATTCTTTTTGCAAAAACCAAAAACCTTGTTTATCAATAAAAATGGGATAAATTCGGTATTTTTCCGGATGCACAGCAAGCATACGGCAAACCGTCTGCGCGCTATGCACGGAAACTTCGTGTTCGGTGGATTTACCGCCGTATAAGACAACTACATTTAAACGGGACATATTTTTTCCTTTTTGTTAAAAAGCCTGATAAAAATATCAGGCTCAGATAAGCGGGTTATTTGTCTTCTCTGAAAATGGACCATTTCATACGGCCGATAAAGCTGTCCGTTTTCTCCAAAAAATCTTCCCCGTCAAAAAGCTGTTCGTGCTGGGGCACAGGATCCGCCACTTTGATCTCCGGCAAATCCGCCTCGCTCACCACGGAGGCTTTGGCCCGCGCATTCATAGAAACGGGTATTTCCGAAAGAGGAACCTGTTCCTTTTCGGTTTGAGAGACAGGCCACTTTGGCTCCGCTTTATCTGAATGTAAAATAGGTTGCTTCGGGTCTTGAGGCGCGGCGGGCGCGGAAGGAACTTGTGGGACGGCAGGTTTCAACGGGGCCGCTTTACGAAGCATTTCTTCTTTGTTAGCGCGCTCTTTTTCCTGCACCAAGCGGGCAGCCAAAAGTGCCGCGCTTTGGTTGCGCAGCTGACGGTTTTCTTTCGAGAGTTCCTGCCTTTCCGCCGCTAACGTTTCCGCCTGCTTTTGTAGTTCAAGCGCACGGAGAGATAGTTTTTCTTTCTCACGGTTTAAATCTTTGGCACGGGCTTCCAACGCATTTTTTTCGCGCACCAATTCCTCAGTACGGGAAGAAAGTTCCGCTTTTTCACGCGCCCAATCCTCCGCCGTACGGCGGACGTCTTGCAAGTTTTGAGATAAAGAATTTTTTTCTCTGCTTAATGCGCGATTCTGTTCTTCAAACCGTTGTTTCTCGCGTAGCAGCTCCTCGGATCGTATGGAAAGATTGTCTTTTTCGCGCGCCAATTCCTGCATTTGGCGGGTAAGCTCTTCGCTGCGCGCGGTAAGTTCGGCTTTTTCGCGTGTCAAATCTTCTGCAGCCGTCTGTGCGGCCTGTAAATTTTGCGCCAAAGACGCTCTCTCTGCGCTTAACACGCGGGTTTGCTCTTCCAGCGCCTCTTTTTCCCGCGCCAAAGACGCGCTTTGGGCAGATAAAGAATCTTTTTCTAACTCGGCAGCGCGCATACGTGCATCCAACGCTCCGTTGGTACGGGCAAGTTCTTCTTTTTCGTTCGTCAAGCGCACATTTTGCTGGGTTAAGTCTTCATTTTGGCGGCCCAACACGGCGATCTTTTGCTTCAGTTCCTCAATCACTGCGTCATTGGCATTGATTTTTTCCACCAATTCTTTAAAGTTCTTTTCAAGCAGTTCTTTTTCCTGCCGTACGGCCTCCAGCTCCATACGGGCAGATTCAAACTGGACGGAAAGCTCGTCGCGCTGAGTTTGGAGCGACTGCAATTTTTCCGTAAACGCAATCAGTTGTTCCTGCGCACTGCGGCTGTGGTCGGCTTCCAAAGCGGTCATTTGTTCTTTAAGCGCCTGCAACTCGCGTTCTTTTTCTTCTAACCGCTTAAGGGCGGCTTCTTTTTCCGCGGCCGCTTTGTGGAGTTTTACGTTTTCCGCACGCAACGATTCGATTTCTTCCACCTGCTTCATACATGTGTCAGAAATTTCCTGCAGCTGCGTTTCCAAACTATCCACTTTTTGCTGATATTCCTGCCGGATAGAAACAATGCGGCCTTCAAAATCAAATGATTTAAAGCGTTCTTCAGCAGCGGTCAGTTGGTCGCGCAAAGACAAAATTTCTTTGGCTTGCTCAGCCGATTTTTTAAGCGCTTCCATTTTTTCCTGCTGCACTTTTTTAATTTCTCTGTCCAGCGCACTGTTGACAGCTTTTAACTGGGAAGCTTTTTGGTGCAGACTGGAAATAATACGCTCTTTTTCTTCGTGTTCTTGCCGCGCTTTTTCTTCTTGCGCGGTGCGGTAATTTTCCGGTTGGTAATGGTAAATAGCCGTATGGGGCGGATTTACCGACGGAGCGTCAAACCCGCGCTGCACGTCCGGCTCCGGATACGATACGCGATGTTCCTGACGAACACGGGATAAATTTTCCACGCTGGCTTTTAAATTGGCAATCGTTTGGGAAATGTGTTCCAAAAAAATGTCACGATCTTTTTGGCGTTCCATCGCTTCGCGCGTACGCGCAAGCTCGGAAAGAATCATTTGGTTTTGGCTGGCGGAGGCTTCAAAGCGTTCTTCCAATTCCTGAATTTTTTGTTCCAGTTTTTCAAATGTGCGTTCATACTGGGAAGGTTTAGAAGGGATTAATCGCTCGCCAAAATCCGCACCGGCAGGCGTAACGGAAGATGAAAAAGACTGCTCCTTAAATTTTTCTAAAAACTGGGCGATATCCCCGTGACCTTCAAATTGGTTATTGTCTAAAGACATAGCTGGCTCTCCGCGCAAAAATACGTATACTAAATTTAACCACAATAGAGCGCGCGTGTCAACCCTATTTTCTGACGGAAAAACACTTCGGTTTTACACGCGTTTAAACGCTTTGCTTTCCAGCCTTGCGCGCACCGCGCCGACCAGATAAAAAGAGCCCGTACAAAGTGTTTTTTTATGTGTAAGCGCAAGGGCAAGGGCTTTCTTCCAGTCCGGCTCGAACACGATTTGCGCATTTTTGGCAAGTGCGGCACGGATTTCATCTTCCCCCGCGCCGCGCACAGAAGGCGGGACGGTAACAATAACCGTTTTAAAATACGGACACAAAAGCGCGAGCATTTTTTTATAGTCTTTGTCCTTCATAAACCCGCACAAGAGCACTGCATTCTCGGAAAGCGCCGTCTTGCGCCAAAACTCCATTAGAAGTTCTACAGCCTGAGGGTTATGTGCGCCGTCAAGCACAACGGTATTTTTACCGTTGCAAAACATCTCAAACCGTCCTGCCAATTCGACTATTTCAAACGCTTTCTTTACCGCGCAATCCGGCAACCCGAGCGTTTTGGCCGCCTGATATACGACACAAGCGTTTAGCGTTTGGCGCGCGCCCAAGGCGTGCAGCGGCCAAACGGAGCCGTCATCCGTGCGCATCAGCGTACGCCCCGACGATATATCCACTGACGATTCCCAAAACGGTTCGCCCTGCCCCACAAATGTCAGCGGAGCATTTTTAGATTTCGCCATTTTAGCGATAATTTCGCGTACGGTGGGATTCATCGCTCCGCTGATAACGGGTACGCCGGCTTTGATGATACCGGCTTTTTCGCGCGCGATTTGCGCCAAACTGGAGCCGAGATATTGCGTATGGTCAATCCCGACAGCGGTAATAATACTCAGCGCGGCAGTACACACGTTGGTGGGATCCTTCCGCCCGCCAAGCCCTGTTTCCAAAACAACATAGTCTACTTTTTTGCGCGCAAAATAAACAAGCGCAGCGGCGGTTAAAATTTCAAAAAAATTGAGCGCGTCCTCTTCCTTCTGAAATACCTCTACAACAACCTGAGAAAAGGATTTTTTGGAAATGGGCATTCCGTTAATTTGGATACGCTCCACGGGGTTTATCAAATGGGGCGATACAAAAAGCCCCGTCTTGTACCCCGCACATTCCAATGCGCAGGCCATCATTGTCGCTACAGAACCTTTGCCGTTCGTTCCCGCTACGTGAACAATTTTAAATTTTTCCTGCGGGTTGCCCAACCGCTTCAAAAGACGCGCAAATCCAGCCGGTCCCGAGCCGTAATCCACACCCGTGCGTTTTAAAATGTAATTAAATACGATATCAAAATTCATTTTTCGGGATTATACCGCTTGATCTGCGCGCCCAAAGAGGTAAGTTTTTCTTCCAAGTTTTCATACCCGCGGTCAATATGGTAAATACGCTCCACCTCGGTTTCACCTTTTGCACACAGACCGGCGATAACAAGCGCCATCCCTCCGCGCAAATCGGACGCTTGGACGTGCGCGGCGGAAAGCTCTTTTATGCCCGTAATGCGCGCGACACTTTTCTCCGTCACAATTTCCGCACCCATACGCACCAGTTCGGGCGCGTGCATAAAGCGGTTTTCAAAAATATCTTCGTCCACTTCGGCAGTACCGGAACAAAAACACATTAACGTCATCCACGGGGCCTGCAAGTCGGTGGCAAAACCCGGGTACGGCGCGGTACGCACGCGGATAGGTTTAATCTTCCCATTGTAAGCGTGTACGCGCACGGAATCGTTGGTAATGGTAAGAGGGAAACCGGCTTCCTGTAAATCCTCCAGCAAAATAGCGTTATGTTCGGGTACGCAGCCGGTAACGGTAACATCTCCGCGGGTGGCGGCAGCGGCCAGTATATAGGAACCGCTTTCAATGCGGTCGGACATCACTTCGTGCTCCGTGCCGTGCAGCGTTTTTTTACCGTAAATTATGAGGCGGCCTTTATCATCGGCGGAAATATCCGCGCCCATTTTGTTTAAGAAATCGACTACATCGTCAATCTCCGGCTCTTTTGCCACGTTTTCAAGCACCGTTTCGCCTTCTATTAAGCACGCACACATCAGCAGGTTCTGTGTGGCACCCACGCTGGGGAAACGCAGTACAATTTTAGAAGGCACTAATTCCTGCGCACGCAAAATAACGTTACCCGCTTTGGTTTCGCACGTCGCGCCCAGTTTTTCAAATCCTTTTAAATGAATATCCACCGGACGCACCCCGATAGCGCACCCGCCCGGGAGCGGAATTTCCGCTTCCAAAAAACGCGCCAAAAGAGGCCCTGCCACCCAAAAGCTCGCACGCATTTGTTTGACAAGTTCATACGGCAAACTGTTTTTAAGCTGTCCATCGGCGGAAACGGTCACCGTGCCGTTTTCGTACGTTATTTTTTTACCCAGGTATTCCAAAATTTTAAGTGTGGTGCGCACGTCGCGCAAATCTGGCACACGACGCAAAACACACGGTTCGTCTGTAAGAAGAGTAGCCACCAAAATCGGCAGTGCGGCGTTTTTGCTGCCGCTGGCGCGCACCGTTCCCTGCAATTTTTTGCCGCCGCGAATTAAAAATCTGTCCATAACAACTCCTAGAAAAAATTAAATTTTTTGGGCGAGCACAAACCGCTCTATCCCCACTATATCTTTTTTTACCTCGGCGTTCCAGCCGATTTCCATAAGCCCCCGCGCCACCGCGCCCGCCTGTCCTTTGCACAGTTCCAAGGCGAGCAGTCCGTCGGGATTTAAATAGTCCGCCGCCAAAGAACAAAGCGGCCGCACAACATCTAACCCGTCCGCGCCGCCGTCAAGCGCAAGGCGCGGTTCGTGTAAAACTTCCCGCGTCAGCGTGTCCACAATTTTAGACGGGATATACGGCGGGTTGGAAATAATCAAATCAAACGTATCCTGTACGTTTTCCCACACGTCCGACTGCAAAAACCGAATACGGTCCTCCAAATGCAGCCGCTTGGCATTTTCCTGCGCCACCAAAAGAGCTTTTTCGGAAATATCCGCCGCCGTAACAACGGCTTTGGGAAAACGGTCCGCAAGCGCAAGGGCAATACACCCGCTGCCCGTGCACATATCTAAAAAACGGTACGCGCCGCGATGTTCAAAACGCGCGCTGACAAGGTCCGCCAGTTCTTCCGTTTCCGGACGCGGAGTGAGTACGTCGGGAGTTACGTGAATATTAAGACCGCAGAACGGCTGAAAGCCGACAATGTGCGAAAGCGGTTCCCCCGCTTCTTTGCGCACGAGCATTTTTTCGTATGCGTCCTGCTGCTCGGGTGTAATACGCTCCGCGCGGTTAACTAGCAAATGCGTGCGCGTAACGCCCAGCGCACTGGCGAGTAACCATTCGGCGTTGGCCTGCGGTTCGTCAGAACCGGCCGCGACCAGACGGGAAACGGCTCCGTCCAAAACTTCTTCCAAGGTGGGTTGCATAAATGAAAAATCTTTAAAAAACGCCGGAAGCGCCTAAACAACGCCGTCCGGCGGTACAAAAACAAACGTGAATCAGATTTGCAAGTTTTTGAGTTTCTGTTCCACGCGGTAGGCGCGCAAATCTTCCAGTATCGGGTCAATCGCACCTTGCATAATTTCCATTAAGTTATGGTACGATTTATCGGTGCGGTGGTCAGTCACGCGGCTTTGCGGAAAGTTATACGTGCGGATTTTTTCCGAGCGGTCTCCGGTGCCCACCTGCGCTTTGCGTTCATCGTAAATTTCTTTATTGCGTTTTTCTTCTTCAATCTGGTAAAGTTTGGCGCGCAGCATAGCCATCGCTTTTTCGCGGTTTTTGCCCTGGTGGCGTTCTTCGCGGCAGGAAACCACAATGCCCGTAGGTTTGTGGATAATGCGCACGGCCGTTTCCACTTTGTTCACGTTTTGGCCGCCCGCGCCGCCGGAACGGCACGTTTCCATTTCCAAATCTTCGGGGCGGATTTCGATGTCGATTTCTTCGGCTTCCGGCATAATCGCCACCGTGACGGTGGACGTGTGCACGCGGCCCGCGGTTTCCGTATCCGGCACGCGCTGGACGCGGTGGGTGCCCGCTTCGGTGCGGAGCCAGGAGTACGCGCCGTCGCCCTTGATAAACATACTGACGTATTTACAACCCTTAAGTCCGGTGGGCGTAAATTCCAAAATTTCCGTCGTCCAGCCTTTGGTTTGCGCAAAATGCTGGTACACGCGCAAGAGCTCCGCCGCAAACAGCGCGGATTCGTCGCCGCCCGCGCCCGGGCGGATTTCCAAATAAATGTTTTTGGAATCGTTCGGATCCGGCGGGATAACAAGCACGCGCAGTTCTTTTTGCAAAACGGGCAGTTTGGCTTCCAGTTCCGCCAGTTCTTCAGCGGCCATTTTAACAAGCTCTTTATCCTCACCCGCTTCAATCATCGCGCGGTCGTCCGCAATGGCCTTTTGGACGGCGTTAAGTTCCTGCTCTTTTTCAATAATGGGTTTTAAAAACGCGTGGCGTTTGGCTTTTACGGCCAAGTCCTGACCGGACAAATTGCCGGAAGAAAGCTCCTCTTCCAACTGTTTAAATTCGGCTATATATTTAGAGGTATCCATAACGGTTCCTTATTACAAAAGAAAAAGAGCAGACTTCCTTGTGGGCAGTCTGCTCTTTAAAAAAAGCGTTGCTATTTCGCTTCGGCGGCTTCCGCTTTTTTGGCCGTTTTTTTGACGGCGGCTTTTTTGGCGGCTACCGGTTTTTTCGCCAATTTGGCTTTAGCTTTTACTTCGGTTTTCGGTTTGCGGACCAAGGTTTTGCCTTCGGTTTTTGCAAAGCGTTTGTTGAATTTTTCCACCATACCTTCGGTGTCCAAGAGTTTCTGTTTGCCCGTAAAGAACGGATGGCAGGCGGAGCAGATGTCGAGCTTTAAAGTTTTGGCGGTGGAGCGGGTGGTAAATTTATTGCCGCAGGCGCACACGACTTCGACAAAATCGTATTTGGGATGTAAGTTTTCTTTCATTGTTAATTCTTCCTTTCAAAAATCTATATAGATTATTTTACCATAATCGGACGTTTTTGGGCAAAAATTTCTTTTTTCCACCCAACTAAAACGCGTTCATTTCCATTTGTTTAAAGAAATCTTTGTTGGATTTGGTGGAGGACAGCTTATCCAGCACAAGCGTCATCGCGTCCACGGAGCTTAACGGCGCAAGCACTTTGCGCATAATCCACACTTTGTTGAGTTCGTCTTCCGAGAGTAGCAGATTTTCCTTGCGCGTAGAGCTGCGGTTAATGTCCACCGCGGGGAAAATGCGCCGTTCGGAAAGTTTGCGGTCCAGACACAGTTCGCTGTTGCCCGTACCTTTAAACTCTTCAAAAATCACTTCGTCCATACGGCTGCCGGTATCCACCATAGCCGTGGCGATAATCGTCAGCGAACCGCCTTCCTCAATATTGCGCGCCGCCCCCAAAAAGCGTTTGGGTTTCTGCAGGGACGTGGCTTCCAAACCGCCCGTCAGCACGCGGCCGGAGGACGGCGCCACCGTGTTGTACGCGCGGGCCAAACGGGTAATAGAGTCCAACAATACCACCACATCTTTCCCCTGTTCGGCCAAGCGTTTGGCTTTTTCGATTACCATTTCGGCCACCTGCACGTGGCGGTCAGCCGGTTCGTCAAACGTAGAAGCGACGACTTCGCCTTTTACGCTGCGGCTCATATCGGTTACCTCTTCGGGGCGTTCGTCGATTAAAAGCACCATTAATACGGCGTCTTTGTAGTTTTCGGCAATAGAGTGTGCAATCGCCTGCAAAATCATCGTTTTACCGCTTTTGGGCGGAGCCACGATAAGCGCGCGCTGGCCTTTACCGATAGGCGCAATCAAATCGATAACGCGCTGGGTAAGCGAGGATTTATCCACCTCCAGCGTAAAACGTTCGTTAGGGTGCAGCGGAGTCAGGTTTTCAAACAGCGGGCGGTTATAAATTTTATCGGAATCCATCCCATTTACTTTTTGCACCTGCAGCATGGCAAAGTAGCGTTCGTTGTCTTTAGGCGGACGGATGAGGCCTTCAATCGTATCGCCTTTACGCAAACCGAAGCGTTTAATTTGGGAAGGAGACACATAAATATCTTCCGCTCCCGCCAGATAGTTGTTTTCTTCCGAGCGCAAAAAACCAAATCCGTCGGGCAGAATTTCCAGTACGCCGCCGCCGTATACAGAACCGTTTTGTTTGGCCTGTACGGCAACGATACGGCCGATGAGTTCCTGCTTGCGCAGACCGGAAATATCTTCAATGTTATAATTGACGGCCAGTTTGGTCAGTTCCTGCACGCTGAGTTTATTGAGTTCGCGCGCGTCCATCGGTTTGGCACCGTTAGGGCGGGCGGGCGCGGCGGATGCATTTAACGGACGTACCGATTGCACACAACGCTGCGGAGTTCGGCGTTCATATACGGGGCGGGTTCTTTCTGCTTTTGGCGTATCTGCGGACGGTTTGGCCGTCTTAGTTTCTTTGGCGGGTTTTGCGGTTTTTTCCTGCGCGGTATTTTCTTCCATAATGTATAGACTCCTTACTTAAATCCATAAATATATTCCAGCGCCCGGCAAAGACGCTGCACTTTTAGTCCTAAATCTTCTTTTGAGCCCCCGTTAAAAAACAGCACATTGGCAAGGCGGGCTTTTTTGCTGTCCGGCATTTGGACGGACCGACGGCGTTCGTACTCTTGGCGGCTGAGGCCCCGCGCGGCCAGACGTTCGTCCAGCATTTGCGGGTCGCCCACCACTAAAATATTAAGATCGGTCAGTTTATTCCACCCCGCTTCAAACAACAGCGGTACCTCGAACACGACAAAGGGCTTTGCCGACGCGTGAATACGCCTGACGGCCATATCGTGCACCAAGGGATGCAAAAAATCTTCCAGTTTTTTACGGGCTTTGTCATCCGAAAAAATACGTTCGGCCACTTGGGCCGCATCGTACGTGCCGAACCATTCGGCCAGCTGTTTTTGCACAGCGGGAGTTTTGTAAAGCTCCCGCACCAAATCGTCGGCGGACAAGGTATCCGCTCCGTTTTCGGCGAAATACGCAAGCGCGGTGCTCTTGCCGCTTGCAATGCCGCCCGTAAGCCCCGCCACCAATTTATTTTTTACGCGCAACGTCATAAAGGCAGTTTTTCCAGATCGTACCAGTTGGGACCGGCCTTGGCCGCCGCCAACAACGGCACGCGCAGACGCACGGCGTTTTGCATCAACTCTTTAATGCGTGCGGCCGTTTCGCCCAAAATATTTTGCGGTAGTTCAAAAATGAGCTCATCGTGCACCTGCATAGTCATCTGCACGTCCGTATCGCGGTAAGCGGAGAAAACGTCAATCATCGCTTTTTTTATGATGTCCGCCGATCCGCCCTGCACAATAGTGTTAATTGCCGCACGCTGCGCAAAAGACGCCATAGATCCGATACCCATATTAAATTCGGGCAAATAACGCACGTGGCCCAACATCGTTTTAACGTAACCGTTCTGGCGGGCGAGCGCGACGTTTGCATCTATCCATTCGCGCACAACGCGGAAGTTCTTAAAATAATTATCGATATACTCTTTGGCCTCGCGCATAGAAATCCCCAGCGCTTGGGAAAGCCCCATCGGCCCCTGTCCATAAATGATACCAAAATTAATTGCTTTTGCACTAGAGCGCATTTCGTCCGTAACCATTAAAGGCATCACGTTAAAAATCTGCGAAGCCGTTTGGGTGTGAATATCTCCCCCGTCTAAAAACGCCTGAATAAGCGCCGGATCCTGGCTTTCGTGCGCCAAAACGCGCAGGTCAATTTGCGAATAGTCCACACTCAGCATTATATTGTCCGGCGCGGCGCAGAACGCTTTACGCAGCCAACGGCCCTTTTCGGTGCGGACGGGAATGTTTTGCAGGTTGGGGCTGGAGCTGGACAGGCGGCCCGTAACCGTACCCGTTTGGTCCAGATACGAGTGAACTTTATCGTTCTCGTCCGCCATTAAAAGCAGATTATCCACGTAAGTAGACTTTAATTTGGCGTTGGCGCGATAGTCCAGAATGTCGCGCGCGACAGGATATGTCTGCGCGATTTGTTCCAACACTTCTTCGTCGGTAGAATAGCCCGTTTTCGTTTTTTTAACGGGCGGAATTTGCATCTGTTCAAAAAGAAGCGTCCCCAGCTGTTTGGAGGAGTTGATGTTGACGGGATATCCCGCGCGGGCGTCCACGTCTTTTTGCAAGCGTTCAATTTCGCGCTCCAGCAATACTTTAAAACTTTCCAGCCACCCCGTATCTACGCGCAGCCCCGCAAATTCCATATCGGACAGCACCATCATCAGCGGCAATTCCAGCGTGCGCAGCAAAGCAATCTGCCCGCTTTCTTTTAATTTTTGCGTCAGAATTTCCCGCAGTTTCCACCCGAAACGGTTGTATGCACGCAGCAGCTCTAATGGGTCTTCGTCATTAATAATGGCGGAAAAATAATCCGCGCACGCACCCGAAAAGCTCAAATCAGCCGACGGATTTAACAAGTAGCGTGCCAAGCGTCCGTCAAAACAATTGATAAACTGTCCGTGTACGTTAATATCCAACTCACGAAGCGTCAGTTTTAAATCATAACCGATTTTTTCCACCGCATCATTTTCCACCAGTTTTTTAAGTGCTTCGCGTTCCCACGGACGCACCTCCGAAAGCGGCGTGAGGGACAATTCCTCCTCGCTAAGCCCTAAAAGTAAATAATCATCCTGCGCGTGCAAAAATATGCGCGGCGCGGTCTCGGCCTTTTTCAGCGAATCCGAAAGCGTCATTTCCGCCGCCGGAGTCTGCATCGTTTGAACGGCGGACGGGCGGCGAGGCGCGTCATACAAATCAAGCAGATTTTTAAATTCGTACTGTTCAAACAGCGCGGCTAAATCCGCGCGGTCCGGCGTGCGGACGCGGTAATCGTTTAAATCAAACGCCATATCCAAATCGGAATCAAACACAACGAGCTGTTTGGAAAGCAGCGCCTCCCCCTCGTGTTCGCGGATTTTTTTGGCGACGGAAGCCTTGATATCCGGGCTGTCGTTATGGGCGGCGCGGAGGATATCCTCCAAGTGTCCGAATTTTTCAATCAAGTCCACCGCGCTTTTGGGACCGACGCCCATTATCCCCGGGATATTATCCGCTGCATCGCCTACAATGGAAAAATAATCGGGCAGAAAGTTTACGTCTACGCCAAATTTTTCTTTGGCAGCTTCCGGCCCCTTGAAACCGTCCTTTCCGCCGCCAGGCCAGATATGAATGAAATCATTTAAAAATTGATATACGTCTTTATCGGTAGTGGCAAGCACGCTCGGCACGTTTTCGCGCGCGGCGCGGCGGGCCAAAAAAGCCATTAAATCATCGGCTTCAATTCCTTGCTTGGCTACCATAGCCAGCCCCAGCCGTTCCACCATTCCGCGCGCTAAATTCAACTGGCTGATGAGCGCGTCGTCCGGCTTTTTGCGCGTACCCTTATAAGCGGGCCACAACTGTTTGCGCCGCGCACAGCCGCCGGCAGAATCAAAACAAACGGCGGCGTAGGCCGGATTATATTCGCGCAGCATTTTAATCAGCCAACGCATAAACCCGTACAACGCACCCACCTCTTGGCCGGAGGAGGTAGTCAGTTTCGGCAGCGCGTGATAATTACGGTGCAGAAAATTATGGGCGTCCACTAAAAAAAATTGAGGCTGGAAATTGGTCATACACAAATGGGATATGTTATAAGATACCCGCCCCGTTAACGGGGCGGGATAAAACACTTATTTTACGCGGTCGACGGCGGAGTTGATTTCCGCTTCCAGTTTAGCTTGCGAGTCCGGAGAAAACCCGCTGTGGGAAAACATTGGCGTATCATTGTACAGCACAACAAACGTCGGTGCCTGCGAAACGCCCAGCTGTGTGTATAAATATGTTCCGTCCGCGGCGGCTTTGTCCGTGTCTACGGGGAACACATACACGTGTACATTGGAAACATTTTCGTATTTTTTGACCAAGGCTGGCAGCAGCATTTTTTTGGCTTTTACGCACGGGCCGCAACCACTCATCGTAAACATAATGACATACACGTCATCTTTCTTCATCGAAGCATACGACGCACTGGTCAGTTGTTCCGCTGCAGCCGGAGTCTGTGCGCGTAAATCAACCGCGCAAAACGCAAAAAAACCAACTGCTATCGCAACAATAATTTTGTTCATATAATACCTCTTATAACAAGGCGTTTAATTTTTCCTGCAAAGCGGCTTTGGATTGTAATCCAACCGTTTGTCCGGCGATTTGTCCGTCTTTAAAGAAAATAATAGTGGGAACCGAAGAAATACGGTATTTGGCACAAGCGTCGGGAGCCTGGTCCGTATCCAGCTTGCAGATTTTGGCTTTGCCCGCGTATTCAGTAGCAATTTCTTCCACTACCGGAGCCAACATACGGCACGGTCCACACCAAGTGGCCCAAAAGTCCACCATTACTACTCCTTTGTATTTTAACACTTCTTCTTCAAAATTGGCATCGGTCAAAACAACTTCGCTCATACACTCCCCCTTAAAATTTAATATATGTATATACTGTACTATAATTAAAGGTTACCAGACAAACGGTAACCTGTCAAGCGTTAAAACACATTAAAAACCAATTTCAAATGCTTTTTATGCGCCAGACAAATCTGTGTATCGCCGTTTAGCCGTAAAGTATTGTAAAATAAGTGTAAATATATCGGAGAATTCCGTATGAAAGAAAAAACAATTTGTATTGTGACCCCTACCAGCCGTACCTATTTTAAGGCTATTCCGCTGGCTAAAGAATTTTTGGATAAAGACCTAAACGTCATCAACGTCTCCGGCACGTTGCCCGAAGGTACATTGGAACAAATCGAAGTCACTGCTAAAACCATCAAAACGCTAAAAAACGGAAAAACGGACGGATTACTGGAAGTGATAAACCTGCAAGATAACTCCGTCACCTTCAGCGAACTATATCAAGACGGGAAGCTCCTCAATGTAACCAACCATACTGTCGCGGCACGCAACGCCGCCAAAAATAACGCGGAAGATCCAAAAGAGGCACCGCTCTATGCGGGCACTACCGTCAAAAGCGGAAAAGGGAGCCGTTCCTTTTATGTACAGGGAAAAGAAGTGGCAGAGGAAACCATTGCCTCTAATGGAACGATTTTGGAACTGCTCGGGAACATTCCGGACGGAGACGTCAAAGAATTTAACGAAAACGAACAAGTCATTATGGAAGCCGTTTACCGCAACAATAAATTAAACGGCGAAATGGTGCGCTATACCGATACGGGCGAAATACTTTCGCGCGAAACGTATGAAGACGGCGTCCTGAACGGAGACGCACATTACTACCAATATCAAAGTGCGGGGAAAGCGTGGTCGGACTGTGTCTACCAAAACGCCCTCTTGCACGGAACACGCAAAGTATATTATCCTTCGGGGGTTTTAAAAGCAGAAGAAAATTTCCGCCACGGTAAACTAACTGGGGAACGTCAAACTTACTACCGCAACGGGAACTTGGAAAGCAAGGAACAATATTTGGACGGTAAACTTACCGCAGAACGCACGCTTTACTTCCCCAAAGGAGGCTTGTGGTATCGGGAAAACTACAAGGCCGGATGCTTGGACGGAGACCGCACGGCTTACTTTACGGACGGCACCGTACGGCTGGAAGAATTTTATGTGGACGGTATGCGCGAAGGATTACGTAAAGTATATGCAGAGTCCGGCGAACTGTTAACCTCGGAGGAATACCACTGGGGCGCGCTCGTGCACAATACGGAACGAGGATTCTGATGAAAATAACGCGTTTTTGCCCCGCCAAAGTGAATTTATTTTTAGAGGTATGCGGTAAACGGCCCGACGGATATCACGAGCTGGCCACGCTGTTTGCCAAAATTAATTTCGGTGATACGTTAAGCATAGATGCCGAACTCTCCCCGCAAACCGAAATTACGCTCAAACTGACGGGCCCCGTAGGCCATATGCTAAAACCTGACGAAACCAATTTGGCT
Source organism: Candidatus Avelusimicrobium sp. (assembly GCF_051874775.1). Lineage (GTDB taxonomy): Bacteria > Elusimicrobiota > Elusimicrobia > Elusimicrobiales > Elusimicrobiaceae > Avelusimicrobium. The sequence goes on from NZ_JBJEGE010000028.1 coordinate 26,519, forward strand.
TGCCGCGCCGCGCGCGCATTTTTGGAACATTTTAAATTGTCCGCCCGCATTGACATGACACTCGACAAACACACCCCCACCGGCGCGGGCCTCGGCGGAGGCTCTTCGGACGCGGCGGGCGTAATACTGGCGTTATGCGAAATTTTTGGTAAAGATAAAAACGAACTTCTTCCCGCGTGTGCCAAACTGGGAGCGGACGTACCGCTTTTTATGTACGAGGAAACTTTTTTAAAAGGGGAAGGCATCGGCGAAAAATTAACGCCTGTTCCCGCCGGCGGCCCGCTGCCGTGGCTGGTGCTCGCTTACCCCAATACGGTTGTGCCCACCAAGGGGGTTTTTGCACGGTTAAAATTGCCCGATCAACAAACGGTCTTGACAAATCGCTCTAATTTAGATAAATTAATAACATACCTAAGATGTGCCAGTTCGCTGGCCGGCTGGAAGCATTTGTTATTCAACCGGCTGGAGGAGTGCGTTGTTCCTTTTACAAACTCTGTACGAAATGTGCTGCTCGATTTGAGAAAAACAAATACAGATGCAGTTTTAATGTCTGGTTCCGGCTCCACGGTTTTTGCTTTAGTTGAAACTGAAAAGGATGCAAAAAATTTGGTACGTAAATTACAAAACAAGGAACGGACGGTGTTCTTTACGACATTTCATAGGAGTTTAACGAATGAAAATTACGGAAATAAGGATACATCTTATGGGAGAGGATCGCCTCAAGGCGTTTGCAAGTGTGACGTTTGACGATTCTTTCGTTGTAAGAAATATGAAAGTAGTGGAAGGAACAAAAGGCGTTTTTTTGTGTATGCCTTCCCGTAAATTGCCTGACGGAACCCACAAAGATATGGTTCACCCCATTAATCAGGATTTTCGGGAATACTTAGAAGCGAACGTTTTGCAAGCATACGAACAGGAATTAAAAAATCATCCGCAAGGCGCGACACAAAACGTGAGTTCCGATTATAACGAAGGAAACGCCGCAGGCGATAGTGAAGTAAAATAAGGGTTCAGCACAGAAATTTCCGTTATTCATCCCGCTAAGCTGTGATGAAACAATTTACTTCCGGATGGTGAAATGGTATCACTACTGGTTTTGGTCCAGTCATTCTAGGTTCGAGTCCTAGTCCGGAAACCATACAAATACAGCCAAACTGATGTTTGGCTGTATTTTTGTATCTACCCCCTCCAATATTATCCCATTATTTCAAAATCTTTACACGTTCATCTAAGGAGATAAAATCCTTTTGCTCCGCCGGAGCGTACGGCGCGCCAAACGGCATTTGCGCAATTAACTTCCAACTTTCCGGCACGCCGAACTCCCGCCGCACAGCCTCGTCCACCAACGGATTGTAATGCTGTAAACTTGCGCCCAAGCCCGCTTCGGCAAGCGCGGCCCAAATAATAAATTCCACCATTCCGTTGGACTGGTACGCCCAAATAGGAAAGTTATCCTTATATGCAGGGAATTTTTGCTGCAGGCCCTCCACCGTAGCCCAATCTTCAAAATATAAAATCGTGCCGCGGGCATCATCAAAAGAAGCGAGTTTTTCTTGCGTGGCCGAAAAGTTTTCCGGCGGTACGATTTTTTGTAAAGCCTCTTTCGTTAAACGCCAAAAGGCGTGGTGTTTTGCCCCGAACAGCACCGCCAAACGTGCACCCTGCGAATTAAATGCGCTGGGCGCACATTTAACGGCAAAGCGGATAATTTCCTCTATTTTATCGTCAGACACAGGGCTGCGGTCCGTCAGCGCATACCGCGTACGGCGGTTTTCTACTGCGTGCAAAAAATTTTTCTCTTTTTCCATAAATTCCCCCTCTGTATTCAACCTAACCCGCACACCGCTGGAGGACAATGTGTTTTTTGGGTTAGAAAAAGTTGGCAAACAGATATAAATTCTTTATAATAAATTATACTCATAAAAGGAGCAGGAAGGACAAAATAAGCCTTAAACGCGGCTTACAAAAAATTTAATTCTGTTTTTGGAACCGTATGCGGAATACGGTGCGCTGTTGGGATACCAACGGCATAGTTAGGATCCAAAAACAGTCGTTTTAGACAGAGTATGCTCGAGCTGATCCCTTGGGTATACTCTGTCGAGTGCTTCCCGCCATATTTTTATATGGCGGGGGCCACGGCTGTTATTATTTGGGTTATCCTAACTAGCTCAAATATAACAGCCGTTTTTGTTTGCCCGAAAACAGAACAAGGAGAAAAAATGAAGCAGTCGGGCTTTACCTTAATTGAATTATTGGTGGTGGTACTCATTATCGGTATTTTGGCGGCGGTGGCGTTGCCGCAGTACCAAAAAGCGGCGGCAAAAAGCCGTTTCACCCAGTTGCAAACGGCAGGAAAAACGCTTAAAGACGCTATGGAATTATATTACATGGCAAACGGGGATTACCCGCAATTATGGAATCAGTTGGACATAGAATATCCGGGCTGCCCGACTGGGGGCGGGCGTTATATGTTATGGTGTGATAAATTTGCCGTAGATATGTTTATCGGGGAACAAGCCAATTTAAAATTTTGGGATACGCATGGTCTCGCCGACAACGGCAAGAATATGGATGTGGGGCAACTAAATCAGCAGGCTCCTTCCTATTACATCGTTTGGTTAGATAATTCGGAAAACCCCGGCAAAACGGAATGCCTTAGCAAAATTGCGGGTTTATGTAAAAGTATGGGATATTAAACCAACAGCAAGCAGTTGCTGTTTTCCGGACATAAAATAAAATCCGCGCACAAACGCGGAGTGTATTTCAAAGCAATTTGTGCCAGTTCTAGGCGCGGACGGGCGAAGTATACCGCCCCCGCGGCGCGTATGCGCCGGAGTATTCGAGCCCGGACGCAACAACGAAATGGCGCAAACTGAAAAGAAATACCCCCGGCGGGAGTTGTCAGAGGGAGAGCCTTTCCCCCTCGTAAAAAGTAAAAAAACGCGCTTTTCTCGTCGGTGGAGATTATAGCGCGATAAACGCGACAAGCGCGACAATATGCGATAGCCGTGTCAGCAAAATGTCAGCATAAAGTCAGCATAAAATCTGCGTAAAATAAAAAAGCCCTGGCAAAATCCGGGGCTTTTTATGGCTCGCTTTTAACAGCAGGAGATTTTCATATTTTTGCGCAAGGCATACTCCTCCTTCTTGCCTTTGTTCCAGCCCTGCACCGGCCGTAAATATCCCACAACGCGGGAATAAACCTCGCACGGGGTGCCGTGGCAATCCGCCATTTCATTTTTCAGTTCTTCAATTTTTGTTTTGATTTCGTCTTTGCTCATATTAAACTCTTACTCCTGTGGGCGTTCCCACCTTTTGAAACAATGCCAACACGCTATGCGGCACGGCTCGCCGCTTTCGCGGCATATATGTTCCCCGAAGTATCGGTTAAACTCTGCCGATTTACAGCCCATGGCACGGCTCCGCGCTAGGATTGCACGCACAATAAAAAGAAAGCAACGCGCGGGCGTTCTGGTCGTTCACGCCGGGGTCTGCGTAATCAAAGCGGATTTGGCAAATGGCCGCGTTACTTTTTACGGGTGCAGTCCTGCAACCGCTGGCGAACATCATCAGCAGGAAGATGGCCCACGCTATCCAGCACATTGTCCACTTGTTCACGTTCTTTTTCCTCCCGTTCCGCTTGTTCTAGCGCGGCGGATTTCCGCGCCAGTTTGGCCGACAGGGCGGCAATGCACCACACCGCCCCCGCCGTCAATACCGCTTTTAATAATGTTTCCCACATTATTTGGCCTTGGGTTGCTCAAAGCCGAATTTCGTCAGCCAGCTGATGACTTTCACCCCGGCCGCACGGATTTTTCCCAGCACCTCGTCGTCCTTTTTGCTGTCCGTCCATTTGACGACGATTTCCGCCGTGCCGATAATGCACGCCCATAAGGCCAAAATATCGGTCCAGTTCGCTTTCAGCCAAGCAATAGCACCCGTAATATGTTCCATAATTATTTCTCCTTTATCTCAATGTGAGGATAGTCTTTGAAGTTCGGCCAAAACGCCCCGTATTCAAAGTGGCTTTGGATTTCGCCGCGGCCGCGCAACACGGCGGCCACAGCGTCAAAGCGATAAATCAGTTCACGAAATCGCGCCAAATTACCCCAATCAATCGGGTAAGGCGCAATATCCACCGCAAAACTGGGATTCTTATTATGTGCCGAGTTCGGATAGCGCACGTGACTGTTGCCCGCGTTGTACGCCGCATTTTGCGCTGTTTCACCGCGGTGCCCTTCCAGTACCGTAAAATCATACTGTTTGATTAACTCGCGGCAGACGGCCTGCAAATCGGGGTGGCACGTGGCAAGCCGCGCCGTACTTGTCTTGCTGAATGTAGGCATATTATTTGTCTCCTTGTCGGTTAAGCAGCAGGCTTTTGATAGTTTTTACATCATCAAGCACAATGTCTATCTTTACGCCGTACTCGGTTAAAATACGCTCGTGGCTGGCCACTTTTTCTTCCAACCGGTCCACGCGCGGCGGCAGGCCGTACATCGTGGCGAACCACATAATCACGCCGCCCACAATGCCGGCTAATACTAGCCACTCTTTAGCTTTAGCGGGGTCCATTAGTTACCCTCCTGTGCGTCGGATTCCGGCAAAGGAACAGATACGGTTTCTGTTTTTAAGCCGTTTATTTCATTAGATTTGATTGCGGTTATAGGCAAGTCCACAGGCGTGTCATTGAAGTTTAAGTGAACCATAGTGATCACATCTTTTGCCAACACATTAGCTTGTCCGTAATAGGAAGAACTGACGTATGTGTATGCATACATATACCCGTTGGTATTTGCGGACAGTAAAATTTCAAACCTATAGTCACTCATATCATTTGCAAGTGCACAGCTGGTTTTAGTTCTTGACAACACACCTGCGCTACTATCGTATACTATTTCGTCTTGTTCGAACTGCGGTATACTTAGTTGCCAGGTTGTATCTGATTTCTTTATTACTGGAAATCCATATGTACACAGGGCAGGCCTGTTTTGAAATGAAAGGCCAGCGTTAGTGATCCCGTAGTTGGAGCCTTGACCTGGATTTACTGCGCACGCATAAGTGTTTAGAGTAGTCAATGCTTCCGGCTTAGATTCGTCTTTAAGGTTAAGCACACTTAACTGTCCACTCATTGTGCGTGAACTTGTGTAATTGTTATAGTAGTTTATACAGTAAGTTCTTATCAGCAACCCCGAATCAAAGTCTATGAATGAAGACCTTTGATAAGCTGAAGGCCCTGCTATAGTACCGATAGGATATAGCGGTTGTCCTGGATTTTCAATCGTGATACTTCCAGTAGCTTCTGGTGTTGTGGGTACATATTTGATTTTAGTAGATTTGTAAGCTCTTGAGTCACCAGACGAGCTTGCGTTACCTGCTGTGTATAGGTATCCTTCTTTTTGTTCATTGATATCAAAATATATCTGGTCCTGATAATAATACTGTATATACAAGCCATTGGAGCTATTTTTATATACCGTAGTATCGTTGACTAAGAATAGCCCCATATAGTTACCATTCGAGTCTACAGCTGTGGCTAATTCTCTGTCGTTCGTAATACCAGGCTTCCACTGCGAATAGTATAATGAGTATGGGATAGTAACAGTCTTTACATAGGAGATTACTGGAGCGTCTCCCGACCAATCAATGTCGTATATGTCCATAGCTGTGTTTGTTCCGTACACGACTACGATTGTATTCCCGTCCGTACTTCTTCCCATACGAACGGTCGTTGAAGTGTAACTGTGAGCGGCTACATCAGATACAGAGGCTCCTATCATAGTAGGCAGATCGGGATAGTTACCTCTTGGTATGATATGTAATGCTTGACCCGCGTGCACCACAAAATGATCGTGCACATTAGTAAGGACAGCAAAATCTCTTATATCGGTTGGAATGTTCAAACTATTGCTATTACTAGCTAGAATGGAACCTTTGATAAATGTTAGCGCGTCATTAGTTGTTAATCCTCTCAGTTTGTCTGCCATTTGCACGAGTGTTTCAGAGCTTGTTGTAGCTACGCCTTTCTCTGTCAGTGCTTCGGCTAATTGTTGCTTACCAATAGACGTGGCTAGCTCCAGTTCTGCAAGCGGACCGTCGGTATTGATTTCCTGCACCTTTGCCGCAAGCGCAGTTACTTTAGAGGTTTGAAGCTCCGGCGCATTAGGCTGGGCGAGGGCTACGAGAGCATCGTCCGAGATGCTTGCGGCTTCTGTTAAGTCTTTGTATTCTTTTGCATTTGCCATAGTGTTTATTTCTCCTGTTATAAGATTACTGCCTTAATGTTGCGGACTTTCGTCCAGTCTACCTGCGAAGATATTTGCCCGACCGTTAACTGAGGATATGTTATGGGATAGCTATATGTTTTACCATACTCTACTCCGTCAGCTATAATGTAGGTGTCTGTGTAGCTTGTGTATAGCGGGCCTTTTAGCCAATAGTTCTGACCGTTACCCATACGCCTGTTCATAAAAACTAAATTAGGACTGGCACCGTTATACACACGTGCAGAGCTGCTTACTACAGTTTGCTCCTGGAATGTTGCCCCATCAGTAGATACGGCGATGATGTAAGCACTGCCCGTGAATTTAAGTTTGGTCCAGTATCTAGTGTTTGGACTCAAGATAAAATCGGCATACGCAGAGTCTGCTATGTCTCTAGACGTTCCAGTGGAACTAAGATTCACGTACAGCTTATTAGTACTAAGGTCAATGTCCAACTCTGGCGCGTAGTAATTAGTGTGCGTTCCAAACACTCCGTTGTGGCCTGAGGCTCCTGCAGCATATACAAACGAAGCACCTATCTCCCAAGAGTTCGCAGTACCAAAATTAAGACCGTCCAGTCCGTTAACTGACACATAGCCACCACTTGCGCCTGTAATCTGATCGCCGTCTACGCTTACGCTGTGCAGAGTGTAATCCAACATGGCTATTTTTTGCGAAGTGTCCAAAATTACGCTCACGTATTCGTTAACCTGTAGTGTGATGTTTGTTCCATCACTTACTAAAGCCACGGGGTTCCAGCCACTCTTGAGGTACTTCTTGTCGAGCGAATACCACGGGAGTTCCCAAGCAAACTTGAAGTACAGCGTTTCGTCTTGCGCGATGCAGTTCATAAGCCCAGGAGCGTCGAGCAGTTGAGTCGTGCCGTCAGTGATCGCTTTTGAATGGACGGCAAACTGCAACACAAAGGGCGACGTTCCGAGAGCCTTGCCGCTTAACGTGTTTTCTATCACGCGGGACGGGTTCGTCCAGTATAAAGGCTCGTTTTCGCCCGCATACAGCCGCACAGCCGGCATTTTATTGGCTAGCAGGTATGGAGACGGGTCCGGCTTGATTAAAAGCTGTTTAATCCAAAATTTGGCGACCATATCAGCCCTCCTGCTTGGACAAACTGCCGACCGCCCATTTTTGCGCGATAACGTCATACTCGTAAATCACGCTATACGCTCCGGCGGTGTTGGAAGGCGCTTCGCCCAAATAATACGTTGTGCCAAAATCCACCGTTGCGCCGTTGGCGATTACAAGTTGGACAATAATTTGGTTGTATACGCTCGTGTCCGTAACGGCGGGCAGTTGGAACACCGTCGGGCCTGTAACCTCCCCGGTGTAAATGCCGCCGCTCTTTAATGCAATCGTACCGCTTTGCGCGGGGAGCGTCTGCACGCCCAGTTGGTTTTCTTCTTTGACGATTTTAACAAGTTCATCCACATCCACGGTGGCTTTGTCCGGTATGGTAGTGTAAACGACGACGCAATACGGATACAGCACTTGTTTGCCGCGGGTCTCACTTCCGCTATAGTTTGCCCCCAATCGAGAAGAGTCTAATTTAAATATACTGGTATCAGCATCCCATGCACTTCCGTCTTGGCCACCGCCAGGTCCTACACGGTAGTCGCCTTGGGCAAATGCGCCTGTCATTACATATCCTATGTTCCCACCATTTACTCCGCCCATTCTCATAGTACCGGTAATAGGGCGCATCGTGTCGTGTATCGCCATACCCGCCTGCGCCACGCTGTTAACGCCGGAAATCGGGCGCGTGATAAGCGGCAAGATAACGTCCGCCCCGTCAACCGCCGGATATCCGCACTGCCCGTATTCGGCTACTTGCGCGTTAAATTCCGCCACCGTCTTATAGGATGTTTTTGCCAAGACGTAAGCGTAAAACTCCGGGTACAAAGTTTGGCAGTTCGTCACCCGCTGGCCGTTGCACAACATGCGGCCGGCCGGGGGTTCGTTTCCAATGTTGGGAAGCAAATCCCCCACGTGCAGGCCGATAGGCATATTCTCTAAAATGGTTTGCAAATCGGGGAAGATAGCCTTCCAGCTCGTGCCGATAAAATCGGGGTTCTCATTGAAGTTATCCATGTTGTCATTCTTTTGGCTCTGCAAGGCTTGGCGGCTTTCGCCCGCCGTGCGCCACAAAATGGCGCCTTTGGCGTAGCCGCCAATAGCTTGCGCGACCGCTGCGTCAAACGTGGGCAGCCACCCGTTTTGGAAAGCAAAATAAAACGAGGACATCAGGTATAAGACACCATTAAAGTCTTTGCCTTCCGGCGGAATACCACCGTCCCCTTTGGGCTTCATCGTAATCGGCGGAAAGCCGGTAGTCAAACTGGCGTTACTGGAGTTCGGGTCCGATTGTGCCAGTGGAATTTCGTTCTTCTGCCCGTTATTGGCAAAGGGCAGTTGTAAAACTTCGGGGTTTTGCAGGGTGTTCATCGTTTGCTCTCCTATCTTAAAGATTTGCGGTTGTAAAGAATGCCGCTGTCAAAAGGCTGCATGTCGCTTCCTTTAAAGCCCAAGAACTCGTCGTTTAATACCAAAATTTCGTACTGCACGCCGGCCGGGCGGGGCAAAAAATCCACGTTCTTCAAAAGATACAGTTGTTCCTCGTTTGGCAAAAATTCAAAAACATAACGGATTGTCATGTCGTAATTGTCCACCACGTAGGCGGCGCCTTGCGCGCCGAACAAAAGCGACAGGTATCGGTTCATTTCCGGGATTGAACCGTTGGTCGTCATTTTTAAAAACTGCCCTTTTAAAAGGAGCCGGTACCCTTCGGTGCTTAGCGTGTAAATGGTTCCGTCTTCCAGTAAAATTTGGCGGTTAAAATTTAAAATCTTGCCCCAAACGGAAAGCGCAAAATCGTCCGCTTTATCCAAAGACAACATTTGCGTCCGCCAAAATTCGATAAACTGGGAGACGTTTTCTTCGTACCAATCGCTTTTTGCTTTCATCAAAGCCGAGAGCGCTTTGGCATTGTTATATTGCCAAAGGATAGACTGCTCCAAGTTTAGGCTTGGGTCCAAATGATAGACGGTCGTCATTGAACCACCACCGTGATGTCGTCTTCCAAAATAACGGCGCGCTGATTAATCAGCATGGGCAGCACGCTATAACCGACCGTCCCGGTTTTTAATCCTACTTGGCAGTCCGTAATAAATAACCCGGGCAACTGGTCGGACACTGCCGCCGCCATTTCAAACGCGGACACGGACGTGCCGATGTTGAGTCCTTCCACGCCTGCCACCTCGCCGTTCTGCCAGGAAAGCACCGCGTTTTTAACCGCCGACGTAATTTCGCTAGTGGTGCCGCTCGTTTCGGTAATTTTTACCTTAATGGTCGCCTGGCAGTTGACGATCGTGGGGCGGTTAAAAGATACATCGTACTCAATGTTATTTGTCGGGTCGCTAACCGTTACGGTGGTGGTGCCCGTGTATCCGCACCCGCCGGATTTGACTTTGAAAATCGCTTCCGCTACGGCCTGGTCTTCGCCTCCGTCTGCAATAATGTAAACGCTATGCGCGTCCACCATAACGCCCTGCACCTCTTTGGCTTCGTTCGTATAGTTCTCTAAAGCACGGTATCCGCGAATGTTCGGCACTTTGGAAAGCGAAGAAATATAATCCTCCAACAAGGCCACGCCCTGCGGCAGTTGCTCTAAACGTTTTAAACGCAGGCTGGCGTCGCTTTCTTGGTCGGAACCAACTTCGCCGTTTGTACCGTTTACAATCGTTTCCAACCCAAGCGGTCCGCTTACAATTTGCGTCAATTCTCCGGCTTCGCAAGGGATTGGCCCCGTTTCCTGCGCCAAAAAATAGGCTTGCGCGGTGCCGTTTCGGTCCAGTTGGATATCGTTTTCCAAATAAAAAACATCGCCCGCCTGCGTTTTTCCCTGCGTGGTGTTGGCGGGGACTAACGTGTTTGGCGTCCCGGACATTTGAACCAGTACGCGGGTGCGTACGGCAGCGTTTCGGGTGGTATTGCTAAAAGCGGCCAAAGCGTCCAACCCCATACCGAAGGCTTCGTTTGGGTTCATCATGTTGGCCATAAGCGCGATAAGCTGCAGCGTAGTGGCGCGTGCGAGCGTTTCCTGCTCAATAAGGCGGCCCTGCGGCGTACTGGCGTCAAGCGACAAGTCCTCGCCCAAGGCGGCTTTGTATTCCGCCTCCACCTGCTCTTTAATCGCGGCGGTGTCCGGCACTACGACCCCTTGGTCCGTAATAAATTGATACGCCTGCATGGCGCTCTTTTGGTTCAAGTCATCCATTGATTAATACCTCGCTGCCATTAGTTAGTTTGACGCGCATTTGATACTTGAGCGTCTTGTTTTGCACTTGCATTAAAAAGTCTTCTACGCTCCGGACCGTTTCCACCGCTTCCGCTGCGCGCTGTACCTCTTGCCGGAAGACTTCCAAATTCGGGGCGTCCGTGAATACGGTATTAAAATAAGGCACGCCCGCCTGTTGATCTAGCGGCAGTTCCCCGCGGCTTGTCAGTACGGCATGGCGGATGGTTTGCATGGTGGCAACGTCATCCGTTGCCAGGGCAATGTCGCCGCTTGGCGTTAAAAAAATATCATTGGTTTGGTCGGTTGCTATTGTCTTCATTGGGGCTCTCCTGTGGTTCCTTCGCCGTTCTGCACGCCACCGTGAATATGGGAAATTAGCGAAATTCCGGCCGCCATGACGTTCGCCGCCAGTACGTTTGCCAAAGAGGTAATAATTCCCGTTACGGTAAGCGTTCCGCTCATCGTTACGGCCGGGGTATTAAGTTCCACACTTTGGGAAGCGTTTACAGTCAGTTTGGTCGTGGTTACTTTAATATCCGTTTTACCCACGCTTATTTTGTTGTCGCCCGCCAATGTTTGGAACACCGCGCGTCCCGCGTCTTCTCCCGCTATTTGCGCCGTTTGCATAGCGTCCGGCAAGAAGAAGGAGTCTTCCTGCGCGTGCATGCGGTTGGTGTTGCAGGGAAGCACGGAGCGCGCAGATTTAAAGTTGGAAATGTCGCGGTCGCAGAAAATAATCCACCCGCTGTCCCCCTTTTCAAGCGGCAGGTTGGCGGCATATCCGCCCCCTCCGCCAAAACGTACGGGCACTTGGTATAAAAGGTCCTGCGCTACGGATTCGCCGTTGCTCTTTTTTGCCATGAAAGCGGGGCGAATAGTTGCGCGCATAAGCGTGCGGTCGTAAGACTCCACAAACGCGGGAGCGGCCACATAAAGCCCCATTTTGAGGGCTCGCAAGATATGCTCTTGCTTTCCGGCCGCGGTTTGGGCAATCGCGGGATTAAAAGCGGGTTTGCTTATTTTAGGCATATTGGAACCTCTGACATTTTAGTTTGGTATACCATTCGTTGCCGCGCAGTTCGCCGGTGTGCTCCAGGCTGTAAGGCCAATATACCCCGTTAATGCTCGGCATAAGGGAACTGCGGATTTCCACCGGCTCCCCCAGTTTTAAAGACGGGTCCAGTAAAACGGTAACGTCCACGCCCAAAGGCCCCGGCACAGGAACCCCTACGAGCCCGCTATCTTCGCTGATGACGCGCATATTCGCGCCCTCTTTAAATTCCGGCTCTTTGGCATCCAGGCAAAGGGTGCCGTCCTCTATCCACGCCACGCAAAGGCCCAGTTCGTTCAGTTTTTTGAGGGAGTTCGTAAGCCCGCCCGTATGGCAAAAATTATCTACTTGTTGGTTGGCTACGGAAGCGTCCGCCTTGCAGGAAAACAGCAGCCCCTGCCGTTTGGCGAGCGTCTGGGCGATTTGTTTTAACGTGATCGGCCCTTGCAACGTAAAAGATTCCGTAATCAAATTGTTGTAATATCCGCCCAATGCTTCGCACTCAAGCCAAACGTCCGGAGGCTGCGTGGGGAGCGCTTTTAAAATGTCGCCGCTGAACAAAAGCGCAGTATTTCCTTCATACCCGGCGAACAATTGAATTTTCTTTCTTTTTTGCAGTTCCACCCAAGGGCTCATGTAAGTGGTTAAATACTCCAGGTCCCGGCGGCCCAAATTGCAAATGGAAATACGCGCGCGGCCTTGCACTTGCCCGCGTGTTTTGCTGATATTGAACCGCACGTTCAGGCCGTCTATCCGCTTGGCGTTGTTTCCTTTTTCATCCGGCTTTTCTATTTGGAAATCCACCCAAGCGCGGCGAGTAGGAAGTTGGTCTATTAACTTAGGCATTGGCCGCCTCCGCGATTTCTTCGGGCGTTAAAAAGTACAAATTGACCGATTTTCCCAACATCTCCCACGTCGGATAGTCGTCCGTTGCAGAAAAAATTACAAAGTTTCCAAACCGCGCCAAATACGGATACGGTATAACGGGCTGATTGGGAAAAACAGGAAGCGCGCGGGCTAACACGTCCCCATCTACAGTAATGTCCATAATGCACATACCGCCTACGTCGCGCAGGGTTATATCAAAGTTATGTTCATTAAGGCCTACCGTGAACTGCTGCGAGGGCGCGGCCGATAAATTGATTAGTTGCATTAAAATAACCCCCCGATAAATCGTGAAAATTTGCGCATAATTTCGCTATTGTGAATGTCCGACAGAATGCTCGTTTTCCCTTGCTTTACTCCGGCCGGGACCGTGGACGCATGCTTTTTGGCTTTCACTTGCTCTTTGGTCAGTTTCACATACACCGGGGCAACGACCACCACTTCTTCCATCGGCACGTTAAACACCAGGCGCCCTGCGGTTTTGGCGGTTGTTTCGTGCGGCATATCCGTGATTACCATGTTGTTGTATACGCCGCTTACGTCATGGACGGATAGTGGGGTGCTGTTCAAACAGTATTTGCGCAGTTCCTCAATTACCGTGTGTTGGAAATACGCCGGCATAGCAATTTCCAAAGTGCATTTACGCGGTAAAATGACTTTATGGTCCGTTATCAATGCCCCGCTCTCTATGGGGTGGGTGCAAAGTTTGGAAGGCTCCGAAAAAGACGCCTTGATGATGACCGAAGAACGGCTCAAAATTTCGCCGGCTTCGCGCCCCAGTTTGCTCGTATTGTTTAGAATGTTTCCGACAAGCACTTCTTCCGGGTTGTCGCCCTGCGTCCAAACGGACACATTTTTGTTTTGTTTGATTTGTCCGTAAGCGTTCAGCCCAATGTTAAACAGGGATATTCCGTCAATGTTGGACGTCAGTTTGTCTAAATTTTGCACTGCCATGGGTTATCCCTCCTGTCCGCTTGTAAAGTCCGCGAAATCGTCGCCGCGGACATGATCCATAAGTGCGGCACCGTCTTCAGCGGGATTTTTGGACCCGGTTACCGATAAATTGTAGGTGTTGGTTTGTTGGCTGTTCCGGTAATTTGTATAAGCGGTGCTCACACCCGCAACCGCTGCCATGGGGTTGGAGTCCGCCATTGCGAGTGCGTTGGCCGCTCCGAAATCGGCCAGTTTCCCGGCCAATGATTTAAAGATATCGGGGGCTTTATTCCACGCCGAGACTAAAAAATCCCAACCGTCCGAAATGGCCGATATGGCGTCTTGAATAAATCCGAGCGGGTTGTAAAGGGCTTTTAACGAAGTTATAAGCGTCGTTATAAGCCTCTGCACCCAACCCGGCGCGTCTTTGAACCAGTCGCCGATTTTTGCTAAACTCTCCCAAATGGGCGCAAGGGCTGAACTCCCGCCTTCGGTCCATACTTTCCAATCCTCGTAAAACAAACCGAACAACGCGGCTACTGCGCCTACCAGTACGGCCGCTCCTATCCACGGGGCCCAAGCGGCCAAACTGGAGACCGCAATCCCGGCCATAATGGCGGATATCGCCACTAATGCCGCTTTTAAAACGTCTGCGTGCTCGGAAATATAAGATAGCCCGCTCCCGGCCATTTCCACTAAATCTTTGACCGCGGGCATAACCCAACGCGCGATTTCCGCCCATACCGCCTGCAAGCTGAGTTTTGTGTCGCGCAAGGCCATTTCCAGTTCCTGCGCGCGTTTGAGGTCTTCGTCCGTAAAAACGCGCCGCTTTTCTGCTCGGGCCAGTTCAGCGTCAAACGCTGCCACTCCCTGTTGGAGTATGCGAATTGTCGCTTCATCAAGCCCAATGCGCCGCCCCAGGTCTAGCTGCGCGGAAGTGTCTAGCCGCTCCATGGTCTGCGCCACGTTGCGCAGGAGTTCGTTTCCTTCGGCCAGGTTGCCGTTTTTGCCTTGGAGGTTTAGCCCGTACATCATGGCCGCATCTTGCAAGGGGGCGGACTGACCGAACTTTAAGGCTTGCAGTTGGCTTGCCAGTCCGGCCATCATTCCGGCCGCCCCCTCACGTGAACCGCCGAAGCGTTCTGACGCTATGGCGAGTTTTTGGAATTCGTTAGCGGCCATGTTGGCGCTCTTTGACATGAATAGTAACTGTTCCCCTTGCGCGGCAAAATTAAGCGTGCGGGACAAAACCGTCCCCAGGGCCAAAGCCGGCGCGATTGCTCCCGCAATAGCCCCCTTAAACGCGGCGAATTGCTGCGCGGAGGTCTTGGCCTGCTGTCCTGCCTTTTCGCTTGACTTACCCGTCTTTTTGTTGGTTTGTTCCAGTTTTTTTCCGGCTGCGTCAATTTGCTGAACCTTTTTTAAGGTCAGTTCGTCGCCCTCGGTTTCAAAGACTAAAGCAAAGGTATTTAGTACGCTCATTTTCGTATTCCTTGTTTGGCTTTATCGGAAAAATGTTTGCTTATTTTCCATTCGTTATACTTGCTTACCGCTGCGATTTCCCACATATCGTAGGCATCCTCTAGCGTGTAGACCGTCTTTAGTTCGTGGAGGGTGGCTTGCCCACTGGCGACAATCGCCCCAATAAACCCACTAACATTTCGGTACCCTTCGACTCGGCAAGGCGGGCGATACTCTTTAAGAAATCCGAGGCCTTGCCGTTTTGAAAAAAAGAGCAGTTGTACTTTAACATCTCCCATTCCAGTTTTACGAGCGTTTCCCAGTCCGGCACGTGGTTATTTACGAGGGCCTTGGTGGTTAGGCGGATATTATCGCCTTCCGGCGTTACCCGCGCCACATAGGTCATCATTTTAAGCATTACGGCTTCACTGGCTTCATACTCGCCCACTTTGGGAATGTTGGAGGACGTGTACTTGCTAAAAATTTCCCGCGCATCCACCGCGGGGATTTTAGAAATAATAAAAGGCACTTTATTTACTTCGATTTGTTTTTCTTCCAAAAACTCGGCCATAGTGTGCGCTCCTTTAGATCACGTTTTCAAAACGGAAGCCATACTCGTTTCCGTTAATGCGGGAGGAACTTACCGCCGTCGGCAACGCCGGGCCGCTTACGAGCACGCCGTTGTTGCAGATAATCTTCCGACCGTCCGGGTATTGAACTGTCAGCGTGATGATGTCCTTTACGCTAGCTTTGTTCTTGGCGACGCGGTTGGCATTAAAAAGAATGCGCAAGTTTTCGTCGCTTTCGCTCCCGTTAATTACGCCCAATTGTACGGCGATAGGGGTCGGCGTTCCCCAAACGACCATGTCGCCGTTGGGGCCCATGGCGGTTTCGTTTACTTGGGTATTTTCTACCGATACGGCGTCGCGGTCGTCGGCGAATTCGCTAATCCAAAAGCCCGCGGGGAACGTGTGGCTTGCGATTAAAAACGCTTTGATTCCAGTTGCGCTTACGTTATTCATTTACAGTTCTCCTTAAATTAAGATGTCAGAGCCTTCAATCTTTCTGACCTGATCGCCTTTTGCGTAAATGTAGCGGTAGTACAAAACGTATACCGTGGTGCCGTTTACTTGCTTGGGCGCAATCCATCGGGTCATATAGTCGCCCTGTGTCTGCACTTGCTGCCAGGCTTTCGCGTCGCCGGTCAGTTGGGTGATGTACACCTTCTGTGTGTCCGTGAGCGTTTTGCCTACGGACACTACGCCGTTGGTTTTGGCGAGCGAGCGGATAGATTCGGTGATCGTGTCAAACAAGGTCAGCCCGTCCTCTCCCGTGGGCCATTTTTCAAGGGCCAGTTGCGTGTTGAGTACAGCGGTTACGATTTTGTCTTTGAGCCAGACTTCGTTCATAAACACGCCTTCATCTTCCACCGCACCCTGCAAATAACCGGGCTGATAAAAGCTAATCGGCTGACCTGCTTGCTGCGTGCGACCGATGAAGTTGATTTTAAGGCCCGTTAATTTTTGGTACGTTTCGTCATCAAAAACGGACGGGGCGATAGCGTCATCCTTTTGGAATTCTGCTCCGGGCGCTCCGTTGACGGCGTTATAATCGGCGGCCGCCCAAATGGCGGCGGACAGAGCGTGAGGGTAGGAGTTGTCTTCGTACAAGTCAAAGACGAGCGACACTCCCGTAAATCCCGCCACCGCTTGCTGTACTTCGATGTAATTGCTAGGCAAGACGCGCTGAATGTATTTAAACTGCACGTTCTGGTTGTGCGTATATTGCGCCGCTTCGGTAATCTGGGAGGTCGTCAAATCCTCAAGGAACAGGAAAGAGCCAAAGTTGTTAGACAAATTAAGGTTCTTTGCCATCAGTTCCGTTACGCTCTGCGCGGATACGCCTTGCGACACAATCGGGTCCGTGGCAACGTTCCAACCCAGGAGCGCGGTGATGTCCGTTCCCGTTTCGGCGGCCGTGGGCGCCACAATAATCGCGTCGCCGACCTCTCCGCCTACTAAACTGATGACGCTGTCCTTCGTATTAAACGCTACAGTTGCGCCGGTCCAAAGTTCCCCGCCTCCCGTGTTGGCGCGGACGGCGGTTTGGATGATAGACGCGACGGACGCATAATCCGCCACCGTGGAGAAATCCAGACCGCTTACGGTATACGTAAGGCCGCCCATGGATAGAATGAAGGCCCCGTCCGTAATGTCTTTTAACTGTCCGAGCGCGGCTACTTTTTGGCTCGGGTAAATGAACGGCGCCACCGACTGGAGCGTGTTTCTAAAAACGCTGATTTTGCTCGGTTTGCGGATGGATTTAGAAATAAATCCAAAATAACGCGCGGCGAAGGCGTACTCCGGGCTGTCCGTTCCGAAAAACGCACCGAACGTGTCAATGTCGCCAAATTCAAGCACCGTATTGGTCGGTACTTTGGGGTTGGCGGAAACAAGACGCGCGATGAGTTCTTTCTCCGTTGCGGCGGACGCTCCGCCTACGCCGGAGGTAATTGCTACATACTGGCTTTGGCTGATGTTGCCATTGGTTTCCATGTTACACTCCTTTAATTCCTTTGAATTCCACCGCGGTCAGCGCGGGTACTTCTTGTGTTTGAATGTCCGTATAAAACAATTTGATTTGCAAGTTTGGGTTGTACTCCATGACGTCGTGTTCGTCTTGGAAGGTGGGCTCCTCCACCACGCGGATTTTTTCCGCAAGGGCGTAGCCCTTTTCTTTAAGCGCCGCTACCCCAAACGGGCCGCTAAAATAACGGCGTAAAAAATTGATAATGTCTGCTGCTTCCCATTGGTTCGTTCCTGTTAAATCGCGCGGGCAAATGGCGTCAATTTGCAGGGTTACTTCCTTGCTTTCCACAACGTCTAAAACTAATTTGTCTTCCTCTTTGCGATACTGCTGGCCCACGGCGCCATATTGCTCGGTACGGACGCGGTGCATAATTATGGAGGGCTGATTCCAGTGGCCCTGCGTGGGGTTATAGTTTTGTGCCACCAGCCAGCCGGTAATTTCGGCCGTGGCAAGGGCGGATTCAATAATGGCTTTTAAATCTGTAAAAATTTGGTTCTGCGTTTTAATCATAACCCCTCCGCGTAGTGCTGTTGGCTCTGCGGTGCTTCCACCACAATAACTTGATTCCAGCCGTTATATTTGTCCCACGGGGTGTTGGAGCGGCAGAACCATACCTTGCCTTCAAAAACGAGCAAATCCGGCCCCTGTTGTCCGCTTTCTGCGCGCATAGATGTTTCGCTCCAAACAAGGCGGGTGTTGGTTTCCCAATTAAGCCCCAATCGTTCGTATGCGTCCTGCGGTACGCTTTGAATGCTCCCGCTGCACGCCACGGGCGCTTCGTATTCATCCTGCGCAAGGCCTGCGGCGTTGGCGGTGCGTCCTTTCCATTTCAAAAGGTGGAACGTCTGCCGGCCGATAGCACCGAGCGCGATTCCTAGCAAGTTATACGGTACGGTCATTTGCCCACCTCCGCGTCCACGTGTATTTCGCGGCCCAGTTGGTTTTTATTGCTTTGCAGTGGGTGATTGAACCCTTTGCGCATTTCCGTGAGGGTCGTGTTCTTGGGCGGCTGTCCTGCGCTGATTGCGGCCTGAATATCGGCTTTCACGCGCACGCCTAGGGCGTTTATGGCCGCTAGTGCGGTTGCCTGCCCCTTTGCCACTTTTTTGCCCATTTCCGCATAAAACTCGGCCCAACCTTTGCGGTTGTTTTCCGATGTGTTATCCAGCAAGTGGCGCGCCGGAATACGCGCGGGCTTGGTTACGCCCAGACCCACGATACCCTGTTTGGGGTTATAGCGGTTTTTGCGGCGGAGTTTAACATTTCCGCTCGTTCCACTGCGTTTTGCTTTGAGGGCTTTTTGTCCAAGTTCCGAGTCTTTGCGTATAAATGTCATATAGCCTTTTGCGTCAATGGTGTAAGGCTGTCCACCGGGCAAATTGGCCCCGTATTCTTGGATGTAAACAATGCGCGCCAACTCGCCCGACCAGCCCACCTGAACGCGGGCTTTTTTGACGGTTTCCAGGAGGTTTTTTAAAGCCTCTTTGTTTACGGTGCGTTTGACGTGCATTTTCATTTTCTACCTCAACACGGTTTCAAAACTCCCGCCGACATAAAAGCCGCCGTTTGCAAAAATAGCCAGCAAGCGCATAAGTTCGGCGCCGTAGCCCGTGAGGTTCATCCAGTAGTCGTACTGGTCTTTATTCGGCGGCGGGACCATAGACACGGACACGTTGCCAACCGAAGAAGAAGCCACCGCTCCCACAGTGCCGTTTTCCCCTCCCTGCGCCATTCTTTCGCGCAGAGTGAGAAGGTGTGCGGCCATTAAGCAAATGGCCTGCACGCGGCAGTTATCCCGCAACGGTCCACAATTGTACTCGCTGATGTAGCAGGTGGCCGTGTCCAGCATAGTTTGCAGAAGTCCGTCCGGGTATTTCTCGGGGTCTGCAAATGCCGGCAGGCGGGTTCTCATATCCTGCGGGGTTACGGTGGCTTTGCTCATATTATTTTCCTTCCGCTTTTGACGTCGGGGCTTTCTTACCGTTCTTTTTGAAATCTTCCGGCGTCATTTGGGCCGATTCGTCTTTGGCTTTTAAGTTCTTAACGGCTTTTTTGGCTTCTTTGGTCGCCGCGACTTCTTCGCTAGCAGCCGTTACATAAACGTAGCCGTCTTTTTTGTGAGCCAAGAACTGCGGGCAACGTTCCAAAATGGCGTATTCTGCGTCGGTTACCTGGGTAAACACGCCCCCGTCCGGAGCGCGCAGGGTTACTTTGTCGGCCACGTTGGCGCCGCCTTTAATAAGCACCTGTCCGGCGATATCAAAACCGCCGCCCGGAAGGGCTTTGTAAATGGTGTATTTCTGGTCGTTAGACAGCGTAGATACAATCGTTTTCATATCAAAAACTCCTTGGCGCGGGGAATGCTCCGCGCCCTTTGATTAAATGCCCGAGTAGCGGACGATGCCAATCGGCTGCAAGACGAAAGCGCCGGCGGTCGCGTTGGCGTACTGTTCTTCGTAGGTTTTACCTTTCTGGTAAACACCCATGAGGCGAATGATGTCCTGCGTGGGCTGAATGACAACGGGGGAACCGTTGACGGATTCCGCGCACAAGTAGAACACGTCTTGCCCGCCGTTAGCGTCGTTGAGCCAAGCGGAAGGCACAACTTCCAGACCCGGGAAGGTTTCCTTGAGCCATTGTTTGACGGTTTTACCGTAGGCATTCGGTTTATCCAAATACTGCACCGCGTCCGCAGATACGAACGCGCGGATAGCGTCTTTGTTCGGATCCACGTTCATACCGGATTGCGTACGCAAGGTGGAAGCCGCAAGCAGCCAGTCCGCCGTGATTTCGTCATACGTTTTAGATGCCCACGTGGTCGTGCCGCCGGAAGCGGTCGGAACGGTAACGTAAGCCGGCAAGTTCGGGTCGTTCAAAATACCGTAGGTTTTGTTGACGCCTTCGTTAAACCCGTAAAAGCCGATTAAGTTGCGTTCAATTTCCAAGCCCACGCGAACCGCTTCACGTTTAAGAGCAGCGGCCGACAGGCGGGAGCGAGCAGCCTGTTCTTCTTCCAGTTTGCCGACTTCCATGTCCAGTTCGTGGCGGACAATGGTGCGGGCTTCATAGTTGACGTTAA
Source organism: Candidatus Avelusimicrobium sp. (assembly GCF_051874775.1). Lineage (GTDB taxonomy): Bacteria > Elusimicrobiota > Elusimicrobia > Elusimicrobiales > Elusimicrobiaceae > Avelusimicrobium. The sequence continues at coordinate 47,092 of NZ_JBJEGE010000028.1, forward strand.
AGTCAGCCAACGCACCGGCGACTCTGTCGCCATAACCGCGGGGTTTACCCGTCAGTTCCACGATCTGTTGCACGACTTCAGCATCGGCAAAAGAACCGGCGGAAGCGCGGCCGATTAAATCGTCAATGTCGCGCTTGGTGGTAGCGGCCACGATGGCTTTGGGCATCCAATACTGCAGGAACTGCACAGGGGTCATCGTAGAGGCTGTGGTAATCATATCCGGTGCGGCATCCATAGCGGAGCCTTTGCCGTTGATAGCCATCAGCTGGCTTAAGGCTTCAGCGTCGGCGCTGACGCCGATTTTTGCGAGCGTATCCATGGAAATAGAAGAGTCGGTCGCAAAAGCATTTCCAGGGCGGAACTGGCCCGGTTTCAGTGCAAATCTAATTTCAGTAGGTTTCATCTTTTAGTTCTCCTTACTTAGAAGCCGCTGGGGCGTTGGCAAAGCCGTTTAATTCCAAGACGGCAACCCCGCCGGCATCGGCATCAAAAAACACGAATTTCGCGTTCGGAATAAACGCGTAACCGTCCCCCGCAGAGGGAGAACCGGCGGCTACCGCGCTGATTGCACCCGTCGTGGTGTTGTACACGGGGAGCGAGGAGTCGTGCGTTACGGACGCTTCCGTTTCAACGAGGATATGGCCGAAGCTCGCCACCGGCAAAATGGAACCGGCACGAACGGCAAGGCTCGCATCAAGGCCGCCGAACAAGGGGGCACTGTGCGGGTCCGCAAATACGCCCAAAACGGCGCCGGTGCCGCCCACTTTCGCTTTTTCTCCGTCAGCGGTGGCCACGTACCCAAAGGTGGGCAACGCTTCACCATTGGCGGAGGTTACAAATGCGCTAACGCGCCGCGGGGTAACATCGTAAAAGCTACCGGGGACGCCAAGCGCCAGTTCTTTATTTACAGTTTTCTGAATGGACATTGTTTATTCTCCCTTCATAAATTTTTCCAGCGCTTCATCCTGCGCGGCAGATTTGGGTGCAGCACCCAAAGTTACGCGGGCAGAAGCGGGTTTGTAGGCGTCCAAGTAGCCGTTTAAGTAGTTGACGGCTTCGTCCATGGCTACTTTTTTGCCGAGTTTTTCGCACGCATAGGCGGCAACTTCTTTTTCGGTCATAGCCGCGCTGTCAAACGCGCCGATAATCGGGGTCAAGCGTTTAACCAGTTCGGTTTTGCGACCCATACGGGCGAGGAGTTCTTTTTCCATTTCGTCCAAAGACGCCGCTTTTTTGTCTTCTTTCGGTTCATCTTTGGGTTCGTCTTTCGGGTCGTCCTCGTCAGATGCGTTACCTTTCGGCTCGTCTTTCGGATTGGAGCCGGGGCAGGCGTCATTGGCGCCCGCTTCACTGGGGTTGTAAGCCAGTTTTTCTGCGAGTTTAGCGATGGCTTCCACCTTTTCTTCTTCCCCGCCCTCAAATTCGGTTACGGGTTTGGCGGAAATGGCCATAATCTCGCGGATGACTTCTCTCTTATCCATTTCGTTCTCCTTGTTGGGGGCGGCGTGTTTACCGCCATCCCCGTTAGTTTCACTGCTTAAATCGGCATCGTTTGCGTGTTTGTTCATATCTCCCTCGTGTTGTTCAATTTTTCCCTCAATGTCCATAGCGTCGCAGACGAACTGGCGGTTTCCGCGCGGCAGGCCCTCTGCGCTGTCCATTACGCGCACATCGGCGCCGTTGCGCCCCTTTTCCACAAGGGCGATATGGTTGCCCGCAATGTTGCGCTGCACAAAGTCGTAATGCCGGCCGTTCCATACGCCGCTTTCCGGAACGAAATCGCAGAAATATCCGGCGGACAGTTCTTTCTTTCCGTTTTGGATTTCGTCTTTAATGCGTTCGGAATAAAGTTTGATATCATTGATAACTTTATCCCCTTGGCGTTTGGAATTTTCGCCGGTAGTCCCGTCCACCCCTTTTTCTTCGGGCGGAACAAATCCTTCCGTTCTGCTGCCCAAGAGGGCATGCCCGACCGTAATGGGGATTAAATTAAAAGAAGAAATTGCGGTATCGCTGAACAGTTCTTCTTCCGGGCGCAGGACGTTGTAAATCTTTTCAGGTTCGCACTCCGGCCCAATTTGGCGGCCCAAATAAGGGAACACGCCCGTTTTAATAATCGGGTTGTTCCTTACAAGCCAGAAGTTACTTCTATCAATTTCCTTTCCCATGGTTGCTCCTTATGCTAAAATTTGACCTTTCTCCAACACCAACACCGGCCGTTTGATACATTGGCAGTAGGGTAAATCCCCGGGGAACCCTCTTTGCGGCGGCCGTGCCGTTCCCCTCGGCGTTTTCGGCGTGTATCCTTCATCTATAACGGGCGGGTCGTCAAACGAAAAAATCCCGTGGTTTAGCCCCCCCTGCGTATAATGCGTGTGGTGGAGTTTGCGCGGATACAATCCGCCGCCTGTTGCCACCCATTCAAAGTGTGTAATCCCTGCCGCTTTCATATGTTCGCGGGATAGGGACTCAAATGCTTTTTGGCTCTGGTCGCGGGCGATAAGTTCGGCCCGACGCTGGGCTATTTTGCCCGTATAACGCAGGGCTTTTTCTATTTCGTCCGCGCTCTTGCCTTCGGCGATATTGCGGAATACTGCGCCGGCTATCTTTTGGAAATACTCGGCCGGAATGCTTTTGATGTAATTTACGTTGTTGTAAATTTCCGCTTTCATTACCGCCGCCATACTGGGCGTCATTTTGCTACCATTTACGCTTATGCCAACCCACGGGTTCTGCTTTACCATTCCCTTTACGCTTTCGCGCACGGTGCGGTTGGCGTACTGCTCGGTCTTACTTACAAATCCTTTAGCTATCTGGTCCGCCTTTTCGGCGTATAGCTTTGTTATCTCGTTCTGCAGCTTGCGCAGTTCGGCTGCGGCACGGCTTGAGATGTTGGCGTCCTGGGCGGCTTTGGCGGGTAGGATTTGCTCCTCATATTTGCCGTAAACCCGCGCCATTTTGCGGCGGACGGTGTCTGTCATTTCTTTGGTAAGCGCGAGCAGTTTTTCGCGGTACCACGCGCGAATACCGGCGTTCGGCCGGACGGCAGTTCCTACGATAACGTTTCTTTTTTCCTGTCTGCGCTTCATAAAACCCCTTGAAAAATAAGCCTTTTTTCGCTATACTATTTATGAGCAAAGTGAATCGCCTAGGGCGTTAGGGATACCGGGGACTGATAAACAGTCATCAAATCCGTTCACTTTGCTTTTCGTTTGTACATCGTCTTAGGTTGCAAAGTCTTATTTTTCTTTCCGCCCACAGTCTCATAATAAAAATACATATCCCCTATCTTTTTTTTGTAAATAAGAACAGCACGCCCTTCGGATTTTTCTTTTGCCAATGCAACTTCATCAAAATCCCCTGTAATATTGGGAATAAGTAAAATATCTTCTTTTGTTACGGGCAGTTGTCCACGTGCTTTTTCAGTATGTTCATCTCCGTGAGACTTAAAAATATGACGTATTCCCCCAGCAGTTAATTGGTGTACAAAACCCGCCAAATCAAGCCCAGTAGCAGAGTATAATCTGTCGGCTTCTTTTTGCGCAACTTCTCTATAATTAACAGATGGAATATCATCAATATTTTTTTGCGTGCTTTCTTTTTCCAAAAGAGAACTAGCATCTTCTTTTTTCTGTTCATTGTCCCAGAAATTGGTTTGCTGGTTTGTTTCTTTTTCCTGCGTTTTTTTAACTGTTTCCGTTTTGGAAATACCTTCCGTCCCACCGCTGCCGGTGCCAAACTGCCCGTTATCCTTGCGCGGGTGGTCGGCTTCATTCCACTCGTCCGCGGCAGAGGCTTCGCCGTTGCCCATTTCCCCGTCATCTTTCGGTTTTTCCTCACCTTGGGGCTCATCGTTCCCGTCTTTCAATAACGCGTCCAAATCGGGCATTTCCGGCTCGGGCGCTTCGGGCGACAGGTTGCTATATCCGCTTTCTTTGTCCGACGCGAGCGCTTGCCGCGCTTCGTCCGGGCTGATGATACCCGCAGATACGAGGGCGATGTCGCGGTTGGCTTGCGTCAGTTGCGTTTGAGCTTTTTCGGCCTGCGTCGGGGTATCTATCGGGTTAAAATTGAGCAAGAACGGGTCCGCCACATTAAATTCGCTTTTTAAAACGATGGCGTGGGCTTTTTCCAAAAATTCGCGGTAGCAGATTTCTTGGTACGAAGATTTGAGCGTCTGCGCGTAAGTGCGCCGCTCGTATTCGCCCGTGCTTTGGAACCCTTTAGGGGAAGTGCCAAGCAGTCTGTCTGCCGGCATAGAAGAAACGGCCGCCACCAGTTGGTATTGCGTCCACACGTTATTGTCCAAGTCGGACAGGTTCGTGTCCACCTGCGAGACATTTTCCTGCGGGTTTTTGTAAAACACGCCTTTATTATTGCGTTCGCGCCACAGCATGTTGGCTTTGCTGATGAAAGCGTCCGGCCGCGCGATCATGTCGTTAATGTTGGCGTCCACCACTAGCATGCGTTTTGTGAGGGCCAGTTCCGGCACTTCGTTGGCGGTCTTTTCGGCCGCGTAGACGCGCTCATAAATCATTTGCGTAAGCGGAATGCCGCCAAAGTAATACGACGGTTTTAAAATGTCAGGCACGGCCACAAAGGGTTTAGTAACCAGACGGCTTTTGTGGATTCTCTTTCCGCCAATGGTGTAAAATTCCGGCTGATAAAAATTAAGCGTGCCGGGGGTCATGGAGTTTTCTCCCCAGTCCGGGAACGCCCAGTAAGGTTCCACAATTGAAATCCCTTTAAATGACCCGGGTTTGATACCGTCAATGTTTAGCGGCGTTTCGGGGTCATCGCCTTCAATTTCAAAGTACGCCAATGCCTGCCCGTAAATGGAGCGGTTGACGCCAAATTGGAGGGCTTTTTCGGTTACGTGGAACTTTTGGTTCGCCGTTTCTACTGCTTGTAAAAGAATTTTGTCCTGTTTGGCTTTTTCTTCGGCAGGGACTTCCTCGTCGGATTCCTTTTGCCATTCCAACTGCCACCCGGAGGATAGCGCGTCTTCGTTCGGAATGCGGCACGCGCGGTTAATCAGCCAATGTTGGGCAAGCATGGAGCATAATTGCCACCCGATGAACCCGTGCTTGGCGAAAAATGTATAAACGATGGCGTTGGCTACGCCATCAATGCCGAACATACTTTTTGTGGCAAGGTTACACCCGCCGTCCATTTCGTCCATAGCGTAAGACGCGCCGGACGGGAGGGTTACTTTAAAATCTTTCGGCGTGCGTTGGAACGAAAGGGCCAGCAAGTTTTGCGCTTCCTGCGGGGTGAGCAGGCTTGCTTTGTTCATCGCGCTGTAATCCGCGCAATTGATGGTTTGTCGTCCGTGCGTGACGTCGGCTTCCAAAACAACAGGAGCCTCTGACTTTGGGGCCAAAAACGGCGCCAAATGTCCCGCCAAATTCGCCATAAATTTATTTTTTAGTTTGTTAAACATATATCCCTTTGTCGTCGTTAAGACTATAAGATGTTGCATCGACGGTATGATTGTTCTTATCTGGCGGTCGGCTTTTCCACTCGCCACTTTTATCTTTTTCCAACTCGTAACAGGAAAACTCCCGCCACGCATTTGGGCAACGCTCTGGGTCAATAAAAATGTTGTCCATCCCCTGCAAAAACTTAATCCCGTACTCTACGCTTCCGGGGCCTTTTTTTGCGCCGGCAACATAAAGTCCGGCGTCCCAGAATTCCTGCACACTCTTGGGCTCGGCGCTGTCGGCGTATATATATCCGCCGATATCCGCTTTTGCTTTTACAAGCGGTATGGCTTTTGGGTTTGTCAGCCCCAGGCCGTATATTTCGTCAAAAATATAAATGCTGCGCCGCGTTTTGTCGTAGTGCAGTTTGACGTAAGCAAACGGGTCAGCCACGTATCCCCAGTCAATGCCTTGACGAATATTGCTAAACGTCGCAATCAGTTGGTCCGTCATTTTTAGGGCTCTGACGTTTGGGAAAACACTTCCGCCTGTTCCGGTGGCTTCCCCTAGGTACTCGTGCTGATAAGCGCGCGGATTGATTTTTTTCAAATGCTCCGCTTCCAACAGTTGCGCTTCGCCAATCCACGCCGCTGGCATTTGCAGGTAAGTGCTATGGTGGACGAGCCTGTTTGAAGGGCTGCGTCCGGCTTCCACGTTTACCCAGTTGGCCGTCGTTATCGGCGGGTTGTAAGAATAAAAATAAACATAATCTTTGCCCCCGCGCATAACGGACTGTGTTGCCTTGCGGACTTCTTCTATCCCTGCAAATTCGGCCAATTCTTCAAACCAGGCGATTTTAAAATATCCGCGCCGCAGTTTAATAGACTTGGTTTTTTCTGCTTTATCAAGCCCGCGGAACAGTATTTTTTGCCCCGTGCGCTTGTAAGTAATTTGCATGGGCGAAACCGTGGCCGAGAATTCGTCCGACACTCCCAACTGGGAAATGGCCCAAATGATTTGCTCGTACACGCTGTCGCGCAAGGTGTCGCCTACCTTTCTGAAGCAAATTGCATTTGCTTCCGGATCCTGCATAATTAAAAGAACAATAGCGAGCGAAATAAAAGAACTTTTGCCACTGGACCGCCCACCGTTAAGCCAATAATGAACATATGTTTTGGCTTTTATCGCTTGCCATACCTCGTAAAAGGCAGGGCCGATTAAATCTGTTAGTTTTACCGCCATTGGCTGTCCTCCGGCGGGTTATTTCCCCTTTTCCGCCACGGGAATATCGTCAATAATCACGGGCGCGTTTTTAAATGTATGGTCCACTTCCTGTTTGGTGGAAAATTCATCCGGGCTTTTCCGTTCGAGGTACCATTTAGCCACATCGGGGTTTCCCATGTTCTGCATAATGGTCCGCTTGGCCGCGAGAAACGGGTTTAGTTGTGCCAGTTCCATCTTCTTTGCCAAGTCGGGGCGTTTCTTCATCCACTCGTAGTAGGTGTCGCGGCATATACCTGCATAAATGCACGCCTGCGTAATCGTAAGCCCGCATAAAAACCCTTCATGGAGCCGGTTTATTACCGCGGTGGTTAGTTTGTAGCCACCACTTTTTGTGGGCTTACAGGCCATTTTTACCCCCCGTCAAACGAACGGCTTTTTTGCCGGTTAAATTTTCCCACCGGGTTAAAATAACATCACAATATACCGGGTCCAATTCGCAGGTGTAGCAGGAGCGGTCCATTTGCTCGCAAGCAATAAGGGTGGATCCGCTACCGCCAAAAGTGTCGAGCACTTTTTCATCTTTCTTTGAAGAATTGCGAATAAGGCGCGCAATAAGTTTGAGCGGTTTCATCGTTGGGTGGTCCTCGTTTCTGGTGGGCTTATCGGCATCGATGACCGTGCTCGGCTGGCTCAATAGTTGCTCTAAAAGCGCGCGCATTTCGTCTTTGGTCATTTTGGCGATGTCTTTCGGCTCCACAGGTTCTTGGACCGTGGTTTGAGTGAAATCTTTGGCAAAATAGTGTGCGGCGCCTTCTTTCCAACCGTAAAGGCACGGCTCGTGTTTCCATTTGTAATCTTGCCGCCCCAAAACGAGGGAGTTTTTGTTCCAAATTTAAGCACTGGCGCACGGAGAGCCCCGCGCCACGGCAGGCCAACCGAAACGCTACCGTTTCGGTGTCGGCGTGCCAAATGTAAAAAGAGCCACCGGCTTTGAGTTGTCCGGCCGCAGTGTTGAACGCTTCTTGCAAAAAGGCCGCGAATTGTTCCGGGCTCATTTTGTCGTTTTTAATTTTCTTGCCGTTGGACCCTTCGTAGTCCACATTGTATGGCGGGTCAGTAAGCAATAAATCGGCCAAAGTGTCGCCCATAAGGCGTTTTAATGTTTCGGGCTTTGTGCTGTCCCCGCAAATCAAACGGTGTTTTCCGAGTTGCCAAATGTCGCCGGGCTGGGTTCTCGGATCGGTAGCAATGGGTATGGATACTTCCTCAATTTCTTTTTCTTGCTCAATTTCAAGCGAGGGGTCCTGTACCCCCATGGATTTGATTTCTTCGACCGTGAAGTCGGTTTTCATTACCTCAAGGTCAAAATCCGACGAGTCGCTGGCCGAGTTATCCATAACGGCCAGTTTTTTGCGTTTGAGGTCCTTCGTTGAAAGGTCCTTCCGTTGGACCACGATAAGTTCGGAGCCGTCCGTTTCGATGATTTTTGTCGGTATGTTTAGTTTTTTTGCTTGCTCATATACGCCGTTGCCGGCAATAAGTGCGCCTTCTTTGTCGATTAAAACGGAACGCCCCGCGCCACACTCGGTCAAAGATTTGGCGATAAGTTCTTTGTTCTTTTTGTTGTGCCGGCGGTAGTTCTTTGGGTCCAGTTTGATGAGGGAAGTGTCCACTATTTGCATGGGGCCTCCGTCATCAGTAGGTAAAAATCACGCGCACGCCGTTCGCAGATATCTTCGGCGGCAGTTTGAATTGCTTTAGAAAACCGCTCCTCTTTTGCTTCTCCGGCATAGAACTCTGCACATTCGGCCGCGGTGTTATGCGCTTGATGGCAAAGTTGCGCGGCAATGAGTAGCAAGTCGGCGGTTGTTTCTTGGGGTTTGTCTTGCAAAAATGCGCGCAGTGTTAGTTCGGCTTGTTTCAAGCTTTCCTGCGCGTTGGCGATGCTGCGTTCGCCCGTTGAAGCGATATAAAGTTCTTTGATCCGGTCGATGTCTTCGGCTACCCGTTCTTGGACCTTCTCGGTCAAAAGGTGGGCGGCATAAGCGTTATCGCACGCGGACAGGTGTGCCTGCGTGAGAAACTGTGACAATGCGGTTAGAACATCTGTAAGCGTTTTTATCATAGCAAAAAAGACGCCCTAGGTTGTCTTCTTACCTAGGGCGTTGAGCGCGAACAATTACAAATTGTGCGGTCTTGGCATTTTGCCGATGCCAAGCGAATACAGAGTTCTGTATAATAGTTTAGCATTTTTTTTCAAAAAAACAAGGCCTTATTTTAATTTTGAAAAAAGCGCTCTCGTTCGGACAGCCGAAGAACCGGTATTCCTCGTTCGGCAAATCCCAGCCGGTTACTACTTCCACGGACTCGATTTCGCGCACGCAGGTCCGGTCCGTGTATCCGCGGTGGAATATGATTCTGTCGCCTTCCTTTGCTCCTTCTAGTCGTTTTTGCCAGCCCGGAACCCAGCGGCGGTATTCGCACGTTTTGCGCCCTTCGGCTATTTCGTCCCACCAATGGTAGGTAAGCGTCAAATGCAAGGTTTTAGGCATTCTCTTTGCTCCCTTCTGGTAGCACAATGCAATCAGAGTTATACTTCCACTTTGAAGGGTCAAAGACTAAGAATTCGCGCATGTCATGGACCGTCTTCAAGGTATCCGCGTCCGTCTTTTGGCTCAGCAGGGCAAGAATAATGTTATGCACTGAGTCGGCGTACTCCCGCAAAGTGTCCCAGTCCTCTTTGTATATATTCGGACGCTCGCCGAACTCCAACACATCTTCCGAATTCAATTGCGACTCCATTTCTGCAAGCTTATTTCTAAAATTGTTTGTATATCCCAAAAAGTTAATTCTCATTACTTATTCTCCATTTTCATAAACACTAAAAAGTGCGTCTTGGCTCTTTTTTGACCAAATAAAGGGCTAACCGGAAAGCATTTTAATACTTCCGCTAGAGATACCTGTTCTTCGCTCCACTTAAAAACCAGTGTTCCGTAAGGTTTCAATACCCGCATACACTCATTAAAACCAGCCCTTAAATCCTCCCGCCAGTTTTGGCTTAATTTCCCATATTTTGCCGCCAACCAACTTTTTGGCCCGACTCGGATCAGGTGCGGCGGGTCAAAAACAACCAAATAAAATGTGTTATCCGGGTAGTGGATGTGGCGGAAATCGCCTACCACATCCGGCTTTATTTCAAGTTTTCGTCCGTCGCAAAGGGTTTGTTTTACCGTTCGGTTGTCCATAAAAACAACTTTTGGATTTTTTCGGTCAAACCAAAACATCCGCGAACCGCAACAGACGTCAATTATGGGCTTCATTGCTACTCCCCTGCGCGGCGGTTCCACGCTTCTATGGCTTCTTTGGCTGTATTTTGCCACCTTGTGTTAGGTTTGCAACAATACAATTCCGATGTGGGGCATTCTATCCTGTATTTTTTGCTTATGTTATGAGGGCCCCATTCCTCGGAAAGTGTGGGAATTTGCCCACAAAATGGGCACGGTTTAAGTTTATTTGGCATTTTCATTCTCCTGGGCTATTTTTAAATACCCATATATACAATCAAGTTTTTGATTTATATAATTTAACCTATCTTCTAACGTCATTTCTTTTTCAAATAACGGGTCTTGCCATTTAATTGTCTTTATTACTGCGGGAGTCATTTGTAAAGAACTTCTTAAATGGCTGATTGCGTGTAGTAAAGCAGAAACAACTTTACCATCTAAAATTACGGGTTTATTTTGCATTTTCCGCCTCCTTAATCAGCATCAGGATTTCCTCTGGCGTTTCTTTAGTCCAAAACACACTTCCGTCCGGGAAATTAACAGCCCCTACATCGGCGTTGATACATTCTATTTGTACGGGATTAACAAAAAGCGTTTCTCCTTCATTTATACCCTGACCGTGTAATTTAATGAATGGCATTTCTCGCTTCCTCCTCCGTGGCGTATAGTTCCGCCTGCTTTCTCGCACCTACAAAGGTCAGATTTTGAACAACGCAATCTCCCCGATAGGCCCAAACCACAAGCCCTTTTTCAATTCCGTTTAGGCCCTGAGAATACACTTTATCGCCTACTTTAAATCTCGGTTTTGCGCTCATTTTAAACCCTCCCGAGCATTTGTTCTTCGCGCAGGCCGTCGTTGTACTTGCTCAGTTGGTACTCTTCGTCCTCCAGTTTGGCCTGCCACTCTTTGTTGCGCTCGGCGGTCAATGCTTCGGCGTATTCATCGTCCGCCAACTTCTCAATTTTGTCACCAAAAGTCTGCCACAATTCGTCCATTTCTTTTGGGTTTAACTCTTTTGTCCCGCAGTTGCGGTCCAACAGACACGCTTCTACCGAAATCAGGCGGATTCTGGGCGCGTAATTCATCGGATAGCTGATCGGGTTATACTCCAACTGGCACACCCACTCAACGCCCGCGACGTCAAAAAATACTTCTAACTCTCTTTTTTCGCACATATTCTCTCCTATCGTTTTTTAAAGCACCCGCGATAAGGCGCTGTCCCGTTTTCCATGCACCTCACGCAAAACGTCCGCTCCGGTTGGTAGTTCTGGCAGTTTGGCTCGGGGACTGGCGGCAGGTCGTCCTGCTCGTTTATTTGCGGGATCCCGTTTTTTAGGCACCACAGGTCTTTGTTCCTGGCTCTGGCCTTTGCGTTCTGCTCCTCCCGATGGGCCGCGAACCATTCCTCGCGCTGTTTTTTTGCCCTTTCGTGGCGGCATTCGTGGCAAAAGCGCGCGGCTTTTGTGCCCATAAAAGTTCTGCCGCACTCCTGGCAATTTCTAATCCGCATTTTTCCCCCGCCGCTTTTCCTGATCGGCCATCCAAATTTCAAACTCGCGGCAAGAGTCGCACCCTTCGGCGTTGTTACATTTTGGGAAGTCCCCGCAGAATGGCGCCTTTCCGGGTTCCAAGACTTCTTTTTTGGGCTTGGGTTGTTGCGGCACATACATCTTGCAGGCGGTGTTCCCTGCAAAGTTTAAGCATTGTGTCCCGGCGCCAAATTTGCAAAATCCGGCACCGTCCTTGATGTGTTTGAACAGTTCGCACTGCTCGCATTTTTTCCCTTTTCTTTTAGTCATTTTCGCGCTCTCCTTTGTTTTTTTCTTGGTTTTAATGCGGGAGTGGCTTCCCCGCGCAGTTTGTGCAAATAAGGCCTTTTGGGCTCATTTGGCAATCTTCCGCGAAGAACTGGTCCCCGCAATACTGGCAAAATTCAAAAGTTTTTCTCGGCATCTTGTCCTCTCAAAATAACCCGCCGCCGATCGGGAGTTTTTTTCTTTGTTTGAAGTTTCGGCAGAATTTGTACGCGCCGTGTAGTGCACATTGCCGGCAGTTATCTGCGTGTTCGCGGAAGTTTCCGCATTGTGTCCGGCCTTCTTCCAGCAGTTTTTCTTCCGGGCTTAATTTTCTAACCATGCTGTTCCTCCCGGACGATCGGCATTCCGGCCATTTCCGCCACTTTGAGTTCCATTTGGACTCCGGCGGAGTTGCTGGTGTCGCCGAAAACATAAACGACATCGCTTTCGAGCATCAAGCGCAGGGCGCGTTTGAAATAAAAGCCATACGATTTGTCGGTCCCGTGGGTTACGCTGATGTCGGCAGGGTTGTTCACGCTGTAGCCGAGGGCTTTGAACGCTTCGGCTCGCAGGTTAAAAGCGGCCCGGTTGTAATCCGGCAGCCCGCTCATCGGGCCGGAAAGGTACACCGTTTGGTGTTTGCTGATTGTTTCGTGTGAGACTTTAAGCATTTTTTGTTCCTCTGTTCGCGATGAGTTCGTGGTAGGTAAACCACCGGCGCGTTGGGTGTTCCAACAGTTCGCGGTGGAGATCCGACAGGAGCAATCCGGCGGGCAATTTTGCACCGCGGCACGCAAAGTCGGGCTTCGCATAATCGCCGGTAAAAAGGCAAACAAGACGCCCTTTTTTGTTTCCTTCGTGGCAGGTTAGGCACACGCTGGCGTTGCAAACATGCACCATTGGGGTTCCGACTTTGATTGCCACGAAGATTGGGAAGGATGCCTTCCCGTAGTCATTGCACCGGGGGCACAATGCTGGGCTCGGGGTTTTGAACCCTCCGCTCATTCCGTCCGGCCCGCATACATCGGGCCCTGTGAAGTTAGCCATGTCTATGTTCCTCGCTCTCAAGTTCTTGGCGTATGCTGTTGATTTGGCATGCCAAGTAGTAAAGTGAATAAGTCCCTTTGGCCTTCCGGACATACCGGGCCACGCACTTTTTGGCTTGTTCTAGGTCTTGGCAGTTGGCCAGTACAGTTTCCAAGTGCGGGATGTCCATCCGGATTGCCGCGTTTAGGATTTTGTTGTTGTTTACTTTCTTTAACCCCGGGTGGTTGGTTCCGGTCAAATAATAAAGGGCCAATTTTTCAAGGTCGGTTTGGGGGTCTTGGAAATTGAGAATATTTTTTTCTTTCATATAAAAAATATTCTTATTATTCTTAAAATCTAAATAAGGCACGGGTACCTTATGTATTTGTTGCGGTTCACTTTTTGAACCGATTTGGTTCATTTTTTGAACCGCAGGCGGTTCACTTTTTGAACCGCTCGGTTCAGTTTTTGAACCGCTGTTTTTGGCTTGATAGGTGTTCCAATTTGTGACCGTTATGGTTAAATTTGGCTTACTAACTACGCTTACTGCACTAACTTTTTCTAATGCTTTCAGGCCCCCCAAAATAGTATTTTTTGAGCCAATTTTTAGCGTTTCTTGCAGTTCTCTCAAGGTTGAATTTATCTCCCCGTTTTTATCCGCTAAAAGCAAAAGGTTAATGAACAGGCATACCGTGGCGCTGTTTAGTTCGCGCACTTTGCTTGTTAAAAAGCGCCGGTGCAGTTTGATGTACCCTGTCTTCTGTATTTTCATTTCAGTCCCCAAATCGGCCGATATTGCTTATTTGCTCGGCTAAAATTTCGCAGTAGTCTGCGTCCCCCCAAACCTTCACGCTCCGTTTATCCACGACGATACTGTCGTCGGTCCACCATTTCGCGGTAGTGAGTGCGTCCATGACGGCTTTTTCCAAGTTGTCAAGGTCCGGTTTGGTTGTCTTATAAGTTTCAAATCTTCGCACCGCTGGCCTTTTGTAAACGAACCGCAGGCACAACCTTACCGCTCCGTTAAAAGGCATTACAGGCCGTTTTTTGCTTGCGTGGTAAACGACCGAGTGGTAAAAATCCGGGTGCTTGGAATAAACCACTCTTTTTTCCCAGTTTGCCCTCGGCCGGGCTTGGGGCTCCGGCCGGTAGGGCACATAAAGGTATGACTTCGCTGTCAGTTTCATTCTTCATCCGGGTTGAATTGGTCCGGATCGCCCAATTCTTCTTCGTGCGCTTCATCAAGGAGCGCGTCTGCGCCTTCTTCCAAATCAGCCGGATTTTCATTTTCGGTTTGTTCGCCTGCGAATAGGTCCTGCTGGCGTTCTTCGGTGTTCAGCGGGCGTTCTTCAATGACGATTCCAGTTTCGGGGTGTTTAACGGTCCGGGTCCCTTTGGTGTAGTTGATGATTACCGGGCACATCATTTCGCGTTCTTCCCCGCCTTCGGCTTTGTCTTTGAGGGCTTTTTTGATTTCGTTTTCGGCCCCTTTGGCAATGCTGGCCATAGTCTTGGACTCGTCCGCGAACTTTTCTTTTTTTTCGGTGAGTTCGGCGATTTTTTCATTGAGTGCATTCAAATCTTCTTCGTTGAACTCGTGGAAAAGGCGACGCTTTTCGAGGTCGGTTTTAACCTCATCTTCCTGCATTACTTCTACGGCTTTTTTGGCTTTCGGCATATTACGCTCCTTGTTCGGTGGTGTCTTCAATTTGTCCGGTCATGAACTTATACGCGAGGTAGGTTGTCATCGTGTCCATGTAGCAGTATGGAATTACCAGTTTGCTTTTCCCTTCTGCCGCAAGACGCGGGGCATCTGCTCCGCTGATGAACTCCTTATATTGCGGAAGTCCAAGCCGGCTTTGAACTGTTTTTAATTTAACGAATTGTTCGCGGGAGAACTCCGTTGTGTAGTAACATATGTACTCTTTCATCACATCAAAGTGAGGGTTCGTCCCGGGCACGAAAATCGCCGGTAGTTGCAATTTGTGCCGGATGTATGCGTTTCGCATTTTCGGCAGGTCAAACCCGCGGCTGTTAAATCCGATTATTTCCGTCGCGGGGCTTGTTCGTTCTGCCAACCACTCCCGCAGGTCAATCAGCATTTCTTTTTCCGTTTTGAAGTTGCGGATTTCCGCGTTCATGTTCGGCATCGTTTTTACCGGGAACGGGTCCGGTATGCAAGACCACACCACATTGCCGGCGTCCGTTGCGGCCGCTAGGCACATAACTGGGGCACGGTCCAACAGGGCCGATTTATCCACGGCCTTTTGATATGCTTCGATTTTCGCGTTTTTAATTTCTTCTTCGGTTTTTGCTTTGGCGGGAAGTTTTGTTTCTTGGGCTTTCGTAGAGATATCTTCCACGCTGGCGTTCCCGGTTTCAATGTCAAAGCAGAAATGCTTTAGGCCGTTGTTGATGGCTTGTGCTTCTTGGAGCACATTAGGTTCAGTGTGGCACATTATCTCCACCCCCCGCCACCGCGGTTTCTCCAGCTTCCACCGCCATATCCTCCGCCGCGGTTGTTCCAATTGCTCCCGCCACCATATCCGCCGTTGCTCTTTTGGAACCCGCGGACTTGGTAGCCCATGTTTACCATCATGGATATAATTTGTTGAAACTGCGGGAAGGTTTGCGGCGGAAACTGTACATAAACCGTCACGGTCATTCCGTTGATGTCCGCTTCGAGTGGAACGCTCCAACCGGTCGGATTCGGCATTCCGTTGGATGATACGGTCGCTTGTTGTTGCGGCGCAGGCATCATACTCGGTTGCTGTGCCGGTGAGTTGGCCACTCCCTGCTGGCCCATTAAGTTATTTACTTGGCCCATTGCCATTTTGAGGGCTTGGGCTACTTGGTCGGGTGTTAATTGTTCGCTCATATGTTTCTCCTTTAAAAAAAGCCCGGGGGTCGTTTCCCCTCGTTGAACGGCCCCGGGCATCCGTTTGGCTCCGGTTTCCCGGAGCGAATTTAACCTTTTTTTTGATGGTTCTAACGGACCGCCGTTTGTTTTTCAATTCGGCGGGGGTTACTTACCCCACGGCAATACCGGCCTTTCAATACCTCCGCGCGGTCGGGGGTGTTCTCCGTACTCTGCGCCGTGTGGCGCAGGTTCTGTAAAGAACTTCCGAGGTTATGTTGCTCGGCCAACACTCCGATCCTCGCTCGGAGCCGACGGGCTTGTATTATGGAGGTGCTTCTGTACCCCACTGTCAAATCTTTCTCGGGGGTGGGTTGTAGTTGTATCGGAGACTCTGACCTGTAGGTGTCATGGAGTTCCACCCCCGCCCGGTATCTTTGCCGGGAATTTTCAAATTTTCTTAGTTTTGTCCGGCCACTTAGTTTCTATTTCCTTTAGGGCCAGTTGTACCATTAGTGCCGCGGTATGGAAGGAGGCGGCGGCTCCTTTAGCATATGGAGCGATTTCGGGACGCTCCATAAATTCGTAACGGGCGAAGTTTTCCTGTTCCTCGAGCCGCTTCACGATATTTGTGAAGGTGTTTAGTATTTCGGTCCGTTTGCTTTTCGCCATACGATACCCCTAAAAATTCGCGTCAAACGCATTTATAAAAAGTAGGGTTAGTAGAACGCTTCCTGCAATCCCTACGACCACCGCGCTTGCGGTGTGCCATTCTTCCGGTGTTGTTAATGTGTGCCAAAAGTCCTTAATAAAACTCATAAGTCCCCCTCTTTCAGCCCCATGTATCGGGCCACTACGCTTTTCAAAAAAACCCATTTTCTGTGCCCTTTGGGGCGGACCGACGGGATTTGTCCGGCGGCGGCTAACTCTTGCACTCTGCGGGGAGAGATGTCTAGCAGTTGTGCTACTTCTTTAGTGCTCATCACTTTGGTTCGGTTATCGCGCATAAACTCCCTTATGTACTCTTAAAGTGGTTAAATATGGTAAAATAAAACCGATAGCGCTTAAACCTCGGCAAAAGGTGGCTGGTGGCCTACGCTATCGGTGCATCCTACTTTAGAACTGCTGTATTCCTCCGCCCGCAAGGGGCGTAAGAAAGAGATTTTTAAAAGTTGGATGCTGGGGCTTTTTATGCCCCCCGCTTCAAACATTTTTTGCCGTTGTTTGCGCGGGTTTCATTTGGCTTGCGCCTTGCTAAACATATTCTAACTAAATGATTAGTATATGTCAAGTATTATTTTGTTGTGAGGTTTTACGACGATGAACGATAAAAATTCTATAGGAGAAAAAATAAGAAAAGCAATAAAAGAAGCGGGTTTAACGCAGCAAAACCTAGCGGATAAGTTAGGAATTACTAATCCTGTAGTTAATGTTTGGATTCAAGGTCGGCGCATTCCCAATATTGAGAACTTAAAAAAAATCGCGGTTGCAACGGGGAAACCATATTCTTGGTTCATAAATGAAGACGACGAGTTTGTTCCGGCTGTGAAAGCGGTTCCGCTTACGCCGAATAATACCGTCACGTTGCCCATTTTGGCTGATGTGCCGGCTGGCTTGCCGGAATACTCCGACCGCGATGTTGAGATGTTTGTAGACATCCCGCGTTGGTTGTTTCCCGGCGGAGACTTTGTTGTCAAATGTATAGGCGACTCGCTGGAACCGGAAATTCGCAAGGGCGACTATTGCGTAATTCGCAAAATGTCAGAACCGCTTGATTGCAAACCTATGCTCGTGAAAACGGACAGCGGTATTTGTATGAAGGTGATTCGGAAAGGTAAAGACGGCCGTGTTTGGCTTTGCTCTCTAAACCCAAAGTATAAGCCGTTCGTGTCCGAGACATTAACGATCATCGGCCTTATTCTCGGCCGCTGGAACAGAACCGACCGAGATTCCTTCCGCATTGAAATCCCAGAACAATAAAAAAGCAGGAGCCGTACCGTCCGGTTCCTGCCTTCTTTTCTTATGCACATCTATACCGACAAAAGAACCGGCATTAAATATGTATCTTACACCGACCCGTCCGGTCGGCGTGTGCGCCGTTCTTTGGGTACCCGCAATAAAAGCGTCGCCACGGTAAAAATAAGCGAAGTAATCGATAATCAAAAAGCCGCGGATAGCGCAAAAGTCCCGCTGGTTGTTTTTTTGGAAAGGTACCGCGCGTTCCTTGCGGCCACGCGCAAACCGGACACTGCCGCTCATTTTGAACTAGGCCTTAAAAAGTTACTTGCATTTAAATCAGATCTTGAGTTTTTAAATGAAATCACGCCGGCGCTCTTGGACGAGTGCGCTATTTTTTTGAAGTCAAAAATAAAAAGCCCCAACGCTCCGGGGCTTAATCGTGCTATTCGCGCTATCAAAACTGCCATGCGGCAGGCCGAGTTTTGGGATTTAATTCCTCCGCAAAACTGGCGCAAGGTTTCCAAATTCAAAGAAAGTAAAGGCCGGGTAGAGTTTCATACCCCCGCGGAAATAAAACAAATTCTAAAGTGTTTTAACGCGGATTGGCAGTTGGTTGTTTTGCTTGGCTGCCGTGCTGGCTTGCGTCGCGGAGAAATGGCGGCATTGAAGTGGGAAGATGTGGACTTCAAAAATAATCAAATCTATGTCGCGCCAAACAAAACCGAAAAGCACCGGTACATTCCGCTTGCCGCGGATTTGCGCTCGGCCCTCGTTGCTGCGAAGAAAAAAACAAAAGGTGTCTGGGTTGTTTCGGTTGGCGTTAACCGGGAAAGTAAATATTTTTTAAGCAAGTATTACGAAAACGAAACGGCCGCATTGCCGTTCCGTTGCCACCTGCACAAGTTGCGCCATACATTTGCATCGCACCTTGTTCAAGCCGGCGTTGATTTGTACCGCGTTTCAAAACTGCTAGGACATAGCAGTATTCAAATGACCGAAATCTACGCGCACCTTGCGCCTGCTGATTTGTCGGTCGCTATCCAAAAACTCCCAACGATTAAATAATTTGTCAGCATATTTGTCAGCATACCGACGAGAAAATTTACCCCCGGCGGGAGTTGAACTCGCAACCTCTTCCTTAGGACGGAATCGCTCTATCCAATTGAGCTACGGGGGCGTAAATTATTTGTTTTTTTTGGAGGAAGGCTTTTTAGCGGTTTTCTTCGATTCGTATTTCGCCGCCGGCTTGGAAACGGATTTTTTGCCGGACGTTTTTTTAGCCGGCGTTTCCTCCGTTTTGCTCTTCGCCTCCGAAGCTTTCCCCTTTTTAGAGGACGCTTTTTTCGGCTTATCGGGCGAACCGAACGCTTCGCGCGTTTGTTTTAACAATTTATCCAAAAAGCTCTTTCCTTCGGCCTCGCCCAAAATGTTCGTTTTTACGCGGGGCTGCATCGCACTATGCAACTTGCGCGTGCGGAAATCTTCCGCAGAAGGCTCCAAAAGTCCGCTTTTTAGCGCTTCGCGGCGCAGCGTACCAATCGCACGCTCCTCAATTTGACGCACACGTTCGCGGGACAAACCCAAAATTTCGGCTACCTCGCCAAGCGTTTTCGGTTCATTATCATCAAGTCCGTAACGCATAATCAGGATTTGGCGATCGCGGTCGTTTAAATCTTCCATACTTTTTTTAAGGCTTTGTTGGCTTTCGTTCTTAACGAAAACGTCGTGCGGATTGCCTTTTCCGTCGTCGCTGATTAAATCCTCCAGCGTGGTTTCGTCTTCTTCGTGTACCAAAGAAGCCAAGGAATCCACGCCTTTGGCGGCGCTGAGCGTATCTATAATCGATTTTACCTGCCGCGCAGACAAATTCAATTCCTTCGCCATTTCGTTTAGGGACGGGTCACGCCCGTTGGCTTCTTTCAGCTCATTCCACGCGCGGAACCACTTTTTCAAGTTTCCCCAAGCGTGCGACGGAATTTTGATAGATCCGGACTGCTCTTCAATATATTTGCGGATGTACTGTTCAATCCAATACACGGCATACGTGGAAAAACGGTAACCTTTTTCGGGTTCAAATTTATCAATCGCTTGCAAGAGGCCGAGGTTTCCTTCTTCAATTAAATCCATTAATTCCATACCGGGACGCTGGAAACGCTTTGCCGTCGGGATGACCAACCGCAAGTTTATCTCCATAATTTTGTTTTTGGCGTCCTGGTCGCCTTGTTTGGCAAGCTTCCACAATCGGGCGTTTTCTTCACGGTCAATATCTTTTGTGATTTTGCCCAAGTGTTTAAAATACTCGTTGACGCTGTCTAAAGAGTCGTTTTCCATATATAATATGATATCAAACTTTGCGTTTTCGCTCCAGCGCGTTTTCATAGAAAATACTTCCGCACCGCCAAATAAATAGTGTTATAATGGGAAGTAGCAGCATCTTAATCAACACAGAGGAAATATGACAACCCAGAGACCTCCCAAGACGTTTTTACAAATTATGTATATGTGTTTAGGCTTTTTCGGCATCCAGTTTGGCTGGGCGCTGCAAATGGGCAATATGAGCGCAATTTATTCGCGCCTTGGTGCCAGAGAGGATCAAATTCCCCTCTTATGGCTGGCCGCCCCCGTAACAGGACTGCTCGTACAGCCGCTCGTCGGTTATTACAGCGACCGCACGTGGTGCCGATTGGGAAGAAGACGTCCGTACTTTTTGGGCGGTGCTATTTTTGCTATGATTGCGCTTATTTTAATGCCGCAAGCGTCGGCGATTTGGATGGCTGTCATCGCTTTATGGATTTTAGATACTTCTGTCAACGTCAGTATGGAACCCTTCCGCGCGTTCGTGGGCGATTTACTGCCCGAACCCCAGCGCAAAACCGGCTACGCAATGCAAAGCGTTATGATTGGCGCAGGCGCGGTAATCGCTTCGTTCCTGCCGCAGATTTTAACGGCACTCGGCGTCAGCACCGAGGCCCCCTTAGGGCACATTCCCAACACGGTTAAATACTCGTTTTACATCGGTGCGGCCGTGCTGATTGCCGCAATTTTAGCCACCGTCAAAACCACGCCCGAATATCCCCCCGCGGATATGGAAGCATTTAATCGCTTAAAAAAACAATCTTTTAGTGCGCTTAAAACGATTAAAGAAATGGGTCAAGCTTTTATGACTATGCCGTCCACTATGCGCCGTCTTGCTGTCGTACAATTCTTCACTTGGGCTGCATTTATGGTAATGTGGGTATATTTTACGCCCGGTATCGCCTCCGCCGTGTTCCACGCCGCGCCTGGTACCGCCGCTTACGAAACCGCCGCCAACTGGGGCAGTTCCTGCTTTGGCATTTACAACGGTACGGCGTTCGTGTTCGCGTTTGCGCTTTTGTGGCTGACCACCAAATTTTCCGCCAAAGCGATTCACATTGTCTGCTTGACCATTGGCGGCATTGGGCTTGGCTCGCTCGGTCTCACGCTTTTTGGCGTAGAATTTACTAAAACGGGGCTTATCTTCCCTATGGTGTGCATTGGCATTGCGTGGAGCAGTATTTTATCTATGCCCTATGCTATACTTTCCAACGCGCTGCCTGCTGAAAAAATGGGCTTTTATATGGGGGTGTTTAACTTCTTTATCGTTATTCCGCAAATTTGCGTAAACTTATTCTTTGGCCCGTTTATGAAACACGTACTCGGCTCCAGCGCTATCGCCGCCGTCGGCGTGGGCGGAATCAGCCTGTTTATCGCCGCCGCGTTTACGCTTTGGGTGCACGACCATAAAACCGCCGCGCGGGAGTAATTATGAAACTGACTTTTCAACTTTCCTATCGAACGGTCTGGGGCGAAAATCTCCACGCTGTTCTGTACCGCGCCAGAGCAAGAGCCAACGAACGTAAAATCAATATCCCCCTCTCAACGCAGGACGGGCAAATATGGCAAGGAGAAATCCAACTGCTTTTAAAAGAGCCGCTTACGCTACATTATCATTACGAGGTCCGCTCCGGCCGCAGCACTTTGCGCCGTGAATGGCAAGCCGTTCCGCGCACGCTGGAAATCAATCCCTCCGCCGCAAACTACTTTTTGTGCGACAGCTGGCGCGATCTGCCAACCGAATCTTGGCTGTATTCTTCTGCCTTTACGGACGTATTCCGCCCGCGCAAACACGTATATAAAACGCTTCCGTTGTTTGAACGTACTGTCATCTTACGTGCACAAACGGCCCGTCCGGAACCCGACGAAACATTATTTATCTGCGGCGCACCGGAAATGCTGGGCCGCTGGAATCCGGCAAAAGCACTCCCTTTAACGGAAGGCGAGCACAACGAATGGAGCCTTGCGCTCAATGCCGAACAGCTGCGTTTTCCGTTTGAATACAAATTTATCGTAAAAAGCAAAGACGGCGCGGTATCTTGGGAAAGCGGCCCCAACCGCACTTTGGACGTTCCTTCCTTGGCTGCGGGGGACGCGTGGGTAAAAGCAGATCTGCGCCCCACATTCGATTGGAAAACACCATTCCGCGCCGCCGGTGTGGTACTGCCCGTATTTGCCCTGCGATCGCAAGATGGATGGGGTGCGGGTGACTTTGGAGACCTGGAAAAATTGACTGACTGGGCGGCGCAAACGGGTCAAAAAGTCATTCAAATTCTGCCAATTAACGATACCACGCTTACGCACTCTTGGCGCGATTCTTATCCTTATAACGCCGTATCGGTCTACGCGTTTCACCCCCTGTATGCGGACGCGCGTCAACTTCCGCCGCTTGATAAAAAAGCGGAGCAGCAGTTTGAAGCACAACGCAAAAAGATAAACATGTTGGACCAAATTGATTACGAAGCCGCCACCCGTTTAAAATTAAAACGATTGCGCGACGCGTTCAAACAACACGGTGAGAAAACGCTTGCCTCCGCAGAATTTAAAAACTTTTTTGGAGAAAGTGCCCACTGGCTTCCTGCCTACGCTATGTTCTGCGTATTGCGGGACCGCTACCAAACAGCCGATTTTACGGCGTGGCCGGAGCACGGAAGCTTTTCACCGCAGGAGCTTAAACAATTTACGGCACCTACATCGCCCGACATATCAGAAATTAACTTTTGGTATTATGTGCAATTTATCCTGCATACGCAGTTGCTAAAAGCCACGCGCCGCGCACGGGAAAAAGGCGTTATTCTAAAAGGAGATATTCCGATTGGTATTTCCCCCAACAGCGTGGAAGCTTGGACGGAAAAAGCTTATTTTAATTTGAACGCACAAGCCGGTGCCCCGCCGGACGACTTTTCCGCCACCGGCCAAAACTGGGGATTTCCCACCTATAACTGGGACGTAATGGCCCAAGACGGTTACCGTTGGTGGAGACGCCGCTTTACCCATATGGCACGCTATTTTGACGCATACCGAATTGACCACGTGCTCGGATTTTTCCGCATTTGGGAAATTCCGGCGCATAGTGTGCAAGGCCTTTTGGGACAGTTTACCCCCGCATTACCTATGAATCGTGAAGAAATCCAGCGCTACGGGCTGACGTTTAAAGAGGATTTTTTAAAACCATATATTTCCGAAGAATACCTAACGGAAAAATTCGGCGATTTGGCCGAAGAAGCCAAACAACGCTTCTTAATACCCGCCGGAAACAGCCGTTTTGCCCTACGACGGGAATACGACTCCCAACGCAAAATAGAATCAGCTTTAGAAGGGAAAAATGACGAAAAGACAAACGCCTTGCGAAGCGGGCTTTATTCTCTTGTATCCAATGTGCTTTTTGTGCCGGACCGCACGGACTTAAACAAATTTCATCCGCGCATTTCCGCACTGTCGGACGGTGCGTTTGCCGCGCTTTCCGCGACGGAAAAAGAAGCATTCGTTCGGTTATATAACGATTATTTCTTCCGCCGTCACAATGAGTTTTGGAAGCACGAAGCTCTCCAGAAATTGCCCCCGCTCATTCAAAGCACGCGGCTATTGTGCTGTGCCGAAGATCTGGGAATGATACCTGACTCGGTGCCCGAAGTGATGCAACAACTTCAAATGCTCAGCTTAGAAATTGAACGTATGCCAAAACGACTGGGAGAAACCTTCGCAGACACCAAGCATTATCCGTATCTTTCCGTCGCCACACCGTCCACGCACGATATGTCCGTCATACGCGGCTGGTGGAAAGAATCGCCCGAAATAACGCAAAAATTCTACAACAGCGTATTAGAACGAGAAGGCGGCGCACCAGCGGAAGCGGACGGAAAAATCTGCGAAGA
The DNA here is from genome assembly GCF_051874775.1 of Candidatus Avelusimicrobium sp. Classification (GTDB taxonomy): domain Bacteria; phylum Elusimicrobiota; class Elusimicrobia; order Elusimicrobiales; family Elusimicrobiaceae; genus Avelusimicrobium. Next base: position 70,892 of record NZ_JBJEGE010000028.1, read on the forward strand.
AATCGTCCGCCTGCATTTAGAAAGCCCGTCTATGCTGGCGCTGTTGTCGTTTCAAGACTGGACGTCTATGGACGAAAAACTGCGCAGAATGGATGCGGACGGGGAACGTATTAACATTCCCGCCAACCCGCGCCATTACTGGCGTTACCGTATGCACATAACGCTCGAAGAATTAAAGCAAGCCGACGCATTTAACGATAAAGTAAAACGTATGACTTTAGAAAGTGGCCGATAAACCCATTACCAAAACGCCCTGAACAACTTCATCCGGGGCGTTTTCTTTAGACAGCAAGAACGGGCAGAAAAATACTTTCTGCCCGTTCTGCCAATTATAGAATACTAACAGGCGTTATGTTACAACGGTATGTTCCCTTTGTGCGGATTATTCTTCGGGTTGCGCTTGTCTTTGAGCACCTGAAACGCACGGATAATTTTGGTACGCGCATCAGCAGGCTCAATGATTTCATCAATAGACCCGTTAGAAGCCGCTTGATAAGGGGAAGCAAATTTGTCGGAGTATTCCTGCGTCATTTTCTGCTTCAGCTCTTCTTTTTTGGCTTCGTCGGTTTCTTTTTTCAAATCGCGCGAATACAAAATTTCCACCGCGCCGCGCGGCCCCATAACGGCGATCTCTGCGCTGGGGAAAGCAAAGTTAAAATCCCCACGCAAGTATTTAGAACCCATAGCAATATACGCGCCGCCGTACGCTTTGCGAAGGACGAGCGTTACTTTCGGAATAGACGCTTCGGAATATGCGTACAACAGTTTCGCGCCGTGGCGAATGATACCGCCGTGCTCCTGTTCCACCCCGGGCAGATAGCCGCCGGTATCGACCAGCGTTAAAAGAGGAATATTGAAAGCATTTAAAAAACGGATAAAACGCGCAGCTTTGTCGCTGGCGTCGCAATCAAGCGCGCCACCCATACAAGCTGGATTGTTGGCCACTACGCCCACCACCTGTCCGCCCATACGGATAAACCCCGTCACTACATTCTTGGCGAAATTTTGATGAATTTCAAAAAAAGCAAAATCATCCGCCAAACGCCAGATGACGTGATGAATACGAAACGCTTTTTTAGGATCCATCGCGCAAATGCTTTCCAGCACCGGCACGGAACGGCCGACTAAATCGCTCGTCGTATCAAGCGGAGGTTTCTCCTCGCAGTTTTGCGGCAGGAAGGATAACAATTCGCGCACTTGGCGGAAGCAATCCTGTTCGGACTTAGCGACAAATTGGCACACGCCGCTTTTTTCGCTGTGGGGCTGGGAGCCGCCAAGCGTATCAAAATCCACCTCTTCGCCGGTGGCGGCTTTTACCGCGCCCGGACCGGTGATGAACATGTGGCTGATGCCTTCCACCATAAAAATAAAATCAGTCAAGGCCGGAGAATACGCCGCCCCACCCGCACAGGGCCCTAAAATAACAGAAATCTGAGGAATTACACCGGACGCTTTTACGTTGCGGTAGAAAATTTCGCCGTAACCGTTTAAGCTGTCCACCCCTTCCTGTATGCGTGCGCCGCCGGAGTCAAACAAACCGATGACCGGAATTTTGGCTTCTATTGCGCGGTCCATCAGCGCAGCGATTTTCTGTGCGTGCGCCAATCCCAAGGATCCGCCCAGCTGTGTAAAATCCTGTGCAAAAAGCGCCACTTCGCGTCCGTTAATACGGCCGAAACCGGTAATTACGCCGTCGCCTTTGATGTGTTTATCTTTAATGCCGAAATCGCTGCAAGAGCTTTCCATTAAACTTTTGATTTCAAAAAAGCTGTCTTTATCAAGCAAATAAGAAATACGTTCGCGGGCGGTCATCTTGCCTTTGTCTTTCTGGGCTTTGATGCGCGCCTCGCCGGCGCCTTTTAAGGCGTCTTGGGAAATTTGTCTAAACTTAACCAAGCTGGCCGGAGCGGGTTGGTCCGACGGCTTGTCCAGTCTGGGGTCCTCAAAAAGTTCTATCATACTCCCTCCGAAATCCGTATATTTCTATTTTACTAAATATATGTGCTTAACGTCCGCCGGAAACTCTGTTTCCATATGCGGCGGAAAACATAAAGCCGGAAATAAGTTCGCACGTGTGCACCGAAATTTCCGGCGCGCCGAGTGCACTATATGCATCCTGTGCGGAACCGAAAAACTGCGGGATTCCGTTTACGCACCGCACTTCGTAACTATTCAGCGAAAGGCCCGTTCCCAGTAGTTTTACAAGCGCTTCTTTCTGCGTCCAAAGCGCGGTTAAAAAAGCGTCGCTCCCGTCCGTCAATTCGGACGGATGAAAAAAATCCTTCGCCCACGCTTCTATGCGGTGTTCCGTTTTTTCCAAATCAATTCCCAAAAACTTGTTTGTCGTGCTGACAGCGGCGGCGGCATAGCCGCTGCTGTGCGTAATACTAAACGCTAAGTGACACGGATCTCCTCCAACCCATAAAACGGGTTTGCCGCTTTCGTGCGGCAATACTTCCACCTGACGCAAATCCGTTTTTCCAAAAACTTCGGCCGCCAGTTGCTTTAACGCAAATCTGCCCCCGAGCCATTCGGTACGCCGCTTGGGGAAACGGAGCGTTTCGTAAAACGCCCGTTCCCTCTCGCTTAAAATACCGTCGGCCGGAGGCAGACCGGATAAATCAACGACTTTTAATTGATAAGGCATTACGCCGCATTATTGGCCAATGGCCTGATACCCGTGGATTTCCACCCACACGTTGCCCTGCGCGTCGAACACGTAGGCGTCGTGCAGCGTTTTTCCGTCGGCAGTGGCGCCACGGTTTACGCCGTACAAGTACAGCTGGGCAGGCGGAACTTGGCGGTTGAATACGGCTACTTCGGCGATACCGTCGGGCAGCGTCATTTTATGTTCAATGCTCATATCCTGAAATCCGCAGCATTGGAACGCCGCTTCAATTAACATCGGATTAGCCAAGAGCGTGCGGGGCGCATCATTCCATTGGGGACGCGGTGTCGTGTTATACACGGCCAAAGAAGAATGTTTATCCACGCGGATGATACCGCCCAATACTTGGAAAGACGGACCGTGGAAGTATTTTTGATAAATTTCTTCTTTACTGACTGCATACGTTCCGGCAAGTCCGCTCATTGCTTCGGCTTTTACGCTTTCCCAATTAGAAGTAAACGTACCTAATGTTTTAGCGGTAAAGTGGCGGCGGGTGTTACCCATTTTTACGCCTTTGCTGTTGATGAAATCGGATTCGATTTCCATGGACGCTTCATTTCCGCTGGCTTTACCGATTACGCGCACGGCCTGCGGGCGGTTGCGCAAAAGTTTAATCGGCAGGTAGAAATGAACATCTTTAAGACCCTGCGGAACCTGCCCCAAAAGCGCGTTGGCGGTTTCCATAAAAGTTTCAATACCCATTACCCCGGGGACGTAAGGTGTACCTTCTATGGCGTGATCAGCTAGATACGGATCGGAATCCAAATTAAATTCTTTTTCCAAATGAATTTCCGAGCGTTCCTGCAAAGATGTTACATTTCCCAAAAAATGTTTGGCATTGGCCGCAGGTGCGGCGGATGCGGGTGCGGCTGGCGTTACGGCAGCGGCAGAGCCGGAACCGCCGTTCGCGTTGTCATCGCCGCCCTTGGGCGCGTTTTGCGCGCCCGTGGGGACGATTTCATCCATTTCCAAACGGTGCTGATGATCCCAGTCCAAGCGGCCCAAGGAACCCGTCAGAACGATTTCGGGCACGTTGCCGTACACGATTTCGTCCAAGAAGATCTGCATACCGTCTTCGGGGTCCACAAAGTCCACGCCGTTGGAGCGCAGGAAGGTTTCCACGCCGGCTCTTACGCCCATACCCACGTTTTTGTAGGCGCTCATAGCAATCGCGATGGCGCGGTAGCCTTGGTTGGTCAGCGAGAAGGCGGATTTAGCCAAATAGTCGTTGGCGGAGGCGTAGTCGCTCTGTCCCAAGTTGCCGTATTTGCCGGCAATGGAGGAAGCGAAAGCGAAGAAGCCTTTTTCGCGCACGATGTTGTTGGCCAAGAAGGACGCGAAGCTCGTCGCTTTTACGTCAAAGATACGGTAGTATTCCGCCGGATCTTTATCGTAAATCAGTTTGGAGCGTTCGAGACCAGCAAAGTGGATCAGTCCGTCCACGCGGCCGTTTTTGGCTTTAATCTTGGTGCAGACTTCTTTTACCATCGAGCTGTTAAGCACGTCGCAGTGATAGTATTCCACTTCGCTGCCCAACTCGCGCAGTTTCTGCAAGTTGTTGTAGAGCGTAATGGAATCTTTCACGCGGCCGAAAGCGCGTTCCAACAAGACGGGAGTGGCTTTCTGGGTCGGGTCCGCCTTTAAATCTTCCCAGATTTGTTTTTTGAGCGCGGCCAGTTCGGCTTCGTTCATCGTGGCCCAGAGGGGCGTTTTTTCCTGAATTTCGATAATATCCAAGACGATGATTTTGCTCTTGTACTGGGCAGCCAGTTTCTGCGACAGCATCGCGCCGATACCGCGGCCCGCCCCCGTAAAGATGACGGTTTTGCCCGTAAGGTCAAAGCGTTTCTGGCTGCGATCCAAGCGCACGGGAACAGACAGAATCGTGGAGCGTTCTCCGTTTAACGTACCGATCATCAGGCGCAGATCGCCGTGGAGCACTTCGTCCATCGTTTTCTGGGCCATTTCGTCCGGCGTGGCTGCAGGTTCAAAATCCAACAGTTTGGCAATCGCTCCGGTGCGTTCGTACACGTCTTTGCGGTAGCAGGTTACGCCGCCGCACAGCGCGCCGGAAATCGGGTTGAATTCTTCGCCCGTGGTATAGCCGAAGGTTCCGTCAATCTTGGTGTTGACGGCAAAGAACGTATCGGCGTCCGCGCGGTTGGAAAGACCTTTTTCAAATACGCGAAGCGCAATGAACAGCGGCATAACGTATTTGGTCAGTTCGGCGTGCGGGCTGGCTTTTTTATCAAATTTCTTAACGCTCGCCCCGAGCAGATACACGATACCTTGGATGTTCGGATCCTCGGCGGCGTATTCTTTCAAGGCCGCTTCAGTTTCTTCGTACGATTCCCAGTTTACGATCGTGGTGTTTTTGCTGCGGGTTTTGAGCGTGGTAAACACGTGGTATTTAACGCCCAGTTCTTTGCATTCTTCCGTATACGCTTTAATCAGCTGGGAATTGTCGGCAAAGATGAGGACCGTGCGGTCTTTGGACAGCCGTCTGTTTTCCCGTTCGGACAGCGGAGCCGGAGCCACCACCGTTACGCTACGCAGTTTTTTCTCGTGGCAATGTTCGCCCGCGTAACCTTCGCGTTCCGGACGCTCAGCCAGCGATTCGTGCAGTTTAATCGGCGCGGTAGGGTTGGTAGTCAGCATATCTTCGGACGGTTTTTCCACTTTATCCGCGGTGGGAACAGCTTCCTGCACCGTTGCCACGTGGATTTTGGGCAAACCGTTGTCCTGTTCCACTACCGCCGGCTGAGCCGGGGCTTGGGCGGCAGGCGCGGTTTCTGCGGCCGGAGCCGCCGCGGCCTGCGGGGCCACCGTGGCCTGCGCGGCAGGTTGGGCGGCAGGAGCCGGAGCAGCCACAGAAGCGGCGGATGCGGCACCCGCGTTATTCAAAACAAAGTTAATGCAGTGGCGGATCGTCGGGTAGTCTTTCAGCTGGATGCCTTCCTGCTGGGCGATACCATAATGTTCGCGCATCGCGGCAAACAATTCGGCTTGTTTGACCGTGTCGATACCAAGGTCGGCTTCCATATCCAGGTCGAGATCCAGCATGTCTTCGGGGTAACCCGTTTTTTCAGCGACCATCGCGACGACTTCTTTCGTTACCGTCGCTTCATCCAAAGCGGCGGCAGGTTTCGCGGCCACCGCGGCCTGCGGGGCCGCTACAGGAGCTACAACCGGCGCGGGCTGGGCAACCGGAGCTACCGTGGTCTGCGCGGCAGGTTGGGCGGCAGGAGCCGGAGCCACTACAGAAGCGGCGGATGCGGCACCCGCGTTATTCAAAACAAAGTTAATGCAGTGGCGGATCGTCGGGTAGTCTTTCAGCTGGATGCCTTCCTGCTGGGCGATACCATAATGTTCGCGCATCGCGGCAAACAATTCGGCTTGTTTGACCGTGTCGATACCAAGGTCGGCTTCCATATCCAGGTCGAGATCCAGCATGTCTTCGGGGTAACCCGTTTTTTCAGCGACCATCGCGACGACTTCTTTCGTTACCGTCGCTTCATCCAAAGCGGCGGCAGGTTTCGCGGCCACCGCGGCCTGCGGGGCCGCTACAGGAGCAGGCTGAGCTACAGGAACCGCAACCGTCGGAGTTACAGTCGGAACAGGTGCCGGTTGCACTGCCGGAGCAGAAGCTCCCGCATTAGAGAGTACAAATTTAATGCAGTGGCGGATCGTCGGATAGTCTTTGAGCTGGATACCTTCCTGCTGGGCGATACCATAATGTTCGCGCAGAGAAGCAAACAGTTCGGCTTGTTTGACCGTATCAATACCGAGGTCAGCTTCCATATCAAGATCAATATCAAGCATATCTTCGGGATAACCCGTTTTTTCGGCGACCATCGCGACGACTTCTTTCGTCACCGTCGCTTCATCCAAAGCGGCGGCAGGTTTCGCGGCCGCTACAGGAGCAGGCTGAGCTACAGGAACCGCAACCGTCGGAGTTACAGTCGGAACAGGTGCCGGTTGCACTGCCGGAGCAGAAGCTCCCGCATTGTTCAAAACAAATTTAATACAGTGGCGAATCGTCGGGTAGTCTTTCAGCTGGATACCGTCTTGCTGGGCGATACCATAATGTTCGCGCAG
>NZ_JBJEGE010000028.1:77757-97080 GCF_051874775.1 Candidatus Avelusimicrobium sp.
TAACCCGTTTTTTCGGCGACCATCGCGACGACTTCTTTCGTCACCGTCGCTTCATCCAAAGCGGCGGCAGGTTTCGCGGCCACCGGGGCCGGAGCCGCTACAGGGGCCACCGGGGCCTGCGGGGCGGGCTGGGCAACGGGCGTTACCGCCGGAGCAGAAGCTCCCGCATTAGAGAGTACAAATTTAATACAGTGGCGGATCGTCGGGTAGTCTTTCAGCTGGATACCGTCTTGCTGGGCGATACCATAATGTTCGCGCAGGGAGGCAAACAGTTCGGCTTGTTTAACGGTATCGATACCCAAATCAGCTTCCATATCGAGATCGATATCAAGCATGTCTTCGGGATAACCCGTTTTTTCGCCAACCATTTTGACGACTTCTTTCGTTACCGTCGCTTCGTCGAGCGCGACAGGTTTCGCAGCCACAGGGGCAGCCGCCGGAGCGGGCTGGGCAACAGGCGTTACCGCAGGGGCCGCCGCAACAACGGCGGGTTTGGCGCCGTGGACGGTATTTACTTTATCCACAAACGCTTGGGAGCCTTCCATTACCAAGGCAGGTTTAACGCCGTGCCGGTAGTTATCTTTAATGCGAAGCGTATTCTGCACTACTTCCAAGACAGGAGCCTGCTGACCGGAAATTTCTTTCAGCCACGCTTGATGTTTGGCTTCATCCGCGATACGCGGTTCGCCCACTTGCCACACTTTTTCAAGTAAAGTCATACCCAATTGGGAACCGAAACCGGCGGCTAAGCGCAAGGCGTATTTAAAGTTGTAATGCCCGCCTTTGCTCAGCGTAATGCCTTCGAGTTCCGGGTCAGCCTCTTTAAAGTTTGCAATCGGCGGAACAAGCCCCGTATTGAGGCAGCGCACAGCGATAGCGTCTTCCAAACCGGCACCCATCGAATGGCCGGTAAAGCCTTTAGTGTTGCTGACGATCACACTGCTGACGTCTGCGCCAAAGGTGGATTTCAACGCATACGCTTCCGCACTCGCGGAACCGCCGCGGGCGGGCGTATACGTCTCGTGCGAAATGAAAACGAGCTGCTTGGCAATGTCAGAACGGTTGAGTCCGTATTCCTTTTCGGCAGTAGCGACCAAGCGGTTCATTACCTGGGCCACGTGGCCGACATCCAAGCGGGTTACGTGGAAACCGCTGTTGGAAATTTCCGTAGACAGCAGTTTGGCAAGCGGTTTCATACCGCGTTTAGCGACTTCCGCTTCGTCTTCCACGATAAGGGACACAGCACCCATACCCACAATCATACCGTTGCGGCGGCGGTCAAACGGAAGGGCGGCTTTGGTAACGTCGGCTTCCGTCGTAGCGGCGCCGGAGGCCAAGAAAGCCGTCAAAATCCATTCGGACACATTGTCGTTGGTAATATCATCGGCGCTGATGACGATGACGCGTTTGCAGCGGCCGAGTTTAATCCAGTCCTGCGCCACGGAGATGGCCTGCGCGGTGGAAGCGCACGCGGCACTCATCGCGGTCGCCGGGCCGCGGGCACGAATCCATTGGCAGAAATGCGAGTGGGCGATAATAATGGTTTTTAAGATAAATTCGGAAGTAAACGCTTCGGGTTCCACTTCTTTATCTTTAAAGTTGGCCTGATACCAAGCTTCGATTTCGGCTTTCAGGGCCGGATCGGAAATTTGCGCGATAAATTTGTCGCAGAACGCGCGGACTTCTTTGGCGGTCTTATTATTAAGGAGTCCCGCCACGCGTTTGGATAAATCGCCCATCATACTGTTGGCCACAGGGAAAGCGGAGGTGAAAATCACGCCCGTTTCGTCAATCATATCGGCCGGCAGCCCCCAGCGGTCCGGCAGGTAGCCGCCCGTAGAAGTGGGTTTGTAATAAAGAACCAGCGGAATGCCGGCGTCTTTAAGAGCTAAAATACCCGCAGCAATCGCCAACTGGAAAGAGCGGTCCATCGAGCGGACCCATTTAGCCGGCAAACCGAATTCTTTTTCCAAATCAAACGCGCCGCCTTTAGCTGCCAGTTTAATGGCCTGCATCGGGGAGGTCAAACGTTCAAAGCGGTGGTTGCCGTCTTTGGATTTAATGACGAACTCGACGTGTTTGTCGATTTGTTTCTGCTGAATTTCGGCGGAAACGGGTTCAATCATGTTGCGGCCGGAAAGAATTTCGTCCAGCACGCCTTCGCGGAAAATTTTATCCCAGCTGCCGGGGCCGCCCGCGGCAATACCGCTGATGACCACGGATTTTTTACCGCCATTGCCGCACGAAGAAACTGAACACGCTGCAGCCGGAGCTTGCGCCGCCACGGTTCCTTCAGCTTTTTCCACGGGGGTAGCGGTTCCGGTTACCCAGTTTACGAAAGCAGGGTTGAAGGTGGAGTTGTCGCCGTACATATCGGTACCATTCCAATCCAAATGGATGCCGGAAGAGATGAGGTTGGCGAACAAGTCGTTAAATTCTACAATACCGCCTTTTTTGGGATGGTTGGAAGCCAACACTTTGATGTCTTTCTTGTCGGACAAGGTGTTGGAGGCCAAGGCGGAAAGTACGCGTTTGGGGCCGCATTCCACAAACAGACGTACGCCGGAATCGTAAGTGGTTTGCAGCTGTTTAATCCATTCCACGGAGTGGGAAATCTGCGTAACCATAAGGTCTTTGATTTTCTCCGGATCGGACGGATAGAATTCCGCCGTCACGTTGGTGGTAATGGGCATAGTGGGCGCGTTGAATTTGAGCGTATCTAAGAACGCGCGGTACTGCGGCATAGCGGGACGCACAATCGCGGAGTGGAAAGCGTGCGAAACCGGAATTTGCACTGCTTGAATACCCATATCCGTAAACATTTTAATCGCGTCGTCAATAGATTTGGAGGCGCCGGCGATTACGGTCTGCGTCGGGCAGTTTTTGTTGGCTACGGCCACGTAACCGTTAATGCGCGCGAGTTCGGGTTCCACGCGTTCCACGGGGGCGGCGATGGAAGCCATTTTACCGTTGTCCTCCACTTTAATTTCGGACATTACTTTACCGCGCGTGCACACAGCTTTTAGGCCGTTTTCAAAATCAAAGATGCCGGCAGCTACAGCAGCGGCATATTCGCCCAAACTGTGACCCATTACGACGTCGGGCTTAATGCCAAAAGACGACAACAGGCGCATCATCGCAATATCCGCCGTCAGCACGGCAGGCTGGGTCATCTCGGTTTTCTTGATGGCGGCTTCGCGTTCGGCAATTTTTTCCTTTGATTCACCGGGTTTACTCCATAAAGTTTCCGTTAAGGTCTGGCCAATGATATTAACTAGCAGGCGGTCAGCTTCATCAAATGTATCCTGTACGATTTTGTATTTAGAAGCCAAATCCTTCATCATATCCACATACTGGGAACCTTGACCGGGGAACATAAAGCAGACTTTAGGTTTAATTTCACTGGGCGTAAAAGGATAAATGCCTTTCATGCGCAGGTACAGGGATTCCTGTTCCCAAACGTCCTGGGAAGAGGCGGTTTTTTTGAAAAATTCGATTTTTTCTTTCAGTTTTTCCGGCGTTTCCACGTTAATCGTCACCGCGAATTTACCCGGCTTGGCGATATGGTTTTTATAGGAAATGCTGGGCAGGTAGGTGGGATCGTACTGAATGGCGACGAGCGCTTTATCCAGCACGTTAAAAAGTTCCTGCTTCGTGGCGGCGGAGAAGGTTAATACGTCGCTTTGGATTTTTTCTCCGGACACGTGAAGGGTATAAGTCATGTTTACGTTCTCCTGTTTGGGGGTAGAGGGTACGGCACAGTGGCACACTTTGGCTTCTTCTTTTTTAAGTAGGCCGTCGTTCATTTCTTCCATGGCCACGTGGAAGTTGGTTCCGCCGAAGCCAAACGCGGAAACGTTGGCGCGACGCACTTTGTCCGTGTTCCAGTCTTCCAGTTTGGTAATCACGCGGAACGGGCAGGTGGCCCAGTCCACGGTCGGGTTCGGGGTTTCAAAGTTGACGGACGGCGGCAACACCTTATTATATAAGGCGAGCGAAGTTTTGATTAAAGAAGCGATACCGGCCGCCGCTTTGGCGTGGCCGATTTGGCTTTTTACGCTGCCCAAACCGATGGTGCCGGGTTTGGCATGCGCGCTGAAAATTTCGTTTAACGCATTGAGTTCCACAGCGTCGCCCACGCGGGTGCTGGTGCCGTGCGCTTCTACAAGGCCCACGTCGCCGGGGGTGTATTCCACCTGTTCAAACGCTTTTTCCACGGCGATTTTTTGGCCTTTCGGGTTCGGGGCGGTAATGCCTTTGCCTTTCCCGTCGGAAGACGCGCCGACCGCGCGGATAACGGCGTAAATTTTGTCGCCGTCTTTTACGGCATCCGAGAGGCGTTTCAAAATCACCATACCCGCGCCTTCGGCCATGACGAAACCGTCGGCCTTGGCGTCAAACGGGCAGGAGCCTTTTTCGGAAAGCGCGCCAATTTTACAGAATTTAATGTAAGCGGACGGGGACATCATCTGGTCCACGCCGCCGGCGATAGCCATATCAAAATTGCCCATGCGAAGACCGTTTACGGCCTGGTCGATGGCGGCCAAAGAAGTGGCGCACGCGGCGTCCACGGCGAAGTTGGTGCCATGCAGGTCGAACACATTGGCCACGCGGCCGGGAATTACGTTGGCGAGCTCTCCGGGCATAGAGTCTTCATTGACCGGAGTAAATTTTTCACGCACGCCGGCATCCATTTCATCCATCATTTTTTGGGCGTCGGCCGGAGCAAGTGATTTATAAGTAGGAGTATTTTTAAGGATTTCGTATAAGAAAGGTCTATTCAGGCGGGTATTGGACATTTCGTTCTTCATACCGCCCATCGAGTTGCCGATAATCACCGCAGTACGGTTATGGTCAAACTCCTTTTTATCGTAACCGGAATCCTCTAAAGCCATACGCGTGGTTTCGATAGCCAAATGTTGTACGGTATCCATCTGTTTGGCGATTTGGGGAGGAATACGATATTTGAGGGAATTGAATTTAAACGTCTGGGGAATAAAACCGCCGATTTTAGAATATAACTTATCTTCGGCTTTATGATCAGGACTGTAGAAAAGTTTATAGTCCCAGTAAGACTCGGGTATTTCGGTAATGCAATACTTGCCCTCTTTGATGTTGTTCCAGAATTCGTCTTTCGTCAACGCTCCGGGCATAATGGCGCCAATACCAACTATGGCAATGGGTTCAAGGTGTTTATTTTTCATTTGTTCTCCTTACGGAAATCCTTTTTCCTTGCTTACTTCTATATAGGTATATTTTATAAATTTAGGAGAACTAAAACAAATTTACGCACACTTTTTTGTATAAATACTTGACAAAACTTAATTCAACCTGTCAGATTTTTACCCTTTTTAAATATAATATTACTCTGTTTCTGTCTGAGCGGTACATTTTTTAAAAACCCATTTTTATAAATTTATACATTTATTTACACGCTTTTCCTCCCCTTCTACTCTATAAAACACCATCTGCTTACACAAGGGGAATTGTAAGAAATGCACTAAACCGGCCTTTAAACAACTTGGTTTAAAGGCCGGTGAGGTTAATTGTTATGCCCCAATTATTTAAAGTTGGAGGTACCCAGCTTCTGCTGTAAGTATGTTTTCAGGCCGGACGGATCCCCTGTATGACCAATCGCTTCCTGATAGCTGATTTTCTTTTGCATATACAAATCACCCAGCGCTTGGTTCATCGTAATCATACCCATACCGGCGTTGGTTTGCATTGTAGACAAAATCTGTTCGGGTTTTCCATCGCGGATTAAGCTGCGGATAGCAGAGTTAGCAAGCATTACTTCGGCCGCCATTGCGCGTCCACCCGTCAGCGTGGGAATTAACTGCTGGGAAATAATCGCTTCCAGCACAAAGGACAGCTGCGTGCGAATCTGCGGCTGCTGGTTAGGCGGAAATACATCGATGATACGGTTAATGGACTGTACCGCGTCGTTGGTATGTAAGGTGGCAAATACCAAATGGCCGGTTTCGGCCAGCGTCAAACACGCTTCCATTGTTTCAATGTCGCGAAGCTCGCCCACCAGAATGATATCCGGATCCTGACGCAAAAAGTGTTTCAGCGCATCGGCAAACGAATGCGTGTCTGCGCCGACCTCACGCTGGTTGACGATACTGCGTTTATGCGGATGAACGAATTCGATAGGATCTTCCACCGTCATAATGTGGTTACTTTCGTTCATATTCAAATAGTTAATCATACTGGCCAAAGACGTAGATTTACCAGACCCCGTACAACCCGTTACCAGCACCAGCCCTTTATTTAACTTCATAATGTTATATACCACAGGGGGCAAATTTAACTCTTCAAAAGATTTAAATTCATTGGGAATGGAACGAAACGCCGCCGCCACACAGCCCTTTTGTTTGTATACGTTTACGCGCAGACGGCCGAGCGATTTAAGACCGATAGAGCAGTCTAGCTCTAGTTTCTCTTCAAACGTTTGACGTTGTTCGTCGTTTAAAATAGAGTAAACCAACGTCTGCACGCTTTCTTTGTTGAGGGGTTCAAATGGTGTCTGGTACAAGCGGCCCTGAATACGTAAAACGGGCGGTACGCCAACTGTTAAGTGAATATCAGAAGCGTTTTTCGCTTTCATCAGTTTAAACAAATCATCCATCGTGGCTTTAACCATCGGTTGCTGTTCTGCCATAAAACCCTCTCTTCAGTAAAATTTCCGGCTGCGGTGCCGACCCTATAATACCATCAAATCTTGCCCACTAAATCTAACGCGGCGTTATTGAGCGCGCCCGTCAGTTTTTCCCGTGCCGCATCCGCCTGAAACACGTATACCACAGGTTCCAAACGCGTTTTGCTTAGTCTGTATTTTACAATATATATATTCTTATGCAAAGCTTCCGCGCTCCAATTTCCCGTATATCCTTGGGAAAGTTTCGTTTTATATATCCGGTCAAAATATGAAGCAATCGTTCCCCTATCTCCCGACAAACGGTAATTCTGCACCGCGGCCAATGCTTTATCCGCCGCAGTAAGCGGAGCAGGCGGAAGGACGGGCTTTACCTCCGGTACGCGGAGCACAGGCGTAGGCGGAGGAACAGAAAGATCCTTGGCGGCGGAAGGACCGGAAGGCGCGGCTGCCGCAGCGGAAGGCGCAACGGCGGCCGGCGGTGCAACAGCTGCGGAAACCGCCGGACGCAACGCTACAAAACGAAGAATCGCATATAAAACCCCCAATGCAAGCAGGCACGCCAAAATCCACAACATCATATCCGCTTTTTTATTTTGGGAATGGCGGATAATCCGGCTCTGCCTATCTAAAAAGCGCGTGATTTCCGGCGTTTGGTTTAATTTAGGTTTAATCTGGTTTACTTCCGGCGCTATGGGAACTGTTTTAAGCGGTTCTTTCAACTCCTCTTCCGCAGGAATCGTCAATTTACCGCGCAAAATATCGCGGACGGTTTGCTCTCTGGGGTCTTCCTGAGGCAGAACGGCAGTTTCTTCCTGTACTGTTTCGCGCAAGTCCGCGGGCTGTTCTCCCTGTTGATTTTTTGCAGCGGGAACAAGTTCCTCCGGTTCGGAGATGACTTCTTGTGCCGGCCTCATTTGTGGTGCGGCCTTTGGCGCTATTTCTTCGGAAGCTATGAGACGAGTAGAGATGTCAGATGCGGGGTTATCCATTGATTCAGAAATGTTTTTCCCCGCCAAGTCAGGCAACGGCTGCGGCGCGGTCTCCGGCGCCGTTTCCGGCGGTACTGAATCTGACTCCGGTTCCGATGAAACTTGTACTGTATCAGCCGGTTCTTGCAAATCTTGTATAGAAACAAATAATTCTTCTTCCGCTTGTACCGACTCTGGTATAAAAACATCATCTTTAGGTATTTCCGGAAGAGAAACCTTTTCGTTCTCCGACCCTACTAACGGAAGTGTACACGTAGAAAGATTTTCCAGTTCCGGCTCCGGTTCAGAATCCGGTTCCGGTTCGGACGGCGTTTCTTCCGCGGGGGCAGAATCTTCTTCCGCCGGAACGCAAGCAGTCTCCGGTTGCTGTTCCGGCGCACAATGCGCTGGCAAAACAAGAACAGGCTCCGCGTTTTCCTCCACCACGGAAATAGTGACGGACGGCTCATCTTGCACCAATTTTATAGAAGAGGGTTCCTCCGGCCGGACACGGTGCGGCACTGCAGCAGTTTGCGGCGCGGAAGTTTCTTCCGTTTCCTGTGCGCCGGAATTTGGCGGGACGGGAACATCGGCCGTTTCCGCAGACGAATCCTCCGCTGCGGCGGGTTCTTCCGCTTCTTCCGCTTCTTCCGCGTCCGATTCTACAAAATCAATTTCCTTGTCCGAAGGAGGAACAGTCTCTTCAAATTCCTTTTCAAACGCGCGCGGAAGATTCATATCCGAATTTTCGTTCGGTTCCGGAATACCTAAAATACCGCCCAAATCTTCGCTGTTAATGTTGTTGAAATAATCTTCAATAGGGCCGGGTTTGGCGGGTTTTTTGGGAATTTCAAGCGCAGGCCCGTCCGGCGCGGGTTCGGCCGTGCCCGCCAAAATGGACGGGTTTTTGAGAAACGTATCCATTTCTTTGTCAAATAAAGCAGCTTCTTCCGCCGTTGATTCGTCAGTGAGTTCCGCTGTCGGCGGGGCGGAGGGAACGGGCTGTCCGTCCTGCCCAAAATCAGCAAACGAGGACGCCGTTTTCCAGCTGTCCTCGTCTTCGCTAAAATTTTCAGGACACACTAAACTGTTGGAAACGGAAAATCCCTTTCTCCGCAAAAGTTCCTGCGGCGAAAAAGGACCGACTATGTCGCTTCCGTCAAAAAACCAGTATTTCATAGCGTCCTTGCCGGTAATGGCAGATCAGATGCAATTATTTGCAGTACGACAGCGCGTGATTTAAGCGCGCGAGCACAACGTCCTTCCCCATATATTCCAGCATTTTGAACAGGGTCGGTCCGTGGGTACGGCCTGAAACGGCAACGCGTACGGGGTGAAAAATCTGCCCCGCTTTCAGTCCGTTTTCTTTGGCAGCGGTGCGAGCGGCGGATTCCAAATTAGCTTCAGTAAAATCTTCCAATTTCCCGTAGGAAGCAATCATCAGCTCAAGCGCCTGTTTGGCCTCGGGTTTACCAAATACTTTTTCCACGGCTTCTTGTTCAAAAACGGGATCTTCAAAAAAGAAGCGAATTAAATCCGGAATTTCGGTTAAGAGTTTATATTTCTCCTGCTCCAGCCCAATAATACCTTCCAGTTTCGCGCGCTCCGTTTTGGATACATCAATACCTGCTTTTTCTATAAACGGCATAGCAAGGTCCGTCAGGCGGGCAATCGGCGTGGCGCGGATGTATTCTCCGTTCATCCAGTTCAATTTTTCCGGATCCATCACGGCCGGACTGGGCTGGCAGCCGGAGATGTCAAATTTTTCTTCCAGTTCGCCTGCGGCAAAAATTTGCTGCGAATCGCTGGTAGCCCAGCCCAAAAGCGCCAAATAGTTTTTCAACGCTTCCGGCAAGTATCCCATATTACGGAATTCCACCACGTTCGTCGCACCATGGCGTTTGGAAAGTTTTTTGCCGTCCGGTCCGTGAATCATAGACAAGTGGGCAAAAACCGGTTCCTTCCAACCGAGTGCGCGGTAAATTTGAATTTGCGAAGGGGTATTGGAAATATGATCGTCCCCGCGGATAACGTGCGTCATTCCCATTAAATGATCATCGATAACCACAGCAAAGTTATAGGTGGGGTAGCCGCTTGTTTTCTGGATAACAAGGTCATACAAATCCTTGCTGGCAAATTTTACGTGACCGCGAATCATATCGTCCCATTCCACGTCGCCTTCTTCCGGCATACGGAAGCGGATAACGTATTTACGGCCCTGCGCTTCCAGCTCTTTTTGCTGCTCGGGCGTTAAATTGCGGCATTTTCCGCTATATTTCGGCGGACGGTGTTCGGCCAGACATTTCTGGCGGTTGGCTTCCAGCTCTTCTTCGGTACAATAGCATTTATACGCTTTGCCTTCGGCGATGAGTTGGTCAATGTATTTTTTATAAATTCCTTGGTCGGCGCGGATGGCTTGATAGTAGGGGGCGTCGGGGCCTTTATTGGTACCGTCAGGCATTGGGCCTTCGTCCCACGTTAAATTCATCCACTGCATTCCTTCAAAAATGGCGTCCGTAGAGGCTTGGGTGGAGCGTTCCTCATCGGTATCTTCAATTCTTAACAAAAACGTGCCTTTATTTTTTTTGGCGAAAAGGTAGTTGAAAAGCGCGGTGCGAACCCCTCCGATATGTAAAAATCCGGTCGGAGACGGGGCAAATCTAACTTTTACGGTCATAATGTTTTATTTCCTCGTTTTAGAATACGTATATAGATATATTATACTTATTTATTGTGTAAAATATAATAAGCGCTTATGCGTTTATCCACACTTTTCGGGGACAATATGTTTTTAGCGGTAGTAACGTTTGTTTTATGGGGAATGCAGGCCGTAACGGGTGCGTGGCTGTTTATCGCGTTTCCGCGGATAGGATGGAAAATACCTGTTGGAGTGTTACCTGTTTTACTAACGGCTTTCATTTTATTCGGGATGAGTTACACCCGCACCCACAGCGGCGCATTTACGGGCGCGCTGTATTATGTAGCGTATACGTGGTTCGGGCTTGCATTTTTGGCCTTTTGCGTTAGTGCGGGCAGCGTGTTGGTTTGTTGGATTTTACAGCTGTTACACCTTTCCGCACGGACGTGGCTGGGACCCCTCAGCTTAACAGTAACGGCCTTTGTGTTTGCACTAGCGCTGTGGGGCGGTTTTTCAAACCCGCAGGTTAAACGGATACGGGTAACTGTTCCTAATGCGCCGAAAATGACAATCGCTTTAATTTCCGACTCTCATCTGGGAATGGGCGTTTCACTCTCCCGTTTTGACAAGGCCCTCCAAAAAATAGAAGATGAAAATCCCGACGCCGTATTTCTGCTGGGAGATATTTTTGAATATGGGCCGAATATGTCCGCCTATGCCAAACGGCTCAAGCAGCTTAATCCGCCGTTAGGCGTTTACGGCGTATTTGGAAACCACGAGTATTACGTGGGATACGACAAATCCAAAACTCTATTTCGGGAAGCGGGCGTACACTTGCTGGAAAACGAAACTGCCGAATTATCCAACGGCGTACGTGTGGCAGGGGTTAAAGACGCACGCACCGCCCACGTAACCGCACAAGACGTAACCAATTTGATTTTACAAACGGAAACGCAAAAACCGCTTATTTTCTTAAGCCATACACCCATCTATGCCGAAGAAGCCGCCGCGGCGGGCGCGGACTTAATGTTCAGCGGACACACCCACAACGGGCAGATTTTTCCGTTCAAATATCTGGTAAAATTGCAGTTTCCGCGCGTGTACGGATTATACGAAGTAGACAGAATGAAATTTTACATCACTTCCGGAATGTTCTACTGGGGAATTCCGCTGCGCTTTTTGGCACCTTCAGAAATTCCGGTTATTGAGGTAAACAAATGAAAAGAGTACTGGCCGCTTTCTTGCTTCTCTGCCCGCTTTTAGCGGCAGCCGCACCCGCGTTTGAAGAATTGTCCTTTGAAGAAAAACTGGGCCAAACGCTCGTCGTGTTTGTAGATGTGGACAGCGCCGAACAAGTCCGTCCGGCCATTGAGGCGGGTAAAATCGGCGGCGCGCTTATCCAGTGGGGCAACTACTCGCTGGAGCAAACCAAACAGCTGATTACCAAACTTCAAACGTGGGCGGCCAAAAGCCCGCATAAAATTCCGCTGTTTATTTCCATTGATTACGAAGGCGGCACTGTTTACACTCCCATTACCTTGGGGTTTGACTACCTGCCCACCAATATGATGCTCTCCGCCGCCGCAGACGAAGAAGGCGCGGCCGCTATCGCTTATCTGGCCGGCCTTGAACTGCGACGCTCGGGGGTTCATATCAACTTTTCACCTGTCTTAGACGTGAACAATAACCCCGATAATCCCATCATCGGCGTACGTTCTTTCGGGGCGGATCCGTCCGACGTAACAAAAATGGGACTGGCGTTAATCCACGGGTTTAAAGCCGCCGGAGTAATGAGTATCGTCAAACATTTCCCGGGCCACGGAGATACAGAACAAGACTCGCATTACGCCGTTCCCGTCGTACGCGCGAACGCCAAACAAATGCAGCAGGTACATCTGGCGCCTTTTGCCGCCGCCATAAAACAAGGAGTCTCCGGTGTAATGACCGGACACGTACTCTACCCCGCCTTGGATGCCAAAAACATCGCCACTTTTTCAAAACCGATTTTGCAAGATTTATTGAAAACGCGGTTGGGATTTCAGGGCCTCGTAGTTACGGACAGCTTGGATATGAAAAGCGCCACAGCCTACTGTACTATTGCGGGATGTACCGTACGCGCATTAGAAAGCGGTGCGGATATGATTTTGCTCGGACGATATATTAAACCGTTGACCGTATTCGGCAAAGCGGCACAGGAAGTAAAAGAAAAAAAACTGCAGCCGCGTGTGGAAGAAGCTGCCCGAAAGATTTTTGAAGCAAAACGACAGATGGGACTTTTTGATTACGAACAAATACCTCCCGCCCCTTCCCATAAAGCCTACCGTACAGAACTGGAAAAAATCAGCGCAAAAGCCGTTACACTGGTGCGGGACCAAAAAAATTTACTGCCGTTTACTCCCCCATCAAAAAAACCCACTGTTTGCGCCGTATTTTTTGCTCCTGCTCGCTTTTCGGACCAACTGATGGATTTGAGCAAACCGTTCCTTGCAAAAGGGTGGAATGTGCGCAGTTATAACGCTGCGCTGACGCCGCGCAAGAAAGACAGCCAACGCGCCGCCGCCTGCGCAAAAGGGGCCGATTTGCTGATTGTAACCAGCCTGCAATGGGCAGACAAAACCAATATCAACCAAAAAAACGCCATTAACGGGTTAATCAAAGAAAACAAAAATACGGTGTTTATTTCCACGATGAGCCCGTACGATATCAAAAATTATCCGGAGGCCGGCACCGTACTGGCCACTTACGGCTTAAACCGTTACGTGCTGAAAACTGCGGCTGACATTATTTTGGGAAACCAAAAAGCTATGGGCAAACTGCCCGTGGAGCTGACGGGGAAATAACACCGATACGGAAATCCCAGTTCTGTTTCTCCGTCATATTAAAAAGCATAATAGTTATGACCTCCAGATGTTTGTTTTAATACTCCGCCTAACGATTTACAAATTTTTTCCCGCATGCTATCCGCCGCAGCAATACAAATATGCACCCCATAGTTGAGTCCGTTACTTGTATGATCATAATTAGTTCCGATTTCAGGTAATTTACCGTTGGCGTCACGGCAATAAATACTCCCGCCCGAACTGCGCAAAGAACAAACAGCCCCAAAAGAAAACCGAACACATTGTGTATTACGCCCGCCGGAAACGCACGCATACGGCGTCAACCCATTGGGAATGGTAACGTCCAAATCCGTCCAGTCATCAGTATAATCGCCGTTGGCCATATAATACGCTTCCTGCGCCGTTTTGACGGAAGACATAAACGGAAGCAGCTGCGCAATACGGCTTTTCGCCACCGCCATTTCGTACTGCGGCAATGCAACGGCGGACAGGATTCCGATAATTAACACAACGACTAATAATTCGATAAGCGTAAAACCTTTAGCCGTATCGTCATCCCGGACGTGGATCCGGGATCCAGTCTGTTTATTAAGTCTTTTTCCCCTTTGATATGGATGCTGAAACAAGTTCAGCATGACGGCATTTTTACACATTGGACATCCCCCTTATAATACGGTTTGGCGGCCTACTTATACTTACGTCATTCCCGAATGTTTAGCGGCCCGCAGGGTTCGGGAATCTTGTTGTTACGTAACGACGAGATTCCGTACTATCTGCCGTCCGCAGGACCGGAATGACGCAATGAAACAAGTAAACCGCCAAACCTGAAGTTACCCCATGGTATCAAAAAAAAAAAACGGGTCAAGCCCTCATAAATCCCCGCTAATAAAGTGTCCGCGCACATAAAAAGGGCCGCCCGAAAGCGGCCCAAACATTATAAAATCTAAACGCGTTATTTGTTCTTGCGGCGCGCGGCCCAAAACTCGTACACGGCAGGCAATACCGACAGCACAATAATCGCCAGTACCACATAATGAAAATGATGCTGCACTACGGGCAAATCCGCAAAAAAATATCCGCCCAGCGTAAACAGCGCCGTCCATAACAAGGCGCCGATTACGTTAAACGAAGCAAAGTGGAAATACGTCATCTTTCCGATTCCCGCCACAAACGGCGCAAACGTGCGGATAATGGGAATAAAACGCGCCAAAATGATAGTTTTCCCGCCGTATTTTTCATAAAACGCGTGGGCTTTTTCGAGATGTTTTTTATTAAGCAGCCAGCTCGTTTCGCGCGAAAATACTTTCGGCCCCAGCCACTTGCCGATTTCGTAATTGCAAAAATCGCCCAGTACGGCCGCCGCAAAAATCACCGGCATCAACATAAACAGATTAATCGCGCTACCTTCGGACGCGGCCAGCGCGCCGCACGCAAACAACAGGGAATCCCCGGGTAAAAACGGCGTAACCACAAGCCCCGTTTCGCAAAAAACGACGGCAAATACCACCACATACAGCCAAATCCCCATCCATGCAGCCCAGGCGTTTAAATGCACGTCAAGATGTAACATTATGTCTATAAATTGGGATAACAGTTCCATATTTATATTGTATCAATTTAAGCGGCCCACGATTAAAACCGCTACACACTTTCCCATTTTGCCGCTTTTTGCAATGCGTCCGCCGCCGCAAAAACCGGTCTGGACTTTTTACACTTATTTATATTATAATTTACTTACCGGTAAGTAAATTATTTTTAAACAAGCCGCTATAAAGGCATTTCCAAAACATTTTACTTCGGGGGGATAGAAAAGCCCTGCCTAAACACAAGGCAGGGCTTTAGATTTTTTAATCCGCCTTATCTTCCCGCAAACAGCGTCAGCAAAATGCCTTTGAGCAAAATCTTCGGGTCGGATCCGGAGGAAGATTTTAACGCTGAATCCGCATCAATAATGCGGTTTAAGGCGTTTACAAAATTTTTCTGGGGCGGAAACGAACGTGCGGAGCCGACTAAACGGTTCTCCCAATACATAAGTCCCGCCGCACGCAGAATATCCGACGGCGCCATCCCCGCGTCGGCCATACGTTTAATACGCGCCATTTTTAAAATAGGAAACGTCATCTTACTCAGCACGCCGACAGGTTCCTCGCCGTCATCCAGCAGTTTATCCACCAGCTGCACGGCACGCGCCTTGGAACACGATGTTATAGCATTGGACAGTTCAAACGGGTTTTCCTCTTTGCTAAAACCAATACACGCTAACACATCCTCTTTGGTTATGGTTTTATCTTGTCGATCTAGCGCATACAAATAAAGTTTTTCCATCTCATTTTCAAGCGCGCTGAGTTCTCCCCCCACGCTTTCGCAAAGTATATCCACAGCGTCAAAATCGGCCTTGAGCCCTTTTTCTCGCATTTTTTCGCGTGTCCAAACGTTTAATTCCTCTTTTTTAAGTTCCGCAAAATCAGCCGTTACCCCTGCCAAAGAACAAGCTTCAGTAAGGGCTTTTTCGGTTTTCATTTTTTTGGAATCGTTGTGGGTCAGCACCAAAATAGTGGAGGAAAGCGGATTTTCCAAATACCGCAGGAGAGCTTCTTTCGGGTCTTTGCGGATTTTTTCAATTCCCGTCAGCACAACCATACGCACGTTTGAAAACACGGGCGCCGTGTTGGCCAAAGCAAGGGCTTCGCCCCAGTCGGCCTTGTCAGCTTCGGCAGCGTAATAATTAAAATCGTCCGGAAATGCAATCCCGCGGATTTTTTGAATGATTAAATTTTTGCGGTACGCGTCGTCCCCCGTCAGCAGATAGACGGGAACAAGCGTATTTTGCGCCAACTGCGCCTGTAATTTTTCCGCGGTCAGTCTGGGCATATTATTGGGTAATAGTGGTATATTCAGGATTATTCATCACTTTCTTTTTGTTTTCGCTCATCACGGAGCCGAACCCGTCTACCGTGCGTTTAACGATATCTTTGGAAAGTTTTTCAAACACCACATCGCGCGCCTGTACCTCGGTCATACCGCCCGGGAGAGTGGATGCCGCGTAAATCTGCGTACCCAAAAACGCCGGTTCGCGCCAGACGGGCGCATTAGTGGTTTTATCCATCAGCACCACATCCAACCAAATATCCATACGATAAACGGTGGGAATGAGCTGGCTGTCGTACTGGATGGGTACGTTTAAATAGCGGGAAATGGTAGTTACCACCACGCCTTCTGCCCCGTTGTTCTCGGATACGATTTGATACGTGCCGTTGCGCAAAAACTCATCGTAGAGTTCGTTGTAAAATTTATCTTCAAGCGCAAACACTTCGGTTTTATTTAAAATCGGCCGGACGGCTACTTTTTTAATATGCTGGGGCATAATCTGCGCCTGAGGCGTATAGATAATCCCCTCGCTGGCGCAGGCCGCCAATGCGGCTAAAGAACAGATGACAAGCAGAAATTTTTTCATACTTTCTCCAGAAGATCGGGCGGCGGTTTAACACGCCGCCCGTAAGATTATTTTTTCGGCACCGCCACCACGCTTACCATACGGTTGGGAACGACAATGACCTTTTTAATTTCTAAACCTTCCAAATAATGCTGCACCTTTTCACTCGCAAGCGCAATTTTTTCGATTTCTTCTTTAGACGCTCCCGCCGGCACCGCCACACGGTCACGCACTTTACCGTTTACCTGCACGCCAATTTCCACACTGTCATCTTGCAACAGGGTTTCATCAGCTGCCGGCCACGCGGTTTTGACCAAAAAAGTTTCGTGGCCTTTTTGCTGCCAGATTTCTTCAGTCAAGTGCGGGGCAAAAGGATGCAACAGTTTCAAAAACGTCTCAAATGTATGCTTGCTGACCTGCGGCAATTTGCTGATGTCATTAAACAACACCATCAGCGAAGATATAGCCGTGTTAAAGTGGAAATTTTCGATATCATCACCCACCTTAACGATGGTTTTATTTTTCAAAATTTCACTTTTCTTAGGAGCGGCGGATTCGGAAAGCTGTATGTTTTCGCTCCACGCAGCCACACGTTTTAAGAAACGCGAAATACCTTCAATTCCTTTCATATCCCACGGCTTGCTGGCTTCAAACGGCCCCATAAACATTTCATACATACGGAAAGCATCCGCCCCGTATTGGGATAAAATATCATCGGGATTAATGACGTTCTTCTTGGATTTGGACATCTTTTCTACCATCGGGGAGAGTTCTTCCCCCGTGTTTTTTAAGAAGGCTTTTCCGTCTTTAAAATCAATTTCGTCATACCCGTGGTAGGCGCCCATTTTATCGCGGTACGAAAACGCCAGAATCATTCCCTGATGGCGCAGTTTATGGAACGGTTCTTTATGGCTGACGATTCCCAAATCAAATAACACCCGGTGCCAAAAACGCGCATACAATAGGTGCAGCACCGCGTGTTCCGCCCCGCCAATATAGCAATCCACGGGCCCGTAAGCCTTTTCAACAGCAGGGTCCACCAGCGCAGACGCATTTTTCGGATCCATATAACGCAAATAGTACCAGCACGAACCGGCCCATTGGGGCATCGTATTCGTTTCGCGCTTGGCGGGGCCGCCACAATGCGGGCAGGTGGTGTTCACCCAATCCGTTACTGTGGCAAGCGGGGATTCCCCCGTGCCCGCAGGTTCAAATTTATCTACTTCCGGCAGACGCAGCGGCAGCTGGTCTTCCGGCAGCGCAACCACACCGCATTTATCGCAATGCACGACGGGAATCGGTTCCCCCCAGTAGCGTTGGCGCGCGAATACCCAGTCGCGCAGTTTATAAGTAGTTTTGGCATTTCCGCAGCCGTGTTCTTCCAACCATTTAATCATAGCGGCTTTGGATTCTTTTACGCGAAGTCCGTTTAAGAAACCGGAGTTGACGAGTTCGCCGTCACCCGTAAACGCTTCTTTTTCCACGCCCTGTTCGCTTTTGATGACTTCGATGATTTCAAGGCCGAATTTTTTGGCGAAAGCATAATCGCGATCGTCGTGTGCGGGAACAGCCATAATCGCGCCTGTTCCGTAACCCATTAAAACGTAGTCGGACGTCCAGACCGGAATTTTTTTGCCGTTGAGCGGATTAATGGCATACGCGCCGGTAAACACGCCCGTTTTGTCTTTATTTAAATCGCCGCGTTCGAGATCACTCTTTTTGGCGGCCTCGGCCTGATAGGCTTTGACGGATTCCTTTTGCTCCGGCGTAACGATTTTTTCCAACAACGGATGCTCCGGCGACACTACCATATACGTCGCGCCGAAAAGCGTATCGGGGCGGGTGGTAAAGACGGTAAGAGTTTCGTCGCAGCCGTCTAATTTAAACGTGACGTTTGCGCCGTTGGACTTGCCGATCCAATTCTTCTGCATTGTCAGCGTACTTTCCGGCCAATCCAGTTCTTCAAGTCCTTCCAATAATTGTTCTGCGTACTCGGTAATTTTTAAAATCCACTGCCTAAGTGCCTTGCGCTCAATTTGGTGGCCGCAGCGTTCGCACTTGCCGTTAAATACTTCTTCGTTGGCAAGGCCCGTTTTGCAGGACGGACACCAGTTTATCGGCACGGTGGATTCATAAGCTAAGCCCTTCTTGAAAAGCTGCAGGAAAATCCACTGCGTCCATTTATAGTATTCGGGATCCGTCGTGTCGATTTCGCGGTGCCAGTCGTACGCGAGGCCGATAGATTTAATTTGGCGTTTAAAATTTTCAATATTTTTCTGCGTAGTAATGCGCGGGTGGATACCCGTCGCGATGGCGTAGTTTTCCGCGGGCAGACCAAAAGCGTCCCAGCCCATAGGATGCAGCACGTCATAACCGTTCATCAGTTTATAACGCACCAAAATGTCCGAAGCCGTATATCCTTCGGGATGCCCCACATGAAGCCCCGCACCGGAAGGATAGGGGAACATATCCAAGCAATAGAATTTTTTGCCTTGGGGCATTTTGGGGCTGGCGAAAAGATTGGCTTTATCCCAGCGGTCTTGTTGTTTTTTGTCAATTTGCGGAAAATTATCAATACTCATATACTTTTTATTTTAACACTTTTTCAGTGCAAAAATCCCCTTTTTTCGTTGGGGAGAGAAAAGAAAAAAAAAAGAAAGATTTGAGAAGGCTTTATCATATACAGAACGTGATAGATAGAGAAAATTATTTGCTAGAATTAAGATAATATAAATATAGAATTGAAAAAGGACTCTCAAAATGCTTAACAATACTCATAACAG
>NZ_JBJEGE010000028.1:97180-113447 GCF_051874775.1 Candidatus Avelusimicrobium sp.
CAAACAGCAAACAGCAAACAGCAAACAGCAAACAGCAAACAGCAAACAGCAAACAGCAAACAATCTCCTTTAATTGCAGATAAATCTGCAATTTCCTCTGAAGAATATATTTATATTGTTCAATCCTCCTTAGAACCTGCCAAATGTAAAATTGGTCGTACCGATAATTTACAAAGAAGATTAAAAGAATATAATTCCACCACCGGACAGTCAAAAGATAACATCTACACCTATCTTTTTACTTGTAAAGTTAAAAATATGAAAAGGGTGGAAAGCGATATAGCAAACAATTTTCGGCAACTACGAGAGCAAAACAGCCGTGAAATTTATTTTTATAACCAACCACTATTTAATGATTATGTAAATTTTATCCGCGCTCATGAGTATTTCAAAAAAGAAGTATTTATTAGAGAACCCGAAAAGAAAACTATTGTTAAAATTGTGAAAAAAACAACCCCCACACTAGCCGAACGGGGGTTGACCCGTGAAAACATTATGACAAAAGCAAAACGGGTAGATAATGACGAATTTTACACACGTTACGAAGATGTAAAAAAAGAAATAGAGATGTACCCTATAGAAATATGGAAGAACAAATGTGTATTCTGTAATTGTGATGATGCTGTGGGTGAAACCCGTACAGATAAAGACAGTTCGGCCTTTGCCTTATATTTCCTCAGAAACTTTATGCGGTTAGGACTTAAAAAGTTAATTTGTACCCATTATAGCGGACAAATGGACTTATTTCATGCTGGAGCAAAAGGGTATGTATTCACTAAAACAGGTGTAAAAGAAATTATTACGGCCCCCCGCAACTACACAGGTGATTTTGCAGATCCGCTTTCACTACAAATACTCAATAAAGAAGCAGATATTGTCTGTACCAACCCACCCTTTTCCCTTGCAATACCATACTGGAAAACAATAATTAACAGTGGTAAACACTTTTTAATAATATCAAATATCGTCAATGTACTAAACACAGCCTATCTACCTTACTTCATCGAAAAAAAGGCGTGGGCCGGGTATAATCGAATAGATAAATTTTTGAACCCCAAACGAGAACTGGTAGAAGCCGCTGGGCATTGGTACACAAACCTACCTATAAAAAACCGTCCGAAATGGACACATCTTAAAATAGTTCCACTAAAAGAAATACCAGAGAAGTATAGAAAACAGGATGACGAAGGATATTTACTGTTTGACAATGGGTATATTCCGTCCGATTATGACAAGGTTTTCGGTGTTTCTGGGCGCGCTATATTAAACGGCGTACTTGAAAAGGGGTACAAACTAACCAACTATAAACAGTACATACCGCATATCGGGGGCAAAGCGCAATGGTCGCGTGCGTTAATACAAAAAATAAAATAATAGTTAAATAAAGTATCTATATTAAAAAACAGTGTATATTTTAACAATTTTAGTTAACAACGCAAAAAAGTAAAATGGACCAAAATCCTACCCAGAAATATCTGCAAAGAGGATATTGCCTCGTTTACAACGACAGATTCCCGATTACAACCTTCGGGAATGACGCTGGTAGGGAAAGCAGTGGGAATGACAGGGAAGAAATTAGAGGAAAGACTCCCAACAAAGAACTTTTCCCCGCCGCTAGCCGCGCGGGTGGAATTTCTTGTGCTTGTTTTTGAGGTCGGTTACATCCAAATGCGTATAAATCTGCGTCGTCGTCAAATTCGCATGTCCTAACATTTCCTGCAAACTCCTCAGGTCCGCGCCGCCCTGCAATAGGTGGCTCGCAAACGTGTGGCGGAATAAATGCGGATGGAGTTTTTGCGAAATCCCCGCTTTGCGGCCCAAATCGGCCAAATCTTTCCAAACGGAAACGCGGCTTATTTTTTTGCCGTTTTTGTTTAAAAACACTTCAGAGCCGACATCTTTATCGGCAAAATAGCCTTCGCGCATCGCCAAATAACGTTTTAAACGCTCGCACGCTTGTTCGTGAATCGGCACAAAACGCTGCTTGCCGCCCTTACCAAAGGCAAGCACCCAGCCTTCCTCAATGTTGACATTTTCCAAACGCAGGCCGATGAGTTCACTCACGCGCAGCCCCGCCGCATACAAAAGTTCAATAATAGTAACAGTTCGCATCTCGGCCAGCGTCTCGGCCGGATAGGATAAAAGCCGCTCCATTTCCTCGCGCGTGAGCTGGGTGGGAATTTTTTGCGTCAACTTAGGCGATTTTAAAAAACGGGTGGGATCCTCTTTTATTTTTTCTTCCACCATCAAAAAACGGTAAAAACTTTTTACGGCTTCCATTTTACGAAACACGCTGGACGGCGCCAAACCTTCCACCACGCGCAGCTGATAATTGTATCGGTCCAAAAAATCGGGAGTGGCCTCCTCGGGTTTAATTTCGCTCGCCATGCAGTATTCTAAAAAACTTTCCACGTCCGCACCGTAAGACAGGACGGTATTTTTAGCAAGTTGCCGTTCAAAAGTTAAATGATTTTTATAATCTTCCAATAAAAGTTCATCCATAGCGTTATTATAGGAAAAAATAAAATATTTTTCCGTTTCTGCCTTCTCTGCACTCCGCCAACTTTTCAGTATAACCCCATATACACGCCGTGCAGTGCAGAATAACATCGTAGAAGTTTGGCTGATTTTTCAGATTTGCGCTAAATTTGCGTTGTCAGTTGCCCGAGGAAGTACTGCCAGGTACGCCGAGAGGCAAGGGAACGCAAAGTTAGCCAAATGTGGAAAATGGTTGCCCGAAAAAGCAACAACGGACACGAAACTCCTTTCGTATCCGTTGTGCGTAAAGCGTAAGATAAGAATCTCTTTTTCCAATCTTATTTCTTAGCGGCTTTCCCTTTGGCGGCCAATTTTGCTTCTTCTTCCTTCGTTACCGCCTCTGCGTCCGTCAGTTTTTTACCGTCGTAATGATGGCCCAAATACTTGACGTATAATTTATCTTCAATTTCCGCGGCCAGTTCCGGATTGTCCTTTAAATACTGGCGGGCATTTTCCGCGCCTTGGCCCAATTTTTCCTCACCGTAAATAAACCAGCTTCCGCTTTTTTCAATAAATCCGGCTTCCACGCCTTTATCAATAATACAGGCTTCGCGCGAAATTCCCTTGCCTAAAATCATTGTAAATTCGGCTTGGCGGTACGGCGGGGCCACTTTGTTTTTGGTCACTTTGGCGCGCACGCGGGTGCCGACAACCTCGTCGCCTTTCTTCAAATTTTCAATGCGGCGTACATCAATACGCACAGACGCGTAAAATTTAAGCGCCAGACCGCCCGGAGTAGTTTCCGGATTACCGAACATTACGCCGATTTTCTGGCGCAGCTGGTTAATAAAAATAATGCTTGTTTTAGTTTTGTTGAGCAGACTGGTGAGTTTGCGCAGAGCTTGACTCATCAAGCGCGCCTGAAGACCGACGTGCGCATCGCCCATTTCGCCTTCAATTTCGGCTTTTGGCACAAGCGCAGCCACAGAATCCACCACAATCAAATCAATCGCACCGGAGCGGACCAGTTTTTCGGCAATTTCCAAGGCTTGTTCGCCGGAGTCGGGCTGCGAGACCAACAGTTCATCCACATTCACGCCCAGATGTTCGGCATACACGGGGTCAAGCGCGTGTTCCGCATCAATAAATGCCACGGTGCCGCCCATTTTTTGGGTCTGCGCCGCTACATGCAAAGACAGCGTGGTTTTACCGCCGGCTTCCGGCCCGTAAATTTCAATTACGCGTCCGCGGGGAAGTCCCCCTACACCCAGCGCTAAATCCAACGACAGCGCACCCGTGGGAATTGCTTCCACCTTTTGCACGTTGCCGCCGCCTAATTTACAAATCGCTTCTTTTCCGAAAGCTTTTTCAATTTGCCCAAGGGCCAATTCCAACGCTTTCTGTTTGTTTGCATCCATCGCCATTACGAGTGTCCTCCACTAAGATTTAAATGCTTACGGCTTCTTTTTTAGTCGCCGCGCCGGAAAAAGTCAGTTTTCCGGCTTCTTTATCACAGTCTACAATAATTTTAGCGCCCGCAGGATAACGATTGACCAAAATGTTTTCAGCCAAAGGGTCCTCCAACTCGCGCTGGAGCGTGCGCAGCAGAGGCCGCGCGCCGAATTTGACATCAAATCCTTTTTCCACCAAAAATTCTTTGGCGGCGGGAGTAAGTTCAAGTTCCAATTCTTTTTCGGCTAATTTATCGGCCACGTCTTCCAGCGCAAGGTCCAAAATTTGGCCGATATGCTCTTTGGACAGCGAATGGAATACCACAATTTCGTCAATACGGTTGATAAATTCGGGATTAAACGTCTTTTTGACTTCTTCCATTACGTTTTGGCGCATATCTTTATATTGTTCCTCTTCGGACTGTTTAGCCGCAAACCCAAGCTGCGAGCCTTTATTAGTAATTTCCCGCGCACCGACGTTGGACGTCATAATAATCACGCAGTTTTTAAAACTCACTTTATGGCCCAAATTGTCCGATAATGCCCCTTCGTCGAGCACTTGCAAAAGAATATTGTAAATATCCGGATGCGCTTTTTCCAATTCGTCCAATACCACCACACTGTACGGTCGTCGGCGGACGGCTTCGGTCAGCTGGCCGCCCTCTTCATAGCCTACGTACCCGGGGGGTGCGCCGATAAGGCGCGACACCGCAAATTTTTCCATATATTCGGACATATCCAACCGAATCATCGCATCTTCGTCGCCAAACAGGAACGTAGCCAAACTTTTGGCGAGTTCGGTCTTACCCACGCCCGTCGGGCCCAGGAATAAAAATCCCCCAATCGGGCGGTGCGGATTGCCCAAACCGGTGCGGTTGCGGCGGATCGCCTGCGAAACGGCTTTTACCGCATCATCCTGGCCGATGATACGCTCGTGCAGTTCTTCTTCCATATGCAGAATTTTATCGGTTTCGCTCTGCGTCAGCCGCGTCACCGGGATACCCGTCCATTTAGAAGCCACGAGTGCGATATCTTCTTCCGTCACTTCGGGCGTTTGCTTGCCGCGTTCTTCCTGCCATTTTTGTTTCAAATGGTCGATGTAATTTTTCAGCCGGTCCTCGGTTTCCTTGGCGGCGGCGGCTTTTTCAAATTCTTTTTTGGAAAGCGCGTCGTCTTTTTCCAGCACGGCTTGATTGTACTCGGCCTGCTTCTGTTTAATCTCAGGCGGCAAAACTGCGTGTTTTAAGCGCGCACGCGCGCCTGCTTCGTCAAATAAGTCAAGCGCTTTGTCCGGCATTGCGCGGTCAGTAATATAGCGGTCCGCAATGGCAGCGGCGGCACGGACGGCACCGTCCGTGTATTTTACTTTATGGTGCGCTTCGTACTTGCCGCGGACGCCTTTTAAAATAGTAATGGTTTCTTCCACGTCCGGCGGGTCGGCCACCACGGGTTGGAAGCGGCGTTCTAGGGCGGTGTCGGCCTCAATGTATTTGCGGTATTCGTCAAATGTCGTTGCGCCGATGCACTGCACTTCGCCGCGCGCCAGAGCGGGTTTTAACATATTGGAAGCGTCAATAGATCCCTCCGCCGCGCCCGCGCCAATAATGGTATGGAGTTCGTCAATAAAGATAATAGCGTCTTGGGCGGAGGCCATTTCATCGATGATGTTTTTCAAACGCTGTTCAAATTCGCCGCGGTACTTGGTTCCCGCCACAACGGACGCAAGGTCCAAGGCCAACAAGCGTTTGCCGCCGAGCACGTCCGAAATTTCGCCGCGCGCGATTTTTTGCGCAAGTCCCTCCACAATGGCCGTCTTGCCCACCCCGGGTTCGCCGATAAGCACGGGATTGTTTTTGGAGCGGCGGACCAAAATTTGCACCAAACGCTCAATTTCCTCTTCGCGGCCGATGACGGGGTCCAGCTTGTTTTGGGCGGCCAAACGCGTCAAGTCGCGCGTGTATTCGTCCAGGGTAGGGGTTTTGCTTTTCTTCTTGGCAACAGACTCGCGGGAATTTTTGGAAAGAGAATTTAAATTGATTTCCTGCGGCAAATCCGAAATATCCTCGTTCAAATCGCCCTGCTCGGCGTCTCCCAAAAAACTGAGTACGGTATCGCGCACCAAATCCAAATTCAAACCCAAATTTTCCAAAATTTTGCACGCCATACCTTCTTCTTCGCGAATCAACCCCAGCAAAATATGCTCCGTACCGATGTGTTCGTTTCCCAGCATCTGGGATTCTTCCACGGAAAATTCCAGTACTTTTTTAGCACGCGGCGTGAACGGGATTTCACCCAAGAGCATAATAGTATCCCCCACGCCCACCATCTTTTCGATTTCTTGGCGTACCTTGCGAAACGTAACGCCCAAATTGGACAAAATTTTATTGGAAACGGTTCCTTCAATGGCGCTTAACCCCAAAAGGATATGTTCCGTACCGACGTAATCGTGGTTCAGCCGTTTGGCTTCTTCCTGCGCGATAAGAATAATCTTCTGCGCGTTTGACGTAAATTTCTTTGCCATCTAAAATACCCCTGGATAAAAAACGATTACTTTTATTATATAAAAATAACTTTCCCCGCGCGGGGCGGAAATAAATTACAACGCATCAGGTTAGAAAGAACCGCGATTTTGCTATAATAAAGTGATTTTACGACAGGAGGATTTTTCCCGCGCGCCAAGCGCGGAAACGATACAATTTCATCTGTTTTTGGAACCGCACACGGGTGCGGAGAGCTTTTGGATAACCAAAGGCACTATTGACCTCCAAAAACAGTCGTTTGAAGGCGCAAAGCAAACGGCCTAATTACCCGTTTGTTCTGCGCCGAATGTCTGCCGCCTTTCGGGGCGGCGGACTACGGCTGTTATGGTGTGGGTTAGGTCAATAGGCTCAACTGTAACGGCCGTTTTTTACGGTTGGGCCCGACACGAAAAAGGAATAATCTATGGAAACAAACGGGTTCACCCTGATTGAGTTATTAGTCGTCGTACTGATTATCGGCATTTTGTCCGCCGTCGCCCTGCCGCAATACAACCGCGCGGTTTTAAAAGCGCGCTACTCGGAACTGCAAACCATTATCTCCGCTTATAAAACAGCCGCGGAAACATACTATATGGCCAACGGCGCCTATCCCGATTACTGGACCGATATGGATATAGATCCACCCTCCGGCTGCACGGCGGAGGCCACGAGGGTGGGAGGCTACCTTTATTGCGGCAAAAAATCATTCTCTCTCGATTTATACAATAATCACAATAAAAATTTAGTAGGGTTCTATCGCCCTAACAATAAAACCAAAGCGGCCTATGTACAATGGCTGGACGTATCCGAAAAACCGGGCCGGCGCGAATGCTGGGCCGTTACGGGAGATGCGGATGCTCGTGCTTTTTGCCGCAGTTTAAACGGCGTTGAAACGGGAGCGGTCTCGCACACCAACTGCCCTGCGGGAGGGTGCACCATATACGAACTGCCTTAAAAGCCGGGCGCGCCGCGCCGCCCGATTTGGTATAATACCCATATATGGAAGAACTTATCAAACGGGCTAAAAAAATCAAAGCCATTCTGACCGACGTGGACGGCATTTTAACAGACGGGAAAGTAAACTTTTTCGTTACGCCGGAAGGGAAAATAGACGAATTTAAATCTTTTAACACGCAGGACGGCATCGCCATTATGCTCTGCCGCGGTGCGGGCATTATCTGCGGCATTATCACGGGCCGCCGCCACCCCACCACGGTGGAGCGCGCGCGCAACCTAGGCTACAAATACATCTACCAGGGCTTTTTAACCAAAACAGGCCCTTTAAAAGACATTTTAGCGCGCGAAGGCCTCTCGGCCGAAGAAGTGGCATACATCGGCGACGATATCACCGATATGCCGCTTTTAAAACGCGTCGGTTTTGCGGCCACAGTACCTAATGCTTTAGACTGCGTAAAAGAATGTTCGCACTACGTTACTAAACGCGCGGGAGGGGACGGCGCGTACCGCGAAATTATTGATTTTATCCTAAACGCCCAAGGCAAACTGGCCCCGCAAATTGAGCAGATGGACCAATCCGAATGGAAAGCGGGCCCCAAGGCGGAAATGGAAATCATTACGTCGCAGGAAGGCATCGCCTAATATGAAAGGAAAATTTATCGTTTTAGAAGGGCCGGACCGCTGCGGCAAATCTACCCAAGCCAAAATGCTGGTCAACCATTTGATCGCGCTTGGAAAAGAGGTGGTACTCACGCGCGAACCCGGCGGCACGCCTACGGCGGAAAAAATCCGCCAAATCGTATTGGAGCCCGGGCTTGACATCCGCCCGATGGCCGAGCTGTTTTTATACGAAGCCTCCCGCGCGCAGCACACGCAGGAAAAAATTCTGCCCGCGCTCAACGAAGGCAAAATCGTCATCTGCGAACGCTATACAATGTCTACCTGCGCCTATCAAGGCTACGGACGCGGCATTGATTTAAACGTAATCAATACGCTCAACCAAATTGCCGCCTTGGAAACAAAACCCGATTTGACGCTCGTATTTTTAATGTCGGACAAATACTTTACCGAACGCGGCGAATACCTGTTTTCCGACCGTCTGGAACAGGAGAATGTAGCCTTCCGCCAAAAAATGCGGAGCGGGTATTTGGAAATGATTGAACGTACGCCCAACGCGTATTTAATAGACGCAGACAAAAACATTTCCGAAATTCAGGCGCGCGTCATAGAACTTTTAAAGGAAAATCACATTACAGATTAATGCCGTTTGCCGATATCCTCGGGCAGGAAAAAGCCTCCTCGTATTTACAAAACTTGGTCCGGAACCAAAAAGTTCCGGCGGCCTTGTTGTTTTACGGACCAGACGGCGTAGGCAAAGGCAAAACTGCCAAGGAATTTGCCAAAGCGTTAAACTGCCAAGACCCTGCGGCCCGCAAAAACGGCGACGCATGCGGACACTGCCCCAGCTGCCAAGCCATTGAAAAAGGCACCCACCCCGATGTAACGTTTGTGGACTTTGTCTATCAGGCGCGGTTAGAAGTAAAAAAAGATTTTACCAGCAAAGGATACGAAGAAGAACTGGAAAAAGAAATTGCCAAACAACAACACATCAGCGTGGATACCATTCGCGACGTAACGGCCAAATCGCAACAAAAGTCCGTACAAGGCGGCTGGAAAGTGCTGATTGTGGACCACGCCCAGACAATGCAGGGCGCAGCGGCGAACGCACTGTTAAAATTTATTGAAGAACCGCCCGCCAAAACGCTTTGGATTTTAATTACGGACAAACGCTCCGTAATGCTGCGCACCATTTTGTCGCGCTGCCAGCCGCTTGCGTTTGCACCGCTTCCGGCCGAAATTATCAAACAAATTTTAACGCAAACCGGAACAGAAACGAACAATTTGGATTTATGCGCCCGTTACGCGGGCGGATCCGTTTCCGGAGCGGTTCGGGCGGACGGAGCGTTAACCCTTTTGCAAGAAGCGGGCTTCGGCCCAAACGGATGCAGCCCGCAAGGTCCGTCCGCTGTGGCGGCGGGGCTTAGCCGCACGCTCGTCACCGCACGCAAAGAGGCGCAGGCCGCGCTCGACGTTACCATAGCCGCTTTGCACGAAGCTTGGCACAACGCGCCGGACGAACGAGTCCGCCACGCGCTGCAAAACGCGCTCCAACGGTTTGAAAATTACAAACGCAGTATTTCGCGCAACGTATCGCCCGCCCTTGTACTGGAAACCGCCCTGATGGGCCTGGACGGACTGAACGTACGGATTTTTTAGGAGAGTATATGAAGAATAAATTTTACGTTACCACCCCCATTTATTATGTGAACTCCGTGCCGCACATCGGTCACGCGTACACCACAATTGCGCTGGATATTTTATCCCGCTACAAACGCCAGAAAGGCTTCGATGTACGCTTTTTGACGGGTACCGATGAACATGGCGCAAACATTGAAAAATCCGCCGCCGCCAAAGGCGTTTCCCCCAAAGCGTGGACGGACGAAGTGTCCGCCAAGTACAAAGAAATGTGGAAAATCCTTAACATTTCTTACGATGATTTTATCCGTACCACCGACGAAAAACACGAACACGTCGTACAGGCGGTTTTTGAAAAACTGTTAAAAAGCGGAGACATTTACTTGGGTTCATACTCCGGCAAATACTGTCTGTCCTGCGAACAGTACTACAACGAAAGCGAAATTTTGGAAGGAGGCCTCTGCCCCGTGCATAAAAAACCCTTAACCGAAGTGCACGAGGAAACGTATTTCTTTAAACTTTCCCGCTACGAAAAACCGCTCCTAAAATACTACGAAGAACACCCCGAATTTTTAAGCCCTAAAACGCGCGCCAACGAAATCATCAATTTTGTAAAAGGCGGCCTGCAGGACCTGTCCGTCACGCGCACGAAAGTGGCTTGGGGCGTACGGGTTCCCAGCAACCCGCAGCATACCATTTACGTATGGTTTGATGCACTGATCAACTACATTACCGCCGCGGGTTTCGGCACGTTGATTTGCGATGACAAAGCCGAACATGAAGCGCAGTTAAAACAAATCCGCGCCGAAAAATTTGAGGACCTCTGGCCCGCCGATTTGCACTTGGTGGGTAAAGAAATTTTCCGTTTCCACACAGTCATTTGGCCGGCGGTGCTGATGGCCTTGGGGCTGCCGCTTCCCAAAAAAGTATTTGCGCACGGCTGGTGGACGGTGGAAGGCGAAAAAATGTCCAAGTCGCTAGGCAACATTGTAGACCCGGCCGAAGTGGCCGCCAAATACGGCGTGGATCCGGTGCGCGCGTTTCTGTTCCGCGAAGTGCCTTTTGGACAAGACGGGGATTTTTCAATGGAAAGTTTTAAAAACCGTTATAATTCCGACCTCGCCAACAACATTGGCAACCTGCTTTCCCGCACGCTGAATATGGCCGCTAAAAATATCGGTGAACTGCCAGCAGATATTCAAGGCGATTACAAATTACTCGCCAAGTCGACCGAAGTAGAAACCGCCATTGACAAAGCCTACGACGAGCTGGCCTTTGATAAAGTACTGGAAAACATTTACGGATTTGCGGGTGATTTAAACAAACTCGTCGACGAGAAAAAGCCCTGGGAACTGGCCAAAACGGACCCGGAAGGCGCAAAAGATGTGCTCTTGGAACTCGTGGCGTGCCTGCGCAAAGTGGCCCTGTGGCTGGAGCCGTTTATGCCGACTGTCGCCAAAGAAATGCAGCGCCGTCTGGAACCGGGCAAGATTGAAAAATATCCGCCTTTGTTCCCCCGCCTGGAAGCGGACAAAAAATAAATTTGGGTTGAACACACAAAAAACGGACGCTTATAAAAGCGTCCGTTTTTCGTCAGTTAGCTTAAATCGATCAAGTGCCAATTCTTTTGATAAAGCTCGGCTAATTTTCGCCTAAAAAGTGCGTGCTCGGGTTTCACAAGAGCGGGATCTTGCGCCAAAAGTTCATCGCGGTCCTCAATTGCCCAATACAAAATATCGCGGTCTTTAAAAATATCGCCCGCTTTAAATTCCAATTCGCCGCTTTGGCGGGTACCTAAAATTTCCCCCGGGCCGCGCAGCTGCATATCGCGCTCGCCGATTTTAAAGCCGTCGCGCGTCGCGCAAATAATATCCACGCGTTCCTTGGCCACGCTGCCCGCGTGCTGCGGCACCAAAATACAAAAACTCTCGTGTTCTCCGCGGCCCACGCGTCCGCGAAGCTGGTGCAAACTGGCCAGCCCAAACCGCTCCGCATTTTCAATTACCATAACAGTGGCGTTTTTAACGTCAATGCCCACCTCAATAACGGGAGTCGCCACCAAGATATCGGTTTTGTGCGCGGCGAAATCGGCCATTACCGCTTCTTTTTCCGCTTGGCACATCTGGCCGTGCAAAATAGCCAAACGGAACTCCGGAAATACCGCTTTTAATTTTTCAAATTCTTCCGTAACGGCCTTGGCGGACACCTTTTCGCTCTCTTCAATCAGCGGGAAAACGATATACGCCTGCCGGCCCTTTTTCACTTCCTCGCGCACGCGGTCATACGCCAGTTTGGACGTGGCGGCTTCGGTTTGAATCGGCTGGCGGTTCGGCGGAAGTTCCGACAAAGTAGACACGTCCAAATCCCCGTAAAACGCAAGTGCCAGCGTACGCGGGATGGGGGTGGCAGTCATTGTCAGCAAATCAAGTTTAGAGGTTTTTTCTTTCAGTTTACTGCGCTGTTTTACACCGAAGCGGTGCTGTTCGTCAATTACCGCCAAACGCAGATTGGCAAATTTTACGTCTTCCTGAATGACGGAGTGTGTACCCACTAAAATGTTTATTTTTCCTTCGGAGAGTTCCTTTAAAATTTTCTTTTTGGCGGCGGCTTTGGTACTGGAAGACAGCACCGCCACGTTTACATCTAACCCTTTTAAAATGCGCTTAAAGGTCAAAAAATGTTGTTCGGCTAAAATTTCCGTCGGCGCCATTAAGGCCGCCTGATAACCGTTTTCCACGGCGAGCAGCATCGCGCACAGCGCCACCACCGTCTTACCGGATCCGACGTCCCCTTGTAACAGGCGGTTCATCGGGCGGGGCGAACATAAATCTTTAAAAATTTCGTTGATTACTTTTTTTTGGCTGTTTGTAAATTCAAAACCTAAGTTTTCCCGAAAAGGCGTAAGCAGTGTTTTTTTGATTTCGTACGCATAATTTTTAGCCAAAATTTTGGTTTGCGTACGCTTAATTCCCCACGCCGTAGCTAGGAGTAAAAATTCCTCGTATGCCAAACGGCCGCGCGCGCTTTCCAGCTCCGCCAGCGAATTGGGAAAATGAATAGCTTTTAACGCCTGCGGAGCACTTAACAGTTTACGTTTGGAAATTAAAAAAGGAGGCAAAATTTCCGGCTCGCGCGTTAAAGATTCCGTCTGTAATGCTTCGTGCACAAACAGGCGAAACTGCTTGTTCGTCAGCCCTTCAGTAAGCGAATACACGGGCGTTAAACGGCCTGCGTGCAGCTGCGTTAACTCGTCTCCGGCCGGATACTGCTCTTCAACAGTAACTTTATTACCAAAAAAATTATTCTTGTCATCGCGCCGGCCGATTACCCAAACCTCGCTGTTCATACGAAAATCTTTCTTCAGCTGCCCAAATGGATCAAAACGAAAACCGCGGTACATTCGTTTTTTAAACCACGTGCACTCGATTTGCGCGCCGCGTTCATTCTCTAAAAATGCTTTAAAAATCAATACGCTGCGTGCCGGAATTTCCTGCGTACGCAACACTCTCCCTTTAAAGACAACAAGTGCATCCGAATTATATTCGTTAGGCGGGGCGCCAATACGGCGGTCCTGATAAGTGCGGGGATAATAATGGAGCAAATCTTCTACCGTCGCAATTTCCAAACGGTTAAACAGTTTGGCTTTGGCGGGGCCGATTCCTTTTAAGTATTGAATTTGGGTAGATGTCATAGCTCTTCTTATTTTACAAATAATATTTGCTACAATTAAAAAAAAGGAGACACTATGATAAATTTTGAAGAGATTTCCAGACAAATAAGTTCGCACTTTTTACAGCTGGGACAGAGCGGTTTGAAGATTCTCGTTGCCTTGTTGGCAGCAATGTTGATTTTGGTTATCGGGCTGTATCTTTCCCGATTTGTGGGGTCGGTGGTCAAGAAGATTTTAAACAAAATTGCGTTTGACGAAAAAACCTCCAAACTTGGCATTAACGAATTGTGCGTCCGTTTCGGGCTTGGCAAATCCCCCACTTATATTATTTCGTTTGTCCTTTCTTGGGCGGTAATTTTTTACGCCATCGTGTTGGCGGCAGACGTGTTAAAACTGTTTGTCATTCGTGACTTATTTACCCGATTCTTAGAGTTTATTCCCACGCTGTTTGCGTCGGTGCTGATTTTATTTGCGGGCCTGCTGTTCGGCAAATTGATGGGCAACATTATTGAAAACTCTGCAAAAGCCAACAATTTAAAAGGCGGCCTGTTTATCTCGCGCGCCGTGTATGCGTTTATTGTATTTTTCTGTGCGATGCTGGCAGTGGAAAATTTGGGGTTTGCTACGCAGCTCGTCAACAACGTAGTGATTATCGTATTGGCGTCCTTGGGACTGGCGTTTGGAATCGGCGTGGGACTCGGTTCCAAAAATATGGTGGAAACCTTCCTGCGTGATTTGTTTAAAAAAGACGAAGAATAATTCATTTAAATATGCCAAGGCCGGAGGAACGCTCCGGCCTTTTTTGTTGTTAAATTCCGCGCGGAATACTTGTCAACACCGGCCGCCAACGGCGGATTTACAAATCGCGTCCGGCGGGGTCTTTGCCGTCTATCAGTCCTTCCTGCTTTTCGTGGCCGTGGATTTCGGCTTTGTCCCTCAGTTTACGGTGATATGTAATTGCAAAACGGTGTACTTCGTCGCGGATTTCCATCAGCAAGTTTAACGCGGGGTCTCCGACGGGCAGTTTAATGCTCTCCTGCGCGGCGGGCAGGTAAATGCCTTCGTGCGTTTCCGCAAGGGCAATAAACGGGATAAACATTCCCGCGCGTTCGTAGGCATTCAGCGCGGCGGAAATTTGGCTTTTGCCGCCGTCAAGCAAAATTAAATCGGGCGTTTGGGCAGGGTCGCGCTTGATTTGGCGCAGACGGCGGTAGACGCTTTCTTCCATCATCGTAAAATCGCTTCCGCCGCGTTCGGGCAGTTTGGAGCGGATTTTAAAACGGCGGTAGTGTTCGTGGTTTTTCTCGCCGTTAATATAACACACCATACACCCCACGGCCTCGCGCCCGAACAGGTGGGAGTTATCAAACGCCTCAATATGCGCGGGC
Source organism: Candidatus Avelusimicrobium sp. (assembly GCF_051874775.1). GTDB lineage: Bacteria > Elusimicrobiota > Elusimicrobia > Elusimicrobiales > Elusimicrobiaceae > Avelusimicrobium. The sequence continues at coordinate 111,900 of NZ_JBJEGE010000028.1, forward strand.
AGTTTGTGCATGCCGATTACTTCGGCCAGCCGTTTAAGCTTGTCGGTATTTTCCATAGCCGTCGTAATTTTTTCGTCTTTAAAACGGCCGACAAGCACGCGCTCTTTCATATGCGAAAGCGCGTGCAAAAAATTGCGGAACACGGCGGCCTGTTCGTATTCCATTTTATCCGAATGGGCTTTCATCAATGCCGTAATATTTTCGGTAATGTTACCAAAATTGCCTTCCAAAAAATCCGCCATACGCTGCGCAAGCGCGCGGTAATCTTCGTACGAAATTTTCCCCGCGCACGGCGCCGGACATTGGCCCGTGTGGTAATAGATGCACGTGTTTATTTTACGCGGGTCCAGTTCTCTTTCGCGCGAAAAATTCCACTTGCACGGCCGCAGCGGCGCATATTTGCTCTTCCACAAAAAACGCATTAAACTTTTCACAATGCTGGACTTGGGATACGGCCCGAAATATAAGTCCTTCCCGCGGATTACGCGGCGCGTCATCTGCAACCGCGGATAGTCCTCGGCCATCGTCAATTTCAAATAAGGGTAGCTTTTGCCGTCTTTGCCGAGCGAATTAAAAAAGGGTTGGTACTGCTTGATGAGTTTTTCTTCCAAGACCAGCGCGTCGCGTTCGCTGGCGCAAGTAACGTAATCTATTTTGGCAATCAGCGGCAGCAGGCTGGGCAGCTTCCAGCCGCGCGAGTAGAGATTAGACTCCTGAAAATACTGTTTTACGCGGTCAGCCAGATTTTTGGCTTTGCCGATGTAAATAATGGTCCCTTCTTTGGAGCGCATAATGTACACGCCAGGCTTATTTGGTAAAATAGAAAGACGCGGATCCATAGTTATATTTTAACATTTCCCATACGGCGTTTAGCGGGCAGACCAAAAACGGGTTGACCGCGGGGCGCGGAATAGGTTAAAATATTAGTAACCCGATTTTTCTATAGAGGAATTATTAAATGGCAAAATTAAAAACTGGTAGACACACGAGCGCCATCAAAGCGCAGCGCCAAGCTGAAAAAAGAACTTCCGAAAACAAAGGTTTAATTAAAAAAGTCCGCTTGGCCACCAAAGCCGTGAACGCTTCCGCCAAAACGAAGGCCGCCACGCTGAAAGAAGACTTGAAAAAAGCCGATTCTTGCATCGATAAAGCCGCCAAAAAGAATGTTATCCACTGGAAAACGGCCGCCCGCAAGAAATCCCGCTTGGCCAAAGCCGCCAACAAAGCAGCTGCCGTCAAATAAGTCTTATCTCACACTATTTAAAACCGCTCCTTTAGGGGCGGTTTTTTGTTGTGTTTTTCAAATGCCAAAAAAGATCTTACGGTATAACATAGGCTCTTTTCGTATATAACAAAAGCGGCGCTCCGTAAGAACGCCGCTTTTCACACTAAACCAATTTTTAATTTTCAGCCGGATTGTGTTTATATTTAAAAATAAGCGCAAACAGTACGGCTACAACCAGTGAATATCCTGCGAAGATAAACCAAGATTCACTCCAGCCCGTCATAATCGCGCTGGATACGTCCGCCGGATACACTTCGCCCGCG
>NZ_JBJEGE010000029.1:0-107674 GCF_051874775.1 Candidatus Avelusimicrobium sp.
CACGACACGAGCTGACGACAACCATGCAGCACCTCGGCTGGCTCCCTTGCGGGTCGCACCTACTTTCATAAGTGCTACCACCAGTCGTTCGAGCCCAGGTAAGGTTTTTCGCGTAGCGTCGAATTAAACCACATACTCCACCTCTTGTGCGGGTCCCCGTCAATTCCTTTGAGTTTTAACCTTGCGGCCGTACTCCCCAGGCGGATAACTTAATGCGTTAGCGTCGGCACGGAAGGGGTCGATACCTCCCACACCTAGTTATCATCGTTTACGGCTAGGACTACCGGGGTATCTAATCCCGTTTGCTCCCCTAGCTTTCGCACTTGAGCGTCAGTAAAGGCCCAGAGATCCGCCTTCGCCACCGGTGTTCCTCCTAATATCTACGCATTTCACTGCTACACTAGGAATTCCGATCTCCTCTGCCTCACTCAAGAACGCCAGTTTCCGTTGCAGTTTCTGGGTTGAGCCCAGAGATTACACAACAGACTTAACATTCCGCCTACGCGCGCTTTACGCCTAGTAATTCCGAGTAACGCTTGCCACCTACGTCTTACCGCGGCTGCTGGCACGTAGTTAGCCGTGGCTTATTCGCAGGGTACCGTCATTTTTTTCTTCCCCTGCAAAAGGAGTTTACAATCCGAGAACCTTCATCCTCCACGCATCGTTGCTGGATCAGGCTTTCGCCCATTGTCCAAAATTCCCCACTGCTGCCTCCCGTAGGAGTAGGGCCCGTGTCTCAGTGCCCTTGTGGCCGGTCGCCCTTTCAGGCCGGCTATCCGTCGTCGCCTTGGTAGTCCGTTACACTGCCAACTAGCTGATAGAATATAAGACCGTCTCCAAGCGATAAATCTTTGATATCTAAGTGATGCCACCTAAATATGTTATGGGGTATTAGCAATCCTTTCGGACTGTTATTCCCCACTCAGAGGTAGGTTTCTTATACATTACTCACCCGTCTGCCACTAAACTTTAATCTGTATTGCTACAGATCAAAGTCCCGTTCGACTTGCATGTGTTATGCACGATGCCAGCGTTAACTCTGAGCCAGGATCAAACTCTCCATTAGAATTATTTACCTTTAAACCGCAAGCGGTTCAAAGGCAACTAATCGCTAACATCGAGCTGTTGACTTTTGACTCTACTTGTTTTGAATTAACTTGGTGTCATAATATAGTATATGACTTACTGTAATGAGCCTTGAACTGTTAAACCTTACGGTTTTTCCGGTTCAAATCGCCCATTCGCACATTGCTGTCAAATTTTCAGAGAACAAATTTCCTCTTCGCTCTTTTCCTTTCAAAAAAGCGATCGGAAACTTTTTAACTTCTTCACAGCCTCATTGCTGTAAAGATATTATAACAAATTTACTTCGCTTTTGTCAAGCCTTTTATTAAAGACTTAAACTTCAACTACTCGGCTTGTCAATTCTTACTACTCTTATATTTAAGCATATTTTTTTCAGTTTGTCAAGCGATTTTTAAAAATCATCCAAACTGCTGTGCCTGCTTACCGGCCACGTTTATATTAAAACACTTTTACTGCTAAAATGTCAAGTCTTTTTTGTACTTCTTGATTATTCAAGGAAGTCATAGCCGCTATGGACTGAAGGGATAAGACTGACGCTTATTATGATTTTATAAGTTGTTGTAAAACTAACTTGATCAGCTGGGCTCAGTCCATCGTCTGCCTTTTCTAATATAAGGTGATGTTTCGCTGCCGAAAAGTTTTCTGTTTACAAACGGTTTATAAAAAATCGTTTTAAAGAAGTTTTGTTATTTTTTTACAAAGATCAATTTCCGACTACTTTTATAGTCTAACAAAAAAACACAGAAATGTCAAGCCCCTTTTTTCTATTTTTTCAAAAACTGAAAAAGGGTTCTTGAAAACTTCCGTGGAAACAAAGCCTTTTTTGTTTCCTTATATACTTACTATAACTAATTGGAAAGGAAATGTCAAGCGTTTTTATTTTTCTTAATTCCCGCAAGAGAAATCTTTCCTGTTTTTAAGTATATATAAAGGATACTAAAAAAATATATTTAAATCAACTTCCTTCGAAACCCCTCCAGCTTCATTGCCAATGCTAACTCGCTGCCGCTGTTAAAAAAGAAGGCCCACGCTAAAAAGCGCAAACCTTCTTTATTTTGTTGTACCCGTTTTGTTTTTTCAGCCCCGCATAAAGGACAGGGCTTGAAATCTATGATTAAAAAAGAAACCCCCGCTTCTAAAATAAGCGGGGGTTAAAAATAAAATCTAAAACAACAACCTTACAACCTCCCGCGCAAAACAAATCCTTCCTTTAGCCAATTAAAGGCAAAGGAGTTATGTGCAGAATAATTATAAGATTTAACAATCATCATATTTTTATTATGCTTTTTTATTTAGAAAATGTCAACATCCGCACGTAAACGGAAAATTTGCTATTCTTATATATATGGATACGGAAACACTACTTAAACATAATTCCCGTAGTCTGTACCTCAGCGCGCAAGCCTTGCCGCGTAAAATGCGGCCAGCGTTTTCGGTTGCCTATTTGCTATGCCGCTATGCGGACACTATAGCCGACACACACCTCTTACCTGCAAAACGCCGTTTATATTGGATAGAACAGTTTCCCCAATTAATCCAAACACAGGACGCACAGCAGATCACCCAACTGGCAAAGGAGATTTCCGGCGGGAGCGAAAACCCGTACGAAGAAATACTGATTAAGAACCTTACTCCGTGTCTGACCCTGTTCAATCAAATTTCCTCTCCTCAACAGACCATTATTATGGAGGTGCTTCAAGCTGTATGCGAAGGAATGCGTATAGACTTAAACACCTTTCCCACAGGACAGAATATTTCTCCTGTTTCGCTGAAGACGGATCAAGAGCTGCGACATTACTGCCGTTTAATGGGAGGGAGACCGGGACTGTTTTGGAGCAAATTAATTTATCACACACAGCGCGTATCAATGCCGGAGGAAGAATTTTACAATTTGGGCAAGCATATTGGAGATGCGTTACAAATTGTCAACATTCTGCGGGATTTGCCTAAGGATTTACAACTAGGGAGATGCTATTTCCCGCAGACAGATTTACAAGCGGCCGGACTGTCCCCGGAGGATCTGCTCAATCCGGTCAATTCCACACGATTTGAGCCGATTAAAAACAAGTGGATTTTTTGGGGACTCTCCCGTCTGCAAAGTGCAAAACCGTATTTTCGCGAGCTCTCGCGTCTGCACGGCGGACAGCGCGCAGCAGTAGCGTGGCCCGTATTGTGGACGGCTGATACCTTATATGAGGTATATCAGGAAAAGAATTTGCTAAATCTGCAAAAGCGCGTGAAAATTTCCCGCAATATCATCTACTCCACAATACTGCTCACGCCGATTATTCTGCTTAGCAATACAGCTTTTTGCGTATGGTTAAACCGCAAAATGCACCGATTCTCACGTTAATTCAGCCGGTAATAAATATAACTGGAGTTTTCGTCCGCACTTACACCACCTAGCGAGAGGCATAATCTTTTACCTTTTTCCAGTTTCATTGACTTATCTACCCCGCACAATAACTTCCCAGCCAAAGAATTGCTTCGTTCAAAAAAAGACATCGCAAATGCAGACAAGCGGGAATCTTGCACATATACCCGTCCTGCGCCGCCAATACCTACGGAAATTGACAACCGCCCGTATTTTCCAAATTGGTACATAAAATGACAGTTTTCCTCGGCCTCTCCTTGGGAAACAAGAAGGGAATTCCCTGCCGGAATACCAATATCCAATGCGGAGGCGTCGCACGTATACGTTCCGTTAGCCATATAATAAACGTCCTCCGCCTGACGGATGGCGCGCACGATATCCAACATCACAGAAAAACGGTTTTTATCCACAGCCTTTGTATACTGCGGCAGCGCCACTGCCGACAAAAGCCCGATAATAAAAACCACAACTAATAATTCAATTAACGTAAAACCTTTCATTTATTATCCCCCATCAAAAAGTCATCCTGAGAGGTTTCTGCTCAGAATCTACCGATTTTGATAAAGGAAATCATAAACGGGAGATCCCGTACAGAAACACTACGGGATGACCCTATGTTATCAAAAAAAAAAAACGAGTCAACTAGAACACCCAAACAAAAAACATTTCCCTTAAGCAAAAAAAAGCTATACTATAGAATGTGTTTTTAAAACACGCCCGTTTTTGTTGTACCCGATTCAAGGAGTTCTTATGACAGAAACGCTTACCCAAGCGATTAGTCTGATAAATGACCGTTTATTGGGCTATATATTAATGGCCGCACTCGTATCGGCGGGGATATATTTTACCATCGCCACGCGCTTTGTACAATTTGTACGCCCGAAAGAAATGTTCCGCTTAATGACCGGCGGAAATAAAAAGAAAGGGCATATTTCTTCGTTCCAAGCGTTTTCCATTAGTACGGCCTCCCGCGTCGGCACAGGAAACATCGCCGGCGTGGCCATTGCCATTACCACCGGTGGGCCGGGAGCGGTGTTTTGGATGTGGCTGATTGCCGTTATTGGCTCCGCCTCCGCTTTCGTTGAAAGTACGCTCGCACAAGTATATAAGGTAAAAGCTGGCGCACACTTTCGCGGCGGACCAGCGTATTATATGCAGACTGCGCTCAACGCGCGCAAACTGGCGTTATCTTTTTCCGTCATTATTACGCTGACGTTTGCCTTTGTGTTTAACTCCGTACAAGCCAACACGATTGCCGCTTCGCTGCAAAGCACATTCGGCTGTGCTCCGCTGTGGACGGGCATCGCTGTATCTGTTTTAACCGCGGTTATTATTTTTGGCGGACTGCGCCGTGTAGCCAAGTTTTCCTCCGTCATCGTTCCGGCCTTTGCTTTGGCATATATTGTCATTACCATAGCCGTCATTTTACTCAATTTGGAAAAACTGCCGGATGTGTTCCGTCTGATTTTTTCCGATGCATTCAGTCTGCGCAACGCCGCGGGAGGAGCATTGGGGGCTACAATTATGACGGGGGCACGCAGAGGCTTATTTTCCAATGAAGCCGGTATGGGCAGCGCGCCGAATGCCGCGGCCACGGCCAATATTTCCCACCCCGTCAAACAAGGATATGTACAAGCCTTCAGCGTATTCGTTGACACGCTTCTCATCTGCAGTTGCACAGCATTTATTGTATTACTGACGGATTACCAGCACTTAGCAGGAGAAGGCATCGCATTAACCCAACACGCCTTAACGCAAGAACTGGGCGGTGTGGGGAACTATTTTCTCTCTGCCAGCGTGCTCTTGTTTGCATTTACCTCTATTATCGGCAACTATTATTATGGACAGGCCAATGTAGAATTTTTAACCCGCAGCCGGACGACAATGGTTTTATTCCGTGCGGGCGTAAGCGTAATGGTCTTTTTAGGTGCGGTGCTGCAGCTGAAACTGGTATGGAACGCGGCCGATCTTTTTATGACAGTAATGGCCTTAATGAACCTGTACGCCATCTTCCGTCTGCGCCGTCAGGCGTTAGACGTACTGGCCGACTACCGCCGCCAAAAAGCGCAAGGCAAAGACCCCGTATTTAATCCAGCCAACGTTCCGTCCGTACAACATACAGAAGCGTGGCACATCTACCAATAATCATAAAAACTCCGGAAAAATTCCGGAGTTTTTGTACTTGTTAAAAGATTATATCGTCCGCTATGCGGATCATACAAAATAAACCCCCGCGTATGATTTCGGGGGTTTAGCTCATTAGTGTCATTACTATGTTCCTCTTTCCTAAGGGGGCTCCGCGTCCGGATCTTAGCGCAATCGGAAAGTACACTGTACTTTCAACAACTGCAATCAAGGACTGTCGGGCTGGCCCTAAGTACTCTGTACAAGTACTATAAGCATTTTCGGTTTATTTTCAAGACCTATTTTTAGGGATAGGTCCTAAAAGCAAAAACGATCCGTGCCGATTATCCCCGCGTTTAGTCCGGCCGTTCTATTTCTTTTCGCGCTCTTTTTTCTTCATTTCGCGCCACACAGCAAGAGCTTCCTCAGGCGACTCGGCTTTAGCGTGTTCACCGAATACGTGCGGGTGGCGGCGGTGGAGTTTATCGTACAATCCTTGAATAACATCATCAATGGTAAATTTTCCTTCTTCGGCGGCAATCTGGCTGTGAATCAACACCTGCAAAAGAACATCACCCAGTTCTTCTTTCATATTTTCGTCATCTTTATGATTAATGGCATCAATCAGTTCCTGTGCCTCATTCTGCAAGCATTTGATTAAACTTTCGTGCGTTTGTTTTTTATCCCACGGGCAACCGTTTGGACCACGCAATATGGCAAAAGTTTCCACTAAATCGGCGAATGTATTTTTCATTGTTCCCCCTAGGAAAAAATGGTATACATTTATTATATGAAAATAAATACGGCTTTTCTCCTTTTCGCTTCACTTTTAACGCCGGCTTGCTGCGCCGCACAGCTGACCGTCGTCCGCGTGGACGGCCCCAAAGTGTACATTGACACGTCCGCCTTAAACCGCAACGTAGACAAAGGCGAAACCTTTAAAATTATCCTTTCGTCCGAAAGACTGATTAATCCTAAAACAGGCAAAGACTTAGGCCCCGTTTATACCTATTCTCCCGAAGGGAAAATTACAGAAGTCCAGCCGATGTACGCAGTCGGTGAACTACCCACCGGCGCAAAAGTCGCCGTCGGGCAGGAAGCGGTGCTGCAGCCGCTTGAGTCACCAAGCATTTTTTCCGCAAAAAACGCGGATGAAACAACCTTTAAAAGTACATCCGCTAAAAGTACATCCGCGCGTAAAACCGTTGTTTATGAACCGGTCGACCAAGAAATCGTCAGCCTCAGCACGGCGTCCGTCAGTACACCGGACACGGACAATATCGTCACGCTTTCCCGTAAGGGACAGATTACCGTTTGGCTCCCTTCGGAAAAACAGTTAACGCCAAGTCTTTCTTTTCAGCTGCCTGCCGGAAAAACGCCGCTGAGCATATCGGCCTATCCGGCACGCGGGCAAAACACGGCCGAAATTTTTGTTACCGTGTACGATCCTTCCCGCGAAAAGATTTCTACCATCGTGCTGAGCTCCCAAAACGGCGCGCTCAAACCAATTAAAACGCTGCCGTATTTTGTAAAAGAGCTGGGCTGCGCAGCAGATAAAACACTGTGGGCACAAAAGCCGTTTACTGCGGGCACCCGCTCTGCGGGGGCACGCCGTCTAACGTATGAAAACGGAGAATTTTCCCTTTCCAAAAATACACTCAACACCGGCCGAAACTGGCTGACGGGCATAAACGTAACGGAGAGCGGTCTTGTTTCCACGGCACAAAACGGCGTAATTCGCGCAGAACTTGCGAACGGAAAAAAAGCGGAGAGTAAGTCTTTGTTCGCTTCGGCTCCAAATCGTGTAAAATATAAGCAAGAGATTTTAAAGTTCTATCCTTCTGTACAAGTATTCGGACCGTCCGGCCGGCATATCTATGTGGCCGCGGAAAACACCGCCAAACACGGGCTGCTGTCGGATACGTTCGGCCAATACCAAAGCGGGAAAATACATTTTATGACGGTTGAAAAAGGCCGTCTGAACATTCAGGACTCGGTGGAATTAGACGGATTCGTTTATGATACGGCTTGTTCCGCACGTGCCGTATTGGCCGCTGCCGTGTTGCCGGACGGAACAAGCTCCGTCGTAGAAATTTTTAAAGAATAGGAGAACCAACGTGCAAGAAACTAATGAAAAAATCAACGTGCTGGACAAAGGCTTCGTCCGTCTGGTAGATTTTATGGGAGGAGACCAGCGCGCCGTACAATCGGCCCGCGTTTCTTTCGGTGCAGTATCCAAAGGCGAAGAACTGGATAAACGCTTGATTAAATACTTAATGCAGCACGCGCACCATACGCCGTTTGAACATTGTTATTTTCAGTTTCACATTTGCTGCCCGATTTTTGTAGCCCGCCAATGGATGCGCCACCGCTGGGGTTCTTACAACGAAGTAAGCGCCCGCTATACCGAAGTAAAAGACGAATTTTACATTCCGGACGCTTTCCGCGGACAAGACACTAAAAACAAGCAAGGCTCCGTGCCGGACAGTGCACTTGACAATGCGGCTCTGCGCAAAATTTATGAGGACAGCGTAGAAGCCTCGTACGCCGCTTACCATAAACTGATTGAAGCCGGCGTGGCACGCGAAATGGCCCGCGGCGTACTGCCCGTCTGCCAATATACCCAATTTTACTGGAGCGTAAACGCCCGCAGTTTGTTTAATTTTCTGTGCCTGCGTATGGATCAACACGCGCAAAAAGAAATCCGCGTCTATGCGGACGAAATCGCCAAGATTGTGGCGGAAAAAATGCCGTGGTCGTGGGAAGCGTTTGAAGCGCTGAACAAACAGCTGCCGTTGGGTTCCGAATAAAATAATAAGGGGGCTCTTATGAAAATACTCGGTATGATTATGGCCGGAGGAAAAGGGGAACGGCTTTATCCATTGACAAAGGACCGCTCCAAACCTTCCGTGCCGTTTGGCGGCAAGTACAGAATCGTGGATTTTGTGCTTTCCAACTTTGTCAATTCAGGTATTTTTTCTTCGTATGTGCTAGTGCAGTACTTATCTCAGAGTTTAATTGAATACCTGCGTACGACGTGGCGATCGGAGGGTATTGTATCGGATCATTTTTTAACCTGCGTACCGCCGCAAATGCGTTTAGGTGAAATTTGGTACCGCGGCACGGCCGATTCCGTCCGCCAGAACATCAACTTAGTAAAAGATTTCGCTCCCGATTTGGTGGCTATTTTCGGGGCGGACCACATTTACCGTATGGACGTGCGGCAAATGGTGGCCTTTCATTTAAAAAACAAAGCCGATGTTACCGTAGCCGCCAATACTGTGTCCATTGAACAAGCCACCGCTTTCGGCGTACTGGGAACGGATGAAACGGGACGTATCATTCAGTTTGACGAAAAACCCGCCAACCCGCGCCCTATTCCGAACAATCCTAAAGCGGCGTATGCGTCTATGGGCAATTATATTTTTAATACAGACGTGCTGCTGCAAGTATTGCAAAAACGCTTCTGCGATGTGCCCGCCCTCGATTTTGGCAAACATATTCTGCCCAAAATTCTAGCGGACCACCGTACATTTGCATACGATTTCCAAAGCCAAACGCTCCCCGGTGCAAAAGCGTACGAAGAGCAAGGCTACTGGCGCGACGTGGGAACGATTGAGTCGTTCTGGCAAACCAATATGGACCTTTTAGGTCCCAAGCCCAAGCTCGACTTGAACAATCCCGCTTGGCCGATCAACACCACGCTTAACCGTGTACCCGCCAGCAAGTTTTTGGGCGGATCGGTGACCAACTCGATAGTGGGAGATGGGTGTATTATCCACTCGAAAGCCAAAATCAAAAACTGCGTCATCAGCGACAGCGTGATTATCGGAGAAGGCGCGGAACTGGAAGGCTGCGTAATTATGGACAACTGCGAAATTAAAGCGGGCGCGAAACTAAAAAAAGTAATTATGGACCGCTTTAACACCATCGCCGCCAAACAAACGATCGGCCACAATATGGAAGCCGATTCGCAAAAGTATTATATAGATCCATCAGGGATTGTTGTTATTCCGCGCGGAAAAAATAAATTCTAAGCTAAGCTCTTTTTAAAAACTCCCCGCAGTAAAACGGGGAGTTTTTTATTCTTCAAAAAAGAAAAGGGATAAAGTAGAATATAAAGATAAAAGCAGGAACAAACTATGATTAAAACCCTTCGGCTAAAAAATCAGGATGAAATTTTAATCGCGCTCGGCATACAGGACCGCAAACTCCGGGCACTTGAAAAAAATTTTAAAGTGACTGTTTTCGTCAAATACGATTCGGACGGAAGCGGTGCGGAAATGTCTGTTAAAGGCACCAACTCCCGCGTAGATAAAGCACTCGCTAAATTACAGCAGGATTTAGCAATGAACGACACAACAAAACAGCTTAATCTTGTAAAAGATTCGCGTCCGTTTGCAGACAATATCGTATTCCGCCCCGCACACACCCGCCCCGTGGAAGCCCGCAGCGAAAATCAAAAAAAATACATTGAAGCCATATTTTCGCACGATCTTGTCATCTCGTCCGGTCCCGCAGGAACGGGTAAAACATTCTTAGCCTGCGCGTGTGCACTGCGCGCGCTGGAATTAGAAATGACAGAACGCATTATCGTTACGCGGCCAATTGTGGAAGCGGGGGAAAAACTCGGCTTTCTGCCGGGGAACATCGAAGAAAAAGTGGACCCGTACCTGCGCCCGATTTATGATGCATTTTATGCAATGCTGGGTATAGAAAAATTTAATTCCCTGAAATACAACAACATTTTGGAGATTGTTCCGTTGGCGTATATGCGCGGACGCACACTGGAAAAAGCATTTATTATTTTAGACGAAGCGCAAAACACACTGCCTGCGCAAATGCGTATGTTTTTAACACGTATGGGCATCGGTTCCAAAATGATTGTAAACGGGGATTTATCCCAAATTGATTTACCAAATAAAAAAGAAAGCGGACTTTTGCAAGCGGCCGAAGTGTTAGGAAAATTAAAAAACGTTGCGTTTGTAGAATTTTCCGGCGCGGACGTAGTGCGTCATCCGCTGGTGCGGGAAATTGTTTCTGCCTACGACAAGTACGATAAAAAACACGATAAGGAGATAAAATGATTTCGCACATTTTTTACCATACGGATGTTCCCAAACACCTGCGGCGTACGGGACTGTTCAAAGCGGCGCTGGAAAAAGGCCTAAAAAGTTTTGCCAAAAAAAATATTGAGGTCAATGTGATTTTCGTGGACGAAAACGAAATCCTGCGAGTGAATAAAGAGTTTCTAAACCACCATTACGTAACAGACGTAATTTCATTTAATCACGAACGTCCGCCGTTTGACACGGGTGAACCGTGGGCGTTTGGAGATATTTTTGTTTGCTACCAAGTGGCGCGCAAAAATGCGCAATCGTTCGGCCACACGTTTTTGCAGGAAATGATGATGTACGTTACACACGGTGCACTGCATCTGTCGGGAATGGACGACTACAAGCCGGAAGACCGCGCAGAAATGGACCGACAGGCGGAAAATATTATTTCACACGTGCTGAAAAAATAATTTGGAAAATAATTTTAGCTTGATAAGACGCACGGAGTAAAACTTTCCGTTTTATTCCGTTAGTGTATACCCTAACTTAACATCAGCCGTTTATCTGTTCTTTCACATCCACAATCTCCGGCCGCCCGTCTTCGTGAATGACCAAGTACTGCAATTTTCTGTGCAGTCCCACATCCACCGGAATAATGTTGGCCGTCCGATCCAGAATAATCCGTTCCACTTGCGTATGCCCCACCACTTGCAGTACAGGACTCTTGGGATACGAAGCCACCAAATCTTCCAAATCCTCCCAAAAAATTCCGCCGAAACGGTCCGGTCCTTTACGGCTGACGCTGATGTTAAAAATAGGATGTTTAAAAAATTGGTGTTTGATGGATTCCTTAAAAATCAAATTAATCAGCACCGCTATATTTCCGGCAGACGGATCCCCTAACTGCATTTGGAAAATTTTATACAACTTACGCGTTACGCCCGCGTGCGTAAACAAATATCCTTTATAGGCACACGCGGCGCGCAGTTCGCCGTTCAAAACCTGCCGGACCAGTTTATCGCGCACTAACTTGGCCTCTTCCGTGTTAAAACCGGAAATTACAAAATTGCTGAGTAACAGCTCCAATTCGTGGTTACCCACCAGACGAATCACGTCCCCGCTAGAAAGAGAGGCTTGTTTTTGGATTTTGTCCAGCAAATCGTCCACTTTACGCGAAAAAGGCCCACGGTCAAAAATATCGCCCATCTGAATCAAGCGGTCGTGCTTACCACACCAATCTAACCGTTCGTCCAACAGTCCCGCATCACGCAGGATTTTGACAAACGGTTCGAACTGGCCGTGTACATCCCCCACCACTATCACTCTTTTACCGCGGATTTTCTCGCTCATAGAGTTTTACTCTATACAAAATAATATAATATAGTATACAAAAACTTGCGCCCCGCGCACGATTTATGAAGATACCGCAAAACGCTTTACACCAACTGCGCTCTCTTTTAGGGAAAGAAAACGTCCTTACGGACGAAGTATCTTTACTGCTTCACGCCTACGATTGTTCCCTCTCCCGCACCCGTCCGGATCTCTTGCTTAATCTTCAGTGCGAAGCACACGTCGCGCCTGTTTTACAAATTTTGTACACCCATAAAATCCCGTTTGTACCACGGGCAGCAGCCACCAACCACGCGGGTTCCTGCGCCGCGCTAAACGGCGGGGCGGTTATTAATTTAGCGGGACTTAACCGCATTTTACAAATCAATACCCGCGAACAAATGGCGTGGGTACAAGCGGGCGTCATCACGGCGGACTTGCAAAACGAGCTAAACAAACTCGGTTTTTTCTACGCGCCGGACCCCGCTAGCGAACGCGTCTGTACGCTAGGCGGAAATCTGGCCCAGAATGCCAGCGGTGCGCGCTGTATGAAATACGGCGGCACACCCGACCACGTACTGGAAGCAGAAGCGGTACTTCCCAACGGAACAAAAATTCATCTGGCACGAAACGGCAGCGGACCAGATTTCATTGGTCTTTTGGCTGGAAGCGAAGGTACTCTTGGTATTATTACGCGGATGAAAGTAAAAATTCTGCCTCTTGCTAAGCATATTAAAACTTTTTTAGCGACGTTTCCTTCTCTTGCCGACAGCGTTCAAACGGTTACGGATTTAACAGCCCGCGGCATTATTCCGCGCTGTGTGGAAGCGATGGACCAAACCACGCTGCAAACAGTAGAAGATTTTTCGCACGCGGGATATCCCGCCGATGCACAGGCCCTGCTGATTTTGGAATTAGACGGTACTCCTTTACAAATCGCGCGGGAAGCCAAAGAACTGGAAGAAGTCTGCCGCCGTAATCACGTACAACGCTTTCAGCCCGCCCAAACACAGGCGCAGCGCCAAAAATTATGGCTCGGCCGGCGCGCCGCTTACGCGGCGATTGCACGCTTGGCCCCTAACGTAATGGTGGGTGACGGTACCGTTCCACGCTCCAACCTGCCGCTTGCGCTTGAAAAAGTATACCGTATTCTGCAAGAGCGCGGCGTGCACGCCAGCCTGCTCTTTCACGCGGGAGACGGGAATTTTCACCCGCATTTTATTTTTGACGAACGCAACAAACCCGACGTTTTGCGCGTGAAAAAAGCGCTTCAGGAAGTACTTCGCGCCTGCGTGGACTGCGGCGGTACCATTTCGGGCGAGCACGGCATAGGCGTGGAAAAGCGCGCCGAAATGGCTTATCAATACGACCGCCCGACGCTTGATTTATTCGCCCGCATTAAACGCGCGGCAGACCCGCTCAATCTAGCGAACCCGCTGAAAATTCTTCCCGTAGGCTACGCCGAAAAAGCCCGCCCGCAAATCGCGCCGGACAAAACCGCAGCGGAACTGGCCGAAGCCGTACGCACACGCCGCCAAACCCACACACCCGTCATAGTTACCGGAAATAATACGCGCTTAAAAACACACGTACGGGAACAGCTCTCTACCCGCGCTTTGGATAAAATCTTAGATATCGATTTAACCAATTACACCGTTACGGTGCAGGCAGGCGTAACGCTAAAAAAACTGTGGAGCGAACTGAAAAAACATCATGTTTACTGCGCCCTGCCGGAAGAAACGGGTACTGCCGGAGGCGCATTTTCCTGCGGGGCATATCCCGATTTTTACGCGCACGTCTTGGGGATAGAAGCGGTAACCCCCGACGGAAACTTCGTGCGTTACGGCGGAAAATTTATGAAAAATTCCGCCGGATATCATGTCACGCGTCTGTTTGCGGGCGCGCGGGGCACGTTGGGAATCATCACGCAACTAACGTTCAAAATTTTTGCCAAGCCCGTTGCGCCCGCCGCCAAAAAATCCGCAGAGGCCGAACCAAACGCACTGTGGCGCGCGCTTAAAAACGAACTGGACCCCGACGGTCTTTTCCCCGCTATACCGGAGAATAAAAATGACTGAATTTTATTTTTCCAACCCGCATAAACTGCTCCGCGCGCTGCACACGGAACTGGGCGAACGCGCCGTGTACGATTCCGTTGCCCATTGTACCCGCTGCGGCTGCTGCCAACAGGCGTGCCCGTCCCTTTTGATTAAAAAACAGGAAACATTCTCCCCGCGCGGAAGAAACCAAATGATACGTCTTTTAATGGAAGGCAAATTAAATACGCGCGCGCACCGATTGTTGTTGGAAGAAGTCATCAATTCCTGTACGTTATGCGGAAGATGCATCCAAGCGTGCGCCGGAAAAATCCCTACTGCTGAGCACGTATTGGAACTCAGGCGCCGCTTAAACCTGCGCGCCCTGCCGGCGCTACTTTACCGCTTGCTTACGCTACGCACCGTCGCCCCCGTTTGGTTTTCCCGCCTTGTACGGGCAGGGCTTTTAGCACGGAGGGCAGGGATTGTCAAACTTTTACGCTTAACGGGCATTACACGGATGAAAGGATTATCGTGGATTAACCGCGCAGATGACCTGCTTCCCGCCCAAACGCCGGAACTTAAAAAATATCTGCTCAACCAAAAACTCAGTTTAGAGTCCCACAACCCCACGCTAGTTTATTTGCCTTCTATGGAAGCGGAGTTTTTGATGCCCCATATTGCGGCAGACGTTCTAAAACTATCCGCCAAAAAATACCGTATGCAAATTTGGCCCAACCAATCTTCGGGGCTGTTTGAATACATATACGGAGATTTACGTAAGAGCCGTCTGGCCGTGCGGCGCTTAATCCGCCGCCACGAACAAACAGGCCGCTTGCCGCTACTGACCGACAGTGCGGACGTATTTATCTTTTTACACCGTTCCGCACAATTATTTTCCGGCAACAAACGCTGGGAAGAAAAAGCCCGCCGCTTTTCTCAGCGCATTTTATTTGTTACGGACATAATGCCCAAAAAGCCGTTCTCCTCCGCCGCAAAAACACCCGTGCGGCTGGACTATTCCGCTTTATTCTGCCGCGAAGGCGAACCGTTTGAAAGTGCACATAAAATTTTAAAAACACTTTTTAAGAAAAATTTTGTAGAGTGTTTGTATACGGACGCGGATACGCCCGCGTTCGGTTACGGATTCGTACGGAGAAATCTGGCGCAGGAAATGGCTTTGCAAACCGTTCGGTCCATCGCCCAAACACAGGCCGCAACTGTGTTTACGTTGTCAGGGCTGTCCGCATTGGAGTTAAATTACTGGCTTAAACGTTTTTATCCATACGCCAAGGCGGACCACGTCATACGCTCACACGGATAAACATTATGCAGACTTTTAGACCGGACAATGGAAATCTTTCCGCGGAAGAAAAGTTGAATTTACTGGTGGAATTCGGCGCTCGTATGTCAGGCGAACTCCGCTTGAACAAACTGCTTGATATTATCGCCCAGCAAATTACCAAACTGCTTAACGTAGGGCGGTGCACTATTTATTTAAAAGACGTGGAAAAAAATGAGTTATGGTCCAAAATTGCGCAAGGCCACGGCTTGGAACATACCGAAATCCGCGTACCGCTTAACGGTTCTGGCATTATCTCTATTGTTGCGCGCACGGGCGAAACAGTCAACTTGCCCAATGCCTATGAAGATCCCCGCTTCTCAATGGACGTGGATATGGTAACTGATTTCCGCACCCATTCGATGTTGGCGTGCCCTTTAAAAAATAATTCCGGCAAAGTCCTCGGCGTGTTTCAAGTGGCCAATAAATCCGACGGCACTCCGTTTGACAAAAACGATGAAGGAATTTTAATGTTGCTTGCCACCTTGGCAGGCAGCGCAATAGAAATCGCCAAATTATATCAGGATGTTCACGTCGCTCAGCTGGAAACCATTTACCGTCTAGCTGTTACCGCCGAATACCGCGACCAGCAAGATACCCGCGCACACTTAAAAAATATCAGCATCATTTCCTACCTGCTTGCGCTTGCGCTCGGAATGAGCAAAAAAGATGCGGAACTTATCAAAAACGCAAGCCCCTTGCATGACATCGGTAAAGTAGCGCTGGCCGACAACATTTTGTTAAAACCCGGGAAACTTACACCCGAAGAATTTGAAATTATGAAATCGCACACCGTATATGGCGGACGGATTTTGGAAGGCGCTCACTCCAAGGTACTTAAAATCGCGCATAAAATGAGTTTGTATCACCACGAAAAATGGAACGGTTCAGGCTATCCCAAAGGACTTAAAGAAGAAGAAATCCCGATAGAAGCCCGCATCGTAACAGTAGCCGATGTATTCGATGCCCTGTGCGTGTTCCGCGTATACAAAAAAGCGTGGCCGACAGATGAAGCGTACGAATATATTCTGCGTGAATCGGGCCAATCGTTTGATCCGCGCGTCGTTGCCGCGTTCAAAAAAATCTATCCATCCGTACGCAAATTGTACGCCCATATTTCGGTCAACCAACAGAAAAGCCAAACAGTCCCGTCAACAGAAAACAAGCGCTCTTAAAAATTCCCTAAACTGACGCAGGGGATTTAACAGATAGCGTCCCTGCTCCGGAAAATACTACAATAATAAAGTCCTTTTGGCTTTCAACCTTAAGTACAATTTTATCTCACGAGGTTATGATGGAAAAAGAGACTGTATTAGTGGGCCTGAGCGGCGGAGTGGACTCCGCGGCATCAGCCGTGATGTTAAAAGAACAAGGATACCGCGTCATCGGCGCGACGATGCAAATATGGGATCCTTCCTTACCCGTTCCCAAAGGGGAATACCAAAAAAACGCGTGTTTATCGCCGGAAAAAGAGGATTTGGAGGAGGTTCGCCGCATTGCGGAAAAAATCGGCATTGAATACATTGTCGTGGACTGCCGGCAGGAATACCGCCAAACGGTGCTGGATAACTTCCGCCTGGAATACGCCTGCGGCCGAACTCCTAATCCGTGCGTACTGTGCAACAGTTTGATTAAATTCGGCGTACTGCCGTCTGCCGCCAAAGCGCAGGGCGTTGCGTTTGACAAATTCGCTACCGGACACTATGCGCGCGTGGCGTTTGATAAAATTTCCGGCAAATACCTGCTAAAGAAAGCGGCGGACTTGTCACGCGATCAAAGCTATTTTTTACACCGCTTAAAACAACCCCAACTGGCGAGCGTACTTTTCCCGTTGGGCGAAAAAACAAAGCCGGAAATCCGCGAAATCGCCCGCAAAGCGGGGCTGGCCGTCGCCGATAAAGAGGACAGCCAAGATTTTTACTGCGGCGATTACAATGACCTGCTTAACTTCCCCAATAAAGAAGGCGACATCGTTACCAAAGACGGCAAAAAAGTAGCACGCCACCACGGAATATGGGGATATACCATCGGCAAACGCAAAGGCCTTGGCATCAGTGGGTTTGCCACTCCTATGTACGTAGTGGGGATCGACGCGCAAAAGAATCAAGTCATCATCGGACCAAAAGCCGATTTGTATTCGGACCGTTTGGAAGCAGACAATATCAGTTGGGTGGCGGGCGAACCGCCGGCGCAGACGTTTGACTGCGAAATCAAGATCCGCAACTTGCACCACCCCGCCAAAGCACGCGTGACGGTGCGGGACGACGGTTCCTTGGAAGCCAAATTTGAGGAACCGCAAATGTCTATTACCGCAGGACAATCCGCTGTATTGTATCAAGGCGATGTGGTGCTCGGCGGCGGAATGATACGGTAAGTTTTATGAAAAAAACGGGACGGGAAAAATTTCCCGTCCCGTCCTTTGTTCTGCACTTGCTTACGAAAACAATTCTTTAAAGAAACTCTTTTTGCCGCCCGTCTCCTTGGCCAGTTCTTCCAAAAGTTCCTTTTGGCGGGCTGTTGTTTTTTTGGGAACCTCAATTTTTACATTGACAAGCAAATCCCCAAAGCCTTTTTTGCCCAACCGCGGCATCCCGTTGCCCTGCATTTTAAGCACCGAACCGAACTGCGTGCCTTTCGGGATATTAAGTTCCACCTCTTTGCCCTCAATGGTAGGCACTTTAATGCTGCCGCCGAGTACCGCCTGCGGATATGTAATTTGTGCATCCAAAGCCAAATCGTCTCCTTCTCGGCGAAAAATTTGATGTTCTTTTACGCGCACTTCTACATACAGATCGCCGAATCCGCCGCCGTTTTGGCCGATGTCGCCTCCGTTGGAAACGCGCAGCGTAATCCCCGTGCGTACGCCGGAGGGAATTTTGACAGTAATTTTTTCTTTTACGCGTTTGGTACCACTCCCGCGGCAGGCCGAACACGGGGTTTCCACTACAGTGCCTTTGCCGCCACAGTCGGGGCAAACTTGGCGCATACTGAAAAAGCCCTGCGAATAGGTGACCGTTCCCGTTCCGCGGCAGGAGTTACACGTTTTACGCTTACTGCCGGCCGCCGCTCCGGAACCGTCACATTCGGAACAGTTATCCAAACGAGTATATTCCACGGGAACTTCTTTACCGGAAAACGCTTCTTCAAGCGTAAGGGTGACGTCCAGTTTCAAATCTTCGCCGCGGGTGGCGCGGGGTGCGCCGCCCCGTCCGGCGCGGCCGAAACCGCCGCCGAAAATATCGCCGAATACAGAACCAAAAATATCGTTAATGTCGCCAAAGCCTCCGGCGTTAAATCCGCCGAAACCGCCCGCGCCGTTTACGCCTTCGTGGCCGTACTGGTCGTACATCTGTTTTTTCTGCGGGTCCGACAGCACGGAAAACGCTTCGTTGATTTTTTTAAATTGTTCTTCGGCATTTTTATCCCCCGGGCAGCGGTCAGGGTGGTACTTCATTGCTTTTCGGCGGAACGCGGATTTGATTTCCGCTTCGGTGGAGGTGCGTTCCACACCGAGAATTTGATAATAATCTTCTTTCATAGTAGTAGGCATAATCCTAAATCCGTAATTATTTTTTATATTTTATTAAATTTTGACCCGCTCTTGCACAAACGTCGCACCTCACATACAATTATGCTATAATATATGTACAAATATAAGGGAGAGTAACTCTCCGCGTCGGGCCGGTAACGGCTGGACAGGAGTGTTTTCTCTTTATTTGGTATAATAAGATTATGTACGCAATCATTGAAACTGGTGGAAAACAGTACTGGGTAAAACCCGGTCAAGATCTGCAGGTTGAAAAACTGGAAGCGCAAGCCGGTGACACCGTAGAACTGAAAGTTCTCTGGGCGGCTGACGAAGAAGGTACCTCGGCAGATACCAAGGCCAATACGGCCAAGGTCACCGCTCAAGTGGTAAAACATTTGAGAGGTCCCAAAATCCGCGTCTTTAAGAAAAGACCGAAAAAAGGTTACGAAAGAACCATCGGCCACAGACAGGATTTAACGCAAATTAAAATCACGGATATCCAGTTCGCATAATTGGGAGACTAAACTATGGCACATACAAAAGCTCAAGGTTCTTCCTCTAACGGAAGAGACAGCCACGGCCAGCGTTTAGGTATTAAACGCTATGGCTCCCAGTTTGTAAACGCTGGGGAAATCATCGTCCGCCAACGCGGTACCAAATTCTTGCCCGGTACCAACGTAACGAGAAGCAGCGATGACAGCCTTTTTGCCCGCGTGGCGGGTATCGTCACCTTTGAATGGGTGAGAAGAGGCAAACAACAGATTTCCGTGTACCCCAAAGTTGCGGAAACCAAAGAAGCCAAAGAGCCGGCCAAAAAAGCCGCGGTAAAAACCGCCGCTAAAAAGCCCGCCGCCAAAGAAACAGCAGCGAAAAAAGCTCCCGCCAAAGCCAAAAAAGCTGACGCGGCCAAATAAAAGCTTCACAGTTTAAAAAGCGGCAGGGTTTATTCCTGCCGCTTTTTTTGTAATAACCCTTTTTTGCGGTGGGCCAAACATACAGGCGCCGCTTATAATTAAGCGATGAAGAAAGACAAATTGCACGTTTCGCAGGATGAATGGACGTATACCTGCACCAAAACTTCCGCCCGCGCCAAAGTAAAACGCGCGCGGACGAAGGCAAAACGCAGTTTGTCCAAAATACTGCTGGTGCAAGAAATGCAGGCCGACGAAATTTAAACGGCGCGTTCCAGCCGTAAACAAGTAGAGGACATTATGCAATCGGGAAGTTTTTTAGACCGCGTTAAAATTTATGTAACTGCCGGAAAAGGCGGAGACGGCTGTTTATCCTTCCGCCGAGAAAAATTTATCGAATTCGGAGGCCCCAACGGCGGCTGCGGCGGCCGCGGCGGCGACGTTATTCTGCAAGCTGAACCCAATTTAACCACGCTTTTGGAACTGGCGTATAATCCGCATATCGAAGCCCAAAACGGCGAAAAAGGCGGCACATACAACAAAACAGGCCGAGCGGGCGAAGACAAAATCATCCGCGTGCCGTGCGGAACCATTGTCAAGCAGGACGGACGCGTTATCGCCGATTTAACCCAAGCCGGCCAGCAGTTTACCGTCGCGCGCGGCGGTATGGGCGGACGCGGAAACCAATCATTTAAAACGCGCAATAATACCGCACCGCATATTGCCGAAAACGGCCAGCCAGGGGAAGAAGTCACGCTTATTTTAGAACTCAAAGTACTGGCGGACTTGGGATTGGTCGGTTTCCCTAACGCGGGTAAAAGCACATTTTTAAGCCGTATTTCGGCGGCACGGCCGCGTATTGCGGATTATCCGTTTACCACACTGAATCCCAACTTAGGGATTACACTTCACAAAGGAATCAGCTTCGCCACGGCGGACATTCCCGGAATTATTGAGGGCGCCAGCGAAGGCAAAGGACTCGGACACCAATTTTTAAAACACATTGAACGCACGCGCGTGCTTTTACATTTGGTGGACCCAAGCGGGTTTGACGGGATGAGTGCAGAAAAATCCGTCAAAGTGATTGAAGAAGAATTAAAAGCCTTCGATAAAAAACTTTTTGAAAAACCGCGTATTATTGCGGTAAACAAAATGGACTTGCCGGAAGCCCAAAAGGCGTACGAAACCATCAAAAAGAAATTTAAAAAGCACAAAGTAATGCTGATGTCCGCCGCTACGGGCGAAGGAGTCAATAAAGTGCTCGACGAAGTGGTAAAAATCCTGGCCGCTACGCCGGTGGAACAGCCTGTTATAGAAGAAAAAACGTCCGCCACGCACAAAGTGGAACCGATTTTCTCCATTGTTCGCGATGAGAACGATATCATCCACATCACGGGGAAAAAAGTGGTAGAGTTTATCGCGATGACGAATTTCAACCAACCCGAAGCCGTAACGCGTCTGCGCGGAATCTTCAAAAAAATTGGTTTGGAAAAAGCCCTTTTGAAATACGGCGTCGAGGACGGCGATACGCTGATTGTAGGCGGACGCGAATTTGAATGGAACGGCGATTTTGATGAAGAGGCTCCCACCTCGCCCGAACACGCCGGCTACAAACGGCGTGAAACGAAAGCCGAACGTCTGGCCAAACGCAAAGCACGCCGCGAAGGCAAAAAATAACTGCGAGCTCTCGGGTATCTGAGGAATTGTCTTGAGATAAAACCCCCTGTTTTTACAGGGGGTTTTTATGTTTACTTAAAACTCACTGCGCCGCTACTGCATCATCCAAATTGTCTGAAGGGGTGTTATGCTTTCCGCCGCCTTTAAATAAATTCTTCATTTTCGTCCACATACGGCCGCCTTCGTATTTAGCAACTTGCACCACCGTGGAGTTTGCTAACATCCCGGGAGTCAGCATTACACTGCCTGTCACAGCCGCACCGGACAGCATCAAATCTAAACCGGATACCCCTGTATAATTGACCAACCAGCGCATCGGAAAAGACATTACAGCCGCTAGCGGCATCGTATAGTTAATCAGCAGAGAGATTTCGCGTTTATATTTAGGGTACAGCCCCGTCATATATTCATACATCTGGGAGAAAAAATTTCCTACCCCAAAGCTTGCAATTACCGCCCCTGTCATCAGTTGGGAAATACTGTCGCCCGCAAAAGCCATTAAGGCAGTTCCGCCAATAGAAAACAAAGAGGACAATGCATACATACTGCCCCCGCTTAAGTAGCGGCTGATTAAGTTACCCAAAATACGTCCGACGGACATTGAACCGTATAAGGTTAACGCCGTCAGTGCATTGGCGTAGGTGCCATCTCCCAACACGTCATGCATTGCAAAGGCAAACCCGTTGGAAACGCTCAATTCGTGCACCGTAGCCAACGTCATTGCCAACAAGCTGGGGGACAAGGCTTTCAAGCGAAACACGTCCCACAAGCGAACATTGCGGTGTCCCAAGGTATCAAATGCTTTTTGCAACTCAAGCCCAGCCTGCTCCGCCTGTGCGGCAGGAACCCCTTTAGAAATTAAATCTTCTTGGAACGCTTGTACCGCTTCGGCTTCATGCTGCTGAATCAATTTTTTTCCGTCGCCTTTTTTATGACGCACTTCTACCGCAGTCAGCGAATCTATCATCCCGCTGAGTTTTTTAGCCAACGCCGTCATTTCGCCGGATTCGGCCATTAAAGCCTCCGCCGACAATTTTTCCATTCCGTTGAAAGAACTCGCCAACAACTCTCTAAATCGATTTTCCACTACATTCAAATTCATCGGAAACGCATCTTTATAAGCGGTCCTGCTTAATTTCCACGCCGTCCAACCGGCCCACAACGTATAGGGAACATAACTGGCAGAAAAATCCAATCCGAGGTTGACTCCGAACGCCAGCTCACTAACTCTGTTTGCCAACCAAGGGAACGCCAAAAACGCCATCGTGCCGATATTTTTAAACATACTGGCCGTTTGGAAGAGGGCGCCGTCACGGACGACGCCTTTTTTAAAGCGGGCGACTTCTTTAATGCGTTTAGTGAAATGCGCGAAATCCGGAACTTCTGTGGCAGCGCCTTTTACTACAGGTTTCTTTTTAAACGAATCCCCCAGCGTGGGAACCCCGCGGTTAGCGCTGATTAAAATATTCTGTACAAAACGGGTGATATTCGTGCCCATCGCGATAAGGATGCTGGAGGTAATAAAACCAACCGTTTGCAAAGATGTCATACTGCCATCACCCAGCGCACCGTACAACCCGCTGCCCAGCGCAGTTAAACCGCCCGCCAAGAAGAAACCCATTCCCCAACGGGCCACCGCCGCTTCGCCGTAGCGTTTAAGCAGGGGATGTACAAAACCCATCAAGATGGGCAGGACGTTGTTAATGCCCAGCATAATCATACTGGAAGTCGATTCGCTCAAGTTCGTACGGGCATTGAGTTCCGGTGCCGTCGTTTTACCTAACCCGATTTGTAGGGAGGGTACAGACATTGTTAAAAGCGTGGTTTTACGGCTGGTAGAATGAACCCCCAACGTAAACGGCTGTCCATCCTGCTGCATCACTCTCGTCCAATACCGGCTGTCCTCTTTCGGCAAACGGATATAATATCCGTCCAACAGCGTACGGCGGCCGGTTTCCTCACTTACAAACCAGATAGCTCCACCCTCGTCTGCAAGCAAATATCCGCTCTCCGCAGGAACAAGAGAGGCATCCACATCCGCTGTCATCAGCAGGGGGGAAGATTCGTCTTTATATACACCCAAGGAACGGACTTTATAGCGCTGATTGGGAACTTTTTCCAATTTTATGCGCAGCGGGCGCGGCAGGTGGAGATTCTGCGCCCCCATACCCAACCGAACGAGTTCTCCATTGGTATTGGGCATTTCAAAAAAGAAGTGATCCATTTGTCCAGGTTCTAACGTTAAATTACGCAATTCAAAAATATGGTCTTTACGGAACGTAATCCGGTTATATCCTTTTGTTTTAATAGAAGCATCAATCGTAATCTCTACATTCTTTAAAATACTTTCCACACCGTCTTCATTTTCCACCGTTAATTTAAATCCGTTCTCAGCCACTTCCACCGGCACGAACGGCATAGGATTGATCCAATCATCCACTGCTTCATCGGCAGCTACGCGGCGGGCTTCATACACCGGTTGCACGGTATTTTCGTGCAGCCCGGGTTCTTCGGGTACAGCGGGTTGCGTGGCTTTTTTGCCACTGAACAACCGACGCAACCCTTGATAAGTCTTTTTCACGGCGTCCGCCATCGCAAAAACGGGAATGCCACTGTACAACATACCAGAGTTGGAAGAAGCGGTTGCCGGTGCGACGGCAGGAGTCTTAACTTGCGCAGGCACAGGAGGTACTTCTGCGGCAGACACAGAGGAAGCCATTTCAACTGGAGCCACCCCTAAATTAGAGGGAGTAAGTTGCACACCGGATAACGCTTGCGAAAGATTGGGAGCAGTTACCTCTGTTGAAGCAGCGGACAGCGTTTCAGCCGTTTTTACGGCGGGAGCATGCGCAGGGAATTCTTTGCCCAAAGAGAGCCATTTTTCAGTAGCAGCGCGGCTGAAATCGGCGTTTAGTGCATTGAATGCCCAACCGCTGCTTAAAAATTGTTTCTGTACCGGAGAAACATCTACTGTTTTTCCGGTAAATTCAACGCCCCATTCCACGGCAATACCGTGTTCTTGCGTATAAGCGGCCAGTTCCTGCCAAAAGAAATTATCCGCTGCGTTTGCTTGGGCCCAAACGGCCAATTCTTCGTACGCTCCCTGGCACAGCAAACCGCGCGCAGTAACGGCCGCAGCTAGATCCTCAAAAGCAGTTCCTTTCGCTTGTTGGTAAAAAGACACTAAAACAGGCGCATCCGCCTTGGAACCAAACAGCCCTAACGCCGCCGCGTCGGTTAAAGCATCACGCGCAGAGAGAAAATCTTGCGCCAACGGAGAGGAAGATTCGTAAGCAGAAGCAAACGCTTCGTCGAAATTTTGTCCAGAAAACTGCGCCAAAGAGGCAGAAGATTTTTGTAAATCAGCACGATAAAAGGCAACGGCTTGGGAAAGTTCATTGGAGGAGACGTGTTTTTCAAGCGCCAGCGTAACAAATTCATTGCGCAGCAAAGGCGCTTGTTCTGCCAAAGAACGAACGGATAAAATCTGTCTGGCCAAGCCATTGCGTTGTCCGCTTTTCATTTGGGTACGGATGGAGATTGACGTAGGAGTTTGTTGTAGGGCTAATCGGGAAATCCGGCTGCTAAGAGTAAGGGAAAAGCCTTTAGGAGCAACAGTGGACGAGGCTGCCTTTTCAAGAGATTGAGGCAGCCTACGGGCGCCTTTTACCACCTGTCGGCCGCCTCGCCACACTTGCGCCAGCGAAGGTGTCACACTGCCGACTAAAAGACAGACGCTTAATAATAACGATAATAACGCTCTCATAAATCTCCTCTATTACAGTATGCCAAACGAAACGACAAAAAAATAGGGCCAAAAGACCTAGAACATACTGGTTTTTGGCCCTATAAAAAAAGGGACTCTACTACACGGACAATCAAAACATTGTAAAAATACGGGAAAACTAAAAAGAGAAATACGGAACGAGGAAAGACTCCCCGCCGTCTGCGGCTTTAACCGCTGGGGTAAGCACCGGCACACAAATTGTAACTTTTGGGCACAGTACATAAAAGCTCCTTTTATCCGTCTCCAGTTATATTTTAGTAAACTTTTGTGTCCCGGACAACAGAATAAAAGACCCATTTTTAGTATAGGCCTTTTAGGTTATAAGGAAACTTTTCTCAGTCGGGGGAGAGCTTAACGCCGCCCTTTTCCAGCCAGTGCGCGCATCACCCCCGCTGGCACCCAGCGGGAAACATCAGCCCCGTATAAAAACGCCTCACGCACCGCTGAAGAACTGACATACGTCCACTCCGTCCGCGCGGGCAGAAAAACAGTTTCCACCTCTGGCAAAAAGGCTTGATTATAATAGGCATTAGTCAGTTCGTGCTCCAAATCTTGCGTACCGCGAAGGCCTCGTACAATCACACTGTATCCGTGTGATTGCATATAATCTGTCAAGAGGCCTCCGTCTGCAACGGCCACTTCTACACCGTTTTCTCCACGCAGTGCTTCTTCTAATAACGCACGGCGTTCTTCCAGCGTGAAGAGCGGATGCTTAGCCGCATTGGGAATAACAAGCACCGTCAGCGAGCCGAACACATCACGGGCGCGGCGGATTATGTCCACGTGTCCGTTAGTAACGGGATCAAAACTGCCTGTATAGATAGCTCTTTTTATGTTCATAGCGGTCTCCGGCCCCGTGCGGGGGCTGTTATATTATGGTATCATAATTTTATGATAAAAAATCCGTTCAGCGAAGAAATTTATCTCCGCCGCACACATCCGCACTCTCCGGATCTGCGCGACGAGTATTTTCGCGACCAAACAAAAATCATTCATTCCCTGCCGTTCCGGCGGCTGAAACACAAAACGCAAGTATTCTTCGCCCCCAATAACGACCACATCTGCACCCGTATCGAACACGTGCTGCACGTCGCTACCATTGCAGCGACTATTTGCCGCGGGCTCAATAAAAGCGGACGCTGGGAATTAAGCGAAGATTTAGCCTACGCTATCGGACTCGGCCACGATATTGGGCACGCTCCCTTCGGCCACGAAGGAGAACGCGCCATTGACGCTTGTTTAACGCGCCCCAAACGCTTTTTGCACGAACTCAACAGCTACCGCGTGGTGGAACATCTGGCCAATTACGGAGAAGGACTTAACTTAACTTTCGCCGTGAAAGACGGTATCATCTGCCACTGCGGCGAAGATTTTACCAATAACCAGCTCCGTCCCGCCTTAACACCCAACGATTTAGAAAAAATTACCGGCCGCAGCCAAATGCCCTCCACTTATGAAGGATGCATTGTGCGATTATCCGACAAAATCGCATATTTGGGCAGAGATATTGAGGATGCTGTCAAAGCCGACCTCATTACCACAAAAGACATTCCCCAAGCCGTACGCGAAGAAATAGGCGAATCGAACGGAGAAATTATCAATACGCTCGCACTTGATTTGATTAATCACTCCAAAGACCGCGACTGTATTGGATTTTCCGATGAAAAATTCGCGCTCATTTCCCAACTTCGTACGTTTAATTATGAACGCATTTATCATAACGAACAAATGCGCCAGCGCAAAGAAACTATCGACAAGTGTATCCGCGATTTGTTCGATTATTTCCGCTGTTTATTTGAACGTTACGGATTTGATTATCCTGCATACGAACGCGAAGGAAAGCAAACCGCATACAGCTTTGCCAAATATATGCGTTCAATGAAGAAAGTCTACCGCGAAGATCCTGCCCTACTTGAAGATATAATCGCCGATTATATTGCCGGAATGACCGATTCTTTCGCCTTGAATGTAATGGAAGACGTAATTCTCCCGAATTCTATTAAATTCTTCAGTTAGCCTTGCAGGCTGTGCTTTTCCAGAACGCCCCCCTCTTATTAGCAGCGAGACATTCTCTAGGCCAAGCCGCTAAGATCTCTTATATGGAGCGCTTTGCTCCTATATAAATGGGGACACCTCCGGAGGGGTGCCGGAGGTGTGAGGATAAAAATTGTTCAAAAAGCGTTTACAGATAAGGCACGTTCTCGTTAAAAAAGCTGACCACTTTATCCATTCCTTCCACCTGTTCGTGCGCGCGGGCAAAATCCACTACCGTAAACCCGTCTGCAATTTGAAGCTGTTTGACCACTTCGTCTGCCAAGGCAGAAGCCGCCACATCCAATGCCCCACCTTTACTGATCGATTTTACCCGACGGATAGACTCTTGCAAGGAGCTGTTTTCCAACAGAATAAAAAATTTCCCGGGATTCAAATCAAGTATTGTCTGTACAGCGGGAATAGCGCCGGAATGGTTAGACTGATTTTTTAAATCGATAATTTTAGCAGGGAATTCGTTCTGATACAACTTACGAATTGAACGCGCTACAACCTGTAAAGTAGAGGCGTCCTTCGCCAAGTGAAAAGCATTATTACCGAATTTGTCCACAGCCAGCAGATAAGCCCCGTCTTGTGCGCGGGATTCCATTTCGCTAATCGTCTGCAGATCGCCTTTTTTGACAGCCGTTAAAAATTTTTCCCCCATCTCAGCACGACTGCGCTGCTGGGCATAAAATTGAATCATTAAATCGCGGCGGCTGACCGATCCCGTTTGAGCCGGCGCGGCATTAACCATTGTACCCAACAAACAAGCAATTAAAATAAAAAAAATGTTTTTCATAATTTTCTCTCTTTATAACAGTATGACTTTTCAGGCAGCAATTTTCGAGGGCCTTTAGACCTAGATTGGGGAGAATTTGGACCTATATCATTCTAGGTCCCGTTTTTGCAGCAAAGCGTGGCCGCTAAATACACCATTTTAAACCATCATATTTCAACAGGCCCAACTTTTGCCAAGTTTTTTATACGACTTTTGAAAACTCCCCCAACTCACGCTGAGGGAGTTTCTTGAAGTGTGGCAGTTATTCCAAAAAGTGCTTTCGTCCGCTGACAATCGATTCGGCGCGCATTAATGAAGCATCGATATTTTTGCAAATATGATCCTCTCCTAACTTTTGGATAAAACCGTATTTGTCGAGCGTTTTTAACACGTGCTTTTGTGCGTGGGATAAAATCAGCTGTACGCCATCTTTCTGGCAGCGGTCATAAATGCGTTCAAGGGCGTGAAAGCCTGTAGCGTCAATGGCAGGCACGCTGCGCATACGTAAAATTAACACTTTGCAGTCCTTGTGATTTTCAAGCGAATCCAAAAATTTATTGGCCGCACCAAAAAAGAATGGTCCGTTAATTTCATAAACACTGACGTGTTTGGCAATAATTTTAGTGTCAATGTCATCTTTGCGGCGAACTTCGTCAAACAAATCATCGTCTGTGTTTTTAATTTGGTACACATCGCTCATACGCTTCATAAATAGTACAGCCGCCAGTACGAGGCCAAATTCAATCGCTACCACCAAATCTTCCACTACGGTCAGCGTGAAAGTGGTCAACAAGATGGCAATATCGCTGGCGGGCGCTTTAAAGAGCGCCGCAAAGGACCTCCAATCACTCATCCGGTAAGCTACCAGAAATAGAATGGCGGCCAGCGAGGTCATCGGAATTAGCCCGATGTATTTCATCAGACACATCATCATAATCAGCAAAAATACCGCGTGAGCCATTCCGGCAATAGGGGTACGTCCGCCGTTTTCGATATTGGCTGCTGTACGGGCGATGGCTCCCGTAGCGGGCAAGCCGCCAAAAAGACCGGAGGCCACATTCGCCACGCCGGTAGCTACAAGCTCCATATTAGAACGGTGGCGTTTGCCAATCATACCATCTGCCACTACAGCGGAGAGCAAGCTTTCAATACCGGCTAAAAATGCTATCGTAAATGCGGCGGGCAGCAGTTTACGTACTACTTCCAGATTGACTTCCCCGGGCATATGCGGCATCACTAGCGTACCGTCCACTTGCCCGAACGTAGACGTAATGGTGGCCACGTTTAACCCCGCGCATTTAACGATGAGTGTCGCAATGATGAGCGCGGCCAAAGACCCCGGAAACGCCCGCCATTTTTTAGGCCAAAAAATAATAATAGCCAAGGTTAACACTCCAACAGCCAGCGTCATCGGGTTCGTTTGCCCAAAGCTGTGCAGGTATACGTCCCACTTGGCAAAAAAATCGCCGGGCAGATTGGTTAGTCCCATTCCTAAAAAGTCGTTGATTTGGGTGGAAAACAGTACCACGGCAATACCGCTGGTAAATCCGGTGGTTACGGGGTAAGGAATAAATTTAATAAACGCACCGAATTTTAAAAGACCCATCAGCATTAAAAAAATACCGGCCATAATGGTAGCGGTCAAGAGACCGGCTACGCCGAATTTTTCGATAATCCCGTAGACAATAACAACGAATGCCCCCGTCGGTCCGCCGATTTGCACGCGGGACCCGCCCAAAAGTGAAATCAAAAATCCTGCCACCACAGCAGTAATCAAGCCTTTTTCGGGCGTAACACCGGAGGCAATCGCTAACGCAATCGACAGCGGCAAAGCGACGCAGGCCACTACAAGGCCCGCGCTTAAATCTTTCAAAATCCGTTGAGAGGTAAAATCTTCCGGACGGTTTTGCAAAAGCGTCAGAAATTTGGGTTTTAACATCATAATTTTTATTGGTTAAATAATTTATGCAATAGTTTGTTGTAATGGGATTGCGGAATTTGCATTCCGGCGGAAGTAATCCGTCCGCCGTGCAGGCCGTGGTAATCAGATCCGGCAGTAGCCAAAAGCCCGTATTTCCGCGCCAAAGCGAGGAGGTCCTGCTTCATCGTAAATGTATGAGCGGGATAAAACACTTCTATCCCGTCTAAACCGGCTTCCGTCCACGCAGGAAAATTCCAATGTTCGGCCACAATTCCCGGGTGGGCGATAACGGCCACGCCGCCCGCGCGTTTAATGTGCCGGATGGCTTCCACCGCCGTTACACCCGCCGAAGGCACATACCCCACTTGGCCTTTTACCAAGTAACGGCGGAATCCTTCCTGACGGGTAGGAACCACTCCGTTGGCTTTCAGCGCATCCGCCACGTGAGCGCGGGAAACAGTATTGGGCGCGCGTTTAAACACGTCTTCCTCCGTAATATTTACTCCTGCGCTGATGAGTTGGCGGATAATTTGGCGGATACGGTTTCTGCGGTTTTCGCGGTTTTGCGCCAGAAAGGCTTGGAATTGCGGATTGTCCAGATTTAAATTGTATCCAGTAAAATGCAGGTGGTCGTGTTCCCGCGTACTGATTTCCACTCCGGCGGTAAACAGGATGCGGTACTCTTTACATACGGCTTCGGCACGGCGTACGCCGTCAGTGGTGTCGTGATCCGTCAGCGCAAAAAGGCCTACGCCGGATTTCAACGCAGCGTGCACCACTTCTTCGGGAGAACAGGTCCCGTCCGAAAAGTCCGAATGGGTATGCAAATCGATTTTAGGCATTTAGACGCGTTTCACCGCTGTCACTTCGGGAACAAGTTCTTTAATTTTCTTTTCCACAACGGCTTGTAATGTCATCTGGGCGTGAGGACAGCTGCCGCAGCGGCCGCGCAGGCCAACGGTTACGATACCGGTTTTTTCATCTACCCCGATGAGTTGAATGTCACCTCCGTCGGCTTGCAGGATGGGACGGATTTGTCCGATTACGTCTTCTACTTTTTCTTTCATAATTTCTCCAAAAAACGCGATTTTTCTTTATTATAGCTTTTTTGGATACAGCCGCGGGAAAATAATCTTGTAAAAAAATTGCGCTTTTGGCGAAAATATTGCTATACTTTTGGGGTAATGTTTTTAAGCCTTTGGCAAGGAGAAAAGGTATATGAAAAAAAATATCGCTTTAGTTGCGCTTTTAGCTAAAATTATCGCTTTAGTTGCGCTTGTAGCTTTTGCGGGCGCGACCGTTTTTGCGCAGAAATACGCCAGCGTTAACGCCAAAAGAGCCAATATCCGCTCTTGCGCCGGCACCAAATGTTCTATCAAATGGTACGCGTGGAGATATACACCCGTTATTATGGTAAAAACCAATGAGGATAAAACTTGGGTATTGGTAAAAGATTTCGAAGGGTTCAACGGCTGGATTTCCGCCGATTTGTTAAGTCCCGCCGGCGGTATGTCTGCCAAAGTAGATTTGAATGTTCGCAAAGATCCTTCGGCCAGCGCGGACATCGTTTGCACGGTGGAGAAGGGTTATCCGATGAAATACCTCTCCAAAAAAGGTAAATGGATTCAGGTAGTAGACGATCCTGCTGATCCCAAAGCCGAAAAATGCACAGGCTGGGTGTATAACTCCAATCTGTGGGGCTTCTTTAAACAATAAGTTGTTTTTACAGTTGAAAAAAGGGGCTTTCGCCGGCCCCTTTTTTGTCGTCTTCGATCTTGAAAAAAATCGGAAATGGAATATACTGTGTATAATAAGCAGCCTTGCCAAAGGTTTCGCAAAAAGGGTAAAATATAGATATGAAGAAAATTTTAATTGCGGCGGCCGCTGCCAGTGTGATTGCGTGCGCTTTCAGCTTGGCGCGTTCCGTCAGCGAAGGACGCTTTAATATTTCGGGCACCATTACCGTACCGGACCGTTTGGTCAGTATGGCGGAGTCCGATAATAACTCTTGCGCCATTATCGTGAAAAATGAGGCCGATGTTCCCGTAGCCATCAAACGGGTGGTAAATCCCAAATTTCCGCTTCAGTTTACAATGGGCGAGGAGGATTTACTCGCCGAAAGTTTGGACGGCGCACTCAAACTGGAAGTGCAAATCAACAATCACGGCCAGTTAGGGCTTGTAAAACAGGGTGATATTTTCGGCGTGGCAGAAGAAATGATTAAGCCGACATCTAAAAATGTGTTGGTACAAGCGGATAAAACGATGGGCCGCGTGCGTTTGGCGCGCAACGTAAAAGGGAATTTTTTCCGCACCGCTGCCAGATAAGAAAACACTCTCCAATTTACACAACGGATAAGAAAACTCTTATCCGTTGTTTTTATATACAAAAAGAATGTCGCAGCAAAAAATCTCCACCAAAAAACGGAGATTAGCGGGTGTTGGATTCAAAATAGTGTTTGATTTCCAACAATAATTGCTGTTCATAAATTTAGCAGGTGTAAAGGCGGGGAAGTAGACAGGAATAAAAATGAGGGGAAACTGGTATAATGTTTCTATGAAAAAATTTATTTTGTGTTTATTTTTTACTGTCGTATCGCCCGCATTTTCGCAGGTAAACGTTATCAGCGTGACCGACGAAACTAAACATACCAAAAAAGAAGATTTTTTCCATACGTTTGAGTATTATATCATTCCCTCATCAAATTCCGTGCACGGCGGTAAATGCCAAGCCACGCGTATCGGACGGCGGTGGTTTGCTACGGCGGCCCATTGCGTTACCCCGCTTTGTGATAACGGCTGCCGCATAGAACTGGATTTGCTGGAACAATCTGTTTCTGCCCGCGCAGCGGTGGAACATTCTGCCAAACACCCTGCCGTATTTATCCATCCGGAGTATGCCGGCCACTTGGCACAGAACGATTTTGCCCTTTTCCGGTTGGATTTGGACCGTACCCCGCTTGTTTATTACCGCCGAGGCAAAGTAAATGCGATCGTGAGCGCACAAGTTTTTAAGTCATTTCTGAATAAAAACCGCCGCGCCGCCAGCCAGTTAAAACATATCCAAAGCCCCGAGTTTCCCCCACTTGTACGGTTTGATGACGGCAATTATATTTTGGACCGCAAAATTTCCGTTATTTCCATTTTTGGCGGAAAAAGGGAGGTTAAAATTAACCCGCATCCCGTGCATTATGTAAATGCGTTAGGATATGCCTATACAACTAATTTTGGCATTATTAAGGGGATGAGCGGGTCGGGCGTAGTAACGAATACAGGGGAACTGCTAGGAATGATTTCAGGGAATTTAACCACTGCGCCACGTAACGCGGCTAATACACGAACAGAAGATTTTTTTATGTTTCCTGTTTTTAACGCCGACATCGCCGCGTTTATGGAAAGCGTGATGGGAAGCGATTTTTATAAGTTGGAATGGAAAGATGCTTACCCGTACTTGGTACGTAAATCCCGCAAAAATTATCGGGCGATTATAGAGTCGGTGCGTTCAGTAACGGAAAATTTATAATTTTTTATTTAGTTGCAAGAGCTAGACCAACCTAATGAAATTTCCCCTGCTTACAATCAGGATACGGGAATTGGTATAAAAAGATATCCCCCTGCGTCAGCAGGGGGAGTTTTATATGGAGCGGGCGAAGAGAATCGAACTCTCGTCTCAACCTTGGCAAGGTCGCGTTCTACCATTGAACCACGCCCGCATAAAATCTATCTACTTCTAACATAAATAGTATAACAAATTTTTTACGGTTTCACAACTTTATTTTTTCTTCGATGAAACACTCGATGATTTTTTGTCCGCGGACTGTGCCGTTATGGTCTGGCGGTTTTCTGCCTGAGGCCGGGTCTCTAACACTGTTTTAGCAATATCTTTTAAATAACGGTTATTTTGTATGGCCGCACGAACATATGGATTGGTACGAAATTTCTGTAAAGACGGACTGTTAGCGATTACCGCTACCGCCTCCTGCGGATGTTTGCGAAAGTATTTGCCGGACGTACTAATCAGCAGATAACTCATCCAGCGGCTTGCCGATATGGCCTGTACCATTTTTTCGTTGGAAAGAACCTTTTTTACCACATCGCTTTCAAAAAACTCGTTCAACGTTTTCTCATCAGACGCAAACGCGACCAACATCTGCGGGTCAGTAAGCAAAGGTTCTACGTCCGGACGATGCAAAAACGCCTCAATCAGCTTATCATTGGCCAATAAGTAACGCATTAAATCTGGATCGTTTAAATTGGATGAAAAATTCATTGTCAGTGCCCACGGAGCTGCGCCGACAACTTCAAAGCTCTGCGGAGTAAATGTCTTATAATTAAAACGGCTAATAACGGGCAGCGTGGAGCCCAGCTGGGTAACAGCAACGCTGCGGTCGTGCCCTTCCTGCACGTTGATGACCGTCACTTCCGTATTGGGATTAAACTCTTTATCTTTTAAAACCAAGCCCTGCAACTGGTCCGGATCCAACGCCGCCACTAAATCTTCCGCACGGTTCTTAGCATTCAAATAAAATACCAACGTAATTAGTGTCAAACACACTACGCCGATCCCTACAGCCAAAAGCACAACGTCTTGTTTCTTTTTTTCTTCGCGTGACTGTATTTTGGCTGCACTCGGCGCAGCGGAGTTGACCGCGGCTTGCTGTTTATTCTTACGGTACTCAGCCGGATTACGCAATAGTTTCATCAGTTCGTCTTGTTTCATTGTCTTTTCCAATAAGAACGGAGGTCCGCCCGTTAAAATCAAGTATAATTTATTATATGAAATCTTATACGCAATATCTAACCGTTTGTACAGACAAACGCTATCAAATCGTCAATATTACGCCGAAAGTGGAAGAGGCCGTTACCAAAAGCGGCGTAAAAGAGGGCCTCTGTTTGGTTAATTCAATGCACATTACTTCCAGCGTATTTATTAACGACAACGAACGCGGCTTGCACGCGGATTTCCTGCGCTGGACCGAAAAACTTGCCCCGTACGGAGCAGATAAATACGAACATAACCTGACCGGAGAGGACAACGGCGATGCGCACCTCAAACGCACCCTGTTAGGACGCGAAGTGGTGGTAGCCATTACCGGCGGGCGTTTAGATTTCGGCCCATGGGAAACCATTTTTTACGGTGAATTTGACGGGCAGCGCAATAAACGCATTTTAATCAAAATTATCGGAGAATGATATGCAAAAAACTATTTTTTACCACGATACCGACTGCGGCAACGTAGTCTACTACGCCAATTATTTAAAATATTTTGAAGAAGCCCGCACGCTTTACATGGCAGAAAAAGGCTTCTCCGTTCCGGCTCTCATGCAGCGGGGACTTTACTTTGTCGTCGCGCGGCAGGAAGTGGAATATAAATTTTCCGTACGCTACGGGGACGTAATTAACGTGGACACGAAAGTATTGGAAATTTCGGACATTAAAATCGTGTTTGAAAACATTATCACCAACCAAAACGGCCGTTTGTGCACCAAAGGCAAAACCACGCTGGTGTGCGTGAACGCTTCCGGCATGCCCGTACCCATGGGGGCCGACGTAAAAGCCGCGTTAGGGCCTGCAATTTAAAAATACTTGGGCGGCCAAAAGCCGCCCTTTCCTTATCAGGGAAGACAATAATAAACGGTACTTCCAGAGGTTTGTTTTTTTACCCCGCCCATCGAACGGGCCAATTTCTCCGCCAAATCGCCAGATACTATGGCCAAGTTTTCGCACGGAAACTCTCTCAAACCATGGTGCAAAAGCATACCATAGCCAAAAGAATTATTCGCAAAATACGTATTTCCATAGACGCGCTGGGCAGACGATAATAAAGCTATCGACCATTTGTCATAATTGGCACGGTCCCCGCGCCAAGAGCCAGAACCTGCCGTAATAGAGTTGGGAGTGGGAATGGAAATATCCAAATCTTCAAAATGGACGGCATAGTCCCCGTTTGCCATATAATACGCTTCCTGCGCCTCTTTAACCGCGCGCACAAGCGGCAGCAAACGCGCAATTCTCGCTTTTCCCACCGCCATTTGGTACTGCGGAAGTGCCACAGCTGACAAAATACCAATAATGAGTACAACAACCAATAATTCGATTAAAGTAAAACCTGTTTTACTGGACCCTGAAACAAATTCAGGGTGACGACAAAACGTAAAACCTTTCATTTATTATCCCCCATCAAAAAGTCATCCTGAGAGGTTTCTGTTCAGGAACTACCGCTTTTAAGCAAACAAACCCCAATCGGAAGTGCCCACGCAGAAACACTACGGAATAACCCTATCGTATCAAAAAAAAACAATTCAACCCCTACCGGCGGGCCCCTGTTTGTCCGCGCTCTTTTGACTAATGGAGCCACATTGTTTTGGCCCTACCACCGCCAACAAAACAATAAAAAACCGCCCTGGGGAAAAAACTTCCGGAGCGGTTTAAAACTTCCATCAAAAACCCAAACGTCAGACGATTTTTTGCTCTTCCTCCTGCGCTTTGGCAATTTCTTTTTCCAGCTTGACCGCCAAGCGTTTGAGTACCGTCTGCGCATTCTTCTTCCATTCTTTCAGCGCACGGACTTCGCCGTCTGTTTCTTTCCATTTTTCCGCACCGTTTTCCAGTACGCGAATGCGCGCTTTCAGCGCATCATTCTCGTCTTGGAGTGCCTGCTGGCGGGTAACCATTTTGGAAATCAACAGCTCCAACTGTTTGAGTTTTTCTTGCATATTATCTCAGTTCCGCGCCCGTTTGCGTGCGCAGCTGTTCGACGATTCGGTTAAACGCTTCGTCAATTTCTTTGTCTTTTAGCGTATGCTCGGAGTGCGAAAACGCAAGCGAAAACGTAACGCTCTTTTTGCCTTCGGGCAAATGTTCGCCTTGATACAAATCAATCAATTTGTACGAAAGGCTGACGTCCAGCGGCGTTTTATCCAAAGCGGACGCAATTTGCGCATATGTTACGGATTTGTCCAGCACCACGGACAAGTCACGCAGAGACGGCGGAAATACCGGCAAATCTTTGGCCGGTTTGAAATCCTGCGCGCTGTACGCTTTTTCAATTAGTTTGGTGGCAAATTCAAACACCCATACCTCTTGCGTTTTAATGCCGAACGCTTTCAGCGTCAGCGGGTGGAGTTTGCCGAAAAGCCCAATCGTTTTGCCGCCCAGCACGATATCCATGCAAATTTTGGGGTGCATGTAACCGGGTACGTTTTTGGACGGGACGAGCGACACGCCGTCCACGTCCGCCAAAAGCGCGCCGACCAACCCTTTAAGCAGATAAAAATCGACGGGGCGTTCTTTCGCGCCGAAGAATTTTTCCTGTTCCAGCGTGCCCGACAACACACCGGCGACGCTATAGCCTTCCACGGGGAAACCCTTAATGGATTGGAATGTTTTGGTGGTTTCGAACAACGCCAAATTATTGTTGCCGAAGCGGAAATTGCTCTCTATGTTTTTAAGAAGCGAAGGCAGCAGCGTCGGACGCAGATAATCCCATCCCTGTGCAAGTGCGTTTTTGACTTTGATGCAAAATTTTGGGGAAAAACCAAACGCTTTAATTTCTTTTTCGCCAACGAAATCAATATTTTTACACTCACAGAAGCCAAAACCGATAAGTGCGCGCGCAAATTTTTTACCGAGGTCAATTCCTTTCGGGTTTTCGGCAAACGATAAGCCGGCCTTGGTGGTGCTGACGGGAATCATATCATATCCCGCAAAACGCGCGGCTTCTTCCGCGAGATCCCATTTATGGTTTAAATCACGGCGGTGAGAAGGAGCTTTAAAAGTCCATTTATCTCCGTCCGCATTAAATTCAGCCGCCAAACGGGAGAAGATTTCTTTCAGCCTTTCTTCCGGAATTTGCGCCCCCAAAATGCTGTTAATTTCCGCGGGCGTAAATTCCACAGCCGGATTTTCGAATTTTTCGGGATATACGTCGTTAATTTCCGAAGCTGTACCGCCGCAAATCTGCGTAAACAAATCGCTTGCGCGGCGCATTGCGAGGGCAACACCTTCAATATCCGTACCACGTTCAAACCGCTGGGAAGAATCGGACGAAACAGCAAATTTTTTGACCGTTTTGTTTACCGTCGGCGGATTGAAATATGCGGCTTCTATAAAAATATCTTGCGTATCATCTTTAATTCCACTGTCAAGCCCGCCCATAATTCCCGCCAAAGCGGTAGCTTTCTCTTCATCGGCAATCATCAGGCAGTTGGGATTCAGTTCCAGTTCGCGGCCGCCCAAAATCGTAAATTTTTCGCCTTCTTCGGCGTTGCGGACAACCACTTTTCCGCCTTCCACTTCGCGCAGGTCAAACGCGTGCAGCGGGTTGCCCAGTTCAAACATGACGTAGTTGGTTACGTCGACAAGCGCGTTTTTGGGGTTGAGGCCCATCGCAGCCAAACGGGTTTTCATCCATTCGGGCGATTCCGCATTTTTCACGCCGCGGATAACCCGCCCCATATAGCGCGCACACCCTTGCGGGTTTCTAATTTCTACATCTAACGCCTTACCTTCGCCTTTAATCTCCTTGATTTCCGGCAGTTTGACGGGTTTGTTTAAGAGCGCGCCCAATTCCCGCGCCATACCTAAATGGGACAACAAGTCCGGACGGTTGGACGTGATTTCCAAATCAAACAGCGAATCCGGCTTGCCGTAGAGAGCAGAAACATCCGTGCCGAGTTCCAACCTTTCGTCCAATACCATAATGCCGCGGGCCCGAGTCTGCGTGAGACCCAATTCGTCCGACGAACAAATCATTCCTTCCGATTCCACCCCGCGGATAACGGCCGGTTTCAATACATTTTTACCCAACCGTGCACCCACTCGGGCCAAAGGCACTTTTTGACCAACAGCTACATTCGGCGCGCCACACACCACGCGCTGCGTTTTGCCGCCGCCCAAATCCAGCGTGACGAGGTGCAAATGGTCGGAATTGGGGTGGTCCTCAATTTTGATAATCTGCGCCACATTTACGCCTTCGAAATCCGCGCCCGTGGTTTCCACAGAAGCCACTTCAATGCCGAGGTCCGTCAGTTTTTTGACGAGTTCTTCGGGGGTTAAATCCAAATCGATAAAATCTTTCAGCCAAGAGTAAAGTATCTTCATTTGCAAAATCCTTAAAACTGTTTCAGTATGCGCAAATCGTTTTCGTAGAACGTGCGGATATCTTTGATGTTGAGCATCATCATCGCCAAGCGTTCCACCCCCATACCGAACGCATAGCCGCTGTATTCTTCGGGATCAATGCCGCAGTTTCTCAACACATTGGGATGTACCACGCCCGCGCCAAGCATTTCAATCCAGCCGCTGCCTTTACAAACATTGCAGCCTTTGCCCTGGCAGAATACGCATTTTACGTCCACTTCCACGCTGGGTTCCGTAAATGGGAAAAAGGACGGCCGGAAACGGATTTCGGCCTTGTCGCCAAAGAGTCCTTTCATAAAAGCGGTCAAATCGCTTTTGAGGTCGGCTAAGCTGACATTTTTGTCCACATACAACCCTTCGATTTGGTGAAACACAGGACTATGGGTAGCGTCCAGACTGTCGTTTCTAAACACGCGGCCGGGAGCCATAATACGCAGCGGCGGTTTGTGTTTTTCCATATACCGGCTCTGCACGTTAGAAGTGTGCGTGCGGAGCACGAGCGGCATTTTCCCATCCACAAAAAACGTATCCTGCGCGTCGCGCGCGGGGTGGTGGAGCGGAATGTTGAGCAAATCAAAATTGTGCTTTTCGTCCTCCACCCACGGACCTTCGGCCCATTCAAAACCCAGGCGGGATAAAATCTCCGTCATACGGTCCTGCGCCACGGAAAGCGGGTGGCGGTGGCCTTTGGCCACGGGGTAACCGGGCAGCGTTAAATCGATTTCGGTTTTGTTAAGTTCGTCGTTAATTTGTTTGGCGGCAAAAAATTCCGTTCTTTCGTCGAACATAGCAGACAAAGACGCTTTAAGCGTGTTGCCCAGCGGGCCCGCGGTTTTTTTGTCGTCAATAGAAAAATCCTTGAGAGCTTTTAAAAGTTCGGTCAAAGCCCCCTTACGCCCAAGGGCAGCCACGCGCAGTTCTTCCACAGCGGAAAGCGAATCCGCCTGCGCAATTTTATTTTTATATTCCTGCTCTATAGCACCGCAGGAAGTTTGAAATTCTTGGATAGTCATATATTTTATTATAGTATTTTCGGCGGACGTATAGGAGAGTTTGCAAAAAACAACGGAACGCAAACAAAGATTTGTGCGTTCCGTGTTACCGTAAAATTTTCCGCCGGTGGTTATTTTGCGTCTTTATAGTATGCTTTTACGCCCAGCAAAATAATTTTGGCCAAGCGTTCCGCATCTTCTTTGCTGTGCAGACGGCTGACGCAGGGCATGGTATTTTTGTTAATCAGTTTACGCACATGCTGTTCGAAATACGCGTCCAGCATAATGCTGGAAGACAACCCGGACACCAGCGCCATCACATCTTTGGCCGAGCCTTTGGGAAGGAGCCCTTTTTTCTCTTCGGCCTGCAGGGTGGCGGCCAATTTTTCATGCGTGTTTTTATGGTTTTTGGGAGGCGTTAAACTTTTGGCGTTTAGCGTGTAGG
The DNA here is from genome assembly GCF_051874775.1 of Candidatus Avelusimicrobium sp. Taxonomy (GTDB): domain Bacteria; phylum Elusimicrobiota; class Elusimicrobia; order Elusimicrobiales; family Elusimicrobiaceae; genus Avelusimicrobium. The sequence continues at coordinate 40,564 of NZ_JBJEGE010000029.1, forward strand.
CAATCATTTGAAGCACAAATTTGGAATGGATAGGATCGCGCGTAAAAAAATCCAGGTGAGAGAGGAGCCCCTTGCGGATAATGTCCTCCGGCCCCAGCGCTTCTTTGCCCACGATATCCAGCAACGTGCAGAACGCTTCTTCATGTTCGGCGATAATACTGTGGCACAGGTCTTCTTTATTTTTGAAGTAATAATATAAAACGGGTTTGGTAACATTCACTTTTTCCGCGATTTCGCGCATGGACACTTTATCCAGCCCTTTTTCAGCCATCAGCGCAAACGCCGCTTTTTTAATAGCGGTACGCATACGCGTTTCACGTTCGGTCTTATCGGTCTTTTCGGGTTCAATGTTTTTAGCCATATGTTTTACCTACCGGTAAGTACAGTATACCAAACACACTATTTTGTAAGCAATAAGGTTATTTTGAGAAAAACAGAATAACACAATAGAAGATTGCCTGATTTGTTAAATTCGCTTTAGATTGTGCGGGCTAGTCGGCCGCATAGGCGTGGCTGTAGCCACGTCAAGGCCGAGGGACGCACAAGATAACAGAATTTAACAAATTGTTGGCCCTAATAAGTAAGAACGGACGAAAAAAATACTTTCCGTCCGTGCTGCGAATTACGCAAGATAACATCAGTTGTTTATTATTTCTTGTAGGCCATACAACAGTTGCCTAACATACACGCCCCACACCCGTCTTTCTCTTTCGGCTCCTTCAGCAGCGAAAGCAGTTTGCGGGCGAAGTCCGTCAGCGTCGGGTCGCGCGCGCCAAGCACCAGCACAATATCTCCGGGTTGGGCCGCGGCGGCCATCTGCGCGAGCAATTTTTCGCGGCAACCGTCATACGTCACGTTTACACCGCGCGCTTTTAAACCGTCATACACCGAACGGCAGGAAACGCCCTGCGGAATGGTTCCGCCCGGGTAATACACTTCCGTCAGCCATAAATGGTCCTCGGGGCCGATGTGTTTGGCAAAACTGTCCACAAATTCCTGCGTTAACAGCTTAATAGACGCAAACGCGTGCGGCTGATAAAACGCCAGTACTCGCTTTCCGCGCAGGTGGGCGGCGGCAATCGTTGCACCCAGTTTGTGCGGGTTATGGGCAAAATCGTCCACTACTTCAATTTTATTGTAGCTGCCCACGCTCGCAAAACGGCGCGCAATTCCTTGAAACTTATTGAGCGCTTTGGCACACGTTTCCAAATCTACGCCCATCTGCAGCGCAGCGGCCACAGCGGCGGTGGCGTTCGCTACATTATGAAGCCCGGGCACTTGCAAGCGGAAAGGCTGGCCCTGAATGGAAAAATCAGAACCGAACCCGTCTGTTTTAATTTCCTGCGGATGTACATCTCCAAGCGACAGACCGAACGTCTTAGCCTGCGGCGCAAGCACGCGCAGATTTTCTTCTTCCGCATTAATAACAGCGGTTTTACAATGCGAAATAAATTCTTTGAAATATCCCTGCAAAATGTTAATTTCTTTATGGTCTTTTTGCAAGTTGAGGCACAGCCCCAAATGCGGGCGGTATTTAACGATAGAACCGTCACTCTCGTCGGCTTCAATGACTAAAATATCCGACTCGCCCTTATACACATTGCCAAAAACGCCCTGCTCTTTTTGCAGAGACAAAATCGCCGCGCCTGTAATGACCGACGGGCTCAATCCCGCAAACGCCAAAATATCATATACCATAGCAGTGGTCGTGCTTTTCCCGCTGGTACCGGAAACAGCGATTGTACGGTGTTCGGCCACGTGTTTGGCCAACAGTTCGGAACGATGCATCATCGGAATACCGAGCGCCTTGGCTTTTACAAACTCCGGATTATCTTCCTCAATTGCAGACGATAAAATAACAAGCTGCGTATGGCGGTCAATACCGCTGCCGTCCTGCGGGAAAAGTTTAATATTCAATTTTTTTAAATAATCCCACAGGGCCATATCCGTATAGCCTTTGCTGATTAAACGGTCGGAACCGGTGACTTCGTCTCCTCCCATCGCGTGCAGCTGCGCCAATGCGCTCATTCCCACGCCGCCTATACCGATAAAGTGAATTTTCATTTTTTCTTATCCTTCAGTTTAAATTTTGCATAGTCCGACATCGTATAAAAGCCACCCGAACGTTTCATCAGCCAGACAGCAATCTCCAACGCGGAATTGGCAAACAAATCGCGGGTGACAGCTTTATGCGCAAGCGTTATTTCATCAAAAGGAGAATCAAACGCGGCAATATGAGTCCCCACCGTTTCGCCCAAACGTTCGTATGTTACTTTTTCGTACGGCATATTTACGGCATCCGCCAGTGTTTTAGCAGTGCCGCTGGGCGCGTCTTTTTTATGGACGTGATGGATTTCGTGCAGCTTGATATCATAGCCGCCATACATTTTGGCGGCTTGACGCACCAGTTCTGTAAAAAAGTAAACGCTTAAACTGACGTTAGGCGCAAAAAACGACGCAATTTTTTCTTCCTGTTGAAGCTGAAATAAAAATGTCTCCGGCAGATTGGTGGTTCCCGTTAAAAAAGGTTTATGTTTATGCTTGGCGGCGGCAAACGCTTCCTGCGCGCCCTGCGGAGAAGAAAAATCAATCACTACGTCAAAATCCGCCGGAAACGGCTGCCCGCTCTCGCGCGGGAGAGCCTGCAAACTAAGTTCCGGCCGCGCCCCGATTAACCGGATAAGCGCACGGCCCATTTTCCCTTCGGCGCCGTTAATTAACGCTTTTTTCATATGTATTTCTCCAGCAGCAGCTCCACAATCTGGCGGCCGTTCATCGCCGCACCTTTGAGCAAATTGTCAAATGTAACGAAATAATGGATGATTCTTGGATCTTCCACATCCTTGCGCAAACGACAGATAAATGTGGTTTCTTTGCCGGAAACTTCTTTGGGTGTAACAACGTGTTCACTGTAGGATAAATTGGGAAATGCATTCCACAATTTTTTGACTTGTTCCACATCAAACACTTCCGCGGCTTTGAGCGTTACGCCCAGCGAATGGGAATTTTCCACCCCTACACGCACCGTATGACAGTAGACCTTAATGTCCGGCAGTTCCATAATTTTGCGCGTTTCGTACAATCCTTTGAGCTCCTCGCTCGTGTGGCCATTATCCAATACGGATCCAATCAGCGGCACACAATTTTTTTCATATAAAGACCCTGGCGTATGAAAATCGTCCAACAGTTTTTTACCGCCGCCGCTGATAGCTTGATACGAACAGAAAAACGCTTCCGTAAAATGATAAAAGGGTTTTAACGGAGCAAGACTCATGACAAGACCCGTCGTCGTACAGTTAGGGCTGGCGATTAAGGGCGTATCCTTGGTAACGGCGTGCGCATTGATTTCCGGAATAACGAGGGGCACGCCTTCGGTCATACGAAATTCTGAGGACATATCTACTGTAAATTTCACACGGTCCTTAATTTTTGGCGCCAATTCGCGGCTGACGGGATTATCCGTACATAAAACAGCCACATCCACAGACGTAATTTCATCGTTGCGGCCAAAAGTCTTAAGTTCAAAGGGCGTTTTCACTTTTTTAAGTTCGGCGAGCATATTCTGCCCCACCATACCGTTCACCCCGATAATTCCAACCGTTTTCATCATTAATCTCCCGAAATAAAAAATTCTTTGTTTGTGCGGGCCAGCAATGCATCTATTTTAGCCTTGTTCTCCGCTGATATTGCCCCCAACGGCAGCCGGACAGTGTCCCCGCCAAAGCCGATTTTGGACAGCATATATTTGACGCATATGGGGTTTGTTTCCAAATAGCACGCTTTAACCAGCGGATAAATCTCGGCAAATACGGAAAATGCTTCCGCCGGCTTGCCTTGCGTAAACAAATTATAAATTTTCACAAAGGCGGGGGCGAATACATTGGCCGCCGCGCTGATAATGCCGGACGCATTTAACGCCAGATATTCGGGAAATAAATCGTCGTTTCCGCACAAGTAACTCAAACGTCCCGCGTATTTGACGGCGGTATCGGTTACGTGCGCCATATCGTAGTCAGACTCCTTAATCCCCGCCAACTGCGGCACAGCCGACAGTAACTCCGCCAGTACATTGCCGGACAGTTTCAGCCCCGTGCGTCCCGGAATGTGATACAAAACAACGGGCGTACCCAAAGCAGCAATCCGTTTAAAATGCTCGATAAGGCCCGACGGATTCGGCTTGTTATAGTACGGTGTAACCACCAGCACGCCGTCCGGATCAAACGCCTGCGCGGCGCGGACAGCCTCCAAGGTGGAGGCGGTGCAATTTGTTCCCGCACCAATAATAATTTTTACACGTTTATTTATGCGCTGCGTACAAAAACGTAAAATTTCGTTTTTTTCCGCTGCGGACAGGGTAGGCGTTTCAGCCGTGGTTCCCAGCAGCACAAGCCCGTGTATGCCGGACGCAAGCTGTGCATCCAACAAACGGCCGAGCGCGTTATAATCTACGCCACCGCAAGCAGCCATAGGAGTGGCCAAAGCGGTATAAACTCCGGTAAACATAGGGCCTCCAAATAAAAGTGGTTGTTCTTATTTTAGCAATTTAAATTGGTATAATTAAGTAAGATTTTTATTTGAAAGGAGCTTTCTATGTCTGAAAACGAAAAAGACGCGCCGATTCCTGCAGATACTGACACTAGTCTGCCGCGCGAAAGCTGGGAAAAAAAATTAATGGAGCACGAAAATACCGCTTTGTTTTCCAGCTCACAAGAACAAACAACCGAAACCGAAACAGATTCCACAAATAAAACAAAAAACTCCTCCGGAAAAGCAAAACTGTCCTCCGGCCGCGGGCTTTGGGCTTTGCTTTTGCTGTTGACGTTTACAGTATCCGCGTGCTGCGGATTATATTTAACCATAAAACCTGTCTCCTCTTGTGAAAAAGAAGTCCCCTCCGCACAAGAAACTGCAGACGATGAACCCGCTTCTGCCAAAATTGCGGATGCACTAAAAAAATCTAAATTACCCAAAACCGGTATCGCGTGGATTAAAGTGCGCGGCGTCATCGCGCAGGACAACTCTTCCGGTCCGTTTTCCCGCCCCACGGGTGCAGGTGCTATTGCAAAAAAAATCCGCGACGCGGCAGATGACAAAAACGTTAAAGCCATCGTGCTTGACATTAACTCCCCGGGGGGAACAGTGGCTTCTGTACAAAACATTTACGGAGAACTGTTAAAAGCCAAAGAAAACGGTAAAAAAATCGTAGCTTTATTTCGCGATGTAGCGGCCTCCGGCGGATTTTACATTGCTATGGCGGCAGACAAAATCGTAGCCGAACCCGGTACGATTACCGGTTCCGTCGGCGTAATTATGCAAACGAGTAACGTGGAAGGTTTATTTGACAAAATCGGCGTGAAGGTAATGCCCATCACTTCCGGAAAATACAAAGATATGGGCTCCGCCTATCGCCCGATGACTGATGCCGAAAAAGCCATTCTGCAGGATATGGTGAACGATACCTACACGCAATTTTTTGCAGCGGTAAAAGCAGGCCGACCGAACGTCACACCCGAAAATCTGACCGAATACACCGACGGCCGCGTGTTTACGGGCCAGCGCGCGTTTAACTTGGGATTTATCGATAAACTCGGCGGAGAAGAAGAAGCCCGCCTGTTGGCCGGAGAACTGGCCGGAATCAAAGACCCCAAAATCATCAATCAACGCCCGTCAGACGGACTCAGAGAGCTGATTTTCTCATTCGGTTCCAGTATGGAAAATCAGTCCTTGACTAAGCAGCTGCAAAGTTTGGCGACACCCAGCGTATCGTACTTATGGGTCAACTAAGGGGCTCATATGAATTTGCTGAAAACATATTTTCTATATATAAAAAACCCGAACGAAGCCTTGCGGGTCATCTTGCAAGAGCGCTCGCTTAAACAGGCGTGTGCGGGATATTTTGCGGCTACGCTGGGGTGGGTGTTGTTTTTCAACATCGGCGACGGTCTTTCTGTACCTGTCCTTATATTTAAACTGGCGGCCGTATTTGCGGCGGAACTGACGGCGGGATATTTCATTGCGTCTTTATGCGGACTGTTTTTGGATTTTTCCCGTATAAAAGTTTCACCCGCCGAACTCTTTTGTTTGGTAGGTTCCGCCGGATTTATTAAAGGATTGCTGATCGCGTTCGCACTCGTTTCCGCAACAGTACCGGACGCAAAACTCGGTTGGTTTGCGCCCATAGCGCTGGCATTTGTGTTTGCGCTTCAGCTCGGTTATTTAACGCGCGCATTAAAACGCGTCTGCACTATCGGTACCGGCAAAGCAATCGGTGCGTGGCTGTTTGGGTTTCTTCCCATCTGCACCGTATTGTTTCTATCCGGCATATTTTTTATTTGGACAGTCAGCCTGTTGTTCTAACGGATAAAACCGATCTTTGTGCCACGGAGTTTTTTACTTCGCCGCTTTTTATTTAAGCCCGCGGGCCTATCTGTTCCTGCGGGCAAAAGTCTTGGTGTAAAACGGTCCCGTTATTTATCATCTTATATGACAAAATTTTATTCCGGCGGACTCTGTATTGTATTCACGCTTGCGGGGCTTTCCGCAAACGCACAGGTTCCGGCCGTTGTAAAAAACCTGACGCGCGTTAGCGCCCAAATAGACAGGGCCGTCGTAACTGCCGCCCTGCATCAACAGCCGCTGCGCGCCGTTATGCCGCTTTTAAAAACAGGCAACGCCCCTATGCGCCCCTTGACGGCCCCCATTCCTCCCACTATCCGCAGTTCCGTTTTTACCGTACAAGCCACGCCCGAATCCAAACACAAAGGCAGTGCGTTTGCCGTGAATATAGACGGCCACGTGTGGGGCGTAACCGCCCGGCACGTGATGGACGATATCAACCATACGCCGTATATGACGTTCACAGACGAAAACGGCGTCCCCGTTACCCTAGAAGCCAAACCTTCCAAAGAAGGCAGTGCGGCCGGAGTGGACCTGGCATTATTTGAAATTCCGCCGCAGGCGCTGCCGTATCTCCAGCCGCTGGAGCTGGAGGACGGACTTCCCTCCGCCCACAGTGTACTTTCTTCAAGCGGTTTTGCACGCGGAAACTTTTTATCCCAGCCGGTACGGGAAGTGTTATTTGCCAGCCAATATCGTATTTTAACCAAATATGTTCAGACAAACGTACCTATGAACGGTTATTGCGGATCCCCGTTGTTACAAAACGGAAAAGTGGCGGGAGTGCATATTGGAAGTTTATTGGCGGGACAATCCAAGTCTGCCGATTGGTTCTCCGGTACGCTCGGCCAGTTTAACGCCCAAACGCACGATTTAAACATAGCCGTACCCGCCTTCTGGCTGCGCACGCTGGCGCGCCAGGCAAGCGGCGCGTATACTCCGCAGGAGGATATTGCGCTAGTGTTTAACGGCCTGCAGATTATGCGCCTGCATCCAACGGACGCCATCGGATTTATTATGCAGCTTCGCGACGGGCGCGTAATAAAAAAACTGCCGCGCTATCCGTTTATGGATTTTGCCCATTTGGAAACATTTTTTGATGTACAACAGGGAGATTTATTCCGTCTTGAGATCCAGTCCGAAGGCCGGATATATCCCCGCCGCCAAATATACTGGTACGAATGGACTGCGGGCGAAAATAATATCACCCAAACCCTGCGGAAATGAATAAATTCTATTTATACCGCTTGCTGTTTTATGTATTTGTACAAGGAGGCCAACCAAGGCACAGCCCGTTCTGACGGATTCGGGGCGTCCCTTGTCGGGCAAGCTTTAATGCAGCGCGTCCAGTAACGCCTGCGCATCTGTACTGCCATTTTGCGCAGCGCGGGAAAGCCACTCCTCTCCTGCTTTTTTATCCGCCGCCACGCCCAACCCTTTAACGTAAATCTGCCCCAATACATATTGGGCCGCTGTGTGGCCGTGTTCCGCAGCATCGCGGAAGAACTTAACAGCCAACGGCACAGACCGCTCTGTTCCCTGTCCTTGCATTAACATAAAACCCGTCATATACTGCGCGTTTATGTATCCGCCTGCTGCTGCGTTAGAAAACCACGCAAACGCATCTTGGTAACGAGGAGGGTCATCCTTATACGCTTCCTCTCCCAACGCATACTGGGCGGCGGGATACGCAAGTTGTGCTGCCTGCCCCATTAACTCCGCCGCTTTGACTGCGTTCTGCTCCACCCCTGCGCCACTACGATACATTTCCGACAGTTCATACGCAGCCTGCCCCAGTTTGTTCTCTTCCCACGCCAGCGTAAAAAGGCGCGCGGCTTCTTCATTATTTTGCAAAACGTAGCTCCCCCTACGATAAGCTAATCCGGCGCGAATCCGCGCGCTTGCACTGCCTTCCCGCGCGGCGGCTAAATCTTCTTCCAACGCTCTAATTTGCGCATACAGTTCGGGCTGGTCTTTTTGGGCTTTTTCCAAGGCTAAGGCGGATTCCGCATCCCCGTTCTGCGCCGCTAAAAAACGCCATAAAAGAGCCTCCCCTTGATGGGGCTCCATTCCACCAAGCCCTTCTTCATAAAAACGGGCCAGTTCACGCTGTGCGCGCGGTTCATCCGCCTGTGCCGCCACACGCAAATACACAAGAGCTTCGGCCTCGTCTTTGGGTAAGATATCGCCCGTTATATACAGTTCTGCCAATTCATATGCGGCTCCGGCGTCGCCTGCCAAAGCAGCCTTGCGGTACCATTCGGCAGCCTGTGCGCCGTCTTGTTTGACGCCTTCTCCTCGTTTAAAAAATTCCGCAGTCCGCACCGCGGCCTGTACATTTCCGCTTTGCGCCAAGGAAAGTTCCCGCGCAAAGGTCTTTTGCTCAGGCGTTTGATAAAATACAAACCAATAAATACCGCAAAAAACCGCTAAAAATAAAAGAATTTTAAAAACCGTTTTCATACATTCTCCAAATAAAAAATGGAAGAGAGACTCTCTCTTCCATTATACCTTTAAAATTTCCGGTACGGGGACTATTTTGCCATTACCAACGGCATTTGGTCTCCCGCCATATAAGTAGGCATACGTCCGTCCCATTTTTCAATCGCTTTTAATTGCGCTTCTACCTGACGCAGTTTAATTAAATTATCGGACACTACTTCACGCTGCAACCGCAAGGATTTGGCTTCCGCTTCTGCCTGAAGAATTTTCTGTTCGGCTTCTTTTTTTACTTTTTCTACCAAGTTTGTGGCGCGTTTGGCTTCCTGCTCGGCAATTTGTTTTTCTTCTACCGCTTTTAAAAACTGCGGAGAAAATTCAAAGTTCGTAATAGCAATATCAGAAACGATTACTTGTTTTTCCGCCATCTTAGATTTTAAGATTTCATCCAGCTCTTTGGCCACCTGCACGCGGTTGGAAATCAGGCTGTCAGCCGAGTATTTGGCGATAACGGCTTTCGTCCATTCCTCTACCATTGGTTTTAAAACTGTGGACGTGTACTCCGGCCCCAAGTTGCGGTAGATGGATTCTATCGTATCAGGCAAAATACGGTGGTTGATGGCCAAGGTCAAACCGACGGTCTGCAAGTCTTTGGAAAACGCTTCCGTATTAAAAGAATCTTTACGAATGCGGACGGAAAACTTTTCAATGGAGTCTATCAGCGGCAATTTAAAATGCAAACCTTCGCTGTATGCGCCCACAATTTTACCGAAACGCAGTTTTACGGCCACATTGCCCGCGGACACGGTAAAATAAGAACCGAGTGCGCAGACGGCCGCCAAAAAAATCACAACAGGAAGAACAAATTGTTTCCAATTCCAAGTAACTGGAGTAATATTTCTCATACAATCTCCTTATATGCGGATATATTTTTATTATACTTTTTTTCCCTAAGAAGCATACAAAAATTATTCCATCGAAGCGAAAAGCTTTTTCCCCGTCCACAACAAAAATAACGCGCCTGCAAAAAAGATACCGGCCGCCCCCGTTTGAGCGTGCACCACATCAGCAGCTATTCCCATCACCAGCGGAAAAATTGTTCCTCCAAAAAGCCCTGTAATCATCAGACCGGAGATTTCATTTTTCTTTTCCGGATTATGCAACATACCCTGCGAAAAAATAATAGAAAATATGTTAGAATTGCCAAAACCCGCAAGCGCAATACACACATACAACGGCCACTGTCCCCACAAAAAAACAAGCCCGCCCAGTGCGGCGGCCACACAACCCGCACTGACCCAAAAGAATTTTTTAGCCGAAAAGTGCGACAAAACAAAAGATCCCAACAAACAACCCGCCGTACGAAAAAGGAAATACACGCTGGGGGCGTAACCGGCGCGGGTTAAATCCAATCCTGTGCGTTCCATTAAAAGACGCGGGGCCGTTACATTTATGCCCACGTCAATGCCCACGTGGCATACAATACCCAAAAAACAACACAGGATAAACCCGTCGCCGAGCAGCCGGAAAACCTCCGCAAACGAAGACGAGGAAGCCTCCCCTCTCTCCTGAATTTTTTCACGGAATAAGAACATAAACGCAGCCGCTGCTTCCGCCAAAAAAATCAAGTATAACCATTTCCAACTGCCAAAACAGACGGCCGCACTCCCTGCAAGCAACGGAGCCAAAAAAGAAACAATAGCCTTAACAAACTGCCCAAAAGTCATTACTCCGGCCAGTTTATCCTTCGAAACTAGATTGAAAAGAAGCGGATTCAAAGCAACCTGCAACAGCGTATTTCCTAACCCCAAGAACGCAAAAGACGCCAACATCACGCCAAAAGAATAACCGGCAAACGGTAATACAAGTGCGCAGACAGTAAGAATTAAACCGACCAAAACCGTTTTGCGCAGACCAATTTTATTCATCATCATTCCGGTAGGCACGGAAAATACCAAAAACCATAAAAACACCATAGATGGAAGCAAATTGGCGACTGTATCGGACAAGCGGAAATCCGCTTTTATGTAATGCGTTGCCACACCGACAGCATCCACAAAACCCATCGCTACAAACGACAGCATAACGGGAAACAACGTTCCATACATACGTTTATCTCTTGACATCTTTCTCCTAGCGGTAAGACGGCCAAGCCCCTGCGCGGGAGCAAACAAACGCCGCCGTTTTAACGGCGTTTTCGTGCGCTTCCTGCAGGGTCTTCCCCGTCAAAACCCCATACACAAACGCGCCCGAAAAAGAATCCCCCGCTCCTACGGTATCTACTACTGTAACACGCGGCGTAGCTATGCGGGAGATATCGTTTGGTGTATAAACAACACTATATTTATCCCCCGCCGTAAAAATTAAATACCGCAGCTGATAGCGCTGCAACAAAACGCGGCAAATTTCTTCATCTGTCCCCGTCAAACCAAATAAATGGCGCAGGATGATAAGCTCGTCATCATTTAATTTAAATGCGTTAGCAAAACCGAGAAGTTCCTCTATGAGCGCTTTGGAATAATAAGATTGTCGCAAATTAATGTCAAAAAACCGTAGCGCGGACGGCCGTGCCGACGCCAATAACTTTTCCACCGTCTCCCGCGTGTGCATATGCCGAACCGAAAGTGTACCATAGCAAACGGCATCGGCGCGGGAAACAGCGTTTAACGCTTCGGGAGTGAGCGGCAGATGATCCCACGCCACGTCATCCACAATGCTATAAGAGGGAATCCCGTCTTTCATTTTCACAAGCACGTGTCCCGTAGGATAAGGCACGGTGGAAATGATTCCTTGAATTCCGCTCTTTTTTAGCTCCAGTAAAATTTCTCGCCCCCACTCATCATCTCCCACCGCACTAACAGCACAGCCTTCCGCCCCCGCCTGCACGGCGTGATATACAAAATTAATGGGGGCGCCTCCGGCACGTTTCCCTTCGGGAAACACATCCCATAACAGTTCCCCTATTCCTATGATAAATGGTTTTTTGTCTGTCATAAAATACCTTTGCTTATATTGTAACCTAAACGAGAAAAAGAGTAACCGCAAAAAATGGTTTATCCCAAATTTTGACCGCCAAATTAACAGCTATGTACGCCCATAAAACATAGTACGGGATATGCCCTTTACGAAAAGACCAATTCCCAATGATAAACTTCGGGAAAGACGAAGATTCCTTCCCAAAATAACAACGGACAAGAAATCTTTTTCTTATCCGTTGTACGTAAAACATCAGTTAATATCAGTGGTTATGATTACATCTTCCGTCTTTTGACCTTCATTCTCGCTATTGCCTGCTTAATCTCCATTTCTGCAAGTTCGAAGTCAATATCGGCATCCTTATTGGACAACGACTCTTTAGCTGCTTTAATTTTCTGCTTTTCGGCTTCTTCGTCAATCTCGTCCGCCAAAGACGCACTCTCGGCAAATACGTTTACCACATTGTTAAGCACTTCTACAAAGCCCCCCAGCGCGGCAAACGCTTCTTCTTTCCCGTCCTTTTTATAACGCAGGGAACCCATACCCAGCTGCACAATCGTTTTGACGTGTCCGGGCAATATCCCCATTTCCCCCAGCAGCGCGGGCAGAATAACCATATCCACCTGCAGGTCGGAAATAAGCTGTTTTTCCGGCGTAATTAAGTTAAGGGTCAGTTGTTTAGGCATAGCTTACTCTTTATCTTTTACCTGTTCGTATTTGGCGAGAACATCTTCAATTCCGCCGCACATATAGAAGCAGGATTCCGGAATATGGTCATATTCACCGGCCACAATACCTTTAAAGGCCTTGATTGTGTCGGCCAATTTGACGTACTTGCCCGCATAACCGGTAAACTGTTCCGCCACCGAGAACGGCTGCGACAGGAATTTTTGGATTCTTCTGGCGCGTGCCACAGTCTTTTTATCCTCATCGGATAATTCGTCCATACCCAAGATGGCAATGATGTCCTGCAAATCTTTATATTTCTGCAGCACTTTGCGCACGCTTTGGGAAACATCGTAATGCTCCTGCCCGATAATACGCGGATCCAAAATACGGGAGGTGGAATCAAGAGGATCCACAGCCGGATAAATACCCAAGCTGGCAATCTGGCGCGAAAGTACGGAGGTAGAATCCAAGTGCGTAAACGTAGCGGCAACCCCCGGGTCGGTCAAATCGTCGGCGGGCACATAAACGGCCTGAATGGACGTAATGGCGCCTTTTTTGGTAGATGTAATACGTTCCTGCAAGTTACCGATTTCGGTATTTAAAGTCGGCTGGTAACCTACGGCCGAAGGCATACGGCCCAAAAGGGCAGACACTTCGGAATTGGCCAACACATAGCGGAAAATGTTATCCAAGAACAACAAGGTGTCCTGTCCTTTTACATCGCGGAAGTATTCCGCCTGTGTAAGCGCGGTCAATGCCACTTTGGCGCGCGCCCCTGGCGGTTCGTTCATCTGCCCGTAGACAAGCACCGTTTTATCAAGCACGGAGCTTCCGTCAGACAGTTTGGATTCACTCATTTCCAGCATCAAATCGTTGCCTTCGCGGCTTCTTTCGCCTACGCCGCCAAAGACAGAACTGCCGTGGTGTTCGCGCGCTACATTGTTAATCAGCTCCATAATCAGCACGGTCTTGCCTACGCCCGCGCCGCCAAACAACCCCACTTTACCGCCTTTCATATACGGGGCAATTAAGTCGATCACTTTAATACCCGTTTCAAAAATTTCCGGTGTGGGATTTTGGTCCTCCAAAGAGGGCGGATTGCGGTGAATGGGCATATGCATTGCGGCGGGAATGTCGCCTTTATGATCTTGCGGTTTGCCCAGTACATTCATCAAGCGGCCGAGGCACGCTTCCCCCACGGGTACTTGCAACGACGCACCCGTATCTACGGCTTTGGCGCCGCGCTGAAGGCCGTCCGTACTTTCCAGCGACACGCAACGGACGATTCCATCGCCCATCTGTTGGGCCACTTCGGCCACGATTTTCGCGCCGCCGTCCATTTCAATTTCGACGGCGTTTTCAATGGCGGGGAGATGTTCCTGCTCAAACTGCACGTCTACCGCCGCACCGATAACTTGAATTACTTTTCCAGTCTTCATATTTTTCCTGTAATGTTAACCGTTAAGGGCATTGGCCCCGTTGACGATATCCAAAATTTCGTTCGTAATGCCCGCCTGACGCACTTTATTTAATTTTACGCCCAGCGCGCTGACAATTTCTCCAGCGTTTTTGCTGGCTGCGTCCATTGCATTCATGGTAGCGGCCAAATTAGCGGCCTGAGATTCCAGCAAAATACGGTACATATTAGCCTTGAAAAGACGCGGAACCAAAATGTTAAAAATCTCTTTGACCCCGGGTTCAAATTCAAAGTCACGTTCTTCCCGTTTATTTTGGCTTTGCTCAAAATTAAACGGCAAAATCTTTTGCTCCACCAAATTCTGGCTGGCCAGCGATTTAAAATCGTTATAAATCAACGTAACCGAACCCAGTTTTTCTTCAAAAAACGCTTTCATTACCGCTTCACCCAACAGCTCCGCGTGCGCATATGATACTTTGGGAAAAATCCCTACACTCTCGTACACAATACGCAGATTGGGCATTTTTAAACGGGCGAAAAAATCTCTTCCTTTCTTGCCGACGGCGAACAGCGTAACTTGTTTATCTTGGTGTTTTTTCAAAAAGTGCAGCGCCGCGCGCAAAAGGACCGCGTTGAATGATCCCGCCAAGCCTTTATCCCCTGTAATGACCAAAAGCCCGATTTTGGAAGGATCCCCCGTCCGGTTGACAAAAAACCGTCCGGCAGGGCTCTCACTTCCATCATCAGGCTGGGGCATAGCAAGAATGTCCTGCTTTAAATCGTCCACCATTTCCAGCATCTTTTTGGCAAACGGACGGGCGGCGGTCATTGCGTCCTGTGCTTTGCGGATGCGGGCGTTGGAGATCATCTTCATCGTCTGCATAATCTGCTGTGTGGATTTGACCGCTTTAATGTTTTGCCGTATATCCCTAAGCGATTCCATTTTTCACCTGCTGATTGCGCGCTTCCAACACGGCTACATAGTCGGCAATGCCGGCTTCCAGAGAATAGTCCGGCTCAAAGCCGAGTTTCTCTTTAGCAAGCGTCATATCCGCCTGCGTTTTAAGCTGGAAGAACGGATACGGATTGTCGATATATTCGGGCTCCAGCCGGGTGCCGAGTTCTTTATTTAAGCAACGGATGATATCGTTATAATCGCGCGGGATACCCGTAGCCGCGTTATAGACGCCCGTTTCTTTACCGTTATTTAATGCGCAAAGATTAATTTTTACAATGTCTTTAATGTACACAAAATCGCGCTGTTGTTCGCCGGATTTGAACACGCGCGGACGCTTGCCTTCCTTCATTTGGTTGTAAAGTTGGTATACCATACTGGCCATCTTACCCTTATAGTATTCCCCCGGACCGTAAACGTTGAAATAGCGCAGGCCGATAATCTTCATATCGTGGTTATCTTCGGCAAACAAACGGGCGACATTGTCCATCACGGCCTTAGAGAAGCCGTACACGTTTTCCGGCCGCGTGGACTGCGTTTCCGCATTTGGCACCGGCCCATTGCCGTAAACAGCCGCGCTGGAAGCGTAAATGACTTTTTTGATTTCATTTTCCGCCGCGAAAGTAAGCAAATTCTTAAACGCTTCTACGTTTTGCTCCATCATCGCTTTTTGATCCGTAACCGTAGTATCGGTAATAGCGGCCTCGTGGAAAATGGCATCAAAATACATATCGTGCATCATATACTCAAACAAATTCGCAGTAATGACGTCGCCTTTAAAGCCGGTTAAGTTGTTGAAATTTCCGTTTTTGGAAAAATCATCTACTACGGTTACTTCGTGTCCTTGGGCTTCCAGCGTTTTGGCAAGGTTGCTGCCGATAAATCCGGCCCCGCCGGTAACCAAGTATTTTTTCTTCGTTTTAGAGTCCATTACACCTCTCCTATTTGGCGGCTTTGAACACAGATTTGAAAGCGTCCAATAATCCAACCACTTTCTCTTCCAGTTCTTTCGTCAGCTCGTTGGAGGCGTTGAGTTCATCCAGCACGTCCGCACGTTCGGAGCGCGCATAAGCAAGCAGCTGCTTTTCATAAGAAAGCACGTCGGACACATTCACGCCGTCCAAATAACCGTGCACGCCCGCATACAATACTAACACTTCTTCGCCCACTTTAAGTGGAGAGTATTGGTCCTGCTTTAGCAGTTCCGTCATACGCTGGCCGCGGGCAATCTGGCGCTGGGATTCTTTATCAAGTTCGGAGCCGAACTGCGCAAATCCCGCCAGTTCCTGATACTGGGACAAATCAATACGAAGCGTACCAGCCACCGCACGCATTGCTTTGCGTTGGGCCGAACCGCCTACGCGGGATACGGATAAACCAACGTTAATGGCCGGTTTGATACCGCTTAAAAACAAACTGCTTTCCAAATAAATTTGGCCGTCCGTAATGGAAATGACATTCGTAGGAATATACGCGGATACGTCGTTCGCCTGCGTCTCAATGATCGGAAGCGCGGTCAGCGATCCTCCGCCGTTTTCTTTGGAAAGCTTGCACGCGCGTTCCAAGAGTCTGGAATGCAAGTAAAATACGTCCCCCGGGTAAGCTTCACGGCCCGGCGGGCGGCGCAAAAGCAAAGACATCTGGCGGTACGCCTGCGCGTGCTTGGATAAATCGTCATATACAATCAGCACGTCTTTGCCCTGCCACATAAAGTATTCGCCGATAGCGCAGCCCGCATAAGGAGCAATATATAACAAAGAGGCCGGATCGGACGCAGTAGCTGATACTACTACGGTATAATCCATTGCGCCGAAATCCGTCAGCGTTTTAACGACTTGCGCCACCGTGCTCTGTTTCTGGCCCACAGCCACGTAAATGCAGATACAGCGTTCCGATTCGGGAATGTTCTTTTGGTTGATAATGGCGTCTACCGCAATGGCAGTTTTACCCGTTTGGCGGTCGCCGATGATCAATTCGCGCTGTCCTTTGCCAATTGGCACCATCGCGTCAATGGCTTTGATACCGGTCTGAAGCGGCTGTTTAACGGGCTGACGGTCGATAATCCCGGGGGCAACGATGTCCAAAGGCATATTTTTGTCGGTCTTAATTTCCCCCTTGCCGTCAAGCGCGTTACCGAGCGGATCCACTACGCGGCCGATCATCCCCGCCCCGACGGGAATACTGATTACTTCTCCGGTGCGTTTTACGGTGCCGCCTTCGTGCACCAAATGATCCGCGCCCATCAGTACGCAGCCGACGTTATCATACTCCAAGTTCATCGCCATACCCTTAACTCCGTTTCCGAAGTCCACGAGTTCCGAGGCTTTGACGTTGGAAAGCCCGTGTACGCGGGCAATGCCGTCGCCTACTTGGATGACGGTGCCCACTTCGCTAATGTCGGCTTTGGCGTCAAAATGTTCTATTTTTTCTTTAATGATATTGGTTATTTCTTCTGGTCTGATTGCCATATAGTTACCGTGATTTCGTCAATTCTTCCTGCAGTTTGGCAAGCTGCCCTTGCAGGCTTCCGTCCACCAGTTCTCCCCGACACCAAATTTTGAGTCCCCCCAAAAGGTTCGGATCCGTGTGAAAAGAAACCTCTGCCTTGCCGCCGTAACGCGCAGACAGGGCTTCTTCGGTCTTCTTTTTTTGTTCGGCGGAAAGCTCCCGCGCCGAAAACACCTGCGCGCGGACGATATTCAGCCTCCCGTCCAAAAGCGCTTCTACCTCCCGCGTAACAGCGGGTAGCAGCGCATAACGTTTGGCATCAAGCAAAAGTTCAATAAACGAAGCCGTTACCGGCGCACCGGCCAAAGCAGCGCGTACCGCATCTTTCTTTTGCTGAAGCGTAACGCGTGGACTGGTCATAAATTCGTGCACCGAAACAAGCGCTTCTTCCGCCGCACGCAAATCCGCCGTGCGGCGGACGGCTTCCTCATTTGTGGAGCTTAGCCCGTCGTAAGCGGCGGCGTAACGCTGCAACGCGATTCTATCTGAACTATTCATTATTTGGCCTTTACTTCTTCCAGCACGCGGTCAACCGCCTCTTGGGCGGACGCGTCGCTGATTTGCTGACGGATGACTCTTTCAGCAGCCAGCACGGCTGTACGGGCGATTTCGCCGCGTACTTCGGCCAGCGCTTGGTTCTTTTCGGCTTCAATTTGCGCTTTGGCTTGCTGTGTTAAGCGTTCGGATTGTTCCTTTGCCGCAGCCAGCATCTGGTCGCGCTGTGCCTCCCCAACGCGGACAGCTTCCGCCATTTTTTTGGCGGCTTCATCTGCAATTTGGGCCAGCTTTTCGTCCAGTTCGCGCTTTAATTGTTCCGCAGACTCACGGGCTTCCTGCGCCTGTTTTTTGTCATCGGCCACTTGCTGTTCGCGTTTTTCCAAGGCGCCGATAATGCCTTTCCACGCAAATTTTTTAAGCAAGTATACCAAAAGCAAAAAGTTGCAGACGGTAAGAATCATCACCCCGTAGTCGGGTTTCAATAAATCTTCCATAGCCGCTTCCTAACGGGTTATTTCATTACCATCGTAAGCAAGCAGATAACGAGGCCCAACATCGCGGCGCCTTCGAGCAAAGCGGCAATGATGATCATCGTGGTGCGCAGATCGGAACCGGCTTCGGGTTGACGGGCGGTACCTTCCAAAGCCGCGGCGCCGATTTTACCCAAACCGAGGCCCGCGCCAATGACGGTAAGTCCCGCGCCGATACCGGCCGCAATATATTTAAGTGCTACGAGTTCCATATTCTTTCTCCTTTTGGGCCGAAGCCCTTTGTACTAGATTTTAAATTAATGCGTATGAATAACAGATCCGGCAAAAATGGCAGTTAACAGCGTAAATACATACGCCTGCAAAAATGCCACTAACAGTTCCAAACACGTCATAAAAATTTCTAACCCCATCGCAGGAATCAAAGACCCCGCGCCTGCGGCTACGTGCATATTTCCGACAATAAAAATAATGAGTAACAGACAAATCAGCACCATATGACCAGAAAGCATATTGGCAAACAAACGAATGGCCAGCACACACACTTTAATGATCAAGCTGATCACTTCCAACGGGAAAATAAGCGGCACCAACCACGCCGGCGTACCGGACGGGACAAATCCCTTTAAAAAGCCCCAAAACCCGTGGAATTTAAGCCCGCTGAATAAAATCAGCCCGCCCGAACAAAGCGCCAGCGCTGCGGTAACGGAAATGTTGGAGGTAGCAGTTTTCATGTCGGGAATCATCCCCGCCAGATTGACGCTTAAAATAAACAGAAAAAGCGTACAGAAATAGGGCAGAAAAGAACGGCCTTCAACCCCCATATTGGGAAGAACCATCCCGTCGCGGATAAACGTTACGTATTCTTCCGCCAATGTAGTTAAAAGACGCCCCGCACGGCTTTCGTGACGGCGCGAGATCCAGTACAGTCCAAAAAATAAAATAACGCTTACCGCTACTATGGTAACAGAGTGAGTGGTAACGGGCATCCGCATCCCGCCCAAAACAACGCCCCAATCGTGATCCAAAATATGATGAGAAATAATTTCAGCTACGTCCATCTTTTTTTTCCGCCTTTTTTAAATTTACACCCGCGCGGGACATATTCTTCGCCGCACGCACAATCATATAAAATCCTAAAGCAAATCCGACAAGCGCACCCAATACAAGCAGCCACGGCGCAGCCCCCCATTTTTTGTCTAACACATATCCGGCCCACGTACACAACCCCACCGCCGAAGCAAATTCCAACCCCAGCGTGGTAATTTCAATATGGTCTCCTTTCGAAAAAGGCCCTAACGCCATTCTTGCTCCCGAATAACTTACCGTACGGTAAGTTATAATAATATTATAAAAAACTTTCGATTAAAAAGCCACTCTTTTATTGTATTAAAAAACCCCGCCTTTTAGGCGGGGTTTTTACAAAAAACACAAAGTTAAACAGCAAACGTAAAAATTTTACTTTCGTACGGTTTTAAATACAACTCAAAACCTTGGGACAGCATTTCCGGCGTAACGGTAATTTTCTGCCCCGAGAATTCTTCGGTTACCGTGCCGTTCTGTCCGTACAGTCCCTTCATCGGAATGCGTCCTTTGGCGGGGGTGCCGCTGTAGTTAATCATAATAATTTTACCCGTATTCATCTGTTTCCACTGCCAGCTTAAAATATTACGGTTGGAATCATCTCCCGCAGAAGATACATCCCGCAAGGACCATTGGCCCCCGTGGAACGCCGGCGCGGATGCGATTTCCAGCAGTTTCCGGTAATACGCGTAGACTGTTTCATCCTCTTGGAACGAATCCTTAGCGTACTGAACGGGCATACGCGCGGGGCGGCCCAAAATTTGGAACAGGTGAAAAAGCCTTGCCCCGGGCAGTGTAGCAATAATGGTGCTGGCGGCAAGCGATTTTTCGCGCCCGAAGGCTTTTAAGGCTTCTTCTTCATCGTGGTTGGATGTAAAGCGGATAGAACGCATTTGGTACAAGTGTTCTGCACCTAAATGGCCCTTGATGTTTTCCGGAGTGGAAAAGCGCAGCCGGTCGTAGAGCACTTTATCATATGTGTAATCAAATCCCATTTCTTGAATTTCCCATTCAAGACCCCAATATACTTCGGCAATAAACACAAATTCGGGATATTTCTCGCGCACGGCGGTTAATGCTTGGTGCCAAAATTCTTCTTTAGGCAATTCTCCGCCGATAAACTCCCACCACGTATCGCGGTGGACTTTATTGAGCGAAAGCATTGCCATATCGCAGCGGACGCCGTCGCACAACGCGGCCACGCGCCGCAGATTATCCAGCATAAATTCGCGTGTTTTAGGATTAAAATAATTCAGCTGTGCGCTATCGGTCCACGGAGCAAAATACGGATCACGTCCGTGAGCAATAGAGATCCCGTTTTTATTTTTAAAAAACCAATCTTTGTGTGCGTGCGGTTCGGACAAGCCCGTGTTGATGTACAAATCCGGAGAAGAGGTAACGGTCGGACTGTCGATAGCGGTATGATTGCCCACAAAATCAAGCAATAGGATAATGCCTTTTTGGTGCATTCGTTCGCGCAGTTTGGAAAGCGCTTCGTTTCCGCCGAGCGCTTCGTCCACCTCGTACTCGTACACCGCATACGGCGAAGCCGTAATATCCTGCGGATCAAACTTTGGTTCGATGGCGCGAACGGCGTTGGTAATTTCGTCCAAACCGCGCGCGATTTCCCGCGCCGCCGGACTTTGTTTCCATACACCCATCAGCCAAATGGCGTCAAACCCCATTGTTTTGGCGTTGTCCAGAAATTCTTCCGGGACATCGTCCAACGTAAAAGCACGCCCTTGCTTCGCTTCTAGACGGTTAAGCCAAGAACGCGTATTTATTTCTAAGATGTGCGGATTTGTCCTCATTTTTTATTCCCCTAATTATTTTTATAGCACTTTCCGCGCCGTCTTGCAAACATTTTTTACCGTCCGGTAAATTCAAGACAAAAAAATGCCGGAGAAATTCTGTTTCTCCGGCGTATGAAGCGTTAAACCAAACTATTTGGCTTCGGAAGACGACCCGTTTTCCTCTTCGTCTTTTACAACGGGAGCGATACGGGCAATGCGGTCGCCTTCTTCCATTTTGGCCAGCGTCACGCCTTGGGCGTTACGGCTGACGGAGCGGATGTCGGCACAGCGGACGCGGATAGTCATTCCCTTTTCAGTTATAATCATCAGGTCTTTGCTTTCGTCGACAAGTTTAATCCCCACCACGGAGCCATTGCGCGCACTCGTTTTAATGGTGATGACGCCCATACCGCCGCGGTTCTGGCGTTTGTATTCGCTAAATTCGGTGCGTTTGCCAAAACCGTTTTCGCAGACGGACAGCACATCGGGCTGGGGTTCGTCGTTCGGCGCGTGTTCCATACCGACGACCACATCCCCTTCACCCAAGTTAATGGCGCGCACACCCTTAGCCGGACGGCCCATACAGCGGACTTGGTTTTCGTCAAAACGAATTGATTTACCGTGTTTGGTGGCAACGATAATATCCGACTTGCCGTGCGTCGTCTGTACTCCCACCAATACGTCTCCTTCCTCAAGCCCGATGGCAATAATACCCGATCTGCGAATGTTGGCAAATTCGGCCAGTTCCACACGTTTAATGCTGCCGTAACGGGTACACATCGTCAGGTACGTATTTTCGCAGTTTTTAGGATCAAAATCCTCAATCGCTACAGCAGAGGTTACTTTTTCTTCTCCGGTCAGCTGTAAGAGGTTTACAATCGCCTTACCCTTAGACATACGGTTGCCTTCGGGAATTTCAAACGCACGCAGCGCAAATACGCGCCCGCGGTTGGTAAACATCAAAATCGTAGCGTGCGAAGACGTAATAAAGAGATGTTCCATAAAGTCCTCTTCTTTCGTCTTACTGCCAATGATGCCTTTACCGCCGCGGTTCTGGCTCTTGTACGTAGAAAGCGGAATGCGTTTGGCATAGCCGTCATTAGAAATCGTGATGACAACGTCCTCTTTTTCTATTAAATCTTCCATCGAGAAATCCGTCATATCCGGCCCGATTTGCGTGCGGCGTTCATCGCCGTACGTCTTTTTGAGCTCGGTCAGTTCTTCCACGATAATATCCAAAATTTTCTGCGGGCTGCCCAAAATTCCCTGCAATTCTTCAATAAGTTTGAGCAGATCTTTGCGTTCATTTTCAATCGCCAAAGATGACAGCTGGGTCAGCTGGTGTAAACGCATATCCAAAATGGCTTGCGCCTGAACTTCCGACAAAGTAAAACGCGTCATTAACGTAAACTTGGCTTCGGTTGGGTCTTTGGCATTACGGATAATAGCGACGACTTCGTCCATATTCGCAATTGCAATTAACAACCCGTTAAGCACGTGTTCGCGTTTCATCGCTTTATTTAAATCAAATTTTGTGCGGTTGGTAATGACTTCTTGACGGTGTTTTACATATGCTTTCATCACTTCTTTGAGCGACAGTACGCGCGGACGACCATCTACAATCGCCAGCATATTGACGGGAAAGCTGGTCTGCAGCTGAGTATGTTTGTAAAGGTGATTGAGCACCACTTGGGCATTTCCGTCGCGTTTAATTTCAATAACTAAACGCATACCGCGTCTATCCGACTCATCGCGGATATCGGAAATATCAGTAATCTTTTTATCGCGCACCAAGCCGACGATGGTTTCAATCAGCGAGGTTTTGTTTACCTGATACGGAATTTCGGTTACGATAATAGCTTCGCGGCCGTTTTTGCGTTCTTCAATTTCCGTAGCGGCCTGTACGCGCACGCTGCCGTGGCCCGTTTCAAAATACTCGTAAATACCTTTGCTCCCGCGGATAATCGCCCCTGTCGGGAAATCCGGCCCTTTGATGATTTTCATCATCTCTTTGGTCGTAATATCGGGATTTTTGATGTATTCGATAATGCCGTCACACACTTCACCTAAATTGTGCGTGGGAATGTTGGTGGCCATACCTACGGCAATACCGGACGAACCGTTAACAAGTAGCGCAGGCAGTTTAGCCGGCAACACGGAAGGTTCCATTAAAGAACCGTCATAGTTGGGAATCATTTTGACGGTGTCTTTATCCAAATCCGCCAGCATTTCTTCGGAAATACGTTGGAGACGGCATTCGGTATAACGCATAGCGGCGGCAGAGTCTCCGTCTATAGAACCGAAATTGCCCTGTCCATCCACTAAAGTTTTGCGGATTGAAAAATCTTGCGCCAAGCGTACGAGAGTATCATAGACGGCGGTGTCACCGTGCGGGTGATATTTACCGAGCACGTCACCAACCACACGGGCGGATTTTTTGTAGGGTTTATTGTATTTTAAACCCATCTCGTTCATAGAATACAACACGCGGCGGTGTACGGGTTTTAAGCCGTCACGCACATCCGGTAAAGCGCGGCCAACGATTACACTCATTGCGTAATCAATATAATACGAACGCATTTCGCCTGCAATGTCACGCTGTTGGATATTGCCGAACAAGTCCACATTTTGGGACTCAGGCTGGTTCAAATTTTCTTCACTCATACTAAAAATCTCCTGTTACGGATAAATCGTGTTGCGCCGCAGGAAATCTTACGTACACTACGGCGCACGGGATTAAATATCCAAGTTCTTTACTTCCAAGGCGTGGGATTGAATAAAGTCGCGTCGCGGCTCTACACGATCGCCCATCAGCATCGTAAACGCCTGTTCCGTATCGGCGGCGTCGTTGATTTTTACTTGGATTAATTTACGTTTAGCCGGATCCATCGTCGTTTCCCACAGCTGTTCGGGGTTCATTTCACCGAGACCTTTGTAGCGCTGAATCGTCGCGCCGGCGGAAGCGGCTTCTTTCACTGCGTGCAAGAGTTCCGCCAAACTGTAGACGAGCGCGTCCGTCTTGCCATTGTTTACTTTAAACAAGGGGTTTACGCGTTCTTTTTCGTTGGTAATTACCGGATACTGCGCAAAGGTAAAACCAAACGCTTCCATTTTCTTTTCGTCGGAGAGCAGTTTGCCGAATTCGAAAAGGCTCTGGTGTTCCGGCACCAAACTGTCATTGGAAACCGCGCTTACGTCCACGCCGTCCGCGGCCAGTTCTTCGCGTTTTTCCTGCATATATTGTTCTTCGTAGGCACGGTATTCCTGTTCTGTATAGAAATAGCGGAATCCGCCGCTTTTGAGCGGAATACGGTATACCGGCACGCGGCCTTCGGCCAAGAACGCCATAAAGTCGGCAAGCGTAATGTTTTTGACTTCCAGTTTACCGAGCACGTCCTCTATGTCGCGCAGCACTTTTAACAGGTCGCGCAGTGAATCGTGCGTCAAATCTTCATTCTTTTTCATATCCGTAACGGTTACCGTGGCAAGCCCTTCTTTCATCAACCACTGCTGCATTTGGTCTTCCGTCTGCAGATATTGTTCCACTTTGCCTTTTTTTACTTTATAGAGCGGCGGCTGCGCCAAATAAACGTGACCTTGTTCAATAAGCGGCTTTAACTGACGGTAGAAGAATGTTAAGAGCAGTGTGGAAATATGCTGACCGTCAACGTCGGCATCGGCCATCAGAATAATTTTGTTGTAGCGGAGTTTGGTAATATCAAAACCGCCTTCCCCTTCGCCTACGCCCGTACCGACTGCGGCGATTAAGTCGCGCACCGTGTCGCTGGACAAAATTTTAACGAGCGGAGCTTTTTCCACGTTCAAAATTTTACCGCGTAGCGGCAAAATAGCCTGAAACACGCGGTCGCGGCCCTGTTTGGCCGAACCGCCTGCGGAGTCACCTTCGACGAGGAACAATTCGCACTTGGCAGATTCGCGTTCTTGGCAATCCGCCAGTTTACCGGGCAGTCCCCCGCTTTCCAAAGCGCCTTTACGGCGGGTTAAATCACGCGCTTTGCGTGCCGCTTCGCGCGCTACTGCCGCACCTACGCATTTTTCGCAAATGGCTTTGGCCGTTTTGGGATTTTCTTCAAAAAAAGTAGATAACGTTTCCCCCACTACAGAGCGCACGATACCTTCCACTTCCGAATTGCCGAGCTTTGTTTTCGTCTGCCCTTCAAACTGCGGGTGCGGAATTTTGACGGATAACACGGCCGTCAAACCTTCTTTAATATCGTCACCGCCGACGGAAATGTCTTTATGTTTGGAAAGGTTGTTGTTTTTAATGTATTCGTTAATAATACGCGTCAGCGCGCTTCTAAAACCGCTTAAATGCGTACCGCCTTCCACGGTGTGAATGTTGTTCACAAAGGAGAAGGTGTTTTCGGAATAACTTTCGTTGTATTGAATGGCGAACGAAATGTAATTATCCCCCACTTCTTTGGTGAGATAAATCGGTTCTGGGTTGATAACGGTTTTGTTGGTATTTAAATACTTGGCGAATTGGGCGATACCGCCTTCAAAATGGAAGGTAACGGTTTGGTCGTTTTCTTTGCGTTCGTCTGTATAGATAATTTTGACGCCCGCATTCAAAAACGCAAGTTCGCGCAAGCGGTTTCCGATGGTTTCGTACGAAAACGCTACGTCGCCGAAGATTTCTTTATCGGCGTGGAAGGTTACTTTGGTACCGTGTTCGTTCGTGTCGCCGATGACGGCCACTTTGTCTTCCGGCTTACCGCGGTGGTAGCGCTGGAAGTGTACTTTGCCGTCGCGGCGGACTTCCACTTCCATGGTTTCGGAAAGCGCGTTCACGCAGGACACACCCACGCCGTGCAAACCGCCGGACACTTTATAGGCGCCGCTGTCGAACTTACCGCCCGCGTGGAGTACGGTCATAACGACTTCCAGGGCCGATTTATTACGCAGTTTGGCGTCTTTGGCGTTCTTCATCAGGTCGACCGGGATACCGCGTCCGTCGTCCTGAATAGAACAGGTCATATCGTCTTTAATGGTAACGGTAATGGTGGTGGCGCCGCCGGCTAAAATTTCGTCGACGGAGTTATCCACCACTTCGTACACCAGGTGGTGCAAACCGGGCAAGCCCGTCGAGCCGATATACATGGCCGGGCGTTTGCGCACCGCTTCCAAACCTTCTAAAACGGTAATTTTTGAAGAATCATAATCCTTCTCTTTCTGTTCGTCAGTCATGAAAACTCCTTGAGTCAGAATACTAAAATCTATTGAATTTCTATTTTTTTAATCCAAGGTTCGTCAAAATGTTTATTAAGCTCCGCCATCAGCTGCTGCCGTCGAGCAATCAGTTCGTTTTTCGCAACTGAAATTTTAACCTGCACATACAACGTGCCGCCCTGAACAGCCTTCAATCCCCAGAATTTTGCTTTATTTCCCACCAATTGCGTCCATATATGGTCCAAAATCATCAAACGATTCAAACGGCGGTTCAGCACGTTATATTTTTTATCTAACTCCGCGCTGGAATACCACTGTTTTTTAGGGGGTTGGCCGAATTTCATTACGCCCGCACCGGCATAATCACATATTTAAACATTGTATCGCCGACCGGCTCCACCAGCACAGGCTGAGAAGCATTTACAAACGAAAATGACACTTTATCCGTACCGATGTTTTTTAATACATCAATAATATACTGTGGATTAAACGCCGCGTCAAACAATTCTTGAGTATATTCTACAGGCAGTTCATCTGTAAATTCCATATTTTGAGAATTGGATGATACGGTTAGTGTGTTGTTCTCCAGTTTGTATTTAACCACGCTGCCAAATTCGCCGGAGCACAACGCCGAACGGCGGGTGGAAGCCAGTAAATCTTTGGAAAATACTTCAAAACCAATGTTTTTCTTAGTCGGAATTACCTGATTGTAATTAGGAAAATTACCTTCAATCAGCCGCGAAATAAATGTAGTTTCGTTCATTACAAAACTAACTTGGTTAGAGGATACGCTGACTTCTATTTTACTGTCCTTATCCGGTTTAGCTATACTGATATAGCGGCAAACTTCATTTAAAATTTTTGTGGGAATGATAATTTTAAACTCTCGGGATCCAGCCAACGCTTCGTGCGTAGCAACGGCTAAACGACCGCCGTCCGTAGCAACAATTTCAAATTTTTCGGCCGTATTGTTCCATAGCAAACCGTTTAAAATATAACGGGTTTCCTGCGTAGAAGCAGAAAACGATGTCTTTTCAATCATCTTCTGTAATTCCACCGGATCAAATGACACGTTGTTTTCGCGTTCCACTTCGGGAATAGCGGGATATTCAGACTTTGGGGTGCCGATTACCCAAAATTTACTTTTACCGGATTTAATATGAAATTTATGATTTTCATCCGAATATAAATTAATTTCTTTATCATCGGGTAAATTTTTGATGATATCGGAAAACTCCTTCATCGGAACAGTCAAACTGCCTTCTTCTTCCACTTCAGCGTTTACAAAGTGGACGGTGGCCATTTCCATATCGGTGCGCACGAGTTTTATTTTTCCGCTCTGCGCCTCAATTAAAAAGTTATGCAGAATAGGCAAAGTGGTACGGGAGGAAACGCCCGCAGACACAATTTGTATGCCTTCCAAAAGAGTAGATTTAGTAATATTTATTTTCATATCTTAATCCCTATTAATATATCCTGTTGATTGTGGGGATAATGTTATTTGCCCTATACGATGTATTAGGGCCGATTGTGTATAACCTGATTCTTTTATCCACACCATGCACTACCGAAAATATTATCCTCTACAGTCCGTCTTTTTACGGAAGTTTATCCACTGTTTTTTACTTGTTATCCACAGCTTTAATGTCCAAAATAAGCTGGTTGATTTCTGCTGCAAAAAATGGATCAGCTTCTACTTTTTCTTTTACCACATCCCGTGCGTGTACAACGGTACTGTGGTCACGGTTGAATTCCCTGCCGATTTCCGGCAAGGACATATCCGTCAGCTCTGTGGTTAAGTACATTGCAATCTGGCGCGGCCACGCAATAGACTGCGTTTTGCGCTTTGAATTAAAATCTTCCATCTTAATACTAAAGCGTTTGCCAACTATTTTTTTAATGGAATTAACATTAATAACTAGATCATTGCCGGAAACTAAAATATCAGCCAGTAATTCTTTAGCAATAGAAATTGTGGGGGTGACGCCGTGCATACCACAATATGCTACTAAACGGAACAGAGATCCTTCCAATTCACGGATATTGCTTTGTACGCCTTCGGCAATAAAAGAAAGTACGTCGTCTCCGATATCAAAATTAATAGAATCGCGTTTTTGGCGCAAAATGGCGATACGAGTTTCCACGCTGGGGCGTTTAATTTCTGCAATAATACCTGATAGCAGCCGCGAGGAAAGACGTTCATCCCATTCTAACTGTTGAGGTGTCCGGTCCGAAGACAGCACTATTTGTTTGCGGTTTTCAAACAGCGCATTAAATGTATAGAAAAATTCGCTTGAACAGTGTTGTTTTCCAACAACAAATTGAATATCATCCATCAGCAAACAGTCTAACCCGCGGTATTTTTTGCGGAAACTGTCAGACGATTTATTGGCCAAACATTCCAAAAATTCACTGACAAATTCTTCCCCCGACATATAAAGAACACGTGCGTTCGGATTGCTTTTTAAAATTTGATTACCTATCGCGTGAAGCAAGTGTGTTTTGCCGAGCCCGGGAGAAGAATAAATCACAAGCGGGTTATTTTCGCGGTTACCCATTTTTGTGGCGGCAGCTTCGGCGGCTTTATAAGCAAAGCGGTTGGAAGGGGATTCTATAAAATTATCAAAAGTATACGAAGAATTTAACCGCGACGGGAACGGATTGTTGACTGCTGTTTTGAGTATGGGCGCAGCTACTTCGGCGGGTGAGGCGGCAATTACATCCTGTGCTGAGTTAATCACCGGAGCCGGTTCTTGCGGCGCAATTTGATAGACAATTGTTATTTCCACGCCTAAGTGTTTTAAAAAAGCGTCCGTAATAATACATTGGTATCGTTCTTTAATCGTTTTTCCCCAAAATGGAGTTGGCAGGATAATAGTCAACGTGTTTTCTTTATATTCAAACACAGCGGGCCGGAGCCACATATCGTATGTATCTTTGCCTATAATATTTTCAATATCTTTAAAAACAGGAACCAACTGGGGGTAAGATTGTAAATTATCCACCATAATGCCGCCAAATAAAAAATAGTTTCTTAAATAATACCACTTATTAAACGCTTGGTCAATTAAAAAATATAAAAATAGCGTTTAAATACGTAAAAACACGCTATTTTTACATTTTTATTTTTTTTGGCTATCTAACTATTTAAAATGTTTTGGAGCGTTAAAAACGTAATTTTCACAAAATATTATATCTGTTATCGTTTTAAACTAGTTACTTTTTACAGGTGGTAAACAGAATATAACTTCATATAATACCCATAGCACAGGAGGTGGATAATTGATATACTATTATTAATAAGAATTATTATTAATAAGGGGTAAAATAAGATGGTAAAAAGTATAAAAATGAACGGTCATCCGGTAAAACTATCCGGAACCGAGTTAAAAAAAGGGGATAAAGCGCCTGAATTTACACTAATAGGGAATTTATTAGAACCGGTTACGAAAGCGGATTTCAACGGAAAGATTTTGGTTATTTCCTGCGTACCTTCTTTAGATACTCCTATATGTGAAGTAGAAACGCGCCGTTTTAATTTAGAGGCAAATAAACTGCCGGAAAACGTGGCAGTATTGACCATCAGCCGCGATCTGCCTTTTGCGCAAACGCGTTGGTGTGCGGCTAATGGGGTGGATAAAGTGGTGACCGCATCCGACTACCGCGACTTTGGTTTCGCGCGCGATTACGGGGTGCTTCTTTCCGATTTGGGGTTATTAACCCGTGCGATATTTGTAATTGACGGGCAAGATATCATACAATATATACAGTTTGTAGAAGAAGTCACACAAGAACCGGATTATGAAACTGTATTGCAAGAAATAAAAAAATTAGTATAACTGGGGAGTGGTAATATGACTAAAGTAAACGAAATTTATAAATGTACTGTTTGCGGTAATATTGTAGAAGTAGTGCACGCGGGAGCCGGAGAATTGGTATGTTGCGGCCAGCCGATGAAACGTATGGAAGAGGGTATTTCCGATGGAGCGGCTGAAAAACACGTGCCGGTGATTGAAAAAATAGAAGGCGGCTATAAAGTAAAAGTCGGCAGTGTGGAACACCCGATGACAGATGCTCATTACATTGAATGGATTGAACTGGTATGCGAACAATGCGGCAAAGTGCAGCGCAAACATTTAAAAGCGGGAGATAAACCAGAAGCGGTTTTTAAATCGGATTCCGATAAAGTAACCGCGCGCGAATACTGCAACTTACACGGTTTGTGGAAAGCTGAAAATTAATTTAGAGGGCCTTTTTCCAGTTAGGAGAAATAATATTATGATGAAAGCTGTACAAATTTCGGAAAAAGTATATTGGGTGGGTGCCATTGATTGGAACATTCGCGATTTCCACGGCTATTCCACCAACCGAGGTACGACGTACAACGCATATTTGGTGCTGAGCGAAAAACCGACGCTGATTGATACTGTTAAAAAAGAATTTTACGGCGAAATGATGGAGCGTATTCAAAGCGTCATTGACCCCAAAAAAATTAAGATTATTATTTCCAACCATTCGGAAATGGACCATTCCGGTGCGCTTCCGCTGGCTATGGAATCCATTCAGCCCGAAGAAGTATATGTATCCGATATGGGGTTTAAAGATATTACTGCCCAGTTCCATCAAGATTTAAAATTGAAAATTGTGAAAACCGGAGACCGTATCGACGTAGGGGGAGATACTATTTCGTTTGTGGAAGCGCGTATGCTTCATTGGCCGGACAGTATGTTTTCGTATTTAGAAAAAGAAAACATATTATTTACTAATGACGTATTCGGTATGCATTATGCCACCGGTAAACTTTTTGATGATGAGAATGAAGAACGGTTATGGTTGTACGAAGCGGAAAAATATTACGCCAATATTGTTTTGCCGTATTCGGATATTGTGCTTCGCTTCTTAGCCCAAGTGCAAAAAATGGGGCTTTCTCCTAAAATGATTGCTCCGGATCATGGGTTTATTTGGCGTAAAGATCCGTCTAAAATTATTAATTTGTACGCCAAATGGGCATCTCAGGCTCCCCACAATAAAGCCGTTATCGTTTATGATACAATGTGGGGAAGCACGGAGAAAATGGCCTCTTATATTGCCGAGGGATTGCGTGAAGGCGGCACAGCGGTCAAACAGCTTTCTATGCACAGCAACCACCGCAGCGATGTAGTGACCGAACTGCTAGATGCGTCAGCTCTGATTGTCGGGGCGCCCGTATTAAACAGTAACATTTTCCCATCTATGGCGGATGTTCTTTGTTATTTAAAAGGGCTTCGCAAGAAAGGGCTTGTCGGGGCAGCTTTCGGTTCGTACGGTTGGAACGGCGCTCCGGTGGATGAACTGACAAAAATGCTGGAAGGAATGAATGTAGAGGTGGTGTCTCCAGCGATAAAATCTCCGTTTGTTCCCAACGATAAAATCAAACAGCAATGCCGTGATTTGGGGTTTTTAGTCAGCCAAAAAATCGCCGAAAAATTAAAATAAGGCGGGAGAGAAGATATGTCTATTGAGGAAATTAACCAGGGTTTAACGTATATTACCTACGGGCTGTATATCGTTACTACTATCGACGGAGAAAAGAAAAACGGACTGATTGTAAATACCGTTTTTCAGGTAACCGCCGAACCGGCCCGAGTGGCTATTTCCGTCAATAAACAGAGCCTTACCCACGAGATGATTTTAAAAAGCCGTGTCTTTGCCACTATGCCGCTGGAAGAAGCTACTACGCTGCCTTTTATTGGAACGTTTGGTTTTCGCACGGGGCGCAACTTTGATAAATTATCCAAAGTACCGTATAAGACGGGGTTTTTGGGATGCCCTATTGTAACGGAGCATACGCTTTCGTATATGGAAGTAGAGGTTTGCCAGACAGTGGATGTGGGAACACATACACTGTTTATTGGAGAGGTAAAAGACGCCGGCGTATTGAAACGTGATGGTAAAGCATTAACGTATGCGTATTATCATAACGTAATTAAAGGCAAAACGCCAAAAGGCGCAACACACTCGTAAGTGTATTAAACAGTTTGGGAGGAAAATTATGGTAAAGTATGTTTGTGAAGTTTGTGGTTATACGTATGATCCCGCGGTGGGAGATCCGGAAAACGGAGTACCGGCCGGAACGAAATGGGAAGATGTAAAAGAAGACTGGGTTTGCCCTGTTTGCGGGGTAGGAAAGGACCAGTTTAAGCCTGAAAATTAAAATTTGGGCTATTTTTGAAAAAAATGCTTAAAATTTAAGTATTTTTTAACATAACACCAACGGGTTTTCCTATCAAAGGAAAGCCCGTTGGCGTTATGGTATATATCAAGCGAAACTTGCTATAATAACAGTATGAAAATTTTATATGTCATTACTTCCACCCACACGGGCGGTGCGGAAAAAGCGCTGCTGTCTTTAGTTTCTCAAACAGTTAAAAAAAATACGGTAAAAGTGGTTTGTTTAAAACCGTTGGGACCGGTGGCGGAGGAGTTGCGCCAATGCGGGGCAGAGGTAGTGTCACTGTCAATGACAGGATTAATTCCTTTTGGAGTAGTACGAAAATTAGAACGGGAAATAAAATTGTTTCAGCCAGATTTAGTACACGCAATGTTGTATCGGGGAATCCAATTTGCCCGCTTATCCTGTGCTGGAAAAGGGATAAAATTAATTTCCAGCCCTCATTTTGATTTATCTAAAAAGAGTTTTTTCTGCCGTTTTATAGATAAAATGTTAAAAGATATTGATACGTTAACGGTAGCGGAATCTTTTTCTACATCGCGTTATTTGCTAGAACAGCAACGGTATAATAAGAATAAAGTTTTTTTACTTTCTAATGGGGTGGATAAATCGGTCTTTTTTCGGGACGATTCTTTGCGTGAAAAAATGCGTCTTGAATATAAATATCAGCCGGATAATACGGTGTTTATCAGTATAGCTCGTTTGGCTTCGGAAAAAAATCCCATTACTATTTTACAAGCTTTTTGTAATGTTTATCGTTTACATCCACAGGCTCGTTTAGTATTTGTGGGAGAAGGAACTGAACGCAGTAAACTGGAGCATTTTATCTTCCAAAGCGGATTAAAAGATGTAGTTTTACTGGCAGGAGAACAACATAATATTAATGCTTGGTTAAATTTGGCGGATGTATTTATGTTATCGTCTATAGAAGAATCGTTGCCTTTATCTTTATTGGAAGCACTGCAAGTAGGGCTTCCCTGTATCGTTTCTAATGTAGGCGATATGCCTTTATGGGTAGAACACGGTAAGAATGGTTTTGTGGTAAATGGGGGGGATATTGGTCTGTTTAGCTGTTTTATGACAGAACTGTTATCTACCAAAAGGCGTAAAGGAATGGAAAGGGATTCTGTGTTAATTTCCCAGCAGATAACGGATTCTTCTCTACAATATCAACATCTTTACCAACAAGTATTTTTAAATAGTTTTCACGTGAAAACTGATGAGCTGGAAAAAGAATAGTTTTCACGTGAAAACAAATTAAGGAGTTAGTATGGAACAACGATTATTTATAGTGGCTTGTATTATGTATGCTTTTACGCTGTGTACACTTAGATTGAAAAAACATAATAAATTATCTTCTCCTAAAGTATTTAGGTGGTGGCATTTTGCTTATCTGGTTTTAATTTTAAATTGTGCAATATATATTTTATTATTTGTAATGGGAGGAGGATCCGGAGAAGCGATAAGTCCAGTTAAACTAACTTTGGGAGTAGTGGCTTCGTTAGGATGCGCCATTTGGGGATATTTTGGATCTGTTAAAGCAACTCCTGAACAACGGGAAAAATTAATGAAAAAGGATTTAGAATGGGCAAATACCGTTTATTTTGCGGGATTTGTAGCTTCTTTTGTAATGTTCTTTTTTATTCAAGCGTTCAAAATTCCTTCCGAATCTATGCAAGATACGCTATTAGTAGGAGATCAGCTGTTTGTTAATAAGGCAGCTTATGGATTTCGTATTCCGTTGACGGATATTCGTTTTGGTCAGTTTCAGCCCATTAAAACTGGTGATATTATTGTGTTTCGTTTTCCGGCAAAAGATAAAAAACAAATTAATTGTGGTGATAGCCAGTATGGGCGAGATTTTGTAAAACGTGTAATTGCGGTAGGGGGAGATAGGGTAGAAGTAAAAGGTGGTCAATTATATGTAAATGGGGAAAAGGTACCTCATCAGCCGTATGAACGGTATGAACAAGTGGATCGGCTGCCTTTTGAACCAGAAGAAGATTTAGATTTATATCAACAAGTATGGGAAAATCATCAATTAGATAATTACTATGGTATGTATTTGCGTGATAATTTTGGTCCTGTTACTGTGCCGGAAAATCACTATTTTGGGATGGGAGATAATCGTGATAATTCTTGCGACTCCCGTTTTTGGGGTCCTATTCCGCGCGAAAACATTAAAGGAAAAGCTTGGTTTATTCATTGGCCTTTTGACAGAATTCGTTTAATTAAATAGTTTTCACGTGAAAATAAAGCCAAAAGCGCCCCGTTTTTATACTGGGGCGCTTGCTTTTTCTACTCAATTAATGTTTAATATACGTATATTCTATTTGGAGGCCTTATGGGAGAAATAGTCGTTGTTGCCAACCAAAAGGGCGGAGTAGGGAAAACCACTACTTCTATCAATTTGTCGTACGCGCTTGCGTGTTTGGATCAAGATGTTCTCTTGGTGGATTTTGATCCTCAGGGGAATGCCGGTTCTGGTTTGGGTGTCAATGTAGCGGATGGAGAAAAATCTGTTTACCATCTACTTACACGCACAGCTCCGTTTGAACAGGTTGTTCGCCAAACCTCCTGTGAAATGTTGGATGTTCTGCCCGCTTGTAAAAACTTGGCGGGGGCGGAGGTAGAGTTAGTTAATATCCGCGGCCGCGAAAATATGCTTAAAGACTCCTTGGCTCCGTTACGCGAAATGTATGACTATATTATTATCGACTGTCCTCCCTCTTTAGGTTTATTGACGCTTAATGCAATGATGGCGGCAGACAGTGTGATTACTCCCGTACAATGTGAATACTATGCAATGGAAGGTCTTGCCCATTTTATGAGTACGGTAGCAAAAATCAAACAATTTTTACACCCGCAGCTTAAAATGGACGGCGGTGTGCTGACGATGTATGATGCCCGTATGAACTTATCCAAACAAGTTTTTGCGGAAGTAAGCCGTTTTTTTGGGAATCAGGTATACAAAACTCCTATTCCGCGCAATATCCGTTTGGCGGAAGCCCCCAGTTTTGGGCAGTCTATTTTTGACTATGATCCGGCTTGCCGCGGTGCAAATGCTTATATTCAGTTGGCCGTAGAATTTTTAACCCGCAGAGGCGCGAAGGCGGAAATGTATAAAGATTTTAAAATGACGGGAGAAATGCCCGTAAATTATGATTTTGGAGGCTGAGATGTCCAGACAGGCTTTAGGAAAGGGATTAGACGCTCTTATTAAACAAACCCAAGAAGTGGTGCAAATGACCACGCAAGAGGCAGCGCAGGCGGTGGAACCTACCGGTGCCAGCGTGACGCGTATTGCGGTGGATAGAATCGTGCCCAACCGTTTCCAGCCGCGCCGCGTATTTGACGAATCTAAATTGCAGGAACTCTCCCAATCTATTAAAGAACACGGTCTTACCCAGCCGATTGTGGTAGTGTACGATGCCGGACTGGATAAATACGAAATTGTAGTAGGGGAACGACGTTTCCGCGCCACGCAGTTGGCGGGGCTTAAGGAAATTGACGCAATTGTCCATAAACATCTAGGCGATAAAGAAATGTGTGCCCTTGCGTTAATAGAAAACATTCAGCGTGAAGATTTAAATCCCATTGAAACCGCGCTTGGATATCGTAATTTAATGAGTAAATTTTATATTACGCAGACAGATTTGGCCTCTTATTGCGGAAAATCAAAAGCAGCTATTTCTAATGCCCTGCGCTTACTTGATTTGGAGCCGGAAATCCAACAGGCTTTGCAGGACGGTATGATCAGCGAGGGGCACGGACGCGCGCTGTTAATGGTAACGGATAGTGCCAAACGAGATGGTTTATTTAAAAAAATGTACGGCAGCAAAATGTCCGTTCGTCAAGCGGAGGACGCTGCCCGTGCGTTGATGTTCCCGTCTAAAAAATCTGAAAAAGAGAGTAAACCCGCTGAAGTAGCTTCTTTTGAAAATGAGTTACAAACTGCGTTAGGCACCAAAGTGGAAGTGAAATATGGCAAAAATATGAGAAAAGGCACGCTGGTGATTCACTACCATTCGCTGGACGAATTGGATAACATTGCTAGCCGCTTAAAGAATAAGATGTTATAAGGAAATAAATTGTTTAGAACCGTCGGTTTATATACAATGGACGAAAATATTTTTTCGTCCATTGTGTTTTTTAATACGGCTCGTAAGTTCCCCGAATATGAGCTCGGAGAGTTTTAGTAAAAATAAAAATACTTAAAAAATAAGGATAATTTTATAGTCTATGAGGTAATTATACTTCTTCTCCCGTACTTTGCTATTTTCTCATTATTTATTTAAATTAAAAAATAACCCCGCCTCTTCGGCGGGGTTTATGTTTGGGAACGACAGGTATTCTTTAGTCGTTCCGCTTATCCCCTTTTGGTCCTTTGTTCCGCCCGGGTGGGACGGTTCCCCCAAGACCGATTAAATCGTTCTTACAAGTATAGGATAATATTTCTGTCGTCATTTGCAATGCGCAAAAAAGGGTTATTTTTTAAAATTGTTACTCAAGGAGATTGTGCCGCGGTTAAAGATTTTTTCTAAAATAGATTGCTAAGTTTTGAATCAATCATCACGTTATATTTGTATACGGGAGATTGTCCTTGCGCGCCGCGCTGAGATCCATTTTTTGAGAGGTGTGCGCAGGATATTTCCTATAAAAAATCCCGCCCTTAAGAGAGCGGGATTTTGTGGAAGATGTTGGATCATACGGCACTGTCTTGTTCGTAAAATGCCCGAATGGTTTCGCATACGCGTGCCACTTGTTCTTCGGTAATTTCCGGAAACATTGGAATAGATAACACTTCCTTTGCGGCTTTTTCCGCTTCCGGAAAGTTCTCCGGTTGCAGTCCCAAGTGTTTGTAAGCGGGCTGTTTATATAGGGGAACTGGATAATAGACAGCGGAAGCAATTCCTTTTTCTTTCAAGTATGCTTGTAATTCGTCGCGTTTTTCGGCGCGGATGGTGTACACATAGAAGGATTGGTCGTACCCTACAGACGGTGTAGGAGGCAAAAGAACGGGTACACCGGCTAATCCTTCGGCATACCAAGCTGCAGCCTTGCGGCGGGCTTCGGTCCATTCCTGCAAGTATGGCAATTTTACGCGTAACACAGCGGCCTGAATTTCGTCCATACGAAGAGTGGAGCCTTCTAAATCATATTCGTACGCTTTGTTTTTGGCGCGGCCGCTATGGCGCAGCGAACGGCAGGCGTCAGCTAGTTCGTCGTCGTTGGTGGTAATGCAGCCCGCATCGCCGCAGGCTCCTAAATTTTTGCTGGGATAAAAGCTAAAGCAGCCCGCATCGCCGATGCCCCCCACCATTACGCCGTCGGCCATCGCCAGATGGGCTTGGGCGCAGTCCTCAATCACTTTTAAGCCGTGTTCGTTGGCAAGGTGCATAATAGCGTCCATATCGGCCGGATAGCCGTAGAGGTGGACGGGCAAAATAGCTTTGGTATTTTTGGTAATTTTACGTTCCACATCTTTTACATCTATATTATAGGTGTGCGGATCAATATCGGCAAAAACGAATTTGGCTCCTGTCAAGGAAATGGAGGAAGTGGTGGCGATGAACGTAAACGGTGTAGTGATGACTTCGTCTCCTTCGCCGATACCGGCCGCTTTTAACGCAATTTGAATCGCGCTTGCGCCCGATGAGCAGGAGATGCAATGTTTCACGCCGATAAGGCGGGCGAATTCTTCTTCGAATTTTTCGGTTTGCGGGCCAAGCAGCCAGTGCATAGAGTCCATTGCTTCCAAGGCGGCTTGGTGGATTTGGGGTTTTAAAGCTTCGTATTGTTCTTTGAGGTTAAACAGC
The DNA here is from genome assembly GCF_051874775.1 of Candidatus Avelusimicrobium sp. GTDB lineage: Bacteria > Elusimicrobiota > Elusimicrobia > Elusimicrobiales > Elusimicrobiaceae > Avelusimicrobium. The sequence continues at coordinate 79,006 of NZ_JBJEGE010000029.1, forward strand.
GGTATGGGTTTTATATCGTCCGTCATAAGCGGATTTCTCTCCTGTTTTATTTATACAAACTGTGTACTTCGGGCATTTCCAATAGTTCTTTTGTAATGTTTTGGAATTCGTGTCCCGTAAAGGTTGCTACGATGCTGACGTGGAATACGTTATCCATTTTTGTCACTTCTTTTTTTAACACGGATACCTTTTGTTTTTCAATTTTTCGTGTAATTGTATTCACGACATCCCATTTAGGTTCACACGTTAAGTAAATGGTTTCATAATGTTTAACAAATTCGACAAGGCGCAGAGTTTTTCGTACCCCCAGTTGAATGATTAGAATAGACGCAGCTGCTACGGCAGCCAACACATACTGTCCGTAACCTACGGCCATCCCGATAGCAGCTACCAGCCAGACTCCTGCGGCAGTGGTTAAGCCGGAGATTTTGTTTCCGTCGCGCAGAATGGAGCCTGCGCCGATAAAACCCACGCCTGTTACGATTTGTGCCGAAATACGGCCGGGATCGCCCCCCGCGGCGCCCATATATTCGGATAACACGGTAAACAGCATTGCCCCCAAACAAATTAGGCAGTTGGTGGCGTAACCGGCGGGCTTATCGTGATATTGGCGTTCCATGCCCAATACGCCGCCCAGCATCAGCGCGAGGAAAATTTTAATTAGCATATCGTACATATTCTTATAATACAATACAGAGGACGATAAAGTAAACAGCCAGCAGGCCGGTTCCTAGGGGAAGTGCTGCCAAAAGCCAATCGCGTGTTTTTATTTCCAGTTTGGCGGCGCAGATAATGTTGGGGATATTTCCCGGGATTAGCAACCCGCCCGCGCATACTAAAGAAATCAACAGAAATAACAGAACATCGTGCGGCAGTTGCGGTGTAATGACAATGCTGGCTACGGTGGCGTTATCCAGCACGGCCGAAAGAATATTCAGCCAGTATAGCGCATATTTGGATAGGAGGGGGATTGTCCGTACGGCCAGCGGTTTTAATCCTTCTCCCAGCAGTACGAGGCCGGCTACGAAAAGGTAAACTTTTCCTGCTCGGAGAAAAATGGTTTTATGTGTTTCTTCGTTTGGCGCGGCGTTTTGAGCGGGTAACGTAACGGGTTTTTTGCCCATACGCATAGCTAAAAATGCAAACAGGAACAGCCCGGGAATTATCCACGGGCCAAGCAGTTTAGCGAGGAAAAAGAAATCGGCGAAGTAAGGTGCGTCTTTTAGTTTTGCCACTACAATAGTGGACAGCGGTTCTCCGATAGGCGTAAGCACTGCGCCAAATCCTATGGAAAAACACGTATAAATGGACAATTTTATTTTTTCTTTGGAGGAGAGATTTAACAGTTTAATGATTTCTGCCGCTAAGAGTGCAGCGATGATGGCAGTAAGCAGACTGGAAAACAGTCCGATACACAAGATCGCTAAAAACAGAAAAATTTTTGGCCCTGTTTTTTGTTCTATGGTATGAATAACGCTTGCCGTATGGTGCCCGAATTGTTTAAACAGCAGTCCGAGAACCAATACTGCGGCGGTAATCATCCACGGTTCTTTTAAGGCTTCCCATACCAAATGAGTGTTCCACGCTCGGGATATGGTTGCGGCGCATAAACCGCATATAAGCAGGAAAATTTCCAATTCTTGTTCGATTTTATGTACTAAAAACGGCAAGATCATTACCGCCAATACTAGCCCGCTTAACAGAGTCAATATAAAAGTAGAGATTTGTTGTTCCATATTCTAAGTAAACGCACATTTTTTCATTTTTCTAATGTTTTTTTTAGTTAAAAACGGCAAAAAAACCCCGTCCAAGCGGACGGGGTTTTCGTTATGTGTGTGTAGATTAGAAGCGACAGCCAATTTTTAACATAACCAATATATTTTGGTAGCGGCTTTTACCAAAGGCGTCTTTGAATTCGTTTTTAGCTTCAATTAAGTAGTAGCGTCCTTCTACGCCGAAGATGATGGTTTCGTCAATATCAAATTCCAACCCGAGACCCACCATCTGCGCGAAGTCGGTGCTGTCGGTGGTAAGGTGGGATCCATCCGCATTTTTCTGACGGGCGAATATATGGCCGACACCTACGCCAAACGGAACATATAAGCGGGTGGCCTGAGAAGGGAACAGGGTCAAGCGTCCGGTAACAAGGCCGGTTGCTACGCCGGTGCGGTAATACGAGCCGCCGAAGGTATCTCCGTCGCCAAGCTGCGCATAGTTAGCGTCTAAACCCAAGCCAAAGAAGGGTATAAGGTTGCGGGTGAATCCGATACCGGCGGTCCAACCGGTGGTACCGAGTTCGGTGCCGTGCACTTTCCAATCGTCTTTGGGAAGCGTCATCCCGCCGTAAAATTCAATGCGGGTGGTGTTTTTACGAAGGCCGTATTCCTGCAGGCCGTAATAGTCCTGCGCAAAAGCCGGAACGGCCGCGAACAGGGCGCACAATAAAAATAATTTCTTCATAAGACTCCTTAAGATTTTAACTGTCTTTATTATTGTAAAAATTTTACAACCCTTTTACAATACGCGGGGTATTTTTAGGGGCTTGAAAGGTCCCTTCCCTATTGGCGGCCACCACATTGTCCCACTGTCCGCGGGCGCGCAAAATTTGTTCGGCAATATCACGTACGGCGGAACGTCCTCCTTGCAAAGGGGAAGTGTACACGGCCAGCGTTTTGGCTTCGGGCACGCTGTTGGCTACTGCGAGCGGGAGGCCCACACGTTCCAAAACGCCGAGGTCGATTAAATCGTCGCCGATGAATGCGGTTTCTTCGGGCGAAATGTTGTATTCTTTTTGCAGATAAGCAAGCGCGTGGTGTTTTACGGACGTATTGTAAAACAGGTATTTCATACCCAATACGCCCGCCCAAAACTCAAGCGTATTACTCGCACCGCGCGAGATGATGCCCGTATCAATTCCGCACCAGGCCAAATACATGAGGCCCATGCCGTCCAGCGAATCGAAATGTTTTATTTCGTGCGTTTGGCCCTGCGCGTCGGTAAAAAAGCTGAGAGTGCCGTTGGTCATTACGCCGTCCACATCGGTCAGCAGGAGTTTGATTTGTTTTGCCTTTTGTATAAAAAGGGGAGAAACGTTAGTCATATACTTCCATTATACCTTTATTTCCCTATGCCCAAAAATTATATAATAAACGTATGAAGAAACTTTTGGCCTTGGCGATAGTTTTCTGCCTGTATGCGTGCGGTTGTACACCCAAAACGGTAATCAGCCAAACGTATGATTTCGACCAAATGAACCGCATTGGCGTAATGTCTTTTACGAATCAATGGGGAGCAGTGCAGGGCGTGGAAAATTTGTTTGCCAAGTATTTAATCGCGTCCGGATTTAAGGTGGTAGAACGCGCACAGCTGGAAAGCGTGCTGCGGGAACATCATATTTCCGTATCGGGCTATTTATCGCCGGAGACAACGCGCGAAATCGGCCGTATTTTAGGTGTGGATGTGTTACTTATTGGGGAGATGAGCTCGTATACTCCCGCGCGGACGGAGCTTAAAATGTCTGCCACGCGCCGCACCGAATCGCGCCCCGTTTACACGCAGGACGTAATGCAGCTGCCGGACGGTACGTATGTAGGATATACGCGTAACATCGGTACGCGGGTTTCGCACTCTACTGAAGTACAACCCACGGAATACACGATTAACGCCCGGGTGGGAATCATTGCCAAACTGGTGGACGTGGAAACGGCGGAAATTATTTGGATCGGGTCGGACGATGCTTCTTCGCCCAACGCATTAAACGCGGCGGACGACATCGCCCGCGCGCTCGTCAAAAGTTTTACCAAGGAACTTGCCAAACGGCGGAACGAGAGATGAAAAAGCGTCCTTATACTTTTGCCCAACAGTCGGCGGCATTTGTGTTTAAATCATTTTTTGCGCTCGTAAAAACGGCTTTTATACTGTTGGCTTTGGTGGTGGGAGCGCTGGTTGCGGGGCAGAGTTCATCGGCTCCCGTCAGCGTGCGGCTCTTAACAACGTATGGAATGGAGTATTCCGTATCTACGTTTAAACCGTACCGCCATTTATTTCCGGAACCGTATTTAATCAAGTTAGAAACAGAATAAAGAGGAATCTATGTTAGACATTAAACAAATCGTTGCAAATCCAGAAGAAGTAAAAAAACGTTTGTCTTTGCGCAAGCCCGAACTGGCCGCGCAGATTGACGAAGTATTGGCGAAATACACTTCCTACAAAACGGTGCTCGCCAAGGTGGAAGAATTGCGCGCCAAACGCAACGAAATGTCTAAATCCATCGGCAAAATTAAAAAAGAACAGGGCGACGAAGCCGCCAAACAGGCCATGGCCGAAGTGGGCAAGTTAAAAGAAGAAATGGCCGCCAAAGAAGCCGAAATGGAACCCCTCAAAGCGGAAATTGACAATTTACTTTTATCTATTCCCAATATGCCCAACGAAAAAATTCCGGTGGGGGTGTCGGACGCGGATAATCCGGAATATATTGCTTGTTCCCTTCCTCTTCCCAAATTTGATTTTAAGCCGTTGGATCATCAGTCTATAGGCGAAAAACTCGGTATTTTGGATTTTGAAGCTGCCGCCGCACTGTCCGGCAGCCGCTTTGCGCTTTTTAAAGGCGACGGCGCCCGCTTGGAACGTGCGATTATTTCGTTTATGCTCGATTTGCACGCCCAAAAGGGGTATACCGAAGTGTTGCCTCCCGTTATTGTAAACGAAGATATTTTAATCGGTACCGGACAACTGCCTAAATTTCGCGAGGATATGTACGAACTAACGGGAGAACCGAAACAATTTTTAATTTCCACCGCGGAAATTCCGCTGACGAACTTAAACCGTATCCGTGTGGTGCCGGAAGCGGAACTGCCGATAAAATTAACGGCGTATTCACCGTGCTTCCGCAAAGAATCGGGTACGTACGGCAAAGATACGCGCGGGCTTATTCGTAACCATCAATTTGATAAAGTGGAACTTGTAATGCTGTCCAAACCAGAAGATTCGTACAAAATGCTGGAAATTATGGTGTCAGACGCGCAGGACGTTTTAAAGGCCCTTAAAATTCCGTACCACGTGGTGGAGCTGTGCAGCGGGGACATCGGCTTTTCGTCCGCCAAAACGTACGATATTGAAGTGTGGATGCCCAGCGAAAACAGATTCCGCGAAATTTCCTCCTGTTCCAACTGCTTAGACTTTCAAGCCCGCCGTATGGGGCTGCGCTTCAAAAACGCCCAAGGTAAACAGGAATACGTACACACGCTTAACGGAAGCGGCCTTGCTGTAGGGCGTACGTTCGCTGCCATTTTGGAAAACTTCCAGCAGGCGGACGGATCCGTTATCATTCCGGAGGCGTTGCGTCCGTACTTTGGCAAAGACAAAATCGAGGCTAAAAAATAATGCGCAAATTTATTTGTGTGCTGGCGGCAGGATGCTTATTGGCATCCGCCGCCGTTTTGCCTGCGCGCGCGGAAATACAGCTGCCGCCGGATGTAATGGCGTCTGCCACGGAAGGCATTAACGGCGTGTACAGCTTGGATTTTGAAACGGCCGATAAAAATATTGCTCAAGTGTTTGCCCAATATCCCGACCATCCGTTTGCCCATTTCGGAAATGCGATGATTGCGTGGTCCCGCTACGAATACGAATTTGAAACGAGCGATGACAAACAACGCAAAGTATTCGAAAAAATTTTGGACGATTCTATTAGCGGCATAAAACGCTGGATTAAACAACATCCGGACGACCCCAATGCCTATATGGGGATTGGCGCACTGTACGGGCTTCGCGCAATGTTTTCTATGCGCAACCGCAGTTGGATAACGGCTTATTTTTCGGGGCGTAAAGCCATTAAAAATTTGGAACGCTCTTTAGTGCTTGATCCTACTTATTACGATGCGTATTTCGGCCTTGGCATTTACCAGTATTACGCAGGCACGCTGCCGTCCGTAATTAAGGTGTTGGCCAAAATTGTGGCCATTAAAGGCAATCCGGACGAGGGCGTAAAACAGCTAAACGCGGCGCGCGAAAAAGCGATGTTTACGTCAGACAGCGCAAAACTGATTTTAATTGAAGTCCAAAACACGCGCAACAGCAAATACTATAATCCGGCTAAATCGTTGGAATATATCCGCGAACTGCGCGCCAAATATCCCAAAAATCCGCTGATGCACTATGTGGAAGTCATCTGCCTGTACGAAACGGGCGATTACGACAACGTAACCGCGCAAGCAGGGCGGTTTTTGGAATTGATTGGCAAGGACCCTTTTTATAAAGATATTTATATTGCCCGCGCGTATACCGCGCTTGGTACGGTGCAAATGGCAAAAGGTAATTTTGATAAAGCGCGCGAAGTGTTCGAAGAGGGCCGCGAAGCCTTAAAAGGGCAGGAAGTAAGCCGTTGGGGTTTGTGGAATGAGTTTCGCTTGGGACAGGTGTACGATTTATTGGGCCGCCGCGAAGACGCGGTAAAACAATATAAGTATGTGCTTACTTTTAAAGATAAATGGGGCTTTGACGAAGCGGCGAAATCATTATTAAAGAATCCGTACGCGTTGCCCAAAAACGGCGACGTCGGGCCGCTGCCCCCGTTATAATAGTTGGGGGAAAACTAACATTTCTGCCATACCGCAGGGACCATTTAGTGAAGATGTTGATTCCTAATCTCTTGTTTTATATCTAATTTCTATTATAATAATAGCAAGAGGATCATATGAAATTTAACTTTATCTATATATTAGGTTTTGTGATCAGTTTTCCTGTTTGCGCTCAACCTGTGGTTAAAAACGGAGCAAAAATCTTGAAAACTGGAAAAGTATTGCCTCACGTATCGTCCGTTGCATCGGGGGCCGTGGCAACTAGTGCGACGAAGGCGAGTATTTCAACGGCTCGGGGAATGCGCGCATTAGAGAAGGCAAACACAATTAACACCTTGTCCCGCAAGCAGCTGCATCAGGCGGCGTTACAAATGCGTGAAAACAGAGTGAAAGCAGACTGGAGTGTTATGCCCGAGCCGAAGGCGGCGGAAACACACGAATGGGATTTGGGGAGCAAAGGTGCCGTTTTAACGAGATTGGCTCCCGCACAATTGGCGCAGGCAGAAAGAAGATGGATGGAAGCGGTAGAGTCTATCCAGCAATTATCCGCTCAGATAGGGCCCCAAATTTATTATTTGGGAACCTCGGAAGCGGAGTATTTGCTCCCCGCACAAATCCGTCAGATGCTGGATGAAATTTCCAATAGTCTCGTATTAGTAGAAAAAGCGCAAGTGTTATGGGGGAAGGCTCCCGCCTTGTCGGAAATGAAAGTTTATTTGTTAAAAGCCCAAAAATTTTATTCTATGCTGGGGTCGGGAATGTATGAACCGTTGGAGGAAATAACGGTGCCGGTTGTGTCGCGCAGAGACAATCATGTATATGATAGTCCCGAGTTTCATTTGCGAATTAATTACAAAGTAAAAAGTCCGTTGGCTTTCCATAAATTAAGTTGGAAATATATGAAAGGGCTTTTTACGGGTGCAGTAAAACGCGGATTCTTACCGGAAAATTTACGCGTCGCCCTCTTGCAGGATGACGCACTGGCCATTAACGATTTGAAAAAGATGAAACAACAGCATAAGTTGGACGGATGGGAGATTGATTACCTGAAACCTGACCCAGAAGCTTTCTTAAACAGCGACTATAATAAATACGATTTGATTTTAACCGATATTGTTATGCCAAACGGAGGCGGACGCTACTTGGTTCGTAATTTGCGGGCAAACGGATATGAGGGATCTGTGATAGCCGTATCCAATATGCCTTGGTACAAGGAGGAATTTTTTGAAGACGGTTTTGACGGAGGAATATGCATTGGAGACGATGAAGAGCATTTTGCCGAATGGCTGTGGAAACGCCTCGACACTTATTATTTCTTAAAACAGAAATATGGTTGGATCCATTAAAAGAAAGTCTAAAACTGGCTGTTAAAATAATCTATTTTCCCCTGTGCAAAACAGGGGATTTTTATGCAAGACGAAACGCGCGATGGTGGCATACTGTCCGTTTTAGCAAAAATCTTTTCTTTCCGCGTATTAAAACGGTAGAATATAAAATAGCTTTTAGCAGTAGCATATGAATAGAAATTTTCCCGTGATTTAGGAGGTCTTATGATTATTGTAACAGGTGGAGCCGGATTTATTGGCTCAAACATTTTAAAAGGACTTGAAGAAAAAGGATACAAAGATTTAGTTGTAACAGATTGGCTGGGGCAGGAGGACAAATGGAAAAATATCGCCAAGCGGGAATTGGCATACATTGTGCTTCCGGAAGATCTGGATGAGTTCCTTATTAAGCACGAATCGGAAATTACCGCTGTCATTCACATGGGGGCAATTTCAACTACCACCGAAAAAGACGTGGATTTGATCGTCCGCAGCAACCAACAGCTTACGTGGAAATTATGGGAATTCTGCCGTGATTTTAATAAACAATTTATTTACGCTTCTTCCGCGGCCACTTACGGAAGCGGGGAAAACGGTTTTAAAGACGAAGAAACGCTGGAATACTTAAAGGCCTTGCGGCCGTTAAATCCCTACGGATGGAGCAAAGCCTTCTTCGACCGGAAAGTGGCGCGGGAAATTGCCGAAGGCCGCAAAACGCCAAAGCAATATGCGGGCCTTAAATTTTTTAACGTATACGGTCCCAATGAATATCACAAGGGCGGGCAGAAGAGCGTAGTTGCGCACATTTTTCCGGATATCAAAGCGGACAATGCAGTTAAATTGTTCAAATCCTACAATCCTAAATATGCCGACGGACAACAGATGCGCGATTTTGTATGGGTGGGCGATATCGTCAATGTGATTGTATGGCTGTTAGAGCATCCCGAAGTCAACGGGTTGTTTAACGTTGGCGCGGGAGAAGCACGCTCGTTTTACGATTTGGCGGCCGCCGCTTGGAAAGCGATGGGAAAAGAACCCAAAATTATATTTAAAGAAATGCCCGAGGAACTTCGCGGTAAATATCAGTATTATACCAAGGCCGACATTACCAAACTGCGCGAAGCGGGTTATAAAGAACCGATGACGCCGCTTGAGGAAGGCGTACGGCTGTACGTACAAGACTACTTAAACCAAGAAGATCCCTATCTGTAACAGCGGAAAGATTCCATTTTGTGAAATACCCCGAGTGCAAACTCGGGGTATTCCACAAAGTATTCGCAAAACACGCAGGCCCAAGGTCCGTGTTTTTATGAAACAAACCGGACGAAACTATTTTTCCATTACGCCCAAATTTTTTAAAAATGCTTGGTCGTTATACGGACGGCCTAAAAATTTTTCTACCATTTCGTTTTCATCATACACCGTGCCCGGGGTATAAATGTACGTCCGTAAGTTGGCGCCCAACTCTTCGTTAAACAGACCCTGCTCTTCAAACTTACTGAAGATATCCTCGGCAATTACCAAAGACCACGCATATACGTAATAGCCCACATCATACGGATCCGTCAGCGACATAATGTGCCCGAAAGAGGCCTGCGGATATGTGCCGGCCGTCATTGGTATGCCGGTAATTTCTTTCATCATTTTGCTGTATAACTTGGTCGTATCCACACGCTTTTGGGCCGCGTGGGCGGCAACGTCAAACTGACCCAAAAAATTCTGGCGGATAAATCCCTGCGCCACACCCGCATTTTTAGATTTGACCAAAGAAGCAATCATCTCATCGGGCAGCTGTTCGCCCGTTTGATAATGCGAAGAAATTTTTTTCAGCACCTCGGGCTGCCACGCCCAATTTTCCAAAAGTTGGGAATGTGTTTCAATATAATCCCACGCTACATTATCGCCCGTCAGCGTAGCGTATTTGGACGAGGCCATAGACATCTGCAGCACGTGGCCAAATTCGTGGAATAACGTTTCCACTTCCCCGTGCGTGAGGAGCGGCGGCACACCATTTCCGGCGGGGGTAAAGTTGGCCGCGATCACCACCGAAGGCGTCTGCATCGTGCCGTCGGGCAATTCAAAACGGTCTACAAAACTCCATGTGGCGGCGTGAGTATATTTACCGTCGCGCGGAAACAAATCCATATAAAAATTGGAAATCAGTCCGTCCGTTTTTTTATCTTTAATCTGATAGACGATTACATCCCCGTGCCAGACGGGCAGCTGTGTTTGGGTAAACGTTACGCCAAATAAATTGCCGAATACTTCAAACATTCCGTCTATTACCGTTTGTACCGGGAAGTATTCTTTAATTTTTTCGTCATCAACTTGGAAATTTCGTTTCTTGTATTCATTGCTCCAATAAGGCAGCTCCCACGCCGTCATTTCTTTGGCTTTTTTACCCGTTTGTTCTTCTTTTAATTTCAAATACGCATTCAGCTCCGCCTGCGCCAGCGGCGTAATTTTAGTTTGGATATTTTTCAAAAATTTTTCCAAATTTTGATAATTTTTCGCCATACGCACGGGCAGTACGTAATCGGGATATTGTTTGTAGCCCAAGAGTGCGGCCTGTTTGCGGCGCAGCTCAAGCGTATCTTCAAGTAATTTTACGTTTTCTTTTCCGCCGCGGCGCGCAAATTTTTCTTGCAGCGCTTTGCGCGCTTTTTCGCTCTTGGCAGAAGCCATAAACGGATTATAGTCCGGATATTTTAACGTAACGATATACTTGCCGTCCTCCGTACGTGCAAGGCGGTTGATAAAAGTGTCGCTCATTCCTTCCAGTTCACCGCGCGTGACGGCCAATTCGTCTTTATAATTGTTCAAATTGACGTTATATTTTGTGATTTTAGCCAGACGTTCTTCGTTTAGTTTAGCATACTCGGCCGCATCTTGGCCGGACAGCGCCATTCCGGCGCGTTCATACCGTTCCAGCCATTTGATGAGCAGCCGCGCGTCTTCGTGCGAAAGAGACGGTTTAGTGTCTGCAAATTCTTTCAATGCACGGTATACATCTTTGCGGGAGAAAACACTCGCCTTGACTTGGCTGCCTTTCGGTTCCAGCGCGGCTGCCGCTTCGCGTACGGCACTATCTTTATGAAAATACGCCAAAAGTGACAAATTTTTCGGCACGAACCAATACGCCGTATATGCATTTTCCAATGCGCGGACGGTATTGTCAAAATCCCGATCTTCGGCGGGAATACTCACCAAAAAATTTAAATTTTGAGAAAGCTCTGTAGACGCTTGTTCTTCCAAAGCGGAAATTTCCTGCGGGGTATAATCAAAACGGAGATTGCCGTTTTTAAACATCTCCCCATACGCGCCGGCAAAAACGGCACACGGCAGCGTAACCGCTGCCAAACTCATTATCATTTTTTTCATAGTTAAATTATAGAAAATAATTTCCGGTTATTCTGCAACACAAATAATAAAAATCCCGCAAAAAAAGGAACAGTTTTTAAACCGTTCCTTTTTTTGCAAAAATTTCCGTTAGTATTATTCCAAAAGATTCCCGTCTGACAAACAAACTGTATATCCATACAACGCATAGCTTTCAATCAGCGAGTTGGAAGGTACTTTAATTTTCGGGTTTCGTTTGGAATGTGCTTTCATCAAATAATAATACGGCACACCTTTGATTGGTTCTTTAGGCTTACGTGCAAAAACGAAATAACGCCGTTGATTTTTATTTACAGGAAGTACATAAACGCCCAGTTTGGTACGCAGGGTTTCTTCGGAACAGAGCGTTTGATTTTCAATCATTTTCAGTTCCGAATGCGTAATTTCCACATACCCCGCCTCTTTGAGTTCCTTTTCACGCGCAGCAAGTTTGGATAAAAATTCCGGTGTTGGCGGCAAAGGTTCTTTTGGCAGCAGAAACGTCTTACGGTTTTGGAGTGCATCGGTATAAACGGTAAAGCCCTCCTCGGTCAGGGTACTGTCCTCTTTAAAAACTTTTTCGCCCTGCTTGTTGCGCAGCGCAAATACATCCTGAATAGGCACGCCCACCCGCTGGAAAACGGCTATTGCGTCCTGCCCGATATGTTTTTCTAATGCGGTATAGCCGGCAAGAGTCAGCATCTCGCGTTCAAAATCCGTATCCCGATTGATAGTAACGATAAATTCTGCCGGTACTTTAGGATATTTATTTTTTAAATAGTCGATTCCGCGCCGCTGTTCCGCACGGTGAATAGCGGTGAAAAGCGCGCGGTGTTCATCGGAAAGTTCTTTTACTTCCGGCTTGACCGCGTAACGCTGTTTAAGCGCAGCCAAAATTTCCGCATCCGTCATATATTCGGGTTCCAAATTAACCAGCCGTTTACGCGCCACTAAATTAAGCGGTTCCACTGCCAGCGCAGAGCGGTAAAATTCCGCCGCGCTCAATTTGTCGCCCTGATATTCTAGAATCACGCCTTTTCCCACCAGCGAATTAACATTAGCCGGATTAACCAGAAGTGATTTGCTGTATAACACAAGAGCCTCTTTATTTTGGCGGCGTTTGAGCGCAATGTCGCCCAACATAGAATACGTATACGCTATATACGGCGACGCACGGTTCATCCTTTTCAGTGCAGCTTGAAACGATTTTTCTGCGCCGTCCAAATCATCCAGCGTTAACAGAATGCCCGCCAAAGACAGCTGTGCCTGTTCGTCTGAAGGATTGATTTTGACACAACGCATAAAAATATCTTTTGCTTGCGAAAGCTGTTTATCCGCATAGGCTTTTTTACCCTGTTCCAAACACGATGTCATCGTCTCCGTCGCGGCGGACAAGGCTGCAGGCAAAAGAGCGCACAATAAGCTAACGGAAAACGGTTTTAAACACCGCATAACAAACTCCTTGTAATTTTTCGGTCTTGGTCAATTTAACGGGACACATAAAACGGAACCCCGTTTTTCTTATTTTAGCAAGATTTGCAAAATATACATACCCCATTGTGCGGCAGGGCAGCATTTTTAGACGGGGAAAAGACTTCATCCGTTCAAATGCCCGCGCATATAAACGTTGCGCTTTTGCGTCCGCTTCCGCTAAAACGCAAGACAACTGCTCCAAACCCCGGCCCGCCAAAACATCCTGACGGGTAAGCCCGTGGCGTGCCAAAAGTTCTTCCGGCAGATATACACGGCCCAAGGAAGCATCATCCGGTACATCACGGATGATATTAGTCAGCTGAACGGCCCCCCCCAATTCGTGGGAAAGCGCGTCCGCTTCCGCCCCTTTTACGCCCAAAATATCAAGTGTCGCCAGCCCGACAATTACCGCTACGCGGTAAATATATCCGTCCAATTCGTTAAAAGTGCCGTATGTGCGTCCGCGCAAATCATCGCGCATTCCTTCAATAAGCAGCGTAAAACGATCTTGCGGAATATCGAATTCCTTTATATCCGCAAGCAGCCGTTTGCCTAAATCCGTTTGCGGGGCGTGCGCATATACGCGGGAAATTTCCTCCTGCCAAAAATCAAGTTCTTTGGCCGGTTCCGGCATATTCGGCTCATCGGCGATATCATCCATACGACGACAAAATTCGTAATAATTTGAAAGCGCTTCGCGCCGGCGTCTGTTTAAAAAGAAAAACGCCGGACCGAAACTTGATTTTTTATAAGAGTTTTTATCAGCCGACATATTTTTTCCCGTTCTGATGCAAGTAAGAAAGAGCCGCGCCTGTGGCCGTGGCGTAAATCGCATTTTTGGGAATAATAAAGTTTACACCGTGCATTTTATGTAAAGCCTGAAACACTTTTTTAGCAAACGGCACCTGTGTCAGCGTCCCCGTTAAAATGACGTCTTTTACCTCATCGTTGCGGCAGGCGAATACGGCCATCATACCGATAGTTTGAAACGTCATATTGAGGACCCCGAGCGTTAAATCTTCTGCCGTTGCGCCGTCCTCCATTTTTCCGAAATTAGAAGCGGTAGTGTCGGGCGGCAGCGTGGCGATAACACTTTTGCTGATATCCCCGATATTTAAATCTACGCGTTTTAAGGAACCTTTTTCAGACAGTTCCGTCACCGTTTTAAAAGCCGTTGCACCACTTAATTTGCCGCACAAACCAAGTACCGTTCCGCCGCCTACGCCGGATCCGCCAATGTGGCGGATTCCTCCCGCGCCGGCGCGTACAAACGCCGTACCCGTACCCATACTGACGATTAACCCTTCCGTTTTTCCCGCCAGAGAAAGCCCCCCCAGCCCGATGGCTTGAAATTCGTCCACCGCAGACGTGGGTATACCGTACACATTTTTTTTAAACAGCGAAGATCCGACTCCCGTTAAAATAATTCTTTTGACATCTTTTAAGGACAGACTATTTTCGTTGATAAATTTTCCCAGCGCACCGTATGCCGAAGTCAGCGGGTCGGCCGCTTCCACTTTTAACATTGAAACCAGTTTCCCTTCGCTTGAATATCCCACAATTTTTGTGGTGGAACCGCCTACGTCAATCCCGATAACAACGCTCATTGATTAGTTCTCCTTGGTAAGACCAATAGACTGTAAAAACGGACCGTTCGCGGCGGGTCGGCCCAGAAAATTTTTGACCATATCTTCTTCTTCTACAGTACCGCCTTTTTCCAGCACTTCGCGGCGGAATTTAAGCCCCGTTTCGGGATTGAAAATACCGTTCTTTTTAAATTCTCCGAAGAAATCTTCCGCAATCACTTCCGACCACAAATACCCGTAATACCCCGCATCATAACCGCCCATAATATGGCCGAATGAAGCTTGCGGAATAGTGTGTTTGGTAAGCGGGAGTCCGCGCACTTTTTTAGTTAAATCAAAATACAGTTTGGTGGAATCGGGCGTTTTGGCAGCGGTGTGGAGCGTCATATCATACTGGGCAAAAAAGTTCTGCCGCAGGTATGCCCCTCCCGCACCAAAATTTTTAGCCGCAATCATACGGTTAATTAAATCATCCGGCAGCGGTTCGCCCGTTTTATAATGTTTGCTGATTTTTTTAAGAACCTGCGGGTCCCACGCCCAGCGTTCGAGCATCTGGCTGGGGACTTCCACAAAATCCCCGCTGACGCTGGTGCCCGAAAACGCACCGTATTTCGATTTCGTCAGCGCGTTGTGCAGCACGTGGCCGAATTCGTGGAACAGCGTTTCCACTTCGCCGTGTTTCAAGAGCGACGGCGTATCAGCCGAAGGCTTGTTCATATTAGCCACAATCGCCACGAACGGGATTTGCCAGCTGCCGTCCTTTTTTTCTTCGCCTTCCACAAGGCCGAAACAGGCAGCGTGTTTGTACTTGCCTTCGCGCGGGTAGAGGTCCATATAAAAGTAGGAAACGAGTTCGCCGGAGACCTTGTCTTTAATTTTAAACGCTTTTACATCCGGATGCCACACAGGAATATCGGCCGGTTCAAACGTAATACCGAACACGCCTCCGAATAAATCAAGCATACCGTCAATAACTACTTGGGAAGGAAAGTACTCTTTGATTTTTTCACTATCCAAAGACAAATTTTCTTTGCGGTATTTGTTGCTCCAATAACCACTTTCCCACGGGTATAAAGTACGGGATTTTTTACCCGATTTTTCATTTTTATAAGCAATCATCGCTTTATCTTCTTTTTTACCCATCGGTTTTAGTTTCTTTTGCAAATCTTTCAAGAACGCCATTACGGTTTTGGGGTTCTTGGCCATACGGTTTTCTAAACGCAAATCAGCGTGTGATTGATATCCCAAAAGCTGCGCAATTTGGCGGCGCAAACCAAGCGTCTTCTCCAAGAGTTGTACATTCTCTTCTCCGCCGCGGCGGTTGTATTTGTATTCCAGTTCGCGGCGGGCAGATTCATCTTCGGCGTTTAACATAAAGGGCACGTAATCCGGATAATCCAAGGTAACAAGGTATTTGCCGTCGGCCGTTTTTTCCAGCTTGCCGATATAATCTTCCCCCAAGCCGCGCAACTGATCGCGCGTAACAGCCAAGGGATCTTTATACTCTTGTATATTTTTATCAAACTTAATGATATATTCGGCTTTTTCTTTATTAAGGGCTTTAAATTTTTCCAAATCTTCGTCGCTAAGTTCCATACCGCTGTTTTTAAAACCGATCAGCATCTCTTTTACGAGTTTGGTCTGTACGGGATCTAGTTTTGGGTGGGTGTCAGTATATTCGCGAATAGCTTTGTATACGTCGCGGCGGGTGGCCACGTCCACCATATATTGGCTGGTTTTCATTTCCAAATCGTGTACTGCATCGCGGAAGTTTTTATCGGTGGAAACGTAAGATAAAAATCCGCTCATACCAAGCGCATTACCGTAATCGTCAAAAGCGCGTTCGTACGCCATAATGGTATTGTCAAACGTGCGTTTCTCGGCGGGAAGGGCGACGAGGGCCGCCAAATCCTTTTCAAGTTGGGCGCGTGCAGCGGCTTCGGCCGGAACCAGTTCTTCCGCTTTATAATCAAAATGTAAAACGCCGTTTTGAAACATATCCTGCATACCGTATCCCCCTGTTGCGGCGGATAATAACGCCGTAAGTAAAATTATCTTTGTTTTTTTCATATTAATATAATACACTTTATTGTACCGGTTGTCCGCATAAGCGGAACTTATGCAGCCGGACGCGTAAATTGTAACAAACTATAAAGGATTGCTTTGTTATTTGTTATAATTTATATTATATTAATTCACATCAAGGAATTAGTGGAAAAATAAAAATGTACGAAGCTTTTGTACCTAAAGAAATCTTCCTTACCAAAGGAATCGGCCGACACAAAGAAAAACTCGCGAGTTTTGAAGAGGCGCTAAGAGACGCCAAAATCGCCAGCTTTAACTTGGTGCCTGTGTCCAGCATTTTCCCTCCCGGCTGCAAAACCGTCCCCGTTTCTAAAGGGTTAAAAGAATTGCATCCGGGCCAGATTCTGCACTGCGTCATCAGCAGAAACACGAGCAACGAATACCGCCGCTTGATTTCGGCTTCCGTAGGGCTGGCTATTCCGAAAGAAAACAAGAAAACGCACGGGTACATCTCCGAGCACCATAGTTTTGGCGAAACCGACAAACAAGCCGGTGATTACGCCGAAGACTTGGCCGCACTTATGCTTTCTACCACCTTGGGTATTGAATTTGATAACAACACCACTTGGGATCAGAAAGAAGAAATCTGGAAAATGAGCGGGAAAATCGTCCGCACAACCAACATCACTCAATCCGCTATCTGCGTGGAAGGGATGTGGACTACTGTTGTGGCCGCCGCCGTATTCGTGAAATAAATTATCACGGTAACATTGTGAGCGACAACGTACAAACTGATAAGTTTATGGGGCTAGAGAGCAAATACAGCTCTCTGCCCCTTTGTAAATTCGTGGTAGTGCCCGTCCCGTTTGAAAAAACGGTATGCTACGGACACGGTACCGCCAAAGGCCCCGCTGCTATTATTGAAGCCTCCACCCAAATCGAGCTCTGGGACGAAGAAACCAAAACCGAAACGTGGGAACTTGGCATTAATACACAGCCGGCCGTCAACTGCAAAGGGTCAACAAATACGGTGTTTAAAAACATCGATAAAACCGTGCGCAACTTGATGCAATACAAAGCTGTTCCATTCTACATTGGTGGCGAACATACGGTTACCCAAGCATTGGCCCAGCCATATATCGAAAAATATAAAAATTTGAGCATTCTGCATTTTGACGCCCACGCTGATTTGCGCGAGACGTTTGAAGGCACGCCCAAAAGCCACGCCTGCGCACTGTATCCGGCCTCCCGCCAAGTGCCCGTGGTACAGGTAGGAATCCGCAGCGTAGCGAGCGAAGAGAAACAGTACTGCAATGCGGGGAAAGTAACCACGTTTTTGATGCACGAAAACCGTGATATCGCAAAACTTATTCCGCAAGTGCTAAAAAAACTGACCGATACCGTCTACATTACGATTGACGTGGACGGTTTTGACCCGTCCGTCATCCCCGCCACGGGGACGCCGCAGCCCGGCGGATTTATGTGGTATGAAGCGCTGGACTTGTTCCGCGAAGTAATCAAACATAAAAACATCGTGGCCGTGGACGTGGTGGAAGCCTGCCAGCGCAAAGCCGACCCGATTACGGAATTTAACACGTCTAAGTTAATTTACCGTCTAATGGGATACTTGGCTTTGAAAGACCAAAAGAAAAAATAAGTTTTACGGTAAAAAACCCCGCTTCAGAAGAAGCGGGGTTTTTTAAACCAAACAACTTAGAATTTGTAACCGACTTTTGCTATAAATGACAGATAGCTGTAGTTTTCTTTTCCGGAAATACCGTCAATATCGTATTTAGCGGTATCAAATTGGAATCCTTGATAGCGGATTTCGCCTCCAAGGATCCAGTTGCTCTGGCCCAAATCGGCTTCAATACCCGCACCGATAAAATAGCCGAAAGAAGTCGTCGTGCCGTCGGTAGAATCGTTTCCCATAGGAGAGTCCAGCTTAATTTCGCCTTTTGCGGAAGTTAAACCTAAACCAAACGGGAAATAGACGCGAACGCGGCTTTGGGGATTGACGTTTACGCGTCCTACAGCCATCGCATTAAAAGTACTCATAGAAGACTTAAAAGTAGAATGACCAAAAGGAGAATAGGTATCGTATTCAGCTTCGCCGAATACGGTTCCGCTGAGTTCACCCCCTAAACCCAAATAATCATTTAGAAAATACAGATAAGAAGCCCCAAACGTTACACCGGCATCGCCCCAGTCCAAGTCGTTCAGGTGAAAAGTATAGCCTCCGCTATCGCGATAATACAGATCATCAAAGCCTGCGTCTTGCAACGGAGCGGATCCGCCTAAATAACCGCTGACCAACTGCGTACCGGCTTCAATCCCTTCCGCTTTGGCAGAAGCGGCAAAACCGAATAATACACCCAACAAAATACCTAATACTGCGATTTTTTTCATCTTGTCATCTCCCTTTGTGAAAGTCCTTTCCAAAACGGAAAGATACAGCCTATAGTAGCAAAAAACAAGTTGAAAGACAAGGAAGACAAACAGATCTGCGATAACAAATTTGAGAAATCCTTTTTTCCTAAAAACTGAACAGGAAAAATTTCTCCCAAAAATAATAACAACCGGCCAAGACAATTTATCTATAGGGAATGTAGAAGGTAGCAGGAATTTTTAGCAAAAAGAGAAAAGAGGAGGTTTTTGTATTGTTGCCGTTTATTGGCAAGATGATAAAACAGACGCGTTCGGCAAGGATTACTTATTGCTGGAGGAACTGTCATTGTGGATTGCGAATTTTAAGTATAAGATTTAGCTTATATCAAAGGATGATTAGTGCAATTTAAAATCGGAGATACTATTGGGCATTTTTGTTGCAGTAAACAGACTTTTTAACATCAGTTTATTTCGTTGATAGAGCATTACTCTATTTAAGAGAAATTGATAATGGATTTAACGATTAATCAGCGTATATTTTTGCCGTGCTGTGCGCAAGAGCACTAAGAAAAACGTTTATCAAATACTCATCCTTTGAATATAACAGCTATTAAACAGTTAGTTTTCCAAAAAAATGCTTTAGTAAATCTAAAACGTCCGCCGAGCTTTTGATGCGAGAGTTTACCTTCTCTTGTATGCCAAGACAGAAAAAAGAACGGATGCTTTCTTGCTTTCCCGCGGCATTACGGCGGCGCAATATAATGTGCTGGCGGTGTTGGCCGAAGAGGACGACGGTATTAATCAGCTGTCTATCAGTCAGCGGATGCTGGTTTCCCAAGGGAACATAACGCGCATTTTGGATAAACTGGTTCACGGCGGACTTATTCGGCGCGAGAAAGATATGGCTGCCCGCCGCCATAAACGCATTTTCATTAGGGTAAAGGAGTGCAACTTACATAACGAAATTAAACTCGCGTATGATATAAACACATTCGCAAATTGCCCGCTAAATTAGCAGAAAACGTCCAAAAACGTACGCCGTATTAGAAGAAAATTTATGAAAAAGTGCGTTTGTCTGTCCTTTGTTTTACAGTCGGGTGTAACAGAAAAATCATTGGAGAAAAGCAAATTCCCAACTGATAACCTACATAATACAGAATGCAGAAGTTCTCTGTGTATATTTGGATAACTTAGCCCGTGATTATGAGGTTGCACCAACCACTTTAGGTTTAGACTGCAATCAAATTTGTAATCAGTGGTTTTGTGAGCAGTAGTTATAAAAAAACCAGCGTCGTTAAGAGGCTGGTTTTTATAATATCAAACTATTTATTGGGCCGACTAGTCCCGTTGGAATTTGAACGGATATTCCCACGCACCATACTACGGACGGCGGTAGTACTAACTTTCAGCTCCAGCAAACCGTATTTTAGCGCATTTTTGGCAAAGTTATCACACCAGATTTTTTTCATGGTCTTTCTGGAGCGGCGGCCCCTACCATAGCCATCTTTGTTAGCCAAGCAAAATTGATATAGTTTCGGCGCATTTTTCTTCATAGTCTGCGTAAACGGCTTCACCGCCAAAACTTTCCATGCATGCGTAGCTTGTTTTTCTTGTTCGGCCCCCAAAGCCGACGTAAATGTTTTTAAAGCGAAGGATGTGCAACTACCATCCCGATCCAAAACATATTTTGTGGGGTCTAAAATATCTTCAAATATTTTACGTCTAATGGCAACTACTGGCTTATTATCGTTTGCTTCTTGAGCACGCCGAGAAACAGCGTTTAGCATTTGTTCTGTTTCGGATACAGAATAACAAAAAAGAGTATAATTGTCCAGCGCATCATCGATCTTAAAGTTTAATGCTTGCGCAAGTGCAACCCGATCATACAAATCGGCGCCCAATCTACTTTCGTCGGTTGTATACTGCTCGCCGGCTCTTGGCCAAAAAAATAACACAAAGCTCTTAACAAGTGGCTCTAGCCAAGCATTATCTTTATAAGTATTGTAGAGTTGTATGGACTTTTTCTTATTAAATGCTCCTGGCGCGTCCGGATTATTACCTGCAAGATAACGATAATGTGTCCTTATTGCATCATATAAAATAACATTCGGCGCGACTGTATTTAAGTTATAGTCCCTGAGCACAACACCTGGTTCGGTGTCAGATTCCACATCTACAACATAATCAAACCACGATGTAAAGTTCTTGTAATCCAGTTTGCCGGAAGCACAATAGGCCGGAATTTGACTTTTTTTAATGGTCCCTTCCGGGCATTGTGGGAGAGATTCTAAAAATTTTTTAGCTTGAGCATATTTCCCATTACGCAACATTTCAAAAACCTTAGCAGTTAATTTTTTGTGCACTTTGACAGAACCCTCGTGTTCGGGAAATGTAATCGCGAATACCGACCCACACAAAAACAAGGCAAGAGCCATTATAGTAATTTTTTTCATATAGCTTTACTCCCTTATTGTAATTTAGGCCATAATTTACGTATCCGTAGTATATGATAAATAGTCCTATCTGTCAACCTTCATCAATTAAAGCGACAAAAAATCTTCAGCCTAATGGCTGAAGGGTCTAAGTATTGCGTATGGGGTACTGTTGTCACTGCTTTTTATAACTTTTTGATACAATAATCAAATGAATACGATTTTAAGCATACAGAAAATTGTTGCAGCTTTTGAATTAGCTATCTATATCTTTAATATTATGGAACAAGTTAAATCTTCCTAATTTAATACAAAATCTCAAATATTTATTAAAGAGTACTGACTGCTTTGATTTTTTTCAACTGTTACATATTACCGATAACACTATCCCTTAGGAAAAAGAAATGTATATTTTTAGAAGGAGTATGTTCAGAACGGCAGAAATCCTTGAAAATAAAGGATTTCTGCCGTTTTCTTATGCCCGTTTGTTGCTTAAATCTACAAGCTATTACTAAAAGATAATGGCAGATATCAGATTATCGCCTGCTAAGTTGCTCAAAAATATCACTCCCTAACATTTTCAAAGAAGTCCGCGCAACTTCCAGCATAACCATAATCATATCTTCGTCATTCCAGTGTCCTCCTTCGCCTTTTGTGTAAATTGACGCCGCTTGCAACATTTATTAGATGATATTCGGGCAGGCAAGATACATTGTGTAGTTGTGTATAAGGTAGATCGTTTATCGCGTTCTTTGTTAGATTTTTCCCAACTCTTAGAGTTTTTTGATAAATATGAGGTATCCTTTGTATCTGTTACGCAGAACTTCAATACCAAGACATCTATGGGACGTTTAACATTAAATATCCTTTTATCCTTTGCTCAGTTTGAACGTGAAATTATTAGCGAACGCACGCGGGATAAAATGGCGGCCTCCCGTATGAAAGGAAAATTTATTGGCGGAACCATCCCATTTGGTTATAAGTTAGACAAAGAGCGGCATGTATTAGTGCCGGACGATATACAGGCTGAGCAAGTTCGGTTTATTTTTGAATGTTTGTTGCGTGAAGAAAACTTGGCCTCTGTGATGAACATTCTTCAGATTAAAGGAATAGGCTTACCGGAAAAGAAATATAAAAACGGGGTTATTCGCTCTGCTAGGCCCATATCTCGCTCCTATCTATATCGTATAGTGCATAACCCTGTTTATATTGGTAAGGTGCTCTATAAAGGGAAAATATATGAAGGGGAACATGACGGATTAGTAACTGAAAAAACATTTAATGCCGTGCAGAAGTTATTGGCGGAAAAATATACTGCTCGCGGCTATGTGCGCAAACGGATAGAGGGCGTACTTAATGGATTGTTATATTGCAAAGAATGTGGCAGTAAAATGGTCCCTACCTATGCAAAAAAGAACGGCCGGAAGCATTTTTACTATGTATGCCATAAATGTGTGAGAGATGGGTATTCTGCCTGCCCTACGAAAACAGTTCGGCAGGTGGAATTTAACGAAGCTGTATTTAGGCGTTTAATGGAACGTGGGTTATTAAATAAAAACGATTTTCATCAATTAGATATAGATAAACAAACCGAAGAATTAATGAAAATTGTATCTGGGATTACCTACGAATACAAAGAAAGCTATATTGAAGTAAGTTTGAAAAACGGGGTGCAATTTGGTTTCCGCACCGCTGTGAAACCGCACCCGGGTGGAATACCGAAAAAAGAACGCCAAGCCTACAAAGAAATCCAACACTTAAAAGCTGATCAGGCTACCTACTACAAAGCCCTTGCCCTGCAAATACGTGAATATATGCGTGTAAATAACTTAAGCCAGAAAGAATGCGCGCAAGCCCTTGGGCTAAGTAGCGCGAGGGGGAGTCAGTTGATGCAGATTGATAAGATATGATTAGATTGTAGAAGAATAAATTACGGTGGAGTTATCAATTACCTTTTTGGAAATAACAATATTCCAGGCTTTCATCCGACTATGCCAATGTTTTAACTGAAAAAATTTTTCCCATGATAATTCATATATTGCTTTTAGCGAATAAGATTCATCCAGTTGGCAGATAATAACATACTCAAATTTTTTTTGAGTTTTATCCTCTATCCCATAAAATACGCCTGTTGTGTTTGTAGTAGTGGCTTTAATAGAATATCGTTCTCCTTCTCTGCTTATGGCGTCAATGTTTTTTGTCCCTATAGGAGCTTCTTGTAGCTTGGGAAGATTGGCATGGGTATTGTAATAATTAATTACTAAAAATTCCCCTAAGTCCCCACATATATTTTTGGTACGTATAATATTGCGATTTTTAAGTTCTTGAATTATTGCGCCATATAATGAGGTAATTTCTGAATTTGTTAATTTAGATAAGTCCATTGGTTTATCCTTTATACAATACATTTCAGCATATTTTAATATATGTTTGAATAAGGTGTCAGCAAAAATTAAATTTTGAAAGTTAAATTTAGAGGCAAAAAGATACAAAAAGCCTAAAATAGCCCTTTTTCCTATCTTTTAGGGCTGGGGCAATAATCTATCTTTTCAGTACTAATAGCTGATAAACAAAAAATCCCCGACGGAAAACGGGGATAAATAGGCCAAAATATAATTAAAAAATCCCGCCAAAAGTTCAGCGGGATATAATATGGGGTGGATGAGGAGATTTGAACCCCCGACCTCCGGTTCCACAGACCGGCGCTCTAACCAGCTGAGCTACATCCACCATAAATTGATACTATATTCTAGCAAATTCCGCCTTCCCTTGGCAAACATCGTCTTTGTTTTTAATTGGGCAAAATCCGCTTGGATTCTGTTTCAGATGGTGTATTAAATACGCAGTTGTACAAAAAGGTCAAGGTTTTATGTTGGTCTCCATCAAAAAAATCATCTTGCAGTTGCACGGCTTTACGTGTAATATACCGATAGTGCCACGCTTCGTAAGGATAGCCACTTTCCTTTTCGGCATCTTTTCCTTTGGGGAAAGAGAGGCTAAAGCCATATTCGCCTGCGTGCTTGCGCAGCCAAGCAAGCGGCGGAATATTCTCGTCAGATGGGTTTACCGTATTAAAATCCACGGCCGTTCCCAGATGATGTTGGGATTCTCCAGCGCGCGCCACGTATGGATTATCCGGCTTGCGGTCTTTGAGCATTTTTTGGTATTTCCACGTGCGGTAAGTAGATATGGGAATCAACGTAATTCCGTCTTTTTTTGCCGCTTCTGCCATTAGATTCATCTGTTCAAACGCTTCTTGGCGCAGTTGTGCTTTTTTAGGCCAGTGGGGATGAAACTGCACGGTTAAATCGTTCGGCTTATAATCGGCGGGCAAGCGATGCTGCGGGTCCACTAGGATTAGCCAATCTCGCCGTTCTTTTAAGGAAAGAATTGCATTATAAAAAATATTTCTTTCTCTATCGGATAAATGCAATCCGGCACATTGGATGAGGCGGTTTTGTTCTTTCTCTTGCGGGGTAGAAGATTCCGTGGCAATATAAACCAATACCGCTGCTCCCGCAAATAGCAGCCCTAAACACGAGTAAATCCAACAACTTTTCATTAAACGCTCCACAGATCAATGCCGGATTTATTTTTTATCATTTTTTAAACGTAAAACTTTCTCTTTAAAAAATTTTGCCAAACCGCCGCGGGAAGTTTCGCGGTAATCGTTGTTCATATCTAGTCCGGTTTGCATCATGGTGGCGAGAACATCGTCGTAAGAGACACGGTTGTCCCCGTCGGACATTAAGGCGTATGTTGCACAGTCGAGTGCACGCGACGCCGCCAGTGCGTTGCGTTCTATACAAGGAATTTGCACCAGTCCATCTACTGGATCGCACGTCAGTCCGAGATGGTGTTCAAGTCCCATTTCAGCCGCGTAGGCGATGCGGCGGTTGTCGCCTCCTTCCAGCTGGCAAGTGGCGGCTGCGGCCATCGCACAGGCTACGCCTATTTCTCCCTGACATCCTACTTCCGCACCGGAGATTGACGCATTCGCTTTTGCCAAATTGCCAAACAAGCTGGCGGTGCCTAAAGCACGGATAATCGTATTGTCTTCAAATTCGCAAATTTCCTGTATTAACCGGCAGATAGATGGTACTACTCCGCAAGATCCGCAGGTGGGAGCGGTAACCACAATGCCGCCGCTGGCGTTTTCTTCGGCGCAGGCCAGCGCGTAAGCGAACAGATTATTCATTCGGCGCAAATAGCGGGGCGAATTTTCCGCTTTATATAAGTAGCGCCGTGCTTTGCGTTCTAAATTCAGCGATCCGGGCAGCACTCCGCGCTTTTCCAGCCCGCGGTTGATCGTGTGCTTCATCGTATTCCAAACGGTGGTCAGATAATCCCATATTTCGGGGCCTTCGCATTCTTCTACGTATTCCCACAGCAACATTCGTTGTTGGGAAGTGTATTCTAAAATAGCGGCCATAGAGGTGTGCGGATAAACGTTGTTAATTTTTTTGCCGATGGTATCATCCGTGCGGACGTCCCCTCCTCCAACACTGTAGGCCACTTGCTCGCCGATGATATGTCCTGCCTTGTCAAGTGCCTGAAATTTTAAGGCGTTAGGATGTTTGGGCATAAAGGTGGTATTGTCCCATTGGATGTTCACCGGTTTGGGGTAAAACGCTTCTTTTACGGCGAAGTCAGTCAGATGTCCTTTTCCCGTTGCCGCTAAAGATCCGTACAATACTGTTTTGAAAGACTCGGCCTGTGGGTAAGTGCGGTTAAACGCATCCGCCGCTTTGCGGGGGCCCATTGTGTGGCTGCTGGAAGGGCCCATTCCTATTTTATACAGTTCTTTTAAAGATTCCATATCTTCCGCCTTAAAGTTATATATAAAATGGTATCATAATTGGTATGAATATACTATCTTCTTTGTTGGTGGCGCTTGGGTTATCTATGGACAATTTCGCCGTTACGGTGGCGTCCGGCTGCTGCCATCGGGAAAAAGTTCCCTTTTCTTATATTTTCAAAGTCAGCATTTGCTTTACGCTGGCGCATTTTATTATGTTTTCGGCCGGCTGGTTTTGCGGTGCCGAAGCGGCGCGGTATATCGGGGCGGTGGACCATTGGATTGCTTTTTTGATTTTAGTATTTATCGGTGTCCGAATGATAAAAGAAGCGTTCTCATCTTCAGATGAAGAGAGTGCCTGTTCGTTCCATTCGCTTAAAACGCTGTTGGCGCTTTCGGTGGCTACCAGTTTGGATGCTCTTTTGGTAGGGATGGGAATGGCATTTGCCTCGTCGGTCTTTTGGCCGACAGTGTGTATGCTTTCATTGTGCGTATTTGTTACCAGCTGGGCAGGATTTTATTTGGGCGCGTGGCTGGGACATAAATTTGGTAAATTAATGGAAGGCTTGGGCGGGTTAGCGCTTGTGAGTATTGGCGTTAAATTGTTGCTAGAAGGGCTGGGCATTTGATAGAATTCTGATATCTAAACTAGAGGTGTTTTTTATGGAAATGTTTGCTGTTGTTCTTGTTTTTGTATGTATTTGTGTGGATAATATGGTTTGTGCCAACATGACCGCGATGAAACTGGATGCTGAAAACAAAAACATTTTTTCTATTAAAATGGCGTTGTTTTTTTCCGGTTTTAACGCGTTGTTTTTTGGGGTAGGATATTTACTCAGTATTATTTTCTTTCGGGAGTGGGTATCTTTTGTCCACAACTGGGTGGCATTTGCGTTTCTGTTGTTGTTGGGAATTAAATTTATGTTGGAGTCTATTGAAAAATCTCCCAGTTTTACCAATCTGGAAACGGATGATACGCGTAAACTGATAAAAGTGTCCGCGCTGATGGGGCTTAATTCGTTTTTGGTTGGATATGCTGTAGAAACGATGAACACGTCTTTTTTCCCGCAAGTAGTATTTTTGTTGCTTCTTACATTTGGGCTGACGCTGCTCGGATTTCGTTTGGGAAATAAAAAATCAAAAACGGTTGCCAGCAAGAAAGTGGAATTATTAGCCGGCGTACTGTTAGCCATTGTAGCTGTTGGGCTGATCATTGTGTAGTGTACTTAATTTTTTGCGAAGACCCCGCTTCTAACGAGGCGGGGTTTTTGTAATACTGGGGGAAAGCATAGGCAGTAGCTTATGGCGGTGAAGAAAAGCCGCGCTAAAATTGTAGATTTTTCTTTGTAGTTGGCGCGGGGAAACAGCAAGGCTGTTTAAAACTCGCGAAGCGTAAAAGCCACGGACGGTACCCGTGGCAGTTGATATGTATCATAAAACGACACAGTACTGTTCGGCCCGCTTGGAAACTATTAATTGGTACAGGATTTTTCCGTCTTTTGCTTATGCTATATCAAAGAGGGTAAACTGTTCAGGTGTTGGAAAACGGCTGCTGAGGAACGGCGTTGTCAACGGGTTTTCGGAGGTTGGGTGTAAAAAAACCGCCCCTTGCGTGTGGTATTCAAATATAAAAAAGAAAAGGTGCGGGCGGGAATCGAACCCACGAATATCAGTTTTGCAGACTGACGCCTTACCACTTGGCCACCGCACCGTATACGTCAAATTATTATTACTTAATTATTATAGCAAAAAAACATAATTTTAGAAAGTCACGTTTTGGGCCTTGATTTTTTTTACATTGTTCTTATACTTTCGGTATGGGAGTGCCAACACCGCCCGTTTTAGGGTACACCTCTTGTAGGGGATCGGCCTCCCTCTTTTTTGAGCTTTGAGCCGCGGCGTTTATGCGCTGCGGTTTTTTTGTATGTCGTGCGGAAGTTTTGTTATAATGAACCTAGCAGATTCCGGGAGGTGTTACTATGCTTAGTGCGTTATACAGTTTAATTACTGGAATTGGTGTAGGATTGCTGTTTGCTGCTCTCAAATTTCCGATTCCGGCCCCCAACCATATTAACGGCGTGCTGGGGATTTTAGGCATCTTTTTGGGGTATTGGATTATTGGTTATTTTCGCAAAGGATAAGGCTATTTTGCTGACGGTCTTTTTTTGTTAAAATAAAGAATACCAGCCGCTATGGCGCATACCGAAATATGTTTTTTGCGCCGATTATATTAAAAACTTTTACGTAATGTCATTTTTTTGATATAATAAAGTATTGCCTCTTGCGGGCGTAGTTCAATGGTAGAACACTAGCCTTCCAAGCTTGATACGTGGGTTCGATTCCCATCGCCCGCTTGGCAATATGTTTTTGTGTGTTATATAGCGTAAACGCGCTGGGGTAGCTCAGTAGGTAGAGCATCTCCATGGTAAGGAGAAGGTCGTGGGTTCGATTCCCACTCCCAGCTGGTGAATTTGAGAAGGATCCGCCTTAGGGCGGGAAATGTAGGATATGCTGGGGTAGCTCAGTAGGTAGAGCATCTCCATGGTAAGGAGAAGGTCGTGGGTTCGATTCCCACTCCCAGCTTATTTTTGAAACTAAACAATGCAGTAGATATTAAAACAGGAGAACTAAACAAATGGCAAAGGAAAAATTTTCGCGCAGCAAACCGCACGTGAACGTTGGGACG
>NZ_JBJEGE010000030.1:0-8522 GCF_051874775.1 Candidatus Avelusimicrobium sp.
CACGTAAAATTCCTCTATTTGGAAGCAAAGAAATAACAATTTCTAGTATAAGAAACACACCCAACACTTTGACAATAGCTTTTATCCACTTACGCATAATTCTTCCTCTAATTTTATATTATAAAACATTTTAATTTGTACTTGCGCCACTACCCCAAAGTGCTTTTAGCATACAACTAAAAAATTTGCCAAGAAGTATAAAAACTGCAAAAATTTGCATGCTATCAGTGGTGCGCAAAAAAATCCCCGTCGGGGAATAACCCTGACGGGGAACAGTGCGTATAGAGCAAAACTAGAATACGGAGAGGGAGGGATTTGAACCCTCGAAACCTTGCGGTTTACAGGTTTTCGAGACCTGCTGTTTCAACCACTCACACACCTCTCCATTTTACGCATTCACCGAGTGGCGGGCTAACGAATGCTCCCTTTATTATACTAAACTTTTACACAGGATGCTTTCATACCGTTTGCCCGTCAAATTTATCCATTACGTGCGTTTATTAAGGCCGGCGTTTGTCCCTTTTGAGCGATTGAATTCATCGCAGAAAGTACGCATTTGCGTGTCGTCCGTTAGGCACTGAGGAATCTTGGTTTTGTAAGGCATTACAATACGGTATTTTCCCTCAGGAGTTCGCCACGCGGTGATTTCCTCGGGGCCTAAGACAAGGACCCATAATTTTTTGCTGTCGCCGCTTTCGTAGCTGTGGTTCGGGTTGAAGTTTTGGGAACCGTTCACATAGGCAACATCCGGAAGAGGGGTGATTATCTCCCCTAACAAGTCATCCCACTGCGTGGTATATTGGCCCGTTTTTAGGTTGTATATTGATTGGACACTCGCAACTTGCCGCATTACTATGACTATCATCTTCGTCTGGACTTTAGAGCGGGCTTCTTCCGTTTTTTTTATCATTGCGGGTAAAAACAAGGCGGCTAAAAGGCCCAATAGAAACATCCCTGCGGGTATACAGCAGAGCACAATTGCCCACCACGGTATTTTGTGCGGCGCAGGGGCGGGCTGTTGTCCGATAATGTAATTTTTGTCCACCACCAAACACCCCGCGATTTTATCGTGCAGACATTGTTTGCGCTCCGTCCAGCCGCACATCATATATCCGATCAGAAAACTAACGGAGGATACCGCCATTGCTATATACCGTCCAAGGGAACGCCAAAACGAAATGCGGTGGCCGTATTCGTCCGTTACTTTAATGCCCACAATCCGCTTACCGACGGTGGCTTGCCACTGGGAAGCTTCCGCATAGACGTAATACAACAAGTAAAATCCTGCTATAATCACGCCTGAGAACAAAAATACGCTATTTTCTGATACGGACATCTGTTTACCTATCGCAAACATTATGAAAAAAAGTATGTAATTGACAACACCCACCAATACGCAATCAATTAAATACGCTGCAACTCGTTTCCAAAAACCTGCGTACATATTATTTCCTCTTTGAAATTAAGATAGTATATTCTACTATATTTGCAAAACTATCAATTACCTGATTGTAAAAAATCATCTACGGCGTTTGCCGCCCAAATAAATTCGTCGTGGCCGCCGTTTTCCGCTAAAAAGCGTTTGGCGTGCGGGATAAAGTCGCTCAGGCGCGCCGTCATTTTCCACGGAATCGTCGCATCCGTCTTGCTCATACACACCAGTACGGGCGCAGTCAGGCGTGCAGCGGGCCGCGTATTTTCAAAACGGTTCAACCATAAAAAGGGAGTAACAAACATTTTATAAGCGCGGTAGAACAAACTTTTAGGCTCGTAAGTATGCGTTACAAAACAAACGGCCATATCAGGCGTAGATAAAAACGGACTTTGCAAAATGACGGCCCTCCACGGCAGTTTGCCTAAGGTGGCCGATACGTGCAGGGCGGCCGCATTGCCCAACGAGTGCCCGAAAATGACGATGTTCTGCGGCGGAATTTTTTTCTCTTTTAGCAGAAACCGCGCGGCGCAAACGCCGTCCTCAAGCATATGTGTTTGGGACGGATTACCCCCGCTTAATCCAAATCCGCGGTAATCCGTCATCAAAACCCCGTATCCGCGCGGCGCGTAAGCAAGTGCGAATTTTTCAAAGTGCGATACATTTCCGCCGCGTCCGTGGAAAAATAAAAGTGTGGGATTTCCGTCTTTTGCGGGCAGATAGACCCCTGTAATCAATTTGCCGTCCGGCGCGGGGAAAGATATATTTTCAAACGGCAGTTTCATCGGCCAGCGTTTTTTCTGCGGGCGGAAAATCACGTGCGCGCCCGTGCGGGAAAGCGCGTACCACACCAAACAAGCGGCCAATAAAAGAGATAAACTCCAGTACATAGTAATATTATAGCTTTTGTGATACGTTGTAAGACATTTTGTATAATCAAAATATGATACAAAAATCACTGTTGGACGAATTTTTACTGCGCGGTTTTATTACGCGCGAAACATACGATAAAGCCTTGCCGCAAACGGCACGGGAACCCGTGCAAAGCTGGCTGTTAAGGCGTCTTTTGTCCGTCGGGGCCGCGCTTGTGCTGGCGGGTGTGGTTTGCTTTTTTGCGTATAACTGGGACAAATTGGGCGTTCTTTACAAATTTGCCCTGCCGCTCTTGGGTATTCTGCTTTGCGGCGCGGGCGCGTGGAAATGGGGGGTAAAATCCGGCCCCGGCCAGGCGTGCTGTGTGGGGGCGGGCGTTTTCGCCGGAACGTTCCTGGCCGTGTACGGGCAGGAATTTCAGACTGGCGCGTTTGTATATGAGTTATTTGGCACGTGGAGCATAATTTTGACCGTATTGGCCGTTGCGAGCGGCGTACGCTGGGTATGGTTGGCGGCGTTTTATGTTTTTTACATTTATGTAAGCGGAAAACTTGGTTA
Source organism: Candidatus Avelusimicrobium sp. (assembly GCF_051874775.1). Classification (GTDB taxonomy): domain Bacteria; phylum Elusimicrobiota; class Elusimicrobia; order Elusimicrobiales; family Elusimicrobiaceae; genus Avelusimicrobium. The sequence continues at coordinate 2,864 of NZ_JBJEGE010000030.1, forward strand.
TAAGGAAGTTTACTGGCCTGCGTTGGGTATTGGTCTAACCGTGTGGGCGGTAACGGAAACCGTCATTTATTTTAAAAGGTGGCCCGCTGATTTCCGCCCGTGGGTGTTCGTGCCGCTGTGGGCGTTTTTAACGGGGTACGGCCTGTTAATCGCCGTGAATTGGCACCGTTACCACGCGGACCCCAAGTATTGGGTTCTGCCCGTTTTTTGCGCGCTCGCCTCATGCGCGGGACTTAAACTGAAAAGCCCCACGGTGCTGTGCGGAGGAGCGTTCTCACTGGCTGCCTTCTTATGTGTGGTTTGGATGGAACGGGGGGTTATAGGCGGTTTTTTTGGAATTGGGCTTATGTGTGCCGTACTCTTTTGCGGGGCCGGCGTGGCCGCTTGGCGCGGTATCCGATATATCAAGGGGGATAAATGAATACGGAAATATTAGCTTTGGTGCCGCAGGAAAAACGCGAAGCGGCGCAAACCTATTTAAAAACGCGCGAAGCGTACCCGCCCAAACTCGTACAGGGAATATTGTTTTTCGGCGCGCTGATCAGCTGTGCCGTTTTGTTGGTGGGCGGCGGGCTGTTTTGGTCTCGGGCGTTGCCGCGTATTGTTATTGGGGTGGTGTTTACTGCGGCAGGATGGTGGCTTTCCGCCAAGAACGAAGGCAGGGCAGACTGGGGATATGTTTTTTGCGCCCAGTTGGGTTTGGTAATCGGAATTATTGGCCGTATGGAACTGATTGGCTGGCTTGTTTTTTCTTTAGATTACGCAAAAGAATGGACTGCGTTCATCTTTTGCGCGGTGGCCGCTCTTAGTTACCCGTTTTTTAAAGCCAAAATAGACCGTTTGTTCTTTTGCACGTGGGCGCTTGTTGCGCTTTTAGACTGGACGCAAAACGGACTGTTGCGTTTCTCCGCCAGAATGGAAATTTTGAGCGCGGTTCTGTGCGCTCTCTTCTTTGGCGGCGCGTTGTGGATTTTTGCTTCCCGCCGTATTGCTTTAAAACCGCTTGCGTATGCGGGCGTGATTGCCTGCGGCGTGGGGCTGATTTTTCTGTTTGAATCGGCGGGGATAAACCTTGCGCTTGTGCTGTTTGCGGGAATAGCGGCTTTTTGCGCCTCGCGTCTGCCCGTTTCTTTTAAAACGCATGCGCTTATTTGCGCGCTGATTGTAGTTTCGGCGTGTTGGCTGTCCGTGTATGCGTTGGCGGGGGTTGTGGCGTGCGCGGCGGGATATTATTTGCGCGAACGCTTGTTGGAGTGGGTTGGAATGGCGGGCTTTGCTGCGGGGCTGGCGGGCATGTATTATGATATGAATACAACGCTGCTTGCAAAATCCGGCTGGCTGACGTTGGCAGGCGTATGCGTGTTGGCTGCCTATGCGGGGGTAAGGAGGAAATATGCGCGGTAAAATTTTCTTTTGCGTGTGCCTATTATTGTGCGGTGCGTTGGCGGTCTGCGCGTGGATGACGCACCGTATGCGCGCTTTATCGGATACGTTTTATTTGGAAATGATTCCCGCGGACCCGCGCGCGCTTTTAATGGGCGATTATATGTGGCTTACCTATGCGTTTGAAAACAAGGCCGAACGCAAGGACGCCAAGCTGTGTGTAGTGCAAGAAACGCGTGAACGCAAAGAGGGCGAACGGCAGGAAATTACGCAGGTGGGCGTATTTAAGTTAAATGCGGAAGGGGCTGCGTGCATTACTGTACGTTACGAGCACGGCCGCTACCGCATGCCGCACCAGTTTTTCTTTCAGGAAGGAACGGGCAACAAGTATGCAAACGCCCGTTACGCCGCCGTGCGCAAAATTGGCAACAATACGTTGTCTGTCGTCGGGTTGACGGACAAAAATTTTAATTGGATGAAGTAGGAGTTTTGTAATATGAGTGAAAATTGTTCGCACGATTGTTCTTCCTGCAGCGCGAGCTGCGCAAGCCGCAAACAGGGCGAAATGGTTAAAGATAAACCGCATCTTTTGTCCCGCATTAGACATGTTGTCGGCGTGGTGAGCGGAAAAGGCGGGGTAGGGAAATCCTTGGTTACGGGGTTATTGGCGGCGGAAATGACACGGCGCGGATTTTCCTGCGGCGTGCTGGATGCGGACATTACCGGTCCGTCCGTACCCAAAATGTTCGGCATTCACGAACGTGCCACGGGCGACCAAGACGGCATTTATCCCGTCACAAGCGCGGGCGGAGTGCAGGTGATGTCTTTAAATCTTCTGTTGGAAAATGAAACGGACCCCGTTATTTGGCGCGGTTCGCTGATTACGGGGACGGTCAAACAATTTTGGACGGATGTCATCTGGAAAGACGTGGATTATTTGTTTATTGATATGCCGCCCGGGACGGGAGATGTTACGCTGACGGTATTCCAAAGTCTGCCCGTGGACGGAATTGTTATTGTTTCCACACCGCAGGATTTGGTCAAAATGATTGTGGGCAAAGCCGTCAAAATGGCGCAGATGATGACGGTGCCCGTATTGGGGCTTGTGGAAAATATGAGCTATTTAAAATGCACGGACTGTGGCAAAGAGCTCCCTGTATTCGGCAAATCCCGCGCGGAAGAACTGGGCAAAGATTTTAATATCTCGCCCGTATTGCGGCTGCCGTTAAATCCGTCTGTGGCTGCGGCGGCGGACGACGGACGTATTGAGCAAGTGCGCGAAGAAGCGCTTGCTCCGCTAGCGGAAAAGCTGGCCGCTCTTCCGGATAAAAAATAGTTTTACGTTTGTTATTTGGAGGCGGCTAGGCCAAGTCCTATTTTTATGTGGGTCTTATGGCCCTTGTTTGTACGCGCAGGATTTATCATAATAAAAAGAGTTCTTACTTTTTTGGAGTATGTAATATGAAACGTTTGGCTGCTTGTTTAATGGGGATGTGTTTGTGTGTACCTGCTCAGGCGCAGTGGAAGAATTTCTTGAGATTAGGTAAATCTGCCCCAAAAACCGTGCTTACTGCCCGCATGCAGGCGCAGCTGGAGCGTTCGGCGTTGCTGCCGGCATCGAAAGTCCGCAGTTTGCTTGCGGTCGGAAAAGTATCGACGCGGATGATACCGTCCGTTTTGGCTGCGCCGGAGGCCTCCCAGTTGGTGCATAATGAATTTTTGACGATTTCCACTTATAAAAATATTCAAATTTCTCTGGAACAGTCGTCCCGAGCGTTGGATTTATTGAGACGCAATATGCTTGCCTGTTCCGGCCGGTTGGATATACTACCGGAAATTTCCGTCTTTCCGTTGGATCCCAGCAGCGAAGCAGCCCGTCTAGCGCTCAAAGCCCTGGGGAACGTTTACGGAGTGGGGTGGTACGGTACGCAGCAGGATGGAGCCGCTTTAATCAAACTGTATCGTATGCTGAGTGCAGGGGAACTGGAACCCTTGGCTTTTACGGCTTCCGCGCGCGCACTGTTGGCGTTAAATGATATTACCCGCTTGGAAACGCTGCTGACTGTTGCTCCTCGTACGGAAGCGTATGAATCATTTATCCAATTTTTGCAGCAGGAAAATTACGCTGTGCATATCCCTGCCCGATCGGAAGCCGTGCAGCCTGTGAACGTTAAAGCTTTTCAAGAAACGATGGCTCTTGTCAGCCGTCCCGGATTAAGTTTGTTTGATTTTTCTTCTGGGGCTACTGCTGAGTATTTGGAGACGGCTGCCCGTTTGCGCGCCTCCCGTGTGATGTTAGCGCAGGCCACAACGGCTGTGCCGGAGACGCAGTCTGCGTCCGTGCAAACGCCGTCTTTACAAAATGTGCCCATCGATTTGTCCGCGCCTTCTTTGGCGTTGGGAAAAACCGATCTGCCCGCATATGCTACGGCGCCTACATTTGAGGAAAATCTCCGTCCCAACCCGATTACCAAACGTTTTCCGTCCGGCTTACAGGACGAAGAACAAGTGATTAAAGATTGGATGGAATACTACCGCAACGGCTATTTTCACCCGCGGGACCAGATTGAAGCCATTCGCGGAATGTCCGCCGCCAAGGCCAACAATATCATGGAGTATTTTTATTATATGTCACTGGAAGAGGCCGAGCGCGTGATTTTGGATCCTATCCGCCAAACGGGCCGCCTGCCGGATTTTATGTATGACGATAAGTTAATCCCCAGTACGCGCCGTTTGCCGGCAGGATATTACAAAAACAAATTTAACGAAAATATAAGGCGTTTCGTAGAATTGGCTGAAGAAGACGGCTCCATTTTACTGCATAACGTGGAATTGAAAGAACTGGCCACCGCATTGGAAGATTATACGTTCGAGCAGGGATTTTCGTATGCGAATGATCCCGCTATGTCCGCCGGTCTGCGCCGCAACTGGCGCGCATTGGTGGGGGAAATCGAACGTCCCGGTTTGCGTGCGGATCGTACCTTGATTAACGAACTGTGGCGCAAACCCGTTGAAATTGGGGAAGGCAAAACCGTGTCGTTGGCAGAATACTTCACGCAGACGCGCCGTTCCGCGTTTTTTGAAGCAGGAAGTACACCGGAATTTTATTTAAACAGTCCCAAATGGGTGGCGTGGGAAAATGAACGCCGCAACTTGGCTGCGAAAGAATATATTAATCGTTTCGGCGGACAAAAACGCTCCTGGTGGGACCGCGTGCAGGACTGGTTCATCCTCGGCCGCAGGGACCGCTATTTAACCGTGGAAGATTTTGGCAACGTGATGGTGAACGAATGGAGTAAATCGTTCGGCATACAGGGCAGAGGGCAGAGCTCTACACTGGCAGAGGGCGGGGGGAGCGATCCATCTTCGCTGACCATTAAAGTAAACAATTTTGACAAAGCGGGCGGCGTGTGCCAAATGTCGTTTTCCGACGGAGGATATGCCGGTTCCGTCCGCGCAGGGTATGACGGTACTTCCACCGTCCATCGCTTTGAGCCCGTGGAATTTCAAAACGTGCCTGTGGTGGCGTTTGATTCTGAAACAATGAATCCGCGTGTGATGACGTTGGCCACCGTGCCGTATGTCAAAGATTTGAAAAAGCCGAATTTGGATCAACTCCGCGCCAGTACGATGGTGGGTGACGGACTGGATCCGACGCGTGATTTATTAAGCGTTCAGAGTGCCGAAGGAGCGTTGCGTTTTATTCCGCATTTAAAAGCCACTATTTACCCGCGCGCCCGTTTGGCAGGACAGAATAATTTGCCTCCGTTCTTGGACGGCGGCGGCCTGGGCGCCTACCTGGCTCTGTTTACGCCGGATTTCTTCCCGCTTAAAAAAGTGAACCGCTTGCGTTGGGTGGACGGAAAGCTGAGGATTGTGCCGGAGTATTTCGTCCGTAAAGAGGTGCCTGCCTTGTCGGGGACGATTCACCGCAATCATATTACCTTTACGGAGCAGATAGAAAACCGCGCGGTGGATAAATAACAGCTGGACTTAACTGACATTTTATGCACAAGGGATGAAATGGTTTTTTTCGTCCCTTGTGTTTTTTAAGGATAAATAACTTTCAAAACCTAAGCCATACAACTCCTTCTGATTTTTGTGTTTTATCTCTCAATTCCAAAACAACCTGCCCATTTTTTAAATTTAAATGGTAGAATGTCGATAGAGGAAAATTATGTCGCTTGCGTTAAGTAAACTAGCTTTGCAAATTGGCGATTCGCCGACTTTAAAAATAAACGCCCAAGCCCGCGCGCTTAAGGCTTCGGGTCAACCT
>NZ_JBJEGE010000031.1:0-7438 GCF_051874775.1 Candidatus Avelusimicrobium sp.
TGGATGGAGTGACTCCTTTGATGATGGCCTGCGATAGAGGAAACATAGCAATTGTAAAATTATTACTTACCAACGGGGCTAATGTAAACGTGAAGGATAATAATCATTGGACTCCTTTGCAAATTGCCAATCAGCGTGGATTTACAGAAATAGCTATCCTTTTGAAACAAGCCGGGGCTAAAGAATAGCATCGTGCTACTTAAACTACACCTACCATTGAATTTAAAAAGCACCTTTACGGGTGCTTTTTTAATTCGTAAGAGAGCGTGGAGCAACGCAAACTCCCCCTGCGGGCGCCTAACCGCGCAGAAATTGGAAAGGCAGAGCGCTGTTTTTGTTTAAAACAAACCCCGAAAGGAAAAAACCGCAGGACGCGGCCCTATAGTCCGCAGCTTTCTTTGGCGCTTTATTAAAAACATAATCTTAAAAATAATAAACTGCATATAGCCCGCTGCTAGAAGGATGAGATTCATTATGCCCCGTCATTGTGCGGCATAAATCATGTCCTTTCTGATTATCGCGGGGATATACCCAACACGAAGTAGGAACGACATTATTCCAACGACGCATATACCATACACCTCCTGTTCCGAATTTTATGTCACATTTACCATATTCTGTATTGTGTAACTTGCAATCCCCCCATTTCTCTCTATATGTATCCCCATCGCTCTCCTCCTGTATCTTTTGCTTATCGGGAACTTCTATATCCAAATCAGCAAAATGCGTGGTATACGTGCCGTTAGCCATATAATAGACCTGCTCGGCTTTATATAAGCTTTCCAACAGCGTTTGCGCTTGAACATACCTTGCCTTGCCAACGGCTTTTTCATACTGCGGCAGTGCAACGGCAGCTAAAACACCGATAATCAGAACAACTACCAACAATTCTATAAGTGTAAATCCTTTCATCTTATTTTCCTCCCCAATTATGCTTTGCGGCTTTATTTGTGGCGTCATCCCGTAGTGCCTTTATACGGGATCTCGCTCGTGCGAAACGACAGACTCCGGATTGCAACCCTCCAAAATGACGTAATAAAACGCTTAGGCCGCCAAACCCGCCGCGTTAAGTCATCCTGAGTCGTTTCTGCTCAGAATCTACCGATTTTGACGAAATAAACCCCCATTGGGATGTCCCGCACAGAAACCCTACGGAATAACCCTATCGTATCAAAAAAAAAAAACGGGTCAAGGAGCGATCCGCCCCGCCCGTTCCCTCCGCGCCCGCGCAAGCAAGCCGAAAATTTTTATGCCTGCATTTGCCAAAGAAATACTTGACAGCCCAATGAAACTTCCCGCACTGAAGCCCGTGGCATTTCGGTTTTGCTAATAAAGAACTCCCCCCGCTTACGCCGGAGGGAGAGGGATACATTACTTTAAAAAGCACCCGCGAAAGTTTTTTTAATTTATAACCTTCGCAAGCTTGCAGCTTGTTTTGCAGACAACCTCGTTATACAACAGAGGTTACCGTCTCATATAAATAAGGAATATCGTTATATCTAATACGCAACTTGGTACCGTGGTTATGCCCTGTGCGCGCATCAAAATCAATATATATTAACCCTTTCTCCATACTCTGGATAAACTTTTTTAAGTTTACTTTTTTTAACATCAGGACGCTGTTATAGAAAAAATACTCTTTACCGTAGATTCTTCCTTTCTACATTATGCCGGTTCCACGTGAATCATAATGTGTTTGACGTTCTCAAACCGTTTTTCCACTTCGTCGTGCACCAACGAGGCGATATCGTGCGCCCGCGTTAGACTTAAATTCCCGTCTACGGCTATCTCCGCATCAATGTAAATTTTATTGCCAAACTGGCGCGTCTGTACGCTGTTTACACGCACTACGCCGGAAATTTGCGCTATAAAATGCCGCAGGTTCCGCTCGTATTCTTCCCCGCAGGAAGTGTCCAGCATTTTAGAAACGGCGTCCTTTAAAATATCGTACGATACTTTTAAAATGCACAACGCAATTACCGCGCTTGCAAGCGGGTCCAATACGGGAAACCCCAACATCGCGCCGCCTACGCCGGCCAAAGAGCCGACGGAGGAAAACGCGTCCGAACGGTGGTGCCACGCGTCGGCCATAAACGCGGAAGAATTTAAAAGTTTTGCATAGTAACGCGTGTACCAGTACATCGCTTCTTTTACAATAATGGAAATCACCGCCGCCCACAACGCTATCGCCCGCGGAACGGCCAAATCCGCATCGTTTCCGGCCAACACTTTGCGCACGCCTTCATAACCGATAAACGCCCCCGTAAGCGCCAAAATCGTCCCCAAAATAAGCGCGGCCACGCACTCTAACCGTTCGTGCCCGTAGGGATGTTCTTTATCGGCCGCCTTGGCCGACATCCGCACCCCCAGCCACGCCACAAATGTGGCAAATACGTCCGACAGTGAATGTACCGCGTCGGACACCATCGCACCCGAATGGCCGAAAATACCCGCAAAAAACTTAAACGCCGATAGTATAATATTCCCCGCAATACCCACAAACGATACGCGGTTTACGATTTGTTGTTCAGCTTGGGAAGAAAGCGTCATAAAAACCTTCTTTATATCAAGATACGTATATTATAGCTTTTTAAAAACAAGGCCTGCCCGCACGCCTTTTTGTTAAAATATAAGTAATGACCCACTTAAAAACCGTTTTTTTCGGCACGCCCGATATCGCCGTGCCTTTTTTGGAACTTACCCGCGAACTGACCGATTTGCAGCTCGCCGTCACGCAGGCCGACAAGCCGCGCGGACGCGGAATGGAAATTTCTCCCTGCCCCGTAAAAGCGCGCGCGCTGGAGTTAAACATACCCGTGTTATCGCCTGAGAAATTAAAAGACAGCTTTGACCAAATCGCCGCCGTTCCGTTTGAGTTGGGTATCGTGGTGGCGTACGGAAAAATCTTCCGCCCGAATTTTTTGGCTCTGCCCAAACTGGGGCTTATTAATGTGCATTTTTCGCTGCTGCCGCACTTGCGCGGCGCGGCGCCCGTTCAGCAAGCGCTTATTCAGGGATATACGCAAACGGGCGTTTCCACCTTTTGGATCCGCGAAGGAATGGACGACGGCCCTCTGTTTTTACAAAAAGAAATCCCCATTCTGCCGCAAGACAACGCGCGCACCTTATTTGAAAAACTCGTTCCCTTGGGCTTGGAAGCGCTGAAAGAAACCCTCACGCGCGCCCAAAACGGCGACTTACCTCAACTTCCGCAAACGGGCAAACCGACCCTCGCGCCTATGATTACAAAAGAGGACGCACTTTTGCGCCCCGCCGAACTGGACGCCCTGACCCTTCACAATAAAGTACGCGGCCTTGCGTGCGGGCCCAAGCCGAAAATTCCGTTTACCCGTAACGGCAAAACGGAATGGCTGCAAATCGTACGCACGGAGCCTGCCGAAAACCAACCGGCAGAAGCAGGTACGGTGCTTTGCATTGAACGCAACAAGGGAATTTTAGTAAAATGTAAAGAAGGAAGTTTGTGGTTGAACGAGGTACACCCCGCCGGTAAAAAACCGATGTCCGCCGAAGCATTTGCCAACGGACGCGGCCTCAAATCGGGCGAAAAGGTGTTTGTAGAATAATGGCCGACAACAATCAAAGTTTTGAAGATTTTTTAAAGAAAAAAAAGAAATCCCACCGCGCCAAATGGATTGCGGCGGGCGTAGTGCTTACATTTTTTATCGCGCTTATCGCCGTATCGGCGGACTGGGTCATCAGCGCATTAGTGCATACCCGCAAGGAAGTTACCGTTCCCGATTTAACCAAAAAACCCGTTACCCAAGCCCTTGATATGCTGGCCACCAGTAATTTGGCGTTAAAACAGGCGGGAGTAGAATTTGCGCAAAGCGTTCCCCCCGGGTCTGTATTGCGCCAGATTCCCTCAGCCGGTTCCACCGTGCGCGAAGGACGCGTTATCCGCGTTTGGATCAGCCAAGGCGACGAAATGGTGTTTGTGCCCAACACCGTAGGGAGCGACTTGCGCGCCGCGCAACTGGCTGTACGGCAGGCGGGGCTCGTGGTGGAAAAAGTGGACAATGCGTACTCCGTTACTTACGAAAAGGGTCTTATCGTTTCCCAATCGCCCAAGGCCGACAGTATGGTACAAAAAGGCGGAAAAGTGTCGCTCGTGTTATCCAACGGCGCACCGCCCGCCAGCGTGATTTTAGTACCCAACTTTAAAAGCAAAAAACTGGCCGAAGCCACCCTGTGGGCCAGCTCGCAGAACATCAATTTAATCATTAAAGAAGACAAAAACTCCGTATTTCCCAACGGGTCCATCGCGTCCCAACGACCGGAAGCGGATTCTCAAATTTCACCGGAAGGAAATCTGGAAGTAGTCGTCAGCCGTCGTGCAATTAACGACGAAGAAAAGAGCTATCACTTGCATTATGAAATGCCGCAAGGCAAAAACGCCAGCCGCGTACGCGTAACGTTAGAGGATGCTACCGGCGACCGTGAAATTTTGAACGAAACAAAACAGCCGGGTTCTAAAATAGACCTTGAAATCCCCTACTCCGGCCGCGCCACTGTACGCGTGTTTACGGACGGAATTTTGGTGCGCGAGCGGGAGGTGGAATGAAAAACGCTTCCAAAATGCCCCGCGCAAATGGTAAAATATCTATTGCGCCCTCCATCCTGTCCGCCGATTTGTACAAACTCGGCGAAGAAGTAAAAATGGTGGAAACCGCAGGTGCGGATTGGCTGCACGTAGATGTAATGGACGGACATTTTGTGCCGAATTTAAGTTTTGGGCCGTCCGTCGTCAGTTCTTTGAACGGAAAAACAAATTTACCTTTAGACGTACATTTAATGGTGGAAAAACCGCTGCTCTTTATTGAGCCGTTTGCCAAGGCGGGCGCGGATCTTTTGACCGTGCATATCGAAGCCAAGGACGACGTATCCTTTGCGCTGGAACAGATTAAAAATTCCGGAGTAAAAGCGGGCCTTTCCATCAAACCCGACACGGATCCCCAACGGATTACCCCGTATTTGGACCGGTTGGATTTAGTGCTTGTAATGAGCGTATACCCGGGCTTCGGCGGGCAGGCGTTTTTGCCCGAAGCCGAAGAACAAATCAAACGGGTAAGAGCGCTTATTAACGATTCCGGCCGCGCGATTTGGCTGGAAACGGACGGCGGCATTAACGCAGAGACGGCCCCCTTGGCAGCACGGGCGGGCGCGGACGCGTTAGTGGCCGGCAGTGCAATTTTCAAAGCCGCGGACCCTGTAACGGCCCTCAACCAAATCAGACAGGCGGCCTCGGACATTTAATTATCAGTCTTTTGCGCCAATGCAAAAGCATCATAAGGAGAGTTATAAATGGCAGTAGTTATCAGATTACAGAGAGTCGGCAAAAAAGCCCAGCCTCAGTATAGAGTCGTCGCGATTGAAAAATCTTCCGCGGTCGGCAAAGAAGCGAAAGAAGTGTTGGGCCAGTATCACCCTTGCAACCCCAATGCGTCCGAACAAGTTAAACTCAATATGCCCAGAGTGGAATATTGGATGAAAGTCGGCGCAAAACCGTCTGAAACCGTCGCCAGCTTGATTAAAAAAGCCAGCGCCAAATAAACTGCGGTGCGCGTTATGAAAGAACTCGCGACGCTGCTGTTAAAATCCCTTTCTTCTGCGCCCGAAAACGTGGTGGTGGAAGAAAAAGTGGAACAAAACAAAGTTTATCTGTCCACGAAAGTGGACGCCGCCGACAAAGGTAAAGTGATTGGCAAGGACGGCTGTATCATTAAAGCCGTACGCACCGTGTTAAACGCGGCCGCCGCCAACCAGGATAAAAAAGTTACCCTAAAGCTGGAAGACTAATGAAAATAGACGTTATCACCGCTTTTGAAGAAATGATAGATCACGCACTCTCTCACAGCATTGTGGGGCGGGCGCGCAAAGCGGGGATAATCAAGTTGGCTACGTTAAGCCCCCGCGCATTTGCGCAGGATAAACACAAAACCATAGACGACCGCCCTTACGGCGGCGGGCCCGGGATGTTAATGAAAGCCGAGCCGCTGTATCAGGCGATTAACAAGTTGCGCAAAAAAACGTCGTACGTCGTACTAACCAGTCCGCGCGGCCAAACTTTTAACCAAGAACTGGCTAAAAAATTGGCAAAAAAACGCCACCTCATTTTCGTGTGCGGGCATTATGAAGGTATCGACGCGCGGATTTATCCCGAGGTGGATTTAGAAGTATCTTTAGGCAACTTCATTTTGACGGGCGGAGAACTCGCCGCCTGCACAATGATAGACGCAATTACGCGGCTGCAAAAAGGCACTTTTAAAAAAGAAGGCGTAACGGTTACGGAGTCGTTTGAGGAAAATTTGTTGGAAGCCCCGCAGTATACGCGCCCCGAAGTATGGCGCGGACAAAAAGTACCGGCGGTGCTGCTTAACGGAAACCACAAAGAAATTGAAGCGTGGAAACGCGAACAAGCTTTACAATTAACAAAACAGTTAAGACCCGATTTGCTTGAAACCGCCTCTCTAAAGCCAAAAAAGGTCACTAAGAAAAAAACGATTCGGAGGAAGTAAGTTTTATGAATATCAACGACATTAAACACAATCTCAAAACCAACATTCCGCAGTTCAAAGCCGGCGACACCGTGCGCGTGAAAGTAAAAGTAGTCGAAGGTGACAACGAAAGACTTCAGGCTTTTGACGGCGTAGTAATCGCCCGCCGCGGTTCCGGCATCAGCGAAACCTTTACCGTGCGCAAAATTTCGTTCGGCGTGGGCGTGGAACGCATTTTCCCGATTCACTCCCCCCGCGTGGACAGCATTGAAGTCCTCAAGATCGGCAAAGTAAGAAGAGCCAAACTCAACTACTTAACCAAACTCTCCGGTAAAGCCGCCCGCTTGCAGGAACTCAAAAAACCCGCCGCCAAAACCGAAGCTGAAGCTCCGGCCGAAGCGGCCCAAGAGGCGAAATAAGTTACCCGAGGTAACCGAACTCCGATTCAACCCCGCGCATCAGTTTTGCGCGGGGTTTTTTGTAACGACAGATTCCGGATTACAACCCTCCGGAATGACGAAGAGAAGCACAACAGATTCCGGCATGCTGCCCGCAGCTTCCCTCCTGCAATAATATTTGAGCAGACAGCCCGCCAAGTACGCGGCGTGGACAGGAATAATAAAAAGACATCATCCCTACATCCGCCCTGCCAAGTGATATTAACTATTTGGGAATAACAGTACTCAACCACCGCCGTGGCATAAAAAAACCGCCCCCCAAACTGCGGGAGGCGGAAAAGGCAAATACCTTAAAACGCTTACAGACCAGTACCAGCAGCAGCGGGAGCAGTACAAGCAGACCCTGCCGCAAATGCAGCCATCGTTCCCGCAGCTCCCTCAGAGGCAGCTGTACCATCTGTAGTCGCTGTCGTACCATCACTGCAGCATTCCTTAGTATACGCATCAATACCGCAGAAATCCGCA
>NZ_JBJEGE010000032.1:0-35793 GCF_051874775.1 Candidatus Avelusimicrobium sp.
TCATCCAAGCAAAAGCAACCTGAGATGCTATACTTGTTACTCCGTGAATACTATTGGAAGCACACTGTTGTTCTATTGTTTCTAGTAATGAATAATTTCTATCCTTAATCGTCATTACATTATCCAGTAGTTCTTGTACCCTATTTTGTATAACAACCCGTGCATAATCCACTTTAAATAAGTTTTGCAATGAGTTGGTTGTATTAATCTTCTGTTTAGTTAACTCACGTTCAATTTCTTGCTTACCGTGCATTTGAAATTCCACATTCATAACAGAGAGTTGTGCCATCCTAACTAATTCCATTAAGTCACAGGGAATTATACCCTTATCTTGGGCTTCCTTAAGTTTATCGTACAGAATCAATTTGCGATGTTTAAGTGCGTTAACACATCCCTCTCCAGAGTTAGGATAAATACAAATTCCCTTTTGTAAACGGCCACTCTGTTTTGCTTCCCTTATTATCCGTTGGGAGAAGTCTAGGGTAAATGGAAATAAGATAAGTTTATTATAATCCAACCGAGTTAAAGCAACTTGTTTAAACATATCAGGATGAACAAGTATCCCTGCATATTCCAATTGTTGTAAACTTATACGGATAAAGTCATCTAAGTCTCTATCACAGACCTCATATAAGTTGTGCCCAAATAACGCTTTGGCAGGACAGGACTCAAATAAGATTCCGTCGTAGAATCTTATGATGGTGGGAAAATAATCATCCGTATCGTTATGAAAAGATTTCCCTTTAGGCCCACACATCCCAAATAAGTAGGCGTGTCGCAGGTCTGCTCTTTTTTTAGAAACGAATTGAATATCCATCCTATCAAACCAACATCCAATTTTATCAATAGACATACTGATATCCTCCTTTAAGAGGGCTAGGAAACACATAGGGGTGTTTCTTGCTCCACCGATTGCAAATAAACCAGTGGAACGGAGTAGTTCCTCCCTGACGAGAGAAATAAATAATTTTAACTGCCTGTTGCATAATTATTTTTCCTTTTAAGTAATATCAAGACCGAAGTCGTACTGGCAGTTTATGCTTAAAGTCCCCTAGATTCAAGTCCTTACGTATTTCTAGGTATTCGTCGTGGGGGGAGAATAAAAAAAAGGCAAAAAAATCCAATTCACCTAGAAATTTGGTGAACTGGAAACAGTATTTGTATTGCTAAACCCTAGAATGCAAATAAAATCTAGGTGACAAGATTAATTTTTCTTAGGATAAATGTAAAATTCTCCCACCGTATTTCCCGTTTCGGAGTCTCTTGCGTGGGGAGCACAACGAATGCCAAATGGGATTTCCTCATTAGGAATAACTTTTCGAACAGATTTGAAAACAGCTTGCTTGAGTTGTTCAATTTTCGCATAAAAGGAAGAGGTAAACGGTTTTCCAAAACTGCTTGTTTCGTTACCAACGCAGGTGGTCGGTAATTCCCTATAAGTTTTTGTTTTTCCTTGGGCTTCTACCAGAAAATTCAAGAAGGACCATTGCATAGAAGAACTTCTCATAGGGATGATGGTATTGTTAATTCTTACTCTATCATCTTTTAGAATTTGCACCCCACAGTACTCAACACGTACATCTGTTTCTGCTAGCAAATTGGTTAATACGTCTAGGTTAATTCTGACACGTGGTGATTCAAGAAAAGGTAGCACATCAGAAGATAAAGCCGATGGAAATATTAAGTTAATATCCAATAATTTTATCGAGTTAATGTTGTGAAGATATAAAAGACTTTCTTGCCAACGAATTTGTTGTGGCAATTTTTTCTCGTACTCCTGGATATTTTCGGAGGTGATTGAGAAATTATTTCCGTAATTCTTTCGTAAAGTCTTAAGAAATTCTACGGTGTGGTGTAGGCTAGAGTGAAAGGAGGAATAATTCAACGGATTACTAATATGTGGACCTTCTTTATACCAATCAAGATAGTCATTGATAAATTTATCAAAAAAATCTTTGTCATTTTTTACAATGGCATATCCATTGTTGGGAATGTGGTAGGTATACTGTAGCCTACTTAATTTCTGGCTGTCATCAAAAACACGCCCCTTGCTATTGTGAAATGGGTATGCAATTACATCACGTCCAGGTATGAAATCTAAAAATGGAAGAGTGGCTAAATCTGGGAAATCAATAATAGCGTGAGGAACTATTAACACTTCTTGTGTCATCAAATACAGGATTCCTAACGCATCTATCGGCGTTAAAAAGGTATATTTAGTAGCATTTTTATCCATATACTTAGTATAGCAAAAGGGCACAAACAATGAATAAAAAATATGCTACTATAAAACTATATTTTGATTTTTAAGGAGATAAGAAAATTTCGCTAGGTTCTAAAATAGAACCTACTCGCAATTGCAAAAGTTTTTGGAATCCTATCGAAGAATAGGATGGTTGTTGGGGGTTCCCAATGTCCAAAGCAGTCCAAAAACAGTCGTTTAGGTAGAAGATAAAATGGGTAGCTCCCAATATTATCTTCTACCAAAAACGTTGCGTATTCTTGTTTAGAATAGCTTTCTATTCTGAGAATTTTGCAACTACGGCTGTTATTGGTACACCCTGCTCTGGAGTGCCAATGATGGCCGTTTTTATTTGTTGTCCATCATTTCTTCTCTAGTGTTCCATATTGATAATAATATGTCCGAACACAAAGCCAATAAACCATCAAAAGAAAAACAAATCAAAAGCCAACAACGTGTAGCTGTTTTTGGCGAGTTTTTTACTGCTGAGAAAAAAGCGGAGGCAATTGAATGAGTTTTTTTATTACTAATCAAGACAAGTTGGTAAAAGATACAATTAACAATGTTTTACCATCAAGTGACCAATTATTCTTTTTAGTCGGCTATTTTTATTTCTCTGGATTTCAGTTGCTTTATAAAAATATTAAGCTAGAGCAGAAACTTAAAATTCTCGTCGGGCTGCAAGCAGAATCCAGAGTTTCCAGTTATATTGAGTTTTCTTCCAGTATAGGGCTCCCAGAGAGTAGCAAACGTTGCCAATGTTGGTATCAATCTCTCCGCGATATTATTGGGCACGGTAGAGAATATGATAATCAGGAGAGTATAGCAGCATTTCAGTTGTTTGTAAAAAAACTTCAAAATGGCACTTTAGAAGTCCGACAAACAAGAAATCCATGTCACGCCAAGATGTACATTTTTAAAAATGCGCCCGAATACAATCAGAATGGAGAATTTATAGGGACCACAATTGTCGGTTCTAGCAATCTATCAGCCAATGGATTGGGAGAAAATTTTGAAATTAATATTCAGCACAAGGATAATCCTTTTGTAGAGGAGAGTCTACGAATATTTAACGAATTATGGGAAAAATCGGAATTATTAGTCGATAAATCAACCATATCTGAAATACAAACAGAATTAATTGATAAGTTATGGTTTGCCAATCAGCCCACACCGTTTTTAATGTATTTAAAAGTTTTAATTGAATATTTCGAAGTGAAAAAAATAGACGGAATAAAAACACCTAGTCAGGCATTGGGAGATAATTTTAATGATTTGCAGTATCAAGTAGATGCTATTGAACAAGGAATTAGAAGTATTAATGAACACAATGGAGTCATTGTGGCAGATGTAGTAGGGCTTGGTAAGTCAATAATTGCCACTACTATTGCTGCAAATTTGAATTTACCCGTGTTGGTAATTGCTCCACCTCATTTAATGCCCCAATGGGAAGATTATTGCGCCCATTTGAGTACTAATAACAGGGTGTTCAGTTCAGGGAAAATAGAAGATGCCCTGGAGTATTCTTACAAAATTAAAAGGCCTTATTTGGTAGTTTTGGACGAAGCACACAATTATCGCAATCCTGCTACTCAGGACTATAGCGATTTGGAAACTCTGTGTCGTGGCAATAAAGTTGTTGTATTGTCGGCCACTCCTTTTAATAATAAACCAGAAGATATTTTTTCACTTGTTCGATTGTTTCAAATTCCCACTTGTTCAACCCTTAAAACAGTAGACAATCTAGCAGATGAAATGCGCAAAATTAAAGAAGAGTATGACCATATTAACAGAGATTCTGAAGATAGTGCCATAAAGTATAAACAAGTGGCCAAGAAGATTCGTTGGCTGATTAGTGAAGTAGTAATTTGACGAAACAGGGAAGATTTAAAGACTAGGACAGTATATCGTGAGGATTTAAAGAAAAATCATATTGAACTTCCACGCATAGAGGAGCCAAAGTTAGAAGAATATTCTTTCGGCGAATTTTCATCATTGTATCTGCAGACTCTCGAATTGCTTGCGGGAGAAAAAAGCAAATTTAAGGCGGCACGTTACCGAGTTGTTTCATATGTTGTAGATGAATCTCGAGCCGATGTGGATGCCTATCTTTCCATTCAAGGCGACCCTCAGAAAAACAACGCTACTTTTTTAAAACGATTATTAGTTCGTCGTCTGGAAAGTTCCATTAATGCTTTTAATAAAACGCTTGATAATATTATTGCTTCCACAGAGAAAACTCTTTCATTCCTTAAAGAGAAGCATCGGGCACTCGTTTCAAAGAAAACTACATTGGATGATTTAGAAGATTTGACTCTTCAAGAATTAGATGAAGAATGGAATGAAGAATATGAGGCGGCTTCCAATTCTATATCTCATACCTTATTTGCCCAATCAATTAGCCGCTTATCCACCAAGCAAGAGGAAGAATTGGTAAGTAAAGGTATCTATCTTATCCACGAAGATTTGTTAAAGCCTTCATTTGAGCACGATTTGGAAAACGATATTTGTCTATTAAAACAATTAAAGAAGGATTGGAGCGGCTTAACGGCTCAAAACGACCCGAAATTAGCACGCATAAAAGAAATTGTACGCAAGCAAATGCAAGCTGAACCCAATCGTAAAATTGTGTTGTTTTCTCAATTTGCCGACACGATTGAATATTTAAGAATCAATTTGCCTCACGATGATATTATTCATCCTATTGCTTATGATGCATCGTGTGGTAAGAGAGCGAAAGAAGAGATACGTGCCAATTTTGATGCTAGTTATCCCCACAAGGAGCAGGAAGATAAATATAACCTGCTTCTAACGACAGATGCTCTAAGTGAAGGAATTAATCTAAATAGAGCGGGAGTTGTTTTTAATTACGATATTCCATACAATCCTACTCGTGTTATACAGCGTGTAGGACGTATCAATCGTATCAATAGAAAAGTATTTTCCACGTTGTTTATTTATAATTTTTTCCCTACTGAAATTGGTGAGATGCAAACCAATGTAAAAAAAATAACTACTAATAAGATGGCAATGATTGACCTTATTTTTGGAGAAGATACAAAATATCTGACTCCTGGAGAAACAATTAAAGCCTCTCTAGCACACTTGCCTCAGAATGAAGCCGAAGAAGAAATTAGTTGGGATACAAAATACAGGGAATTTTTAGATAACATTCGTGAACATAACCCTAAGTTATATGAACAAGCCAATAACTTGCCTCCGCGAGTTCGTATTGCGCGTACCACTAGAGAAGGGAATTCTCCTGGCGTATTGGTATTTGGACGGAGAGGAGATGTGGGAGTCTTTAGTTTCTGTGATAAAAACACTCACCAAGCTAAATATATTTCAGATGAAGAGGCTATTAAATTATTTGAAGCAACTCCCGACGAAAAATCATTTTCCACCAGTTCCGATTTTTATCCTATGTACAATTTGGCACAGGATAAGATGATAGAAGAAATTTACAGACCAGTTACCGAGCATAATCGCTTGATTGGAGATGCTAAGCAAATTGTTGCTCAACTAGTTTTAAATGCTACGGGGAATGATGCGAAGTATTTGCAAGACCTCGATGAAATTTTGGCCGATGGTTTATGTACTGCCAAATTACAGGCAATCAAAAAAATTGGTCGTTCTTACAAGGACAATGTGCCTCAAGCTGTATCTCTACTCAAAGAGAGTATTCCCGAACAGTACGTACACACTGTGCTGAATATTCAAAAATACGATAAATCACAAAATATCACGGTAGTTTTATCGGTCGAATTTATGGGAAATGAAGAAAAAGGAGTATTATTATGACCTTAACTAGTTTATCAAAATCTTACAATCGGCAAGATGTGTTAGATGATTTGTCTAAATTTTTAACTTCTACGTTTGAGGAAAAAAATCAAAATCTACCGCTTGTAGGGGCCAAATATGATTCTATTACTAAAGCCTCTTATTTGGGAAAATCATCTTTATTTTCCGTTTTTGAGATTCAACATTGTAAATCTAGCGATGCTCGTGTTACATTGACAAAACAGGCAGTAAGTTTGATGAAGGACAATCTGCTATCGCGTGCATTATTTTTCTTTGTTCCCGAAGATAAAAAAACATTTCGTATTTCCTTAGTTACTGTTGATTGGGCTCACAATAAGCAGGCTAGCAATCCTCGCCGATATTCATTTTTAGTTGGTGAAGGGCAAAAGGTACGTACTGCTATCCAACAATTATCGAAGCCTATTACTAATGAAGAAGATTTATTAAAACGATTTTCTATTGAAGTTGTTAATGATGAGTTTTATAAGAAAATTTCCGAGCATTTTGAAGATTTGCTTAAAACTATTAAATATCCAAATGTATGCCAACAAGATAAACAAGAAGAGGCCAAACGTAACTTTGCTGTCCGTTTGATAGGGCGTTTGATTTTCTGTTGGTTTTTGAAAAAGAAGCTTCGGCAAGATGGTTCGGCTTTAATCCCAGAAGACTTATTGTCTTCTAGAGTGATAGAAAAATATGAAAATTATTATCACGAGATATTAGAGCCGCTATTTTTTGAGACATTGAATAAGCAACCCCAAAATAGAATTCCAAAATGCCGTACGGGTCTATTTGAGCATATTCCATTTTTGAATGGAGGTTTGTTTGAAGCCCACGACCCTGAAGATGGATATAAATATGACGAAAAAACGGAAACGTGTTATTTGGGTATGGCCATTGATATTCCTAATAGTTGGTTTATCAAGTTTTTTGAAACATTGGAAACTTATAACTTTACTATTGATGAAAACACGTCCACCGATATTGATTTAGCAGTGGACCCTGAAATGTTAGGTCGTATTTTTGAAAATTTACTGGCCTCTATTAACCCTGAAACTAAAGAATCGGTTCGGAAAGCAACAGGTTCCTACTATACACCGCGTGAAATTGTGGACTATATGGTTACCCAAAGCCTTAAACAATATCTCTATACGAAAACGGATATAGCCCACACTGTTATTGATTCTTTGTTTGAATTTGAACCACAAGTTGATGGATTGTCTGCCCTAGAAAAACAAGAAATCTATAAGGCATTATCAACAGTCAAAGTATTAGACCCTGCTGTTGGTTCGGGAGCATTCCCTATGGGTGTACTGCAGAAGATAATGTCAATTATTCACATTATTGACCCCAAAGGGGATATATACAGAGGGCTAAGTGATAGCCTTTTAACGAGCAATTTAACCCTCAAGCAACTAGATTATGTCAACAAGTACGCTTTAATTCGCGATTGTATTTATGGGATAGATATTCAACCAATGGCTATAGAGATTTGTCGTCTCCGTTTTTTCTTGACCCTAATTGTAGAAGAAGAATCGGACAATCCGAAACCGTTGCCCAACTTAAACTTCAACTTTGCTTGCGCCAATTCTTTAGTAGGATTAGAACAACCTAAGCAAGAAGCAGAACTATTTTCTCAACGTACTGAACTAATCGAAGAATTAAAACGTATTCGAAAGGCTTATTTTAATTCTTCTGCTGAAGAAAAAGAACGATTAAAACAAAATTTTGATACAATACAGCATCTCATTTGGTTACGTACGTTCCACACAGAGAAACGTTATTTGATGGAAGATAGACGTTTTAAATTATCGGAACAGCAAACCAAAAATAAAGAATATGCTGACGAATTGTCTTCTTGGAACCCGTTTTCATATCAATCCAATAGATGGTTTGACCCATTTTGGATGTTTGGTGTGGAAGATGGTTTTGATATTGTTATTGCTAATCCGCCTTATATTATTGAAAAAGGACACAAAGATATTTTTACGCCTGTGAAAAATTCAGTTTTAAAGCAGTTTTATAGAGGGAAAATGGATTTTTCATATTTCTTTTTTCACTTGGCGCTCAATTTATTGAAAAATAATGGAATTTGTACGTTTATTACAGAAAATTCCTATATCACTGCCACAGGGGGCTGTGTACTGCGTAAAGATTTTAAAGATAGGGCCGCTATTTTGAATCTTATAAATTTTAATGAATTAAAAATATTCAAATCCGCACTTGGGCAATACAATATGATTACTCTATTGCAAAAAACTAATAACAAAGATGCAATGTGTTCTATAATTGACGTTAAGCGAAGGGGAATTTTGAGTAATGTAATATTTGATGCAATTATCGCTCAAACCGATACTCAGGTGCTTTATCACGATGCTTTACAAAACAATTTGTATGAAGGGGAAGAATGTTATATTCGTATGTGTACAGAAGACTCACATAGTGTCTTATTTAATATCCTTTCTAAAATTCAAAAAACGAATGAAATATTAGGGGATATTTGCTGTGTTAATACGGGTATTATGGGAGGATGTGATTTCGTTAATAAAAAGAATATACGATATATCCCTAATGAGGAAAAAATTTTACAAGATATACAAGAGGGAGATGGAGTATTTGTATTGGATAATACACACTCGAGAGACTTGGTGCAAATTAAAAATTTCAAGAACACAGCACTTCTCCAACCATTCTTTAAGAACTCTGATATTAAAAAATACTATACTTCGGACCAATTTAGCAAATTTATTGTTTTTTCTTCTGATTCTTGTAGCGATGAACAACAAAAAATTATTCAAAAGAATTTACAAAGATTTAAAGGTATTTTGCAGAAAATCAGACAAATTAATAACGAATCCTTAGCAAAATGGCATATATTAAGAAGAGGGGCTAGCCATCCTAATATATTTACTATACCCAAAATTGTTGCTCCTCAGAGAAGTCCTGAAAATACTTTTGGATACAATGAAACAGAATGGTATGCTAGTGCAGACGTATATTTTATTACCGCGCCCAAGAATGGATATAAATTAAAATATATTTTAGCGCTATTAAATTCAAAACTATATTATGTGTGGTTGTATAATAAGGGGAAACGAAAAGGGGATAATTTAGAACTCTATCAAACACCGTTATCGGAAATCCCTATAAAAAAAGCCGAAGATAAGACCCAAAATGAGTTTGTGTCTATTGTAGATAAAATCTTATCTATCACTCAGAGTGATGATTACTTGTCTAATTCCAATAAGCAATCTCGTGTTAAAGCATATCAAGACGAGATTGACCAAATGGTTTATAAACTATATGGCCTAACGGATGAAGAAATTAAAATAGTGGAAGAATCCCAACCTAAGAAAAAATCATAAAATGCTAAACTGAGGGTATGTCCAAAGATATTACGGCAAAATTAAAGCGACTGGGAACTATCTGCAAATGGATAGCAGATAATAAACGGGAATCTTTTACGGCGGATGAGTTAGCACAAGAATGTGGCGTGTCCCGTCGCACTATTTTGCGTGACATTGCACTTCTTAAAGAAGCAGGCCTTGAGTTTGATTTATATTACGGCAATTACTACATTAACAAAGATTTCTCATTTGAAAAAGTAGGGCTTACTTCTCAGATAGCGGCGACTTTATGTATAGCGTATGAAACAGCCAAACAAGCAGGAGAAACATTTGCTCCTACTTGCCAGTATATACGTCGTTTGTTTACGCCCAACACGAGGCTCTATGAAATCAATCCTAAGTTATCGCCTAACCCTATTGTATGCAAATTGCAAGAAGCCATTAAAGAAAAACGTTATATAAAGATTGTGTCCAATGGCCGTCAGATATATGCGAAGCCTTATTGTTTAATTCGCAGATGGGAAACGATTTATTTGGTTTTTGCTACTATCCACCGACGAAGGAGTGTGTGGGGATATGAGCTGGAAAAGATTGAAGTAGAAAAAATAGAAAGTGTTCGTTTCGAAGCGAAATCAAGTCGCGTTAAAAATGGACATTTTGCCTCATTAGGAGTTCCAAAATATCGTATTGATGAGTTTATCAGGGACTATTTCTAAAGATTGTAGCGTATTTGAAAATGAATTTTTTCAACTTTTCAGACGTGTCAAGTTAAAAATGACACATAAATGACATTTTTAAAAAGACAAAGAAACGATAATATGCAATAATAAATATAGAAGGTTAAACAAAAGAATTAAATTTAAGCAGAAGTCTGGCTAAATGTCTTTTGTATAACCTTAAAATTCCATTAAGAGTATCCGAGGGACAAGCCCGATGACGATACAGCAACCTACCTTAAGGCAAGGTGCTAATGCTTGAAACAATGGGAGCTAAAACAGATTTGTAGTATTAGAACCCATTGGAGACAATGGGTTCTTTTGTTACCACCTCTCTAATGGGAATATCCAAAGGAGAGGTTTTTTTATGGCAAAAAAATGTAAGCAAAATCGCAATGTAACAGTATGGGTGGTTCCTTATACGCAGTTAGAGACAGAACCGATGAAGGAAGATTCTTTTGGATATAACGATTGGGACATTTATCACGGATAAGAGGAAATATTATGACTAAATACGTACGAGGGCGACTTAATACGGGACATTATATACGTGTTGCAATTGAAGGAGCAACTAGTTCGCGGATTATATGTGAACAAACTTCCCGACGAACGGTATGGGGATTCCGTTCAAAACTTTAAGGAGTATAATTATGGAAAAAATAACTAAAAAACTAACAAAATACACTTCCCGAGCCCAACTGGTGGAAGATATACTGGCTTGGAACGATTGGTCAGGCTCGCCCACGCGGGAGGCACAATATGTGCAAACGTTTAAAGATATCTACGCACGTCTTTTACGCTCTAATGCAGATAAATTCCCATTAGTGGAGTTTATTCAAAAGCATAAATTATCACAGGCGGAAGTATTTTTACTCTTGCGCTTGTCGGCCTTGGACTTGCAACGAATAATGGTAGCTGGCAATTATCAAGTAAATACGCTCTTGGAAAAAGGGCAAATAATCGGTAAACGTGCAGAACTACTCTCCATTTTGATAGACCGTAAAAGCGCGTTATTTACGGAAGGGATATTTGCCGCCATAGGTGGACGGATTGACCTAAAAAAGAACTTTTTAGCCCTAGTAACCCCTCCAAAACGACAAACTAAAAAGCGTACGTTAAATCCTCAGCGCGTGCTGAGCGAACTTAATAAGTATGTAGTCGGACAGGATGAAGCCAAGAAACAGGTTGTAGCAGGCGTTTTTGAGCATTTAACCAAGTGCGCACGTGCGAAAGAAGGTCAAGCATTTAACAAGAGTAATATTTTTATCAGCGGACCGACGGGTTGCGGAAAGAGTTATATGTGCGAGTGTTTAGCCAAAATCCTTAATCTCCCCTTTGTACACGCGGATGCCAGCCAATATACGCAAACAGGCTACGTAGGAATGGATGTGGGCGACATATTACGCCCCCTAGCAAACGAGGCTAAAAATGGAAAATTACCTATTTCTATTGTATTTATTGATGAGATTGACAAAATCCGCCAAGGAAGCGAGCAGAAAGGCGGAGCTGCTTCTACCAACGTGCAGGCCGAACTATTACGGCTAATAGAAAGTACTTTTTACCGCTTAGAAAGCAGACTACCAATAGGGAAATCTGTTTGTAAAATAGATATTTCTCAAGTGCTGTTTATCGTCGGTGGTGCGTTTGAAAACTTGCAAGTAAAACACGCGGATAAAGCGGTCGGGTTTACAACAGAACCCGTTGCCACAAATCGCATCTTAACCGCCGATGACTATATCAGCTATGGAATGATGCCCGAGTTGATGGGACGTTTCTCGTACTTTGTGCAATTAAAGGGACTTAAAAAAGACGAATTACGCAAAATTTTATTCAACCCATACAATGGGCCTTTGCAACAATACAAAGAGTTGTTGCACACCTCCACCCAAGTGCCCTGCGAGGTTATTGAACACCTCCTCAATAATGCTTGTGAGCGGCACTTGGGGGCCCGCGGGTTACACCAACAAGTGGGGCAACTCTTTCAAGAAGCATTTTTGGAAAACAAGGTCCAAATTGAAATATAAGGAGCAATAATGAACATACACATACAATTAGCGCAGTTCCTAGAAGGGTTGGAAGAACAACGCAAGGCAATTCTTTCCTATTTGCCCGTAAATGGCTACAAAACCACGCAGGAATTGTTTTCGGCGTGTGCCGAGTGGATAGACCTAGAGCACGGTCCTTGGGTTGCTAACGGCTACAAAGAGTACTTTTTGAACATTGTAGCCAATTTAAAACACGAAAACAGTAGCCACTTGGCCCTGGCGGTATTTATCAAAACCAATCCGTGCAGTGATGTTCAATTATTTTTACTCTTGCGGTTACTTACTAAAACGGCTACCGATGCCTGCGCGTGGGATAACCGTATGGAAACGTATTTGGATAGAGGGCAAGCCATTTTTACGCAGGAAGAACTGGACACGCTATTTAAAGAGCCGCAAGAAACGTACCAAATCGGAAATATCTGCCAATACAATAAGCGCAGTATTTATCTCAATCGGCAGTTGGTACACGTCAAACAATTTTTAGGGGTACTCCCTAAATCAAACTAAAAAGGAGGTTGTAAATGAAAAAAGCAGTATTGTTAGTTGTTCCGTTATTATTAACTGCGTGTGCGGCTAATATTAACCATAATGTTGCCACCTTACAGGGCAAGACGTATTTGATAGAAACCAAAAACAATAATTTTTGGGGATTGTTCCAATGGAGTAAACCCAGTACGTTTAAGCTCATAGATGGCGAAAAGCTAGACCAGGAAGCCCTCCAAGCGTACATTGATAGGGTTTCCAAGGAGTGTAAAAAAACCGCGCGGATTCGTTCGTTTAATACGTCCGCTCCCGCTGAATACGATTCCGAGAAATTCTATGACTGTATGATGGATAAACTCAAAAAGTAATACCGTGGGGCCTGGCACACCCAGGCCCTGAAATTAAACCAATAGGAGAAAAATTATGACAGTAACAATGGTAGTTGTTTTATTAGTCGCAGTAGTAGCACTTGGGTATTTCATTTCCGTGAGCAACACGGAAATCCGCCTTCGCAATCTGGTCAAAGCGCAACAAGAAATATGTGAAGCCAACTTTGACAAGATGTGGAAGGTGATTAAACAAATTACCCACGTGTCCGATACGTACCTGGATGCGTTTAAGGAGATATACCCCAAACTTATTTCCGGACGTTACCAAAGCAAGGATATACGGTTTATTGTAGAGCATAACCCGCCGCTTGATACGTCAGTTTTGCGTCAATTAGCCACGGCTATTGAAATTAACCGTGAACAGTTTTTCAGTCATCAGCGGTTACTGGTTGCCCGCCATAATGAACATAAAACGTTTATCCAAAGTTTCCCCGCGTGTATTTTGTTGCCTAACGCACAGGAAATCAAAATTACGGTCATTAAGTCGGACCATACAGCCGACGTATATGCCACAGGCAAGGAGAACATTTAATGTCTATAGCGTTCTTATATGCGCTTGGTTTTTTGCTAGTCGTGCCGCACGTAATGGGCTATGAACCCTTGGGTATATTCGGGATAGTGGTAGGTTGCCTAGGGGCGTGGATAGTTATTGGTTTTGCCAATGCGTACGAATCGGGCAAAACGGAAGACGAAGAAATCTTGGGCACGTACGTGACTGAGGCCCGCTATTACGAACCGTGGACGGAAAAAATCAAACACGAAGACGAAGAAACGGGCGAAGTAACGTACGAAGAAGTAGAGCACGACGAACAATGGGAAATCACCGTAGCCGAAGGGGACACTTTTGACATTGATGAAGAAGAATATGAAGAACTTGTCTCCCTCTTTGGCAACGAAGAGGAGGAAGAGGCCGACCACGAGTGGGAAGCGGAGGGAGAAATTATAGACCCCGGGTATAGCACGTATACCACGTGGCCCGGCACGTATGAAACCGCAAGTTACGAGTATGTATACCGTTCATACAAAAATCCCACCTTGCGTTCTTCCAACATATATGCAAGCGAAAAATTGGACGAACAAACCATTACAACGTATCACTTAGAGTCCTATGGCCGCAAAGGATTATACGGTACGGTACAGGGAGAAGACGCGGAGCAATTAGAAGATGAAATTCGGGACTATAACTGTTGGAGCCGTGAAAAAAACATAAAACTAAATTTCATCTTGCTGGAAAATGCCATCACTACGCAAGGAATCTATTGGCAACAATATTGGCAAAACGGTAAGCGTAACACGATAAATGCCGTTGTGGGCGTAACCCCTGAGCATAAAATTGAGTGGGCCCACGTATTTGGTTGGCAGAACGAAGCCGTGTGTATTAAACTGCGCGATTTTATCGTGGGATTAGATACGCTAGACGATATTACGTCTCATTTTAGCCAAGTGGAAGAAATTTTAAAAGAAAACTACCAACTGCCTAATTTGAGCGAATATGATTTGGGAAGAGGTCCCTTCCCGCTCAAAGGGGCTCTAATTGCCTTAACGATATGTTTGGGTTTATTTTGCGGACTTTTTGGCAGGCCGCCTCAATACAATATCCGTGCCCAGAAGAATGTAGCGCAAAGGCAATACTCACTAGCCAAAAGTAACTTTCAGGAATATCTTCACCGCGTGCCGGATGATGTATATGCGCTTAATAATTTAGGTGTGATTTACTGGCGAGAGAATAATTTGGAAGAGGCCGAAAAACTATTTTCGCAAGCATTGCGCAATTCGTATTTCCTCAACAGAGAAGATATTAAAGACCTCAATTTAAACCGTGGCATTTGTTACAAGGATTTGAAACAAAACAAGAAGGCTATTGCCGATATGAAAAAAGCCATAGAATACGAGGAATACGGCACTAAGTCTTATTGCGCTTTATACAACTTATACAAAACGCTTGGTTATAAAAAATCAATGTGGGCTTTGCAGAAAGAGTATAACAACCGTAGGCCAGGTCGGCTTAAAGAGGATTGTAAAGATTATAGAGATTCTTTGACCTATATATACGATGGCGCAGATATGTTTACCGGGCGCGGTTTTGAGCGGATATTGAGGAAGATTTTTGACTAGAGGAGGAACGAACTATGTATCAAGTAAAAGTATCTGTGGATGAACAAAGAAGTTATGTATCTTTTTATGAGGAAGATACTCTTCTCTACCGTACCGTAGTGCAGAGTCCCTATCATATTACGGAGCAGGACCCCGTTGTGCAGCGCAAAAAATTCAAGGAACACCGAACCTGTGTGCCGCCACAACATAAAGTGTGGGTTCCAGGTAAGATTAACGTGCATCCGTGGTTTAATAACTTATTTAAGCAAGTGGATAAACTAGTAAGTTATATGCCGTTTCGAGATAAAGAAATTGAGTATTCTATTCACACGCCTTTTAGTAACCACGTAACCGATAAACGCTACCAAGTAACGGAAGGATTTAAGACGGAAGATTTGAAGGACGGCCCCTATGCCTTGCCTACCCGTGCTATTAAAAGTATTTCTACGCAATTTGGGCCTTATCCGCTCGTTCCCACGCAAGAGGCTACGTGGAAAATTAACGTGCGTACAGCCCAAACACGTAAAAATGTGATTTATTTGCGGGCCCACTATAACCGTAAGCACATATTGTCTTTTGTGGCAGAATTATTAAAACGCAGGAATTGTGCCGTAAAATTACGACCCAGTTTTACAATGGAAAAATACAAACTGGAAATTTGTTCTTCCGATTGGTTGTTTGGATTAGAAAGAGAAGAGTGGGCCAGTTTGGATATTTATTTACAAAACCCGAATGCATTTCAAAAAACCTGGTATCAACGGTGGTTTGAGAAAAAAAGAAGCAAAGGCGGTTATGTGGATTCTATTTGGAGTTGTTTTAAAAAATGATTAGAGGAGCGAAAGAAAATGAATCAATTTGAAAATATTGTGGCTTGGATGCCGCATACGGGGTTATATCTGCCTAATGTGGATAACAGGCCCGAATTTGATATTTTACGGCGAGATTCGTTGATTTTGGCAGATGAACAGGTAGATAGATTGTATTCTTTCTTGCCAAACAAGATTACAAGTGATTATTCCCGTTTTGTAGTGGATTTAGAGCGGTATTTAGACAATTCAAAAGAACCAATGGCAACACGAGGAATGGGGTATTTGTATAACAGCTTAATAGATGGCAAGGCGTTTGATAGAAGAATATTTGGGGATAACGCTTATTTTACTGAGTATTATAAACACAAGCACGCCCAATTAAAGCAGGCAATAGAACGCATTGGGAATGGGGCTATTTTGCTTGATTTACATAGTTTTAACACCATTCCCTTGCCGTGTGATATGGATAAAAGAGCAAACCGTCCGGATATATGCTTGGGCTTTAATGAGGATGACACAAAATGTGATGATTCTATATTGCAAGCACTTCAGGAGCATTTTGAAGATAACGGATTCAAAGTGGCCTTTAATACGCCTTTTAGCGGAACAATGACCACTGACACACAAACAAAATACAAGTCCTTGATGATAGAGATTAACAAAAAATGCTATTTAGAAAATCACGTGCTTAAAAAAGAGATGTATAGACTATCTTACGTACTAAAGGAAGCTATTTTGTTACTACAGCCCCAACCTAAAAGAAAATTTAGCTGGTTATGACTTCTAAAAACCTATAAACTGCTATACTCAAAATGTAGCATAAATATAGTGGATGTAATAGTAAAAAGTCCTCAAAAATTTCCAAATTTTTCTGAGGGGAAGTTTGGTATAAAAATCCCAGAAAAAATCCGCCCTAGCTCTTTATTCTAGATTCCAAAATTTTATTTTTGCAATGTTATCATCTAAAAATAGCCGCTAGTCTTCGCTAAACTTCTTTTTGGCAAGCCAATTATAACGGCCTATAGCCGCTAATTCTTGCCTTATTTCGCTATCTTTTGCCTAAAATCGGCTTAAAATTGATTGATAAATTTATGTAAACCAGAAAACAGCGTTGAGATTTTGCATAAATTTGTAATACTTACATTTTTAATTAGCCCAAATATGCTATTAAATGCCAAAAATCACAAATTCAAACTCAGTGCCATTTTTGTGCCAAAACTGTAGTGATTTTGTGTGTATTTGGTTGAACTCCATCAAAATAAGGCATCCCATCATTTGGAATGCCTTGTAAATTTCAGCGTGCTAATTTTTCGTCGTAGATTGAACTGTATCAAACTCCATCAAACAGCATCAAACTAGCAAATTTCAAAATTTTGTTTTGGGGTTCAAA
This sequence comes from Candidatus Avelusimicrobium sp., assembly GCF_051874775.1. Lineage (GTDB taxonomy): Bacteria > Elusimicrobiota > Elusimicrobia > Elusimicrobiales > Elusimicrobiaceae > Avelusimicrobium. The sequence continues at coordinate 17,317 of NZ_JBJEGE010000032.1, forward strand.
CTCCTTCGGAGGCTGACGCTCTATCCATTGAACTACGAGCGCGTAAAGATATATTTATTCTAGCAAATTATCACGCCGAAAAAATCCCTTTCTTTTGTGTTTATTCACAGGTATGGGCTTCCTCCAGCGGGAAATCCAGCTGTGGACGGATCCTTTTTGTTAGACTGGAAAAAAACGTCGGTTTTTATTAAAATATGAAAAGCTTTTATGTCCGCCTATCATTAGGGGGGGTATGCACAAATTTTTTTCTTCTTTTACCGTTAAAAATATACTGCTCTTCTTCTTTTTTATTTGTTTAGGGGGGGCAATTAGCCTGTTTTTAGGACAGGACGTTTGTTTTGATTTGCAAAATTATCATCTCTATATTCCCTATGCTTTCTTGCACGGACGTATGGGGGTGGATATTATCCCCGCAGGTGCGCTGCATACGTTTTTCAATCCCTTGTTGGATGTTCCTTCCTTTTTGCTCTTTGTCTATTTGAACAATTGGCCTCTTTTGACGGGGTTTTTAATGGGTGGCATATATGGGCTTTTCCTGTTTGTATTGTGGAAAACACTGGGATTTTTCTTCGGCGGAGATACCCGAGAAGATAAATGGCTGCGCGTTGCTGTGTTGTGTTTGGCGGGAACGGGGATGGCTTCTCTATCCCAAATCGGCCGTTTTACCAATGAGGTGCAGACCGCCGTCATTGGTATGATATCATGTTGGTTTTTGTGCAAATCCGCTTTTGAGGAACACTCCGGCATCAAATACGCATTTGCCGCCGTTTTTATGGCTTCGTTAGCAGCGGGAATGAAATATACCGCAGGGCCTGTTGCTGCAGGGATATTCTTTGCCGCACTCGTATTATTTTGGCAGGAGAAGCGTACGTGGAAAGCGTATGTCGGGCTGGCGGTGTTTGCCGCTTTCGGTTTTCTGCTCGCGGACGGTTGGTTCCTGTGGAAAAAATGGACGGTTTTGGGGAACCCTTTCTTCCCGTATTTTAACCATATTTTTAAGTCTCCGTATTTTCCGGTTTTTTCTTTGGCTAACGGGGCAGCTACGCCGCACGGTTTTAAAGAATGGTTATTTCTGCCCTTTTTGAGGTTCAATTTCCCTATTTTGGAGTATCATCTGGATTTCCGGCTAGTATTGGGGATGGTTTCGTTCTGGGGTTTATTCTTTTTTCATTTGGTACGCAGAAAGGCGGTATGGCCTAAAGCGGAAACGCTTTGTTTATCTTTGTTTGCGGGCACGTATATCCCGTGGGTGCTGCTATTTGGCAATATGCGGTATACGATTTGCTTGGAAGCGTTTTCTTCTGTATTATTTGTATTGTTTATCCGCCGGTTTATTTCGGTGCGCATAGCATTGGTGGCTGTGCTTGTTGTTTGGGGGGTGGTATTGCGCCCTTTCCCGACGTTTTTGCGTCAGTCCTTTCCCGATAAAAATATTTCATTTTCCTCACCTGTACCTATTCCGGATGATGCGTTTGTGGTTGTGGCCGGTCATATTTCCTTTTTGATTCCGTTTTTGAACCCGCACGCGCGTTATGCGGGCGGGGTATATTTCCAGCCGGACAAATTCCCGCTTGTGCCTCTGGAGGAACTATCTAAATTTAACTGGCTCCAGCCAAACGATTATAAGCATTATTTTGCCGAGTCTGCGCGCAAAGAAGTTGCGCAACATCAGGGGCCGGTATATGTGCTAGCTCCCATCACGCGTTGGATGTGGGAGGATGCGCTGTGGGCGGAGTACGGTGTTAAGGTGCCCCACAGCGGGAGAAAGTGCCAGTTTTTTCACGTGTCGTTAGATGTGATATATGACGGTTTTGTACTATGTGAAGCCGAAAAAGTGGGTGATTAATTATGAATAAAGAAAATTCTGCTCCCGAACTGAGTATTGTATTTCCGTGTTTAAATGAGGAAGCGTCCTTGGCGCGTTGTTTAAGTGCGGCGCGCCGAACGTGCCAACAGGCGGGCGTTTCGTTTGAGCTGGTGGTGGCGGATAACGGTTCCACCGACAACAGTATAGAAATCGCCCGCGCGGAAGGTGCACGTGTGGTTCCCGTGAAGCAAAAAGGATACGGCTCTGCGTTGCATCACGGCATTTTGGCGGCGCAGGGGACGTATGTAGCGTTTTGCGATGCGGACGGATCGTATCCCGTGGAATTTTTTACCGAGATGTGGAAGCAAATTAAGTGCGACCAAGTGGATTTGCTGTTGGCCAACCGTCTGATTGCTCCTATGGAAAAGGACGCTATGCCGTTTTTAAACCGGTATGCGGGTACGCCTGTGTTATCTGCATTAATCCGTTGGCTTTTTTCATTTCCGGTGTACGATTGCAACAGCGGAATGCGGATCATGCGGCGGGATAAATATGAAGCATTGGGTTTAAAACATACGGGAATGGCCTATGCCAGCGAAATGTTGTGCGCGTCGGCTATTAAGGGGCTGAGTTACAAAGAGTGTCCGATGTCGCATTTTTCAAAAGATTCGCGCGGCGGGCGTCCGCCGCATTTAAACCGTTGGCGAGACGGCTGGGCGCATTTGTGCGTGATTATAAAAATGTTTTGGGAGTCTAAAAAGGAAGGTAAGAAATAATATGAATTTACGTAACTCGTTGCAAAAGTTTACGTCTCCGTCCTGGCGGGAAGGGGGAATGTTGGCCGCCTTTGCCGTTTTGGGCGGTTTGATGAGTTTGTTGTCGGGACAGGATGTGTCGCCGGAACCGTTTAGGCACAATCTCTATCCCGCGTATGCGCTTTTGTCGGGCCGTATGGGGATTGATGTGGTAGCGGCGGGGGCGGGGCCGGCGGTGAGTCCGCTGTTGTTTATTCCGTATTATCTTGTTTTTGTGAAATTGAATGCATGGCCGATGTTATCGCTTTTTCTGCGCGGGCTTCCGTACGGACTGTTGATGTTTTGGGTGTGGAAAATAGCTAAGGCGGTTTTCCGGACGGACGGGGAAAAGTTTTTCCGTTGGATGGTAACGGTCCTTGCGGTAACGGGATATGCCGCAGTAAGCCAAATCGGGCGCGGAAACGGAAGTTTGTGGCTGGCGGTACTGGGCGTGTGGGCGTGTTATTTATGCTTCTGCTCCCAGCGAAAAAACGCTGTTGCGGCTGCTTTTTTTGTGGCGTCCTTTGGGGCGGGGCTGGATATTTCCGCGCTGCCTGTGTTGGCAGGGCTGGCGGTCTCGTTACCGTTGGTGCGTCCGAAAGAAAAAAGCGGTTGGCTGAAAATACTGGGTTGTACGGTTTTGGGGTTTTTAATCAGCGCATCCGTAACGGCGTGGTACACGTGGCGCGTGACGGGCGGACTGGAATCGTTTTGGCTGGCCTTGTGGCCGAAGGGCTGGGCATTTGCCGCTTCGCCGTTTGTGGTAAAGTGGGAGATGCCGCTTTTTTGGAAAGAGTGGCTGTTATTGCCCTTTTTGCGCACGGAACATTCCTTGGCAGGTTATCTGTTGGATCCCCGTTTGGCGGGAGGCGTGATTGGCGCGCTTATTTTAATCGCCAAACGCTTTTTTGGCGCGCCGTCGGAACGGCTTCGGGAAGAATTGGTTTGGTGTCTGTTTTTTGTGGGCGCGTACGTCTGCTGGCTGGTCGGGTTTAGAGATGAGTTTTCCTCGGTTATCTTGGAAGTGGTTTCTATGCTGCTCCTTGGCCGCGTCTTATTGTGGGTGGCCGGCGCGCGCTGGGGCGTGTTGTGTCTTGCCTTGTGGATGTTTGTATTTCCACCGTCGTTTTCGGACTCCCGTCAAGCGCCGGAAGGCGTGAACTTCTCGTTTTTTAACGAAGCCGTCTTGACGGAAAATCCGCTTGTGCTGTTGGGCGGACACCTGTCGGGTGTTGCGCCGTTTTTGCCACAGCAGGCGCGTTTTGTAGGGGGGATTTGGTTTGATCCGGCGGATTATGATCCCTCCAAGCAGTTTTTCTTGCACCGTTTAAATCCGCTTCCGCGGGGATATTATTCGCACCGGTTTGACGATAAAATCCGCGCGGCGGTACGCGGCCATTCGGGCGATATTTACGCATTGTTTGATAACGAAGAGCCATCGTCGGAAAACACCGTTTGGCGCCGTTACGGCGTCGAATTGGCGGAACCGGTTGAAAAATGTCAGACACTTTACTCCGGTATGGACATTTGGCCGAAAGGACTATTATTATGCCGTATGAAGAAAACGGCGGAAAAATAGACGGCTGTAAAAAAATGTAATCAACAAAAAAAGTCCGCTCTTTACGAGCGGGCTTTTGCGTTTAGAACGATTTTAATTGCGGCGTTTAAGCAAGTGTACTTTCTTTTGAAACCGTTTAATTTGCGGCGTACGGATTTGGCGCAGCTGTTCTTCCATCCACTGCGGCGAGGATGAGAACGGAAAAAACGGCATAACCACGTCCGCTCCGGCTTCCAACGCTTTGTTCATTCGCGCGCCGATGGTGGTAATGTCCGCCCCTTCGGCGGCTTCCATATTCAGCGCATCGGGAATAATCAGCCCTTGGTAGGGGATTTCTTTGCGTAAGAAACGGTAAAATGCGGGCGAAAAAATGGACGTTGTATCCTTGTCTACCGCCGGATATACGGCAAGCGCCGTCATCAGGCAGTTCCAGCGGGCGGCCTCTTCAAACGGCTTAACGCCGCGGGCGCGCAGCGTGTCCAACGAGTCGGTTATTTCCTGCTGCGTTTGGTGCGGATCCGTTTCTGTGGGCGCACCCGGGAAATGTTTGTAACAAGGCGTTACGCCGCCGTCGTCAAGGCCTTTGGCAAACGCATCGGCAAGCGCCTTGGCGGTTTCGGGATTTTGGGAAAAATAGCGGCTTTTGCGGTGGGTTTTCGGGCCGGCAGAGGGTTCAGCCAGCGGGGCGAATACCACGTCAATCGTCAGGTCTTTGAGTGTTTTGCCCGTACGCACGCCGTATTCGTACGCCTGCCGGACGGCTTCGTCAAAATTCTTTTCCGCCAGTTTGCCGAAAGTTTCGGGCGCGGGCGCGTCAAATCCGTCTACAAAATGTCTGATCCGGTTGACCGCTCCGCCTTCCTGATCAATAAAAAACAGGAAATCTTTTCTGCCCAATACTTCTTCCAGTTCTTTTTTAAGATCGGGCAGTTTCAGCCCGGGGTGTATGGGAATACTTAATAAAAAACCGTACGGGTTGATGTTTTTGAGAAACTGTTTGTCCTCCGGCGTCATCGGGTAGCGGTTAATCAGCAGAACAACGGGCATAATATCCTTTTTGTGGGGAAAAAAGGTTTTGTATGCACCGAATATAATCAAGCACGCCAGTGCGAGCCGTATGATATTTTTAAAAGAAAATAAGCGTGTCAGTTGTTGTTTCATATTTCCGCCTCAGTTGTAGAAAGGGTATCTCCCAGGGCATATTTGCGCGGATATTCCAGCCAAATCGCCAGCAGCGCGCCCAAGCCCAGTAAATACGGATAGTACAAGTACTGCATAATTTGAAGCGGCGAAACGCCGGTAAGGCTGGCAGCCATTAACAGCTGTGCGCCGTAGGGAATGATCCCTTGTACAAAGCAGGAGAAAATATCTAACAGGCTGGCCGCTCGGTTCGGGGCCACGTTAAATTTTTGGGCGATTTCTTTGGCAATCGGCCCCGCCATAATCAGCGCAATTGTATTGTTGGCTGTACACAAGTTAGCAAAACTGACAATGCCCGCAATACTTAACTCCGCCCCTTTGCGCGACGAGATTTTGGCCGTCAGTTTGTGAATAATCCATTTGAGTCCCCCGTTGTAACGGATGAGTTCCAACATTCCTCCCGCCAAAATGGTGACGATAATCAGTTCTCCCATTCCGTTGATGCCGGCTCCCATCGCCGTTGTCCAGCCCCACAGGTCAAACGCGCCCGTTATCAGGCCGATAGCCCCACATAACACCGTTCCGCCGAGCAGTACAGCCATTACGTTAACGCCCATTACGGCGGCGGCGAGTACGGCAATATACGGCAGCACTTTCACCCACGATACTTCCCCGTGCGAAAACGAGTGCGCCGCCCCGCTTCCGGCAAGAATGTACAGCAGCAAGGTCAACAGTGCAAAAGGGATAACAATGTGAAAATTTGTTTTAAATTTGTCAGCCATTTTACAGCCTTGAGAACGGGTGGCGACGATGGTAGTGTCAGAAATAAACGACAAGTTGTCCCCGAACATTGCCCCGCTGACGACCACTGCGCTCATCAACGGCAGGGACAATCCCGTCTCCTGCGCCAAGCCCGCGGCGACGGGCGTTAAAGCTACAATCGTTCCGACGGACGTGCCGACGGAAACCGATATCACGCAAGAAGCCAAAAACACGCCGGCGGCCAGTACGTTATGGGGCAGTACGGAAAGCGTCAGGTTGACGGTAGCGTCTACGGCACCCATCGCTTTGGCGGTTTGGGCAAACGCGCCCGCCAGCACAAAAATCACCACCATCAGCATAATGTTGGTATTGGCCGCGCCTTTGCAAAAGAGTTCTATGCGGTTGTGTAAATTGCCGCCCTTGCTCATCCATACGGCCACTACGGAAGAGATCACAAACGCCACGGTAATGGGCATTTTGTAAAAATCGCCCGCTGCCAGCGAAACGGCCAAATAGGAAAATAAGAATACGGCCAAAGGTATCAGCGCAAAAGGATTGGGGGTAATGTCGTTTGGTTTCATAAAAACTCCGCAAGGGCGGCCGCCGTCAGTGCATAGAGGGCGGCACAGAATAATGATATTATATAAATTTTAGGGGCGCAGAGGCTTTCCCGTCTAAAAAGTGATACAATAAAGTGTCCGGTACGCCGGAGGGGGAATCTTATGAAAGCCGTTATTATTACGATCGGAGATGAAATTTTACTCGGCCAAATTTTAGACACTAACTCGCGTTTTATCGCGCGCGAACTGACCAAAACGGGCGCAGAAACGGTGCAGATGCGTTCTGTGGCGGACGAACGAACCGCTATTTTGCGCGCCCTGCAGGAGGCGGTTTCGGCTGCCGATGCGGTGTTTGTTACGGGCGGGCTTGGTCCGACGAAAGACGATATTACTAAATCTGCTTTGGCGGAATTTTTTCACACGGAGCTTGTGGTCAACGCGCAGGCGCGCGCGTGGCTGGAGGAAATGTTTTCTTCCTGTCCGCAACGCCTGAACGCTTACAATAAGACGCAAGCCGTTTTGCCCAAAAACTGTACGCCGCTTCGTAATTTGAAGGGTACCGCTTGCGGAATGTGGTTTGAAAAAGACGGCAAAGTAGTGGTTTCGCTGCCCGGGGTGCCGTTTGAAACGGAGTATTTGTTTCCCGCCGAAGTGCTGCCGCGGCTGCGGGAGAAATTCGGCGCGTCGCTGTTGCGGTACAAAATGGTAACGGTTTTTGAAATACCGGAAGCCGAACTGGCGATGAAACTGGCCTCGTTTGAAGAAATTTTGCCTAAGGGCGTAAATTTGGCGTATTTGCCTTCGGCGGGATATGTCCGCCTGCGGCTGACGGCCAAGGGAGCGGCGGCTGCATTGTTGGACGGACTTTTTGCGCAGCTTTTAAACGAACTATCCGGCCTGAAGTTTACGGAAAATACGGAGGAAAGCGGCGAAGAAAATTTTGCCCGCCGATTGCGTAACAGCGGCAAGACCGTGGCTTGCGCCGAAAGCTGTACGGGGGGGAATATCGCGCGTATGCTGACGTCCGAGGCTGGTGCGTCCGCTTATTTTTTAGGTGGGGTGGTGGCCTATTCCAATGATGTTAAACAGCGTGTTTTGGGCGTAAGTGCGGAGGATTTGGCGCGCTATGGAGCCGTGAGCGAACCCGTTGCGCGGCAAATGGCCGAAGGCGTACGGCGTATCACGGGGGCGGACTATGCGGCGGCCACTACGGGCATTGCCGGCCCGTCGGGCGGAACGGCGGAAAAGCCCGTCGGCACCGTGTGGATTGCCGTGGCCGGTCCGCACAACACAAGGGCGGAAAAATTTGTATTTTCCCGCACGCGGGAGCGCAATATCGGCCGCGCTTCCGTGCAAGCGCTTCAAATGCTTTTGGAAGAGATTGAAAAATAACGTACACGCCCGCCGCCTGCTTTTTAGCGTGCATAACAACGAGATCCCGTATAACGACGTTACGGGATGACGACTCTTTAACTGTCTCCTATTATTTGTCGTCGTTCATTTGTCCGCGTCATTTCTAAAATAGTGTGGCTTCTGTAGTCAGATGAGCGCGGATAATCCCCGCAGCACGGAAGGTCAATTCGCTGGTGCTTGACTTGTTTTTTTTTTTTGATACAGTGGGATTGTTCTATAGGGTTCCTGCGTGGGGACTTTCGATTGCGGTTTATTTCGCTAAAATCGGAAGTTCGCGGGCAGAAGCAACTCAAGATGACTTTTTTAATAGGAGAAATGAATATGAAAGGTTGTATATTTAGCCGTCATTCTGAACTTGTTTCAGAATCTAGTAAAAAAGGTTTTACGCTGATTGAGTTATTAGTTGTTGTATTGATTATCGGTATTTTATCATCGGTGGCGCTCCCGCAGTACCAAAAAGCGGTGCTCAAAAGCCGTGCGGCGGAAGCGTGGGGAAACTTGAAAAACCTGAATATGGCGGGAAATGCGTATTGTTTGGAAAACCCGAGTGGACGTTTGTACATTGACAGCGACAACCTTCCGGATTGGGAGGCGTTGGCTGTTAAGGTACCGCAGACTACTAAGAATTTTACCTATTGGGGCAATGTGTTGTGTTCCGGAAATGTAGTGGCTTTTACTGCCCAATACAACAACAGTCCTTCTTTTTTCTTAAATCTACATCCCACAACGGGCCGCCGTTTGTGCAGCGGCAGCGCGTGTAAGGATTTAGGTTTTACCAAAGATGGCTCGGATTTCGGTATTTGTCTATGCGGCTCTTGCGGCGGCAGCAGCAACTGTTACTACGCCGACTAAAGCGCCCGTCCGTTCCTTATTTTAAACGCCCGAGAAAATCTCGGGCGTCTTGCATAAGTGCTGCTGCGCACAAAAAGCGGTGCGTAAGCACGGGAAATTTTACGAAACAATAATCATTTGTACAAGAGTGCTCTAAAGCCGGACGTTTGGTTAAGCCCTTTAAACATCCAGCCTTTTTGGTCCTCGTCAAATAACGATTCAATGTTACGGAAATTTAAGCGCAGCGCTTTGTCCACATTTTGATAGGCGTTCTTGCGGTCCTTTTTACTCAGCCAGTACACGCCCGCCAAATTAATATAAGGGGTGGGGGCTGTGCCATCTAGCTTGATGGCCGTTTCCAAATCTTCTTTTGCGCCGTTCCAGTCTTTTAAGTGCATTTTTGCAAAACCGCGGTTGTTGTAGGGAATCGCCCATTTCGGATTGAGTTCAATGGCGCGGGAATAATCCTCCGCCGCTTTGTGGAATTGACCCATTTCCTCGTATACCAATCCGCGGCGGTTGTAATAGGAGGCTTCCGGCTGAAGTTCAATCAGTTTGGAAAAATCTTCCAGCGCGGCGGGATAATCTTCCATATCCTTAAACGCGGCGGCGCGAAAAAGGTAGGCTTGGGCGTAGGAGTTATCTCTGTTGACCGCTTTGCTGTAGGCGGAAACGGCCTCGTCTGTTTTTCCCAAACCGGAGAAAACGCGGCCTTGCCAAAAATGTGCGTCGGCGTTGTCTTTTCCTTGCGTAATAGCCGTATTCAGCAGCCGTTGTGCGTCCGGATAGCGGTAGGATTTTACATACACGGGGGTGATTTCCAAAGCCAAATCCGCGGAGATTTTGCGCTTGCCTAAGTATTTTTTATAGTCGGAGATGGCGTCGTTGTAGTTATTTAAAGCGGCGTTTGCCCGCGCGCGCGCCAAATAAAAATTACGGTAGGACGGTTTGAGTTGGGCAGCGCGGGTCAAGTCCGACACGGCCTGCGCGTTGCGCCCCATATCCATATAAACAAGCGCCCGCGCATAATAGCGGAAAGGATCTTTCGGCCGCAGTTTGATGGTGTGCGTATAATCGTCCACTGCTTGTTTGTTGCGTCCCAGACTGCGGTAAGCGTCGCCGCGGTAATGGTAAGCGTCGGCCATTTTGGGGGCTTTGGCAATTACGCGGTTTAACAGTTTGATTTGGGCGTGCGGATCCGGCTCCGTTTTGGCTTGGGCAAACAGTTGCGCTGCCGTTTGTGCATAAACGGAGAACGAAAACAAGATACAACACATCATCAGAACGAATGTACGCATATTCTTATTAAACTATTATTTTATCCAAAATACAAAAAGAAAATTAACCGCCAGCAAAAAGGCTCCCGCAGCGTATACCAGTATCAGCGCAAGGGCGGAAAACAGACGCAAATTTAAAAATACAGCCGTAACAAGCGCGGCTTTGCCGGCAAAGATTTTGCCCAGTTTAACGGTAGTGCCCGATAATTGGACGATGCGCGCCATTAAAACGGAACGCAGCGCCAAGGTTACCGCACCCAAAAACGATGCCGCCAGCCAGCGCGGAAAGTGTTTTAATTCGTTTTTTCCCATTTGGCGGAACACTTCCCGCACACTGCCGGAAACCAGCACTTTGGCTTGGTCTTTGGCTAGGCCTTCGTTCATGTTTTCAAGATGAACCGCGATATTTTTTTTAACCAGTTCAATAGAGGAATCTAAAAAATTTTCCCACGCCGTACAGGCCGAGCGAATGGCAAAAACGCAGGCGGCCAGTATGGAGTACGCAAAAGAAACCAGACTGTATACACCGAACAAAACTCCGGCGGTGATAAATTCCAGCGGCGCGGATAAACCAAGCGGTTTGATTAAGGCAAGGTATGAGGCGTACGCCGCCAGTAAAAAAAGCCCCATTCCCGCCAAAAGATGCGGCAGAAATACTTTTTTAAGCACCGTTACAAACGAGAGCATACTCTGCGTGAACAGGTTGCTTTTGGGGGTATCGGTGCTAAACGGAAGGGTGTTAGTCCTCATTGCAGCCACAGTGTCCGCAGCAGCCGTTGCAAGAGTGGTGCCTTTTTTGGGCGGAGGGAATGCGGTCGGACACTTTTACCATTTTTTGTAATTTTTTATCGTATATGTAAGTTCCGGTATTATTCTTTTCCATAATTTTATTATAGCAGTTTGGGCGGAAATATCCGGCGAAAAAATGATATAATAAATATACAGTAAACTGTAATTTCGGTGCGAAAAAAAGAAAACGAAACATTTTTGTAAAAAGAATTGAAAAGTCAAAACAAAAATGTTAAAATAATTAGGTAGTTGATAATCCGCATCAGAAAAATCCGATTTAAGCGCCCATAGCTCAATGGATAGAGTGTCAGCCTGCGGAGCTGAAGATACAAGTTCGATTCCTGTTGGGCGCAAGACTTGAAGATACCGTCTGAAGTAGTAGTTTTCAGACGGTATTTTTATGTAAATATGGCTCCAAAACTGCAACAGTATATACACAGTTACTATTTACACATAAAATGAGGTACGATGTAATCTAACAAAAGAGCTCCAGCTTGCTGGACACCGGACGCACATTAGATTAGTGTATCGTAAAGGTCAGTTCTCCCGGAATATCCACAATTTTAGAAGCATGAGAACGCAATCTAAAAGTGGATTTCCCTGTGGCTTTTAATTTGGCCACTTCTTCCGATGAAAAGGTTATATGCAACAAATCAAAATTGTTCCCCCAAAAGACACCGTTGCATCTTTTGTCATACAGAATTTCTCTGTCTCCTTGTAGCACATCTACGCTGCATCGTTTCTGCTGCCACACCGTGTGAGTCATATAACTTTTTTGGATCTTCATAGTCAAATCGGTAAGTTTTAAATACTTTTTGTCGTGGATTAACGGAGCTTGCGTGCCCCAATATAAATCACTCACCCGCAAAGGCAACGGAGCAGGCTGGGAAGAAGTATCCGTCGGAGTTATGCGTTTAACCGAGCCGCCGTTTTGATTTTGTTGCAAGAAAAGCGCTGTATCTTGTGGCATAGTTAAATGTCCCATGTTAGGGTAAACGTGTGTTTGTACATTAGGAGCTACTTGTGATAATACTTTTTGCACACTACGCACACGAACTTGTTCGTCATCTTCTCCGTTTTCATCATACAATTTGTGGATGAGTTCTCGTTGTTCCCCCGGATAACATTCATCATAGAGCAATGTATCGTTGTAGTCCGAACCGCCCTCATACACAAAAATAGGTACTTTTTGCCATGCCTTCTTGTTAAAAGGCTTGCCGGTATACTGCTTTACATCGGATACACCAATGGGGAAAATAAGTTCTTCTCCGTTTAGTTCATTTAACGGTAAAGTAGGATAATGTTGTATGGCTGCAACGGTAGCGAGAACATACTCCGGATGCAGAAGCGTCCAACGCCACGCAAAGGCTCCGGCTGCCGAAGCACCAGCTACAAACATTTTCTTTTGGGTGTGAATGCCTTTTTTCTTGAGTTGCCTGCGCGCATCTTTAAACATATTTACTATTTGAAAATCTAAGTGTTTCAAAGGGCCTTCCTGCAATACAAATACGGCCCGGCTTAATTCATGCGAATACAGATTTTCCTCTCGCGATACAATGGGGATGAGTAACGGAACACCTAATTTGTCGGCTAATTGCTTTTCAGAATTTAGATATTCTAAAACATCTTGTTGTAATTCTTCTTTAGAAGAAGTAAGGTGCCCTGTGTTAGTCATCATAAATAAAATGGGCAGCTTACGTGAAATATCTAAATCTTCTGGCAAATAGATTAAATAGTCCCATTCAAAACCTGCTTTTGGATTGGCCGCAATAGTAAGCAAGTGGGTGCTGTCTAAGGGCTCGCCCCTTAAGCTTTTAATCTGTTGCAAAAAAGATTTTTCCATATTTTTAGGCAAAAGCATAAAGGCGGAAGCAAACTGTTGCTTGCCTGATTTATCTTGATAGGCATAATCTTTTATATAAGTACGGCAGAAAACATCCGGAGTATTTATAATTTCACCTTCCGTATACGAATAATCAATTTCTTTGAACAGCAATAAAACTTTATCATCCGCTGTTTTGCATGTAGTATCTTTACAAGCCCGAACTAACACAAAATCGGGAAGTACTTGGAAGACTTTATAAGACTTAAACTCGTCTTCGCAGTACGGGTTTTCTACTTTATCGGGAACTTGATTTGTTTCCTTGGAAGCACTACCTGCAGAATTTACAGAAACACACGCACTTGCAAAAAGACTAATACATAAAATCGTGACTATTTTTTTCATAGCCTCTCCTTATTTCCTATTGTAGCATATGGCCCGCATTTGCTCTTAAATTACTCCTACCAATGATATGCTTGTCTTTGTGGCAGGTGCCGAACGCGCGTTTAAAATGCGCTCGCGCGGCTTGTCCGTTAAAAAGAAGCGTGTGTATATGGGGAAATTCTTTGAATAAAGCGGGAAAATCGTTAGGTCGCGGCAAAGAGATATTACCGTCTAAATTCCCCGTCCGTTCACACGAGGCCAATGCGTCCCAGAGGCCGATTCCGTACTTTAAAAGCGTGTTTATTTTATCCGCATAGTTTTCGGGCTGCCGTCCGCCGGCAAATATGTCAAAAATCATCCGCCAAAATTGGTTGTATTTGTAAGCGTAATACTCTTGGGCTTGCAAAGACGCTTTCCCCGGCATACTGCCGATGACCAGTATGCGGGAGTATGTGTTAACTGCGGGGGGAAAACTGTAAATCATAGTTTATTATAATAAATATCCTTGTGTTATACTGCAATAAAAACCCCGCCTAATGCGGGGTTTTTAAAAGAGTAAGGTTTGAGCGTTATTCGGCAACCGGTTCGTACGGTGTGATACGAAACCCTTCTCCTTCCAGTTCCACTTTGCACCACGTGGGGACGCCGTTGATATTTAACAACGCCGCCATAGCGTAAATATCTTCGGGCGGAATATCCGCTGCGGTATTGATGGCGTGTATGTCCTGTGAGAACAAATCCTTATTGGAAGAATATTTTACTACCATTACAACCGGAATGGCTTCTTCTTGGGAACGCAGTTGTGCCCACTTTACAGCTTCAGACGACTCTGCCGTTAAATTGGTAACCTTCATGGAATGGCAGCGGCCTCTCGCAGTCTCTGCTCCCACACTTGTGATAAAATCCGAAGCATACTGTCCCAGATCCTTTATCAGTAAACCGTTTTCTAAAATATTGCGTATCGCTTGGCCGTCGGCGTTTAAGGCAAGTCCGCGGTAAATCAGGCCCCGTTGATTTTGAAAGGGAATTACAGGCGTTTCAGCCTCTGTACCGGCAGGCATAACTGCGGAAAAATCCCGAACAGCCAGCGCTTTATCGGCTTGGAGTGCGGGCCGCGGATTGTAACGGTGCGGTTCATAGCCCGCTTCCAGCGTATTACGCAAGGCGGTTATTTTGGGGGTTCCTGTTACTATTTGCACGTTGGTATACAATTTGGGATGGGAACGGGCGACTGTGCGGGTAATATGAGTTCCCATTGTTGCCCACCGTGCAGAAGCGGCTGTTGTAGCTTTTGTAACGGTGGACGGAATGGTTTTTAATCCTTTTCCTAAGTTTTTAAGGTATTTTTGGGCACTTGCCGGTTCTGCGGCAAATGCAATCATCAAACAGATGAAAAAGAGATGAAATAAGTTTTTGTTCATGTTTTTATTGTATGTAAATATTTATCTGAAAAAAAGGGCCAAAAGACCTATTCCGTTCTGGGTCTTTGAAATGTTAAGATAACTCTATAAGTTACGTTCCGCTGCAAAACAGGCGGAGTGTTAAACGGGAGATTTCGTATGAACCAAACACCGGAAGGTTTGAAAAACATCGGGTTATTGCCGTCCGTAACCTTGGAAAACGCGGCGGATATATTGCCGTTGGCGGACGCGCTTCTTAAAGCGGGCGTGCCGTGTGTGGAACTTCCCTATCTGTCAATGTCGCTTGACGCATTGAAATTACTGACAGAAAAAAAGCCGGAATTTTGCGCGGGTGTGCGTGTTTCTTCAGAGCAGGAAGAGGAACTTGCTTTGGCGGCGGGAGCAAAATTTATTACGGGCGGAGGAAAATCTGCCGTGAGCGAAGACGTGTTCGGCGGTGGCCGGTTTGTACCGTCCGCGCAGGCCGTAAGGGCAAAAAATTGGGCGGAAATAACGCGTCAGGTAAACCGTGCGCTGCTTGCGTTTTTGGATTTTAATTTGCGCCACGTGGGGATTAACAGCAAGGATGAATCGGAGTCGTTGGATACCGTATCTTCGTTTGAGCGGATTTTTGGCTTTCCGAAGGAGGACCGCGGCGGTGCCTATTTTGCGGGTGATATTATTGAAGTAATGAAAAAACCGTTTTACGGTCGTCACGGGCATATCGCCGTATCCACGGCGGACGCCGGCTGTGCGGCGCGTTATTTACAGGCGTGCGGAGTGAAACTGAATTGGCCAAGTGCGGGGTATAATCCGGACGGACGGTTAAGAGTCGTCTATTTGCAAGATGAAATCGGCGGTTTTGCCGTGCATATTTTGCAAAAGTAGAAAAATGCGATCCTAAGCGTGTTGTGGATACAGATAAATGCTCCCCGTATCGGTGGGAAAACAGCTCTATGTTATCACAGAAGAAAAAATAGAAACGCGGGTTTTTAAACGCCTTTTCCCTTTTCCTGCGGGTTAAGCAATTCTTCCATCAGCCGCGCTGCGCAGGCAATCATTTTGTGGCAGGGCCGTTTTTTATAATATTGTACTGTGCGCGGTTGCGGCTGGGGACTTTGCGGACCGCTTAACTTAAGTAATTCGCGGCAGATGATGGATCCGTTTTCTTCTTTAAACTGGGCAGCCAGTTTTTGCACCAACGCATAATGTGCCGTTTTAGCTGTTACGTCTTTTGGGTCGGAGGGACCAAGTTTGAGACCCGCCGCCATTAACAGCCCGCTGAAAGCTCCGCACACTTCCCGCAGGCGGCCCATTCCGCCGCCAAATGACGAGGCTATTTTTGCCGCGGTTTCTCTATCTAAATTCAGTTCTTCTGCGAATGCCAGTAAGACTGCTTGTGAGCAACTGTACCCGTTTTTAAAAAGTTCTACGGCCTGTTCGCTTTTCGTCATAATTTCATTATAGAATTTTAAGAAGATTTTGAAAGGTCCTATAAAAATATAGGTCCTACGGAAGTGAAAAATGGGTCTTTTGACCCTAGATTTTAGGTAGATTTCTATCTACAATATAAATATGAGAAAACTCTTGTTCATTACTTTTTCTTTGATTTGTATGATTTTTAATGCTGGAACTGTGTTTGCGCAGGGGCGTGCATTATCCCTCGGCATAAAAGCGGGGGAAGCGGCTGCTAAAAGCTCTTCTGCTGCGCTGCGCCGTATGTCTGCCGCATCGACGCGTGTGCCGGCGGTTTCTTCCCGCTTGCAGGTTCCTGTTTCTGTGTCCGTTCCGATACGTCCACATATTTTATCTAAAGGGAAGTATTCGGTAACGCAAGGTACTGAGTTGCGTATCCGTCAGCTTGAACAGAGCGTCCAATTGTTGCAGCAAGAAAATCTCCAACTAAAAGCGACACTGAACAATATTGGGTCAAACCCGTCGCTTCGCCGTGCCACTTTTCAGGCGGCAGCAACGACAGATGCTCCTACTAATCTGTTCTCCGGCACTGTTTTTAAAACGGTGTATAACGGAGAGGAAGAAATCTACGGAGTGGTGGCTGCGCACGCCATCGCTGTTTCTTCTTGGGACAAAGCGTTAAACCGTCATTTTACAGCGGGTGTTTTTGATGGGGAAAAAATGGTGAAAGTGCCGGCGGAAATTGTACAGCTGTCCTCTCCCAGTATGTTGGATATTGCGCTTGTTAAATTTTCGCCGGAAGCTGAAAAAATGTTTCAGCCGCTGCGTATCAGCGAAGTACCTGTAAAATTTGGGGATGTGCTTTCTTCCCAAGGCTTTGCCGGAGGTACAGATGTACATCTTCCAAACCGTGAAATTACCAACGTCACGCCGCTTTCCGTGCGTACTACAATTCCTTTGGCCCGCGAAGAACGCCCCGGTTTGTGCGGCAGTGCGGTTGTAAATGCAGACCATGAATTAGTTGGAATTCACACGGGCAGCGTGTACAACTGCCAAGGCGCGCAGTTTGACGTGGGCTATGCAACCAACGCTTCTTTCCTAAATATCTTGGTGGAGGCATATCATAACGGAGGCGAAGCGACGTTTCCTCTTATTTTAAACGGCAAAAACATTATTCCGTTGAATGTGGACGAATATATTTCTTACGTTTCATTTCAAAATGCTGAAGGCAAACAGATTTGGCAAAAGGGGTTTGACAGCAAATTTTCCTATAGTAAAGTGCAAGAAATGTTGGAGGAGTATTCTCCCCGTTATATAACGGTTACAGTCCGCCGTGCTGTATGGAGTCCGACAAATCCGGAAGTATTGGTGGAAAACCGTACCTCCCGAGAGCTGACCAAAACCACTTATAAATATGATTTTGAGACGGAAGAAATTATTTCTGTTACTAAAACTAAACAAGGCCGTCAATAAATCTGCATAACCTATTTGTAAAAAGTTCTGCGGCCTATGCACTTTTTATCATATTGTTATTACAGAATTTGAAGAAGATTTTGAAAGGTCCTATGAAAATATAGGTCTAAAAAAAATTTTTTTTAGGGCCAATGGTCCTTGTAGCTCCTTGGAAAAACTCTTACAATAATTTTATCTTCAATAGAAATAACGAGGAAAAAATGAAAAAATACATAATTGCATTGCTTGCGCTGGCGTGTCTGTCAGCTGTAGGATATAGTAAAGACTGGGAAGCAGAGATTATTAAAAAACTTAACCAGAATGTAAGGTTGGATTACTCCATTTCTTATGAAGTAAGAAATATCGCTGATAATATTGTGGATTTAGCGAATAAACAGGCTAGAGAGAAGAAAAACTATATTGCCTACTGGAATGCCACATTAGTTAACTTTATGGGTATTATATATGAGGATGAGGCATTTATGTGGGCATCTGAAAGAACCCTTGCCAATGTAAAGCTGTGGTCCGCTCGCGCCATCGAGGTGTCTGCGGGAAAGGCTGCGCCTGAATTGTATGTAATACGGTTTCTTACTTTATGGCATTATTACCGTCTTAATGAACTCACTTTTTTCCCGGAAAAAGATCCTATTGAATTCGGGTATGAAAACCAAAGGTCTCAATTTGAGGTTTGGGCTCCTAATCATAAAAGAGAAATTCGGGAAATGTTGAATGAGTTTGAAAAAGCAGAAAAAATTAATCCGACCGTAGCGTATCGCGAAATTGCCCACAAGGCTGTTTGGTTGTATGGTGCTATCGGCAATAATGCCAAAGTAGCTGAGTTGAACAGAACTCTTCAACGTATGGAGACTGACAGAAAAGCTTCCGTTACAAAGCAAAACCAAAGCCTGGCGCGGAAACAACAAGTTGTTAAACGCCAAGTTAAAACATATATGGCGTTTCCGACAAACACTGCTCCTCTGAAATGGTATGAGCGTGTTTTCTTTAGGGGAGGCGGTCACTTCTAATCTTTCTTCAAAAGTATAAAAAACCCCTTTTTCGGAAGGGGTTTTTT
>NZ_JBJEGE010000033.1:0-6645 GCF_051874775.1 Candidatus Avelusimicrobium sp.
CGATCGTGGCTGTTTAGGAGTAGATAAGTAGGAGAGTACTAAATCAAGCGAAAGGAAGGCCGCACAGTTATTAACAGAGTTGGCCTATACTATTGGTTAAAGGAGAAACTGATGAATTTAGAGCAATTGGGAACATGGGTAGAATCTGCGCAATATAGGAAAATTCTAAATATTTTAGAACAAGCGCCCACTGTAGTACAACAATTACGGCAGTTTGGTATTTTAAAACAAGGCATAGCCGAAGAGATACAAGCGGCCGTGGAACAAGGGACCCTGGCTTTTGAACCGCAAGAGACGGAATCTTCCGGACAGTACACGGCTTTTATACGTGAAGGGGGTAATATCCTTGCGCAAATCCCTTGGGGACAATTGTCCGCCAATCTAAATGTAGTTTCCGTTTCTACACTAGCTCTATCCTTACATAATGCTGTGATGCTGCATAAAATCAGCGCACAGCTGATGGAAATGGATGCTAAATTGGATAGCATCCTTTTAGGACAACAGACCGACAGGGAAGCAGATTGTAAAAGTGCGCTGTCTTTATTAGAACAAGCTAAGTTATATAACGGTAAAGATGACGAACTAAAGAAACACTTAATCAGTAATGCATTGCAAAGTGCTTCTAAAGGATATGAATCAATATTGCCCTATTATCTGAAAACCATGGATCAGGTATTCAGCATGATAATAAACCAATACTGGGTGGATCGTGTGGAGGAAGAGTCTGATAATTTTTTTGCTTGGGTTGGAGCCAAGACTGTTAATACTTGCGCTGGGCGGATCTTTTCAAAGGTTTTAGCATCTGTTACTAACGATCAAGAAGAGCTAGATTTTATAGCAAGTATGGAATCACCAGATATCGTGATTGATGCTGCCGATCAGCAGTGGAATTATTTGTATTTAGCTACTTCCGTTATCGTATTTTCTCATTTATTACTGGAAAATCAAAAGGCTGCCAATCGTGCATTAGAAAAATTTTATCAAGAAGTAGTGGGTCCGTACAGTTTTCCCGATGTAGAAGATATAGATGACATAGAGGACATAGAGGAACGAAGAGGCTGTATTGCATTGAGTGAAAATGAAAAGTATCTGGAAGTATATAACCAACATGTGGATCAAATAAAGCTTTTGTTTGAGCTTTATGTTGAATTAACCTGAAAAATGTCAATAACCTATAGCAAATATAAATAAGGAGAAACAATATGGCAAGAAAAATAAAACAAGCAGAAGTCATTTCAACGAATGATTCTTATGAAAAAGAGGACAAGGAGGCTTTATCCACCACGCGTACTGTTGTGGGATGTTTGCGTGGTACGATTGCAGGTAGTGCCAGTTTAATGTGTGCTATCGCCGGAGGGATTGGCGTTGGAATTGAATCAGGTACAGGGTTCGGTATTTTAGCTGGAATGGGATTGTTTTTCGTTTTAATGGGTTTTTCTGTTTATTTGATGAATAACGCAAAAAACTTAACAGTAGTAGATTGTATCTTGCCTCTTCCGATAGGCGTCATATCTGCATTTTTGTTTGCACCTGTCAGTTTGTTTGCAGGCAGTATATTTTCGGCAGCTACTTGTTTGGGTGCGTCCTTGCTGTTAAGCATAATGTTACTAATGTATCGTGCAAAAAAAATACATGGAGGTATGTTGGTAATCCCTTTTTTGGTGTTTATATATGAATTATTGCCAATTGAACTTCCTACAGATTTAGATAATTTATTTTGTTTGGGGGGAAATGGCGTTAATTTTATAGCCTCTTTGGTGTTTAGGCCGGATAATCCTAAATTATTAGAATAAAAATTTTAGATCAATATCTAAATTACTATTTATGATTACATTTACCGAAATTCAACAATATCAATCGTCCGTTTTTGACGCGCAATTTGCCGCCGCCTGTAAAGCGGGGCAAATAGCGTGGTTCCCGTGGGTGGGTGCGAAATATCCCACATCCGCTTGCAAGGTGCTTGTCATCTTGGAATCCCATTATATCAACTGGGAACGCACCAATATAGAGGCGTTGGCGCAACCCGATTTTACGCGCCGCGTTGTGGCAGAACAACTATTCCCGCAGTACCGTTGGACAAATTCCTCCTTTAACAATTTGTCCGCGTGTTTAAGTGGCAAAGCGGTTATAAAAGGGCAAATTAATTTGCTGTGGGAAAAAGTGGCACTTTATAACTTTGTCCAACGGCCTATGGATAATCCTAATGAACGCCCTAACGAGCAAGATTTTATCACCGGGTGGAAGGCATTTCCGACAGTGGTGGATATTTTAAGGCCGGATGTATGTGTATTTGCAGGTTTCGCCGCTATTTCCAATATTTTAGAACTTCCGGCAGGGTTGAAACTTGCGGGTCTAACTCCTTGGGAAAAAGAAGGAATCAATGGCACATATCCTCGCCCTTGTTTCACTATCCAAACACAGAAGCATACTATGAAAGGTGTGGCGGTAAAGCATCCGGGCAGTTTCTTTACCGTGGACCAATGGCGGGCGGTGTTGCAACGCCAAGTGCCGCAAGCGGTTAAAACACTTTCTGTTGACTGAGAAATTGGGGCGGTTTTTTTACGAACTGCCCCAAAAAACTTTCAAATAAAAACTCCCTTGCGGGAGTTTTTAAATTTATACGGAGTGTGTAGTTTGGGTAGCAAGGTGCTTACTCCTTTGCTCCGACGGATTTAACAAATTCTTGCTTATTACATGAGTATGAGTATGGTCCGTATCATGCCCTGGTAAATCATAGCTAGGACTAACACACCAGACACACTACTCATAATAATGCCTTGTTGGTTGTGACCACTTGCAATAGCGTATAAACTACATACACATGCAACTATGGCAAGTACTGCTGGGCCGATTATTTGCCGTACAATATCGTTTCCAAACACACTACCTATACCCGTTACTATACCCAAACCAAACAGCACACACCACAAAAGGGTCTGCCACGTGTTTCCCGGTAACGCTTTAAGTAGATGTACCCATTTAATAGACGCAGGAATTAAGGAAACTAATACCAATAAGCCGAATATAACTCCAATGCCTGCTAATCCATAAGCCCCAAACATCCCGGTTCCCATTCCGTCTTTATCTTTAGAGAATACCAAAGCCACAAATAAAACAATACCTAACAATACAAAAAGGGCAAGAACTCCACCGTGGATAATGGTCCATTTCCACGGCTGTTGTAGAAGATAACTAGGCGCAATATTCGTTTTAGCGAATACCCCGTATAGGTAAAAGAATGATAGGATGATAGCCGGAGCCAACGGGATACGGGTCATCAGTACACCGCTAGCGAACATAAAACTACCCATTGACAGTATTTGTGCCCATATAGGCATATTCGTTAATTGTTCCATATATTTTTTATCTCCCTGCATTCAATGTCCCCTCATTATAAAATATTTTAACTACCTCTACACCACTTCCTACCAGTCCGGTCAGCATAAAAATAAAAGATTTTCCATAAATCCCAAAAATCTGCCAAAAAGAGCATGCTTAAAGTGGTTGATAAAAAAATCCCCGTCGGGCGAATGGCCTAACAGGGATTTTTGCTATAAACTTAAAACTAAAATACGGAAGGGGAGGGATTCGAACCCTCGATACCTTGCGGTATGCCAGTTTTCAAGACTAGTGCCTTAAACCACTCGGCCACCCTTCCAATATTTTTATTTTATTAATTTTTGCCGCTCTTGTGCCAGTTTTATTATAACCCATTTCCCCGCTGGTCCGTCCCCGCCAAATTGCTATAATAGCTAGAGGGAGAATTTTATGCAAACAACCAATGCGCCGAAAACCGTATACCGTTTTGGGGACGGAGTCTATATCAATCTGACCAACCGCTGCCCGAACTTATGTGCTTTTTGTATTAAAACCAAGTGGAAAATGAATTTCCACGGCAATAATTTAAATCTGTCGGGGAATGAGCCGTCCGCCGGAGAGGTAGTTTCGGCGTTGGAAGCAGAACTCAAAAAGGCTCCGTTTAAAGAAGTGGTTTTTTGCGGTTACGGTGAACCGACGATGCGTTTGGAAACTCTTTTGTTTGTCGCACAGACGCTTAAAGGCTGGATGGCTCAAGCCAAATTTCCGCCGTTTAAAATCCGCTTAAATACCAACGGGCTCGGCAATTTGATTAACCATAAAAACATCGTGCCGGATCTGGCCAAAGTGGTGGATTTGGTAAATATCAGCTTAAACGCGCAAGATGCCGAAACATGGAAGAAAATCGTCCGTCCCGCCGAGGGGTATGAGGACGGGTTTGACGCGGTGCGCGATTTTATCCGCCTGTGCGCCGCCGCCGGATTTGAGCGGGTGGTGGCCAGCTGCGTGGATCAAACGGGCGCCGACCCTGCCGCCGTCAAGAAAATTGCCGAAGCTGATGGTGCCATTTTCTATTTAAGGAGTTTTTTGGATGCGCAAGATTAAACGCCCGGGGGCGTTGTTCGTCCTGTTTTTGATTCTTTTGGCGCTTGTTTTGACGTGGTTTTTTGCCGCGTCGGAGGATTATTACGATTACACTTCCGACACGATTGAAAGCTCCGCTTCCGTCGCGCCGCTTAATAAAGAGAGCCTTCTCACGCGCTCCGCTCCGGTCCGGCGGAAATACGATACCGAAGTGAAATACCGCACCTTTTATCTCACCGCCCCCGGGGCGAAAAAAGTGGAACTGCTG
The DNA here is from genome assembly GCF_051874775.1 of Candidatus Avelusimicrobium sp. Lineage (GTDB taxonomy): Bacteria > Elusimicrobiota > Elusimicrobia > Elusimicrobiales > Elusimicrobiaceae > Avelusimicrobium. The sequence continues at coordinate 4,670 of NZ_JBJEGE010000033.1, forward strand.
GCCGATTTTAACCGCTGGGGCAAGGATCCCATTGAACTGAAAGCCTATCGCAAGGGCTATTTTGAAACGTCCGTCGCGCTGACGGGCGGGGAATACAAGTACGTGTTCTCGGTTGACGGAAAAGACGTGGCGGATCCCACCAATAAAGACCGCCGCATCGTGGACGGACGTGAAGTTTGTATTAAAACGGTAAGATAATGAAAACAGCTGAAATTTCTTCTTCATCGCGTGAACAAACGCTCGCTTTGGCGGCGGAGTTTGCGGGCGCGTTAAAAGGCGGAGAAATCGTTTTTCTGCGCGGACCGATCGGCGCCGGAAAAACGGTGTTTGTCAAAGGGGTGGCGTCGGCTATGGGACTTAAAACTTCACCCACGAGCGCCAGTTTTAGTTTGATGAAAGAATACAAAAATAAATCCCGCCGATTGTTTCATATTGATTTGTTCCGCTTGGAAGAAGGCGAAGTGTTTAACCTCGGTTTTGAAGAAATGCTGGAGGATGAGAACGCCATTATTTTAGCGGAATGGCCGGATCCGATCCGCCGTATGCTACCGCAAGACCGTTTGGAAATGGATTTTATTTTACAGGAAGGGGATGAACGTACAATTCGTTTATCTTCGTTTGGGCGCGTGTCGGACGCGCTGTTGGAGGCGTTATGCAAAGCCGCAAACCGGTAATTTTAGGGCTTGATACGTCGGGTGCGCCGCTGCTCGCTGCGCTTGAAACAGACGGTAAAATTTATGTCCGCCGCCGAAAAGGCGTTAAGCAGGAGCGTTTGTTGTTTCCTGCTGTTAGTTCTGCGCTCTCGGCCGCAGGAGCCGAACTGAAAGATGTTAAACGTATTTTCATCGTGCGCGGCCCCGGGCGTTTTACGGGGATACGTATCTCGCTGACGTTTGCATCAATGCTTAAATACTTAAATCAAACCGAAGTTTGCGGGGCGACGCTGTTTGAAGTGCTGCGCCGGCAGGTAATCTCTTCTAGAAATTTTTTAACTTGGCAAAAAGCTAACCCTGCGGGTGCGCTGGCGGTGGTGCTGCACGCGTTTCGCGAGGAATACTTTTTGCAAATTTTTGACGGGCAAAACAACCCGCCCGCTTGGCTTTCGCGAGAGGAATTATTGCAGTGTCTAGCTGCTTATTCTGCGCCGCTTTTGTTGGCAGGGAGTGATCAAAACGGGGCGCCGCTTGCGCAATTGACGGGATTTGGCTATGCGTATGCGGACGAAAAGGATTGTTTCGTGCGGCCCGCAACTTTAGTACAGATGGCGCAGGACGATTCGCTGACGCAGAACGCATTGGAACCGCTTTATTTAAAGCCCGCGCGGTTTGAATTGGTAACTCCCAAATGATCCGGCGTTTACTCCCCGCAGACGCGTCCCGTTTGGCGCAAATTGAAGAACTCCAACCGTATAGCGCGCACTGGGGCGCGCAGGGGTTTGCGGATGAAGTTCATAATCCATATTCGTTTGTTTGGTGTTGGGAAGAAAAAGGCCGGATTAACGGTTTTATTGCGCTGAGGTTGGCCGCGGGGTTTTGCGAAATTTTGAATTTGGCCGTCGCGCCGTCCGCCTGCCGCCGCGGAATTGGTTTCAAACTGTTGTATTTCGCGCTGACGGACGTCCGTGCGCACGGCGGGGAACGGGTAACGCTTGAAGTAAACGCAAACAACGCGCCGGCTATCGGGTTATATACCAAGGCGGGGTTTAAACCGTGCGGACTGCGGAAAGGTTTTTATAACGGCACGGAAGACGCGCTGATTATGGGGATGAATTTATGAAAAATTTGTTCACGCTTGCGCTGTGCGCGGTTTGGGTGCCGGTTTCTGCTTTAGCCCTTAACGGGGAAAGCAAGCAAGAAGCCAAGCTGTTTAAATCATTTCTGTCGTCGGTTTACGCGTTGCGCGAAAATGACAAAAAAGCGCTTTCGCGCCTTGAGAAAACCTTGTCTCTCGCGCCGGATTCCAAATACCTAAAACGG
>NZ_JBJEGE010000034.1:0-94864 GCF_051874775.1 Candidatus Avelusimicrobium sp.
CGCTCCACCTCTCGGGCTTACGCCCGGAGTTCTTGCGAGCGGAATGTATAGAAAACTCCCCCGCTTCGCCATCAGGGGAGTTCTTGAAAAAAACATATACTGATTCAATTACTTCATATATAACAACTGCTTTTTATTTCATCCGGCTTAACAAAAATAGAACAATCGGGACCTTGACAACAACGAGAACCGTCGCCATACAACATAATGGAATGATAATTCCCTCCGTTCGTAAAATGAAAATCAAATTGAATTGGATCATAAAAATCATGGATATTATACGCACAATTACTCCACGCGCCGGAAGGACAAGGCACAGTGCAATAATTTCCACCGGAACAGTTATCAAAATCTACTGACATTTGGTCAAACGTACAATATCCGCCTTCCAAAAGAGTTACCTGACAGGCTTGGTTCATCGTCGCCAGTTTGCTCCAGACGCCGGCCATACGGCTCTTTTCCACCGCTTTGGTATACTGCGGGAGCGCCACCGAAGACAATATGCCGATAATTAACACGACAACTAATAATTCAATCAGCGTAAAACCTTTCATTTTATTTTCTCCTTTAAAAAAGTCATCCTGTGAAGTTTCTGTTCAGCAACTGGCGATTTTGATGGAATAAACTACAACAGAGAAACGCCAAACAGAAAACCCTCGGAATAACCCCAGTTTATCAAAAAAAAAAAACGGGTCAACCCCTTGCCGGAGAGATCCCATGGAGGGAGGATGTTGCTCTAAATTTCCCAATCTTTTACTTGTTACTATTGCTAAATAAGCAAAAAACATACAAACAAAAAAGAGGAGAGAAAAACGCTCTCCTCTTCGTAAAATTGGCGGATGGTTTACAGTTCAATAACCAGCATAGACGGTTTAATTAAATAGAATAAATTAATCAGCGCGCCCAAACTTAAAAACGGCCCGAACGGAATGGCGTCACCGCCTTTTTTCCCTTTAAAAATCATTAAAAACACAGCATACACAAGCCCGAAGAACGACGCGAACACTATCGTCGTAATCACGCCTTCCCAGCCGATAAGCGCGCCTATTGCGCCCATTAATTTGACGTCTCCGCCGCCCATTGCTTCTTTTTTAAAGATCCACGTTCCGATAAATGCAATCGCCAAGACGCCAAAAAGCCCAACGCCCGCTCCCAATAACGAAGCCAGCTCTTTCTGCCACCATACGCCGTTAAAATTGGGATTAGTCCACGCGAACGCAAGCCCCAGCACAATAAGCCCCAGCGAACAACGGTCAGGAATAATCATAAAATGAAAATCAATCACGGATAATACGATAAGCGCATATACCGCCGCCACCGTCACCACCGTCCAAACGGACACTCCCATCCGCCACACAAACAGCAGCGTCAGCGCGCACGTTAACAGCTCCACCACCGGATACTGCACCGAAATTGGGCTTTTGCAGTTGCGGCACTTGCCCAGCAATAACAGATAACTCAGCACGGGAATATTGTCATACCATTTAATCCGCGCGTTGCAATTCGGGCAGGACGAAGGCGGCCAAGCAAGCGATTTATCGCGCGGAATACGGTAAATACATACATTTAAAAAACTGCCGAAAATTAAGCCGAACAAGGCGGAAAAAATCAAAATAAGCGTTTCCATATCCAGTTAAAAACTCCCAAAACATAAAAATCCCCCGCACAAAACGCGCAGGGGGAAATATTAATGCGTATGCCAAGCTTTACCGTAGCTGTCATCGCGATCAACGTTGACGAAAAAATCGCCGTAGCGCGGGTCGGCCGGATCGTTTACGTATGCCCAGCCGCCGGTTTTGGTAAAAGCCTGTTCAAAAGTTCCCGTAGACACGTGCGCGGAAGGCGCGTAGCCCGGGACCGTGGCCTGCGGAATTTTTTCGATGTACGCCGGTACCAGACAGGACAAATCGTCCGTCGGGTAAGTGCCCTCGTGTTCGCCGTAATAGGCGGCGATGGCGCTGCGCACTTTTACCAATTTGTGTTTGGTGCTGCCTTCTTGGGCTTTGTGTACAAGCGCCATAAATTTCGGCACCGTAAACCCAAACAGCAACGCAAACACCACAACCATAATGACAATTTCGGTTATTGTAAAACCTTTCTTCATAACGGACCTCATTTAAAATGGAGCGAAACGTCCACAAACACTTTGGCGTCGCCCAACGTGTTTTTAATGCTGGAGTATTCGTTGGGCTGGTGGGCCAAATCGTCCACTTTGCAGTAAACGACGGCCGGATAGCCCGCGTTACGTAAGAACGAAGCCACCGTTCCGCCGCCTACGCCCATTGCACGCGGCGTGTTTTTATAAACGGATTTTACAGCCGCCAACGTCAGTTTTACCAATTCTGCTTTCGGGTTCGTGGGAATAGAAGATTCTTCAATCAGTTTTTCCACTTTCACTTTTACTTTAAACTGTTTTTCTACGCTTTTGACCGCTTTATCCACTTCCGCCAAGACTTCTTTATTAGAGTAGCAGGGAATAGCACGGCAATCGAAATAGAATACATCCGTACCCGGAATGGTGTTGACATTGGGTACGTTGGCTTCGCGCTTAGTCGGTTCAAACGTACCGGCCGATTCCGGTGCGAACAGTTTATCTTTTTTATTAAATTTTTTATGCAGCGCTTCGTCCAAGCGCACAATTAAATGAGACGACGCGCGGTTTGCATTGTTGCCCAAGTGGGGCAGTGACGCGTGCGCCTGCTTTCCGGAAACGGTAAATTTCAGCCACATAATGTTCTTTTCGGCAATTTCTACCATTGTTCCGTCCTCGTTTCCGCCGTCTGGTACCAGAAAAACATCGTCTTTACCGAAAGTTTTGGCGTGTTTTTTCAAAATCGTAGAGATACCGAACGCACTTCCGATTTCTTCATCCGCATTAAACAATAAAGCAAACGTACACGGCGGACGGACACCGCAGTCCATCATTGCCTTGACAGCGAGTAACCCCGATACCACGCCTTGGTGGTTGTCCTCGGAACCGCGCCCGTAAATTTTATCCCCTTTTACCACCGCTTTGTGCGGATCGGTTTTCCACAGTCCCAAATCCCCGGGGGGAACCACGTCCAAATGCGCCATCACCCACAAGGTTTTCTTCTTGTTTTGGCCGTAGTATTTGGCCACGATGTTGGGACGCACCCCGCCTTCGGCTTGGGGATCTTTTACTTTAATAACGGAAATTTCATCAAATTTCATCTGTTTCAGAACGGACATCAGATATGCGGCTTTTGCGCCTTCTCCCTTTCCGCCCTGTGTCGGCGAAATTGCCGGAAGAGCAATCATATTAGTTTGCAAATCAATAACCGTTTGCTTATACGTATCGATTTTCTTAAATAATTCTTTTTCCGTGTTTTCCATATTCTTCCTCCGTTCCAAAAACCTTATAAAGGGTTGGGGACGTCTATAAATTGAGTAAGTACGTTAAAACGCTTCGCCACCAGTTCCTTCAGCGCCAGCATACCGGCCGTTTCCGAATTGTAATGTCCAAGTGCAATACAGTTAATGTGCCCTTCACGGCACCATTCCTGCGCAGGTTCGTCCAAAATTCCGGTAACGTATAAATCGACTTTTTGGGAAATTGCCTGCGGCAACAAATCGCCCGCTCCTCCGCTAACGACAGCCACCGAACCGATTTCTTTCGGGCCATACGATAATACAGACGCTTTTGTCCGGCAGAAACTCTCCAAACGGCCGACCAACTCGTCCAACGGAGCATTTACCACGCCCGAAAATCCAATCGTCTGGCCGTGATATTCCCCAAACGGCTGCACGCGTTCAGCTTTCAGCGCACGCATTAGGCAAGCATTATGGCCTACAACGGGGTGTTTATCAAGCGGCAAGTGATAAGCAGCCAGATTTAAATCGTTTTTTAAGAGGAAAGCCAACCGCTCGCGGAAGAGTCCCGTAACGGCCTGTTCCTTACCCCACAAAAGACCGTGATGTACAACGGCAAGATCCGCCCCTGCTGCACGGGCTTTGCGAAAGAACTCCAGCGAAGCCGATACGCCAAACGCAATACTACCCACACGCGCAGTACCCGCCACTTGCAGACCGTTACGGCTGGCATCCGGAATATGGGCAATATCCAAATACGTATCTAAAAAGTGAATAACGTCTTCGCAATTAACCATAGATTTATGTTATCATTTTATAAGGATGAAAAGAACTCTTTTTTTACTAATTTTCCCCTTATTTTTTCCACTAAACGATGTTTGCGCCGCCATTCCCACGGCGCTTTATCTGCCCGCACAAGAAAAACAGCTTGAAAAAGGCCCTGCCATTACCGTCCAATATCCGCACGAAAATATGACGGTGGCGCGCGGAGCCAAAAAGATTTTTATCTTCGGACAAGTTACGCTTCCCCCTCCCGTAAAACTTGACATCAACGGCGAGGAAATCCCCGTCCGCCCAAACGGCGCTTTTCTGGCTTTTTTGCCTGTGCAGAGCGGCGCGTTTGAATTTGTGCTGACGGCTTCCAACGGCAGTGAAATACTGCAAGCCGTCCGCCGGATTACAGTCCCGGGGGCAGATATCCAAAATTTTTCCGACAAAGCCGAATTTGACCCCGAAGAAATCTTCCCCCAAAAAACCGTGGAACTGGTGGCGGGAGACACCGTCAGCCTCTATGCGCGCGGCACCGCCGGCGCCTCGGTAACCGTTACGCTTTCGGGGTTAAAAGACGGTAAGAATCTGCCGATGAAAGAGGATGTTTCGTCCCCCGGGTCGTACCGGACCCAATACGTCATTGCCCCAGACCAAAAACCCAAAACAGCAAAAATTACCTACCGGATGAAAGACGGCCCCGACGGTTCATCCGCCAAAATTACCGCGCCGGAAAAACTGAAAGTACTTTCCGCCAAAGATCCTTTTACCCGCGCGACAATTATCAATGACGGCGTAAAATTGCGTAAAATCCCCACCCCGCGCGAGAACTTATATCCGTTCTACCGCGCATACGGCAGCGTTCTCATCAATGGGAGAATGAACGGACAATACCGCATTGCGCTAAACGACAGAGAGTCCGCTTGGCTGGAAGAAACCAATTTTAAAATGGAATCCGCCCAAGATTATACGCCGAACCGGATTACGCAGCTGCGTATGAATACGGCGGATGATAAAACGCGGTTTGTTTTTCACGGGGAGCGGAAAATCCCCATCAGCGTACACGAATATAATGACCGCCTTGAATTGGCCTTGTATTACACGGACCAATTTGATGAAAATTTCAGTATGGACGCTACCAGCCCGCTGGTAGAAAACATTGTATGGTCCCAACCCGCCAAAGATACGCTGCTGTTTAAAATTTATTTCAAAAAAGGCGCCGCGCCGTGGGGGCATGCTTATGATTTTGAAGAAAACAATCTGGTGCTGGATTTAATCCACACCCCCGTTTTAACGCCGACGCCCGACAAACCGCTTACTGGCGCGCGGATTTTGATTGACGCGGGCCACAGCCCCCGCCGCCAGCCCCCGTACGACGGAGCCGTCGGCCCTACGGGATATTTGGAATACGAAGCCAATCTGGCCTTGGCCGAAGAATTAAAACCGCTTTTGGAACGGGAAGGCGCCGCCGTGCTGATGACGCGCGAAGGCTCTAACCGCAAAAACCTGCAAGAGCGGTACAAATACGCGCTCCAAGAAAATGCGCATATTTTCGTCAGCCTGCATTACAACGCTTTGCCGGAAACGGTCAATCCGCTCTCTCGCGCGCGCGGATTTTCGGTATATTATAATTATCCGCACAGTTTCCGGCTGGCCCAGTCTGTTTACGATGCCTTTACCAAACGGGTCAATTTGCCGGACAACGGAATGATCGCCAACGACGTGCTTTTTATCCCGCGTATTCCGCAAATGCCCAGTATTTTAGTGGAAAACGCCTATATTATTCTGCCGGAACAGGAAGAAATGGCGCGCAGCAAAAAAGGCAGGGAGCCCTTGGTGCGCGCATTATATGAAGGTATTATGAATTTTTACGGAGCTGAGCCCCGTCCGTCTAAAAAAACCGCCAAACGCCGCGCATTTCGCAAACCGATGAAAAAAGTGGTACTTCTGCCGAGCAAACCGTCCTCAGACAAAACAAAAAATAGATAGCCAAAAACGCTCCGCAAAAACGGGACTCATTCAAAAATTTTCTAAAAACGCATCCCCGCGCGAACGGAAGCTTCGGCTTCCCAGCGGGAAGTCAAATACGAAATCCGGCCCAGTTCCGCACTCGTATTATAAATACCGCGCAGTTCAAGCCCGATAAAACACGAATCGGCCACGTCGGTTTCTATCCCGACGCCGAACGCAAAATAAGCGGATTTTTTGCTTTCTTTAATACCCACGGAATACTCCGCCTCCCGACGGTTTACCCCCGCGGCCAAAATGCCGTAGGAACGGGTGGCCGTATCGCTGGCGGCCACAAATTTTGCCGCCGCCCCAAAGCGAAACACTTTATATTTGTCCACCAACGGACGACCGCCGGCTGGGAAAAACCACGTTCCCTCCGGCCCGACGCCAAACCAAGGCGTCAAATAATACAGTGCGCGGGCGGACACGCCGCCTTGCAAATTAAGCAACCGTTCTCCGTCGGTCTCTTGGACGGGAGAATACGCTCCGGTCAGACCGAGAGAAACCTCCCACGGGAAAATAACGGAAGGTTCTTGGGGATAGTAACCGCTGCCGGCGGTATAAATTTGAGCGGACGTAACGGCAGGAAAGGAAAGTAGCAGGCAAGCCAACAACGCAAATTTTGTCATATTGTATATTGTAATAAGATGTCCGGCGGCGAATAAATACTGCAATAGGGTTAGAATAAAAAGATGACAAACGATAATGAAATTTTTATAATAAAAGTATCCTGACTTATTGAAGGGATTTGTTAGTAAAAAAATAAGCCTTAAACGCGGCTTATACACAATTTGATTCTGTTTTTGGAACCGTATGCGGAATACGGTGCGCTTTTGGGATACCAAAGGCTCATTCAGACTCCAAGAGCAGTCGTTTTAGACAGAGTATGCCCGAGCTGATCCCTTGGGTGTACTCTGTCAAGCGCTTCCCGCCATATTTTTATATGGCGGGGGCCACGGCTGTTATTATTTGGGTTAGTCTGAATGGCTCAAATATAACAGCCGTTTTTGTTTGCCTATTTTTGCTTCTTGTTATAGCTGAGCCTAAAAAATAATAAGGAGTAGAAATAAAATGAAAAAAATACTTATCATGATGTCGTTTGTATTATTTTATTCAGTAGCCCACGCTTACACAACACCTTATCTTGCCACCCAAATAGGCTTTCATAACACTACTGTAAATACAACTATAGACGGCATTAATTTCAAAGATAAAGGAACAACATACGGTCTTGGATTGGGACTTAACTTTTCTGGTAGGTACCGCTTAGAGTTTTCTTGGATTGGACGCTCCAGTATGCATGATAATATAAATATTGCATGGAGAGATAATTATGGGGCATTAATTTCCAGCCAAACGCCAACAACAATATCTACAGATATTTTCCTTTTAAACGCTTATCGGGACGTTCGTTTAGACGAAGGGACTTTCTTTTATTTTGGTTTTGGCGCAGGAACCCTCCATTGGAAAGAAAAAGTAACAATAGGTTCTTATTCTTTTTTAGATGACGGGAATGATTTTACTACCGCTATACATGCCGGAATAACGGGAGTTATGGGAGAGGTCGTATCCGTAGATATGGGTTTGTCTTGGTATCATGCTTTTATGCACAGCGGAACCGGGGTAGATGACATTGATAATTTAATTCCGCATATAGGGCTTCGCTTTAATTTTTAATAAATTTAACAACACTTAAGGATTTACAACTCTTCCCAAATTATACATCAAAAAATCCGCCCTTTCAGGCGGATTTCTAAATTAATACCGGGGAAGGGACTTGAACCCTTAAGCCCGTGCGGGCAATAGTTTTTGAGACTATCCTGTATACCAATTCCAGCACCCCGGCAACAAATTGATATATTTATTTTAGCAAATTTTCACGCGAAATCAAATTGTTTTTTCAAGGCCGCAGTTTCTCCGCCCGTTAAAAACGCCGCCCCAAAATAAGGCGGCGTTTTTTCTTTCCAAAACTCCGTTAAAAACACAACATAGACGTATATTCGTTTAAGCGTTTTTTAATGTCGCGGCGCGTTAAATTGGCCAGACGGTCCACGCTAAACGACTCTATCGTAAACGACGCCATCACGTTTCCCACCATCATCGCGCGTTTAATCGACTGCAGCGTGCTCCAATTTTTCTGGCTCGCCAAATAACCCGTAAATCCGCCGCCGAAAGTATCGCCCGCGCCGGTCGTGTCGTGCACGTGTTCCAAAAGATATGGCGGCAACTGGACAATGCCTTTTTTGCTTACCAGCATAGACCCGTTGGAGCCCAATTTGATAATCACGTATTTCACGCCCTTGGCCAGCAGCATACGTCCGGCTTTAATCAGGTTGTATTCGCCCGTCAGTTGGCGCGCTTCGGTTTCGTTTAAAAAGAAGATATCAATGCGTTTAACGACTTCCAACAGTGCCTCTTTTTTGGAAGCAATCCAATAGTTCATCGTATCGCATGCCACCAAACGCGGTTTCTTAACTTGCTTAAGTACGGAAAGTTGAAGCTCGGGGTCGATGTTGGCCAAAAAGACCGCCTTGGCGTTCTTCTGTTCCGCACTAAGCACGGGATTAAAGTCTTTAAATACGTTTAAATCCGTAAATTTAGTAACGGCGGTATTAAAATCCTTATCATAACTGCCGCCCCAATGGAAGGTTTTTCCCTCTTTCACCTCCAAACCGGATAAATCCACCCCGCGTTTAACAAACGGGGCGCGGTCCGCATCGGTAAAATCAGTACCGACGACCGCCACCACAGACGGCTGGGCAAAATAACTCGCACAGATGGAGGCGTAACTCGCCGCACCGCCCAGCACGCGTTTAACGCGTCCGTTAGCATTTTCAATCGTATCAAAAGCTACGGAGCCCACCACTAATACTTCGTTTGCCATACCTTAATCCTGTAAATAGGTTTTTATTTCTACGTTTTCGTTAAACTGGTCGAAAAACGCTTTCTGCGCCGTTTCCATTTTAGTATCCATCAGTTGGGCGGAAAAATCTTTTTTATTTTTCTCAAAGTCCTTCAAATTTCCGTGCTGAATTTTGTACGATTGTTTGATTTCGGCGGGCGTTAATTTGTAATGGGAATACAACACGGTGCGGAAACGGTCGGAAAGTTTGCCGCGGCGGAGTTGTTCTTCAAATTCGGCGGGAGTCATTCCCGCGGCACGTTTAACGGCGGCTTCGTAAGCGGTTTTATTAAATTGTCCATTCGGGGCAAAGAAAGGAGACGTTTGAATATCATACGCGATTTCGTAATCGGACACGGCCATCCCCGCGTTTTCGGCGGATTGGTTCAATACTTCTTCGCTGATGAGCGCGGCCAAAAACTGCTGCTGGAGAAAAGATAATATTTCTTCGTTCACATCTACACCTTGGTTACGCATCATCTGTGCGCGGTCCTCGGTTACGCGGTAAAGCTGGCGGTAGGTAATATCCTTGGAGCCCACTTTAGCGGCCACCGCGCTGAAATTACTGCGGCGGTACGCGTCCGCGCCTAAATATACAATGCTGCCCAAGAAAAAGGCGAGCGTAATGATAAGAATGACTTTTTTATATTTAATCAAAAACGAAATCATACTGTAATCTCCCTTTATTTTTTGCTTTTATCGTCTTCTTCCGCGTCGTCGTCGGAGGAAATTTCTTCTCCTTCCGTCCCGCCGATAGCGCACCGTCCGTCAATGCGGCCGCCTTCTTCCACCATCATTTTTTTGGCGCGGATATCGCCTTTAATTGAGGCCGGAGCCAATACTTCCAACATATCGGCGCATACGTTGCCTTCAATCACGCCGCCGCAGACCACCACCTGCGCCGTCACGTCGCCAACGATTTTTCCTTCCGTTCCCACAATCACGTGGCGCGCATTATCCACAGTTCCTTCCAGCGTACCGTCCACGCGCAAGGACCCCTGCACGCTCAGCGCACCCTGGAAATAACATTCCGCACTGACCACCGAATAGTGTTCGCCGGAAGAGAAATCCGAATCTTTCTTTAAAAATCCCATAACGTCCTCCTAAAATCATTTAAAATAGTTGCGCGGATTAACCGCCTGCCCATCCTTCCACACTTCATAATGCAAATGTGTGCCGGTGGAACGGCCGCTGGATCCCATCGTGGCGATTTTATCGCCGCGTTTTACCACGTCACCCGCTTTTACGCGTACGCCCGTGGTATGAGCATAAAGCGTAGAATACCCAAAACCGTGATCCACCAAAATAGCTTGACCGTAACTGGGCACCCAACCCGCGTGCCGCACCACACCGTCTGCGGTAACAACGATCGGACTGTCTGGCTTTCCGGCAAAGTCAATACCGTTGTGGCGCTTGGTGGTACGCTGGCCGAACGGGTCCAACCGATACCCGAAACCGGAACTAATACGCGCTGATGAAGGCCGGATAGACGGCGTAGAGTTTAATCCTTCGCGCCGGTTGGCGAAATACCAAGCAATTTCCTGATAGCTGGCCAAACGCGTTTTGGCTTGGTCCTCAATGGAATCAATATATTTTTCAAATTCTTCAGCAGATAACTCTTTTAAATCTTTACCTAACAATTCGCGCGCACGTTCGTCCTCTTTTTCTTTGGCAGCTTCCCATCCTTTTGGCAGATTAATAAATTTGCCGCCAGGCATTCCGAGCATTTGGCGCATTTGCGTATCGGTAGTGCGGGTCATTTCAAGGAACTTGCGTCCGCGTTCCAATTCATCGCCGATCAGTTTCATTTTTACGCGCATCAATTCGTTGTCGGCTTTGGTAATATTATAATCATACGCACGGATAAAGAACAAGAGGCCCGCCAACGTGACAAACAGCCATAACAATGACAGTAACCCCAGCGTCAGCACGCGCACTTTAAATTTAACAGAGCGGCCCAAGCGCGGCATAATCAAAATATCCACACGCTCGCCCAACAGCCTGCCTAATGAATTGATTAATTTTTCCATCTTTTGTATTCTATCATATACGGAGCCTGCAAGGGCATATTTCCCGCATAAAGGAGAAAAGATGAAAAAATTATGTTTTACCGCAGTATTGGCCGTTTTAAGTGCGGCCTGTATGTTTAAACCGCTGCCGGACGTACCTACGTTGGGCGAAGTACAGTTACCCGTTGCCGCGGAAAAAGACACGGTGTGGACATCCGCCGAACACCAAGGAAAACCCGTTCTGATAGTGTTTATGGGTTCTTGGTGTCCGTGGTGCAAAAAATCAATGCCCGCGGTACAAGCAGCGAAAGAAAAATTCGGCGACCAAGCTGAAATCGTGGCCGTATTTATGGACAACAAGGCAGACCCTGTCGTAAAAGTCGCCAAAGAACACGACTTTACCGTTACCGCATTGTATGACGGCGGCGCTATTGCACAAAGCTTGGAAGTTCACGGCCTGCCGCACGCAGTGCTGTTTGATAAAAAACACCGCGTTGTGAAACATTGGGAAGGATTTAGCCCCAACTTAGGAGATGAATTCCAAACCCACTTAGAAAATGTAACCAAGTAAATTTAAAAATCCCGCCTTCGTGCGGGATTTTTAGGAGATTTTATGGAAGCTATTACGGTCTTACTTTGTATCGCAACGGTTGTTTTATGGGTACACCACTTGGTGGTAAGCGACCGCGTAAACGGTTTACGCTACCGCATACAAAAATTGGAAAAACAACTGCAAGAAAGCAAACAGCAAGAGTCTTTCCTTCAAACCCGTACTCCCAATAGTGCGGAAACGGCGGAATTCCAACACACAGTCAATAAGACTGCTCTTTCCGCCCCGAAAACAGAATCCGCCAAACCGGAAACATCCTTGCCCAAACAACCGTCCGGCTCCATACAGGCAACCGTTACTTTCTATAAAGAATCCAAACCCGTTGAACCGCAAACTACCGCCCGTCCGCTTGAAAACGAGGTTCCGTCACAAACACAACCCGTTTCTAATAAGAAAACCCCACCGGCAGTGGCTTCCGTTGAATTTTCTCCCGCCAAAATTTTCTCTTGGATTGGAGGACTAATGCTGTTTTTAGGTTTTGTATTCGGCATTAAATACTCCGTTGAAAACAACTTGGTAAGCCCTGCCGTACGCGTGATTTGCAATGCAGGCTTAGGACTTGCACTGGCCGCGGCAGGATACTTTATCCGTACAGAAAAATACCGAGTAACCGCACACACGCTGCTGGGCAGCGGGCTGGCCGTTATTTATGCGAGCATCTACTGCGCACATACGTTTTACCAGTTCATTCCCCCTGCCGTCACATTTATTCTACTCGCGCTTACGGCCTTTGCGGCGTTCGGATGTGCCGTCAGAAAAGACGCCAAGTATGTGGGATATTTGGGCGCCGTTATTGCGTTTTTAACGCCGTTGCTTGTTAGCTCCGGCCAAGATGCTTGGATTGCGCTGTTTACGTATATTCTATTCATCAACGCGGCCGCCGTTTTGGCCGCAGCCAAACGCGGTTGGAACGGACTTTTAATCTGCACGCTTGTATTTACGTGGCTCAGCCAAACAGCGTGGCTTTTTTCCCCGTTGCCATTTGAGGAATACAAATTAAACGGGGTATGCTCGTTCTTCTCGCTGTATGCCCTTGGCGCAGCGTGGCTGGCGAACAAACGACTGTTAAAGGGAACAGCTCCCACCGCTGCTTTGGGCGTATTTTTATGCGCCACAATGGCGTTGATGTTTGCTCCCGCAATGGTTCACGGCACTGCCGCCGCCATAAAACTCTTGGGTTATACGTTATTGGTCAACCTGTTGATTTTATGGCAGGCCGGACGCAACAATCTGCCCGCGCCGTTCGCTGCGGCGGGAAAAATAATTGCGTTTCTGATACTTTTTATTTGGAGCAACACCAATTTCAACGCAATTCCGCACGTTCTGCTATTTGGTTCTTTTATTGTCTTTGCGGCTCTCAACGGCGGGGCGGAATTTATTTGGCACAAACGAGAAAACACTCCCGTCCGTCTGGCACGACTTTCCGCCATTTATCCCGCGCTTCTTATGCTGCCGCTCGCGTGCGCGCTGGTAATCAAACCGGAAATTCCCTTTGGACTAGCCATAACAACCTTGGGACTGTTTTTCATTTTGATGTCCGGTGCAGTTGTATTTGCCGTTCTAGCGGGGGCCGTGTTCGCAGCAGCAGCCGGTATGGGGCTGACGGTACTGGTTCTTCTTTTACTATCCGGCCAAATAACCTCGTGGACTGCGTCCGAAACGCTTTGCCTGATGTGGCTGGCTTTCATTCCCGCGGTATTGGGCGGCGGATTATTTATACTGCTCCGCAAATTGAAAGGGAATGACGAAACATTGGCGGGCGAAAATATTTTATCCGCCCTTACGGCACTCGCTCCTTTTGTATTATTGTTGTCCATTCTCTTTCAATATCCATCCACCAAAATATACCTCAGCTTGCATTGGATAATGGGCGCAGTGCTAGCGATATGCGCATTAAACGTACTGGCCGCACGAATTTACAAAAACGCATCGTTCCTGCCCGCAGCGCTGGCAGGAGGGATGCTAGTGCAAATTGTTTTATGTTTTTTACGTATTCCACCTAAATCAGAATTTGTATTAGTATCGTGGAGCCTAGGAATTTTCGTACTATTCTTTGCATTTCCGATTGTGTTTAAAAAATATTTTTGGCAAAGCAAAGCTGCGTGGGCCGCTGCCTCTCTTTCGGGCGTCATTACGTGTTTGCTCATTGATATTTGGTTGGAACCGTCGGTTAAAAATTTTCACGGAGGCTTTTTGCCTGCCGCGTTCCTGCTGATTTATCTGCCCGTTGTAAAAAAACTGTGGACGGAACGCCAAACGGACGAAAGGACAATAACGCCGCTTGCTTTTGCGGCGGGCGCGGCGTTGTTCTTTTTCACGGTAATTTTCCCGTTGGAAATGGGTGGCAAATGGCTTACCCTTGCGTGGGCGCTGGAAGGTGGAGCGCTCATTTGGCTGAATACGCGCGTACCCTATAAGGGTCTGACAGGAACAGGATACGGCCTCTTGGCGTTTGCTTTTTTCCGTCTGCTGTTCCCCGAGCCGGCCCCCGTTCCCGCAACGCGCGTGTGGAATTGGTATTTAGGCGTGTACGGCATTTGTGCCGCGTGTGCCCTATTGGCTGCACGGTGGTGGCCGGAACACAACAACCGTTTTTGGAAAAAATCTTTGGCAGCAATAGGCGGCATTATTTTATTCTGGCTGCTTAATATTGAAATTGCCCACTGGTTTGCGGACGGTCTCTTGGCATTTGATTTTACGGGCCGTCTGGCCGAGGCCCTCGCGTATACGCTCGGCTGGGCGTTATTTGGCGGAGCGTGCATCACGTTAGGATTATCCTACGGCAAAAATGCGCTCAGCCAAGCAGGCGCGGGAATTATTTTGCTTTCGCTTCTCAAATTCTTCTTTTCCGATATCTGGCAGTTAGAAGCGTTGTACAGGATTATAGGATTATTTGCACTGGCGTTTATCTTAATCGGTGCGTCATTCTATTACCAACGGAAACGGAAAGTTTAAGCGATAAAATTCCCCGTGTGTACACGCGGGGGCAGATAAATACCCCCCAGCCTAGCTGGGGGATTGCCTTTACATTTATACCCAAATTAAAGGGAATATACGCTGCATCCGTCCTTAAGACAAATGGAGTGATCGGAAGAGCCGTTTTTCACTCCGCCCATTGATTGGCATACAGCCTCAGCCGTCGGATTTTTTGAGTTAGCCCAACACGCCCGCTGTATTGGTTGATCACCAAAATATTCCGCGTGTGCAATGGTAAAACCGGATTTAGAGTAATAAACGCAAATTACAACTTTTGATCCTCCTACCAATAAATCACACATTACACGGTCATTCGCACAGGACATCCATCCTTCCGAAACGGTATCGGGAGCCGAACATCCGGAAGGCACGCCCAAGTCCAAATCTCCCCAATAATATGGCGGCGCACCGTTGGCTAAATCATACCTTGCGGCAGCCAAGGCGAAAGAACGCGCCAATGTTTGCGCCTCCCGATAATGAACCCGCAGCACGGCGCGGTTATACGACGGCAGCGCAACCGACGCTAAAATACCAATAATGAGTACCACCACTAATAACTCAATCAGCGTAAACCCCATTTTACTGGATTCTGAAATACTATGCCCAGACTCCGGATGACGGCCTTCCGGAGTGACGCTAAGCGCAAAAAGCGTCAGTTTATAATGAGGCCAATGCGTAAAACCAAGAGTTTGATACATAGCAATATCCCCCCGTATGCGTCGTCATTCCGTGAGGACGTAACACGGAATCTGCCGTTTTAAAACAATAGATCCTGTATTACAACCCCGTATAACTACCTTACGGGGCAGGCTCTTACGGGATGACAATTGGAATTATCCCTATGTTATCAAAAAAAAAAAACGGGTCAAGATTTCCTTCTTACTTTTTGCATCGGCAAAAAGTAAGCAAAAAACTCGCAGGCTGAATCCTATAAAACGCCCTCTCAGCGGACATTTTTACAACTCGCTGCGCTCAAACAAGTAAAAATGTTTTTCCGCCTTGAGGCGTTTTATAAACAGGATAAAAGCCTGCACAAACAGCTGCAACAAAATATACATACAAAAAACTCCCCGAAAAAATCTTTCGGGGAGTTTCGTTTGCGTTCCTGAAAACTTACAGTGTTGCTTTTAACGCGCCGATTAATTCCTGCATCGGGCGTTTAGCTTCGCCGCCGCCCTGCGCAAAATCGGGCCGTCCGCCGGCCCGGCCGTTCAAATCAGCCGCGATCTGCTTAGCGACTGTTACCGCGTCCGTATTGGGCAGTTTTCCCGCCATCTTAACGACAAACGACCGCTTGCCCTCTTTATCACACGTCACGATAATCAGCGCCAGTTGGTGTTTCTGAGCGATAGTATCGGCGATGTTGCGCAGTTCCTTGGGTTCCGCGCCTTCGGCGTTGCGAAGCACCAGCGACGCACCGTTCTTCATCGTAAACGCGATTTCGTTTACACCGCCGGCAGCCAAAGTTTTTTCTCTAAATTGCGTATAGCGTTTTTTGACTTCTTTGAGTTCGTCCATAATCGCGTTAACGCGCGTAAATACGTCTTTGGACGGAACCACCAAACGAGAAGCCAACTCTTCCGCCTGCGCATTGACATTCTTCAAATAATCAAGCGCCGCATAACCCGCCACGCCTTCAATACGGCGCACTCCCGCGGAAACGGATCCTTCCTTCAGCACAAGCACGGTCATCACATCAGCCGTGTTTTTGACGTGTGTTCCGGCACAAAGTTCCAAACTGTATTTGGCTTCAGGATGATTAAAATCGCCGCCCATCAACACGAAACGAGCCGGATCGGCATACGTTTCGCCCAAGAGCGTAACCGCGCCCAATTTGTCGGCATCTGCCAGCGGGCGCACTTGGCACGAAACAGGCAGCGCGCTTTCGGCCGCGCGGTTGGCAATCGCCCACGCTTTATTTAATTCTTCGGCGGAAGGCGTTTTGGAAAGCGTATAGTCAAAACGGAAGCGTTCGGGCGACACATAAGACCCGCTCTGGTGAACCGACGTGCCGAACACCTGCCGCAGGGCCGCATTTACCAAGTGAATGGCACTATGGTTGGCCATACAGCGTTTGCGGCGGGCTTCATTGACAGACAACGTCACTTTTTCGCCTTTTTTAAGTGTGCCGGACACTTTATGCAAATAGACTTTGCCGAGCGGCTTTTGCGTATCGGTCACGCGCGCGGCTTCTTGTCCGCCGGACAAAATCACGCCCGTATCGCCCACCTGTCCGCCGGATTCGGCGTAGAAAGATGTTTTGTCAAATACGGCAAAACCATTGCCGTTTAACGCGTCCACAAATTCAAATTTTTCGTCCAATAAGGCCAGCACTTCGGCTTCGCAGGACAGCGTTTCATACCCCACAAACTCCGTGGCAGGGTAACCGTTGTCGATCTTTTGCAAAACGACGACTTTTTCTTTGGAAAATTCATCCGCGTACGAGCGGCTTTTTTCCTGCGCGGATTCTTTGGCTTTTGCATAGCCGGCCTCGTCCACCGTCACGCCTTTGGCGGCGGCGATTTCTTTGGTCAGTTCCAGCGGGAAACCAAACGTTTCGTGTAAGTGAAATGCTTCTTCGCCGGATAAAGTTTTGCCGCAGGAGGCCAAGAGCGCAGACAGCTTTTCTTCACCCGTCACAAGCGTTTTTAAGAAGGTGCTTTCTTCCTGTTTCAGCACGTCCTGGATGTGGCTTAAATTTTTGTCGATTTCCGGATACAACCCCGCAAAAATGGACTGCACCACGGGCACGAGCGTATACAAGTACGGCTTGTCGTTACCCATTAGTTTGGCGTAGCGCGCGGCGCGGCGGATTAAGCGGCGCAAAATGTAGCCGCGGCCTTCGTTGGAAGGCAAAATGCCTTCGGCAATCAAAAAGCTGGAGCTGCGCACGTGGTCCGCAATAATGCGCAAGGCGGAAATTTCCTCTTTTGTTTCGCCTTTTACGTTTAAATCTTTTTTGGCTTGCGCGGTAAGCGGCGTAAACAAATCGGTTTCAAAGACATTTTTGGCGTTTTGCATTACCATACACAACCGTTCAAGCCCCATACCCGTATCGATGTTTTTATGCGGAAGGGCGTTTAAGGTGCCGTCTTCCTGACGGTCGAACTGGGTAAACACCAAGTTCCAAATTTCCACAAAGCGGCCGCAGTCGCACGTAATGTCGCAATGCGGATTTTTGCAACCCTTGTCGCCGAAATCGTAATAAATTTCCGTACACGGGCCGCAGGGACCGGTGGGCCCCATCGTCCAAAAGTTGTCGTCTTCGCCGAGCTCGAAAATGCGTGCTGCGGGCACGTATTTCAGCCACGCGTTGTAGGCTTCTTCGTCGCGCGGAGCGATGCCGCCTTTGTAAATGCTGACGGAGAGTTTTTCGGGGTCGATACCCAGCACTTGGGTAAGATATTCCCACGCCCAGGCAATAGCCTCGTTTTTAAAATAATCGCCGAAAGAGAAATTCCCCAGCATTTCAAAAAACGTCAAATGGCGTTCGGTAAAACCCACGCTGTCAATATCCGTGGTGCGGACGCATTTCTGGCAGGTGGTGGCGTTTTTGAGGGATTTGTCGATACCTAAAAAGTTGGGTTTAAACTGCACCATACCGGCGGAGGTGAAAAGGAGCGTCGGGTCCGAGTGCGGGATAAGGGAGCTGGAAGCCACCACGGGCAGGCCCTTGGAATGGAAAAATTGCAAATAACCGTTTCTGATTTCTGTACTTTTTTTCATAAAACCTTCTTTCAATAAATATATATAATAAAGTATATCAAATATACGGGTCCGCGCGGTCGGCCGGACAACGGCTCCAAACGCACCAAAAGCCTAACGCGAACTTATTAGATGTTTTGTTATAATTTTTATAAGGAGATTGTATGAATAAAATTTTAGGCTATTTACTTATTTGTGCAGGGCTGATGCTGATGTTGTTTTCCGTAATGGGAATGTATAAAGTGTTTGCGGACCGGCAGCCCGTCGCGCCCGTAGTGCAGATGGCGGACTTGCGCATAAACACGCAATACGGACCGATGCAAATCCCGATGCAGGGCGTAAACCAAATCGCCAATTTGGGTTTGTTTGCGGTACTGATGATGTTTATTCTGTCTGCCGGAGCCAAACTGGCCGGAGTGGGGAACGGAATGCTCAAAGCGGAACGTATTCACGACGCTCTTTTGCAAATACAGGCCCAAAACGCGCCCGCCGAACAAACGCTAAAAAAATTATGAAAATCCGTTTTATTTTAAACCCCAAAAGCGGCAAAGGCCAAGCGGATTTAGAAACGCTTGCCGCGTGCATACAACTGAATTTTCCGGGCGCGGATATGCGCCTGACCAAAGATGCGGGGCACGCCACTGAACTGGCGAAAGAGGCCGCGGATATGGGTTTTGACGCGGCCGTCGCCATCGGCGGAGACGGCACCATTAACGAAACCGCCCGTGGGCTAGTGGGAACAAACACCGCGCTGGGCGTCATTCCGCGCGGGTCCGGCAACGGATTTGCGCGCGAACTGGGTATGCCGCTTTTATTTGAAGAAGCCGTTATGCGTCTGCAGCGCGCCAAAGCCGTTTGGTGCGACGCAGGCCGCGCCAACGGGGAGTTGTTTCTCAACTTGGCCGGAGTCGGCATCGAGGCCGACATCGCTTGGCAGTTTATGGAACACGGCAAAACGGGGCAGCGCGGTATGTGGCCGTATTTTAAAATCGGCGCGAAAACGGCCCTGTCGTACAAACCGAAAAATTTGGAACTGACCGCAGACGGCGTACCCGTAAAAACCGCGCCGCTGACGCTTGTTTTCGCCAACGGACGCCAATACGGAAGCAACTTTAAAATCGCCCCTCAGGCCAGCCTCACCGACGGACTGCTCGATATGGTGGCCGTGCAGGACATCGCCAAGTGGAAACTGGCGCTTACCGCGCCGTTCTTTTTTACGGACGGCAAACGCCCGTTCGGCGTTGTACAAACCGCGCACGTCAAACACGCGCTCATCCGCCAAGCGGGGGATATTATTTACCACATCGACGGCGAACCGCGCAAAACAAAAGACTCCTTGGAAATTACGGTGGAGCCCAAAGCGTTAAAAGTGCTGTTTCCGGAGAAGTAATATGGCCCGCCGCAAAAGGACATCCCGCAAATGTTCCGACAAAAAAGTTAAATTCTGGGCGTCCGTTTTAGCTGCGGCGGTTTTGATTGTGCTTCAGCAGCAGGGCAAACCGCTGACCAAAACGGGCGAAGTGGTGGACGGGGAAATGTTCCGCAACGTGTCCGTGGCCTCCGTGTACGACGGAGACACCTTTAAAATCAACCTGAATTGTTCGCTTGCCGTGTATTGCGAAAAAGTTCCCGTGCGCGTGCGCGGGGTGGACTGCCCCGAAATTAAAGGAAAAACCAAAAAAGAAAAACGCTTGGCCCAAAAAGCCAAAGCGTTTACAAAAGAGTTTTTGGAACGCGCCCCCGTCACGCTGACGGACTGCGGGCGCGACAAATACTTCCGCCTGCTGTGCGACGTAACCAACGGAGAGGATAAAGACCTCGCCCGCGAACTGATCCGCCGCAAATTAGGCTACGCGTACGACGGCGGAACAAAGTCAAACAGGTATCAGTAGCACAAGCGGAAAACGGCTAATCTGCGTAGTAGCATTGCGTACTGGCATCGGATGGGCTACCGCCTGTCCCACACATACAGATATTGGAGTCCGTAGAATACTTGTTAAAACCTAAAGCATTACAATTTCCTCCAAAACAAGAACGGCGGCCCGTTTGGGAGTGGATATACAAAGTCACGCCCCCTAACGCAGAGGAACCCATCGCCCTAATATCGTGTAAACGCGGAGCACTGCAGTCAATATTTCCGTGATAAGAAAAATTTTTAGAACTTGGTATTTTAATATCTAAAGTATCTAATGAACCAGCGCTAAAACTTGGGTCTTCCAAACAACGCGCACTCACGGCCGTATTGATGTTTTTCAAGTTTACCCACGCTTCCGAGGCACGGCTTTTAAGCACCGCCTTCTGGTATTGCGGCAACGCCACAGAAGCCAAAATACCGATAATTAAAACAACCACCAATAATTCAATCAGCGTAAAACCTTTCATATTATTTTCTCCTATTAAAAAAGTTATCCTGCGATGTTTCTGCACAGATTCTACCGATTTTAAGCGAACAAACCCCAATCGGGAATTCTCGCACAGGAACTCTTGGAATAACCCTATCGTATCAAAAAAAAAAAACGGGTCAAGGCCCCTGTTTTGCTGTTTAGCCACGCTGTTTCCTAATAAAACTTTGCAGGGCGGAAAGAACGGTATTTTTCCTATAATATAAGTATGGAAAAAGAACAGGACGTTACCGTTGCCAAAAGCGCAGGATTTTGCCCGGGGGTCAAACGCGCCATTGATAAGGTGCTGGAATTGGAAGCCGCCGGCAAAAAACCCGTTTATACCATCGGCCCGCTGATTCACAACAAACAAGTTACCGATATGCTGGCCGCCAAACAGATTACCGCTATTGAGGCCCCGCAGGACGCTGCCGATAAATCCGGCGTGCTAGTTATCCGCGCGCACGGTATTACGCCCGAATTTCAAAAAGACGTGGAAACACACGGGATGGAAGTGGTGGACGCCACCTGCCCGCTTGTGAAACACGCGCAAAACATCATCGCTAAATTTGCGGCCCAAGGATATCATACGGTTATCGTGGGCGACGGCGGACACGCCGAAGTAATCGGTCTGTTGGGGTACGCGAAAGGCAACGGGACCGTAGTAGCCGGAGCCGGAGAAGCCGCCAAACTGCCGCATTTTGATAAGGTAAACGTCGTCTCCCAAACCACCCAAAAAGAAAGCGATTTTTACGCGACCGCCGAAGAAATCAAAAAACACGCGGACGAATGCCAAATTTCCAACACAATCTGCCAGCCGACCAAAGACCGCCAAAAAGAAACCGTCGAACTGGCGAAAAAGGCGGACTTAGTTATTGTCGTAGGCGGCAAACACAGTGCAAACACTGCGCGCTTGGCCTTGTTGTGCCAAGGGCTCTGCCCCCACGTACAACACGTAGAAACAGAGGACGAACTGGAAACGCAACAAGTCCTCCGCGCGCAGAAAATTTTTATTACGGCCGGCGCTTCCACCCCCAACTGGGTAATTGACCGCGTGGCCGCACGCGTAAGAGAACTGCGCAAAACCGGCTCAAAAACCGTCCTGCGCGTGCTGCAGAAAGGCTGGCATTTTTTAGTAAAAAACGCGTTTTACACCGCATCCGCCGCCGCCGCACTTGCCTGCGTATGTATGCGGTTGGAGGGACTATCTACAGATTGGCGGCTGATTACTTTTGCGTGGCTGTTTGTGTTTACGGGAACGGCTTTTAACCGATCGACTGAAGCCTCATACGCTAAAAACAAAACATTTCTCCGTACGGCCAGTTTTATCTGTGCGGCAGGCGCGCTGGGCATTTCCGCTTGGCTGGGCGCAAAAACACTCGCTTTATGCGCCGCACTGTTGGCGGCGGGATTTTTCTATCCGTTTCGCAATGTAATCACGGCCCAGCTGCCGCCGCTCCCCGGAACGAAGGATTTTGCCACCGCGCTCGGCTGGGCGTTTGCGTGTGCGTTTTTACCCGCGTACCATTACGGGCTGTTATCGCGCAAGGCCGCTTATTTGGCGATTGTATATACAATGCTCCTGGTCTTTATGCGTACGGTTACGCTGGGATTTTCTTCCGCCAATAAAGATATGATCATCGGCCGCGAAAATTTTTATAAAGCTTTCGGTATGAAAAAAACCAAATGGGCCGTAACGCTTATTTTGGCTTCGCTGACCGCCGCGCTGGCCACCTTGTGTACGCTGACGTGGAAACCCGCGCTCGTCACAATGCTGCTCATCGGCGACCTATACACGATTTTTATAGTAATATATTATTATGGCAGAAATTCCACGCGCAGCGTGAAGGATGAAACGCTGGTGGACGGGCAGTTCTTCGTTCTGTGGGCATTAAGCGGTTTGGCCGCGCTGCTGTAAACAATATTCGGAGGGGATATGAGTATTAAAAAGATAGGGATTTTGACCGCCGGCGGAGACTGCCCCGGCTTAAACGCCGTCGTACGCGCAGTCAGCAAAAATGCGCTGTTGCACGGAGTTGAAGTGCTGGGGTTTAAAAACGGATTTGACGGCCTCGTCCGCAACGAATTTATCCGCATTAACAACGAAACCGTTTCCGGCATTTTAACGTTGGGCGGCACCATTTTGGGTTCCAGCAACATCGCCAACCCGTTTAATTACACGCTGCCTCCGTTCGGCTCGCCCGAAACGCCGCGGGATTTGTCGTCCGTTGCTTTCCACAATTTTAAAGAAAACCGTTTGGACGCGCTGATTACCGTAGGAGGAGACGGAACGCTTCACATGTCCCAGCAATTTGTGGAGATGGGAATGCCAATTGTAGCCGTACCCAAAACTATTGACAACGATTTGTCCGCCACCGACCAAACCTTTGGATTTGACTCGGCCCTTGCCATCGCCACCGAAGCCATTGACCGCTTGCACACTACCGCCCAAAGCCACCACCGTGTGATGATTGTGGAAACAATGGGCCGTTACGCGGGCTGGATTGCGCTGCGCTCAGCCATTGCGGGCGGGGGCGACATCGTGCTGATTCCCGAAATTCCGTATAATGACGACGTTATCGTAAACACCATTTTGGAACGCAAAGGCAAAGGCAAAACATTCAGCCTTGTAGTGGCTGCCGAAGGTGCCAAAAATGAACTGGGCGAACAAGCCGTCGCGCGCACGGTCGCCGGCAGCACCGATGCCATCCGCTTGGGCGGCATAGCCAACAAATTAAGCCAGATGATTGAGGACAAAACCGGCATTGAATCGCGCGCCTGCGTACTGGGCCACACCCAGCGCGGCGGCACGCCGACGGCGTTTGACCGCTGGCTCTCCACCCTCTACGGCGCCAAAGCGCTTGATATGGTGCTGGAAGAAAAATTTGGTTATATGGCTGCTTTCCACTCGTTTAAAATGACGGAAGTGAAAATTTCGGATGCGATTTCCAACTTAAAACGCGTTGACCCGCATGGCGAAGAAGTGCGCGCCGCGCTGGAAGTGGGGATGAGCTTCGGTTCAACCGAAATTGGCTGATCAGGAGAATTTATGAACGACAACTTAGATATGATTTACGGCATCCACCCCGTACAGGAAGCGTTAAGAAGCAAAAAACGCAACGTTACACAGTTATATGTGTCCGACTCCAAGGCCGGCCACCGCGCGGTGGAGGATATTATCCGCTTGGCCAAACGCCAAAACGTGAAAATAGACCGTATTGACAACAAAACGCTGGACCGATTAACCCGCAACGCCAACCACCAGGGGATTATGGCAAAAATCCAACCCGTCAAACTGATGAAATTATCCAACGCCATTTACGAATCCGACGGGAACAAGAAAGACTTATGGCTGGCCGTGGACGAAATGACCGACCCGCAAAACCTGGGCGCCATTATCCGCAGCGCGGCCTGCTTGGGCTTTTCCACCATTATCCTGCCCAACCGCCGTACGGTAGGCATTACGCCCGCCGTGTACAAAGTAGCGTGCGGCGCGATTGAAAATATCAACATCGTGGAAGTGGCGAACCTGTCCGCCGCGCTGACCGACCTGAAAGAAGAAGGTTTTTGGATTTACGGCGCGGACATGGCGGGCAAATCCATTACCAAAATGGACTACGCCTCCCCCGCGGTGCTGGTGATTGGTTCGGAAGGCTTTGGTATCCGCGAGAAAACAGCCGAAAACTGCGATGAAATTATTTCCATCCCGCAAAAAGGCGGCGTGGAAAGTTTGAACGCTTCCGCCGCGGCCAGCATTATTATGTACGATATGATGGCCAAAGTACAGCTGAAAAAATAACAGAACTTTTGCAGAAAAATCCCCGGGGAGAAACCGCTCCGGGGATTTTTATTGTGTATCTACCCCCCGTGCTACTCTGGGGGATATTTTTTTAGAACATACGCACTTCGCTGCCCGTCACAGGGCCGAACATTTTGCAGTACGATTTTCCCTTTTCGTTATACCACTGGCAAGCCAATCCTCCCCCCTTTAACCACACCACCGCATAGACTGTTTCCTTCGGCAAACGGTTGCACGCGGCCAGTACCTCCGCTTCCTGCCAGACCCCGCCTACCGGGCGGCAGACAAAATGCTTGGTTTGAAGCGAATTGACGTAATAATTGACGCGTTCGCCGGGGAAATCCAAATCCAGTTTATCGATATCCCCGGCATACTCACCGTTTGCCATAAAATACAGCTCTTCCGCTTTGCCGATGGCGGATACGAGCGTCATCGCTTCGGAAATGCGGCTTTTCTCCACCGCTTTTTGGTACTGAGGCAACGCAACGGCGGCTAAAATGCCGATGATTAAGACAACAACTAACAGCTCTATAAGTGTAAAACCTTTCATTTTGTTTTCCCCTAAAAAAAGTCATTCTGAGTCGCTTCTGCTCAGGATCTACCGATTTTGACGAAATAAAACACAATCGGGAGATCCCGTACAGAAAGTCTACGGGATGACTCTATGGTATCAAAAAAAAAAAACGAATCAAGGCCTTCCAGTCCGCGGATTTCTTTCCCCACTCATTAGAGCAGTTTAGAACACACTGTTACCGGCATACTCTAAATGCATAAAGGGCAAGCCCTCTTTTCCACAAAAAAAAGGACGGGGTTTTATCCCGTCCCTTTCTATGTAAATGCATTTTATAAAACTACAGATAAATTTCTACTTTATCAAGTTCCTTGCCCTTGTCGCTGTACACTTTAAGCGTCAGTTTGCGGTCCACAATCTTGCCCGCCGCATAGTGCCGCGCCGATACGAAACGCGCGGTGGAAGGATCCGGATTTTCGCGCTTGGTGGGCTGCGGGGCCGCCGTGCCGAGCGTAACGTACGTCACGCCGCGGGGCTTGGGTTCCCCCCTAAACATCGGGAAGGTGCGCTCGTAATCGGCGTCGCCGCCTTGCAGTACCAAATTTACGCCGTAATCCTCAAAAATTTTGACCCAGTTTAAAAAAACTTCGTTATTGGCTCCGCGCGCACCGGACGAATACGCCGGTGCATTCATCACTACGATTTTCCATTTTTCGCCCGCACCCGCCAACGTGGTTTTCAGCCACTCCGTCTGCGTTGATTTCTCGCCGATTTCCGGCGCCCATACCGCGCCTTCGGCCACATTTGCGTCCAAAAACACAAAACGCGCGTTGGCTGTATCAAATGAATAATACTTGGGCGTAGCGTACCCCCAACTCATATCGTGGTAGCGCGAATAATTGGTACGCAGGAACGCTTTGCTGTTTCGGTTTTCACGATCAGGGCCGTACTCATTCGGGCCTAAAGCCACAAATAACGGGTTTTGAGACAAAACATCTTTGAAAGGCGTAAAAAATTCCCGATCCGCGTCCTCATTTAGACCGCTATCGGTAATATTGCCGGTATGAATTAAAAAATCGCTCTTTTCCGCTTTCATCAATTCGGCCAGTTTTTTCCGCGCCGCAGCGGCCTCATCCGGCAGCGGTTCCCCGTTTTCATCTGCCGCCAGTTCCGCCCCCGTAGCACCAAGCGCCAAGAAATTAACCGTTTTGCGTTCGGCGGAATATAACGTACGAAAGGTTCCTTCTGCAGGGGATTGTGCACCGTCGCGTGCTTCATTATATACATACACGCGGTAGCAAAAATCCTGATTGGGTACAAGCCCGTACAAAACAGCTTTATGCTGGGTTCCTTCGGGCACCACTGTCATAATCTGATTGCAGCGGGGAGCGGGGCCGTATTCCAACCACGCTGGAGAAGAAACATCCGTCTGCCATTTTAAAATCATTGTAGTTTGGGTCGGGTCCTCAATATACGGCCCACGGATAATGCGCGCAGCAGGAAGGTACGCGGCATAAAATATAAAACAAATCAAAAGGAGTAATTTCTTCATATTCTTTCATTTTACAAAATATCCTTCCTCAAAACGACAAATCCCCTATAGCCAAAAGCATTTAAAATTTAGTTAAATGAAAATATATGAAAAAAATATTTTTTATTTTTACGGCATTTTTTGCTTTGTCCGCCGCGCAAGCGCGCACGGTGGATGTAACCGCCGCCTACACGGGTGCGTCTCATTTCGACCAAGTACAAGCCAGTGCCACGGCTGCGCTTTCTTTAAACGTTCTTGCGGGAATTGAAGCCAAATATGTAAAAGAAAAACACGTAGAGCCGGAAGGATTTAAAAATCCCATTTACTCCATCTATCTTCCCGTACATTTTGATTTTGATTTGATAAAAATCAATCTTACTCCTTTTTATTATTTTAAAAACAAAAGCGAAAATAACCCGTATCAGGACGCTTCTGCCTTCGGCATTAAAACGATGTTTTTAATGAACCTACAGGATGATACCGTAAATGACTTGTACACTAATGCGTATATCGGCGCCTCTTTCGCCCGCCAGAAGGGTACCGCCTTCTTTGAAAACGGAGACGAAAACGACCAATACTATTCCCAAGCTGCCTATACGATTGGATTTTACAAAGATTTTTTTCATTCCTTTGGGTTTGAAGCCGCCGCCACCGCTTTCCACTATCCGGACGGCATAACCGGTGTAACCGGGCTCAGAAGCATCCTCAACCAGCAGGATTTAGCTTCCACGCAAACACTTGATATCACACGGAATCTGGGCAAGTACGCCTTAAGCGCACGGTTGACCCGTATGTGGGCGGACCAAGGTTCCGCCATTTACGTGGGCTACGCGTTTGAAGAATACCACACCTCCGATCCGGAGCATTCATTTGTAGTAGGCAATTCGTTTATTTTGGCCCGGCGTTTAAGCGCGGATATGACGTATAACCACATCCGCACCGTACACAACGACAACAAGCGCGATATTTTTTACATCCGCTTGGGGATCTCATTCTAGGAGCCGTTATGCCAGAAGAAAACAAAGTAAATTTAAACGTAAGAGCTTTGTCCCTCATCTCGCATAAACTGAAAACGCCGCTTTCCATAATTAACGGATATTCCGAAGCCATTTTATCCCAATCCAGAAAAGAAAAATTTTCCCCTTTTACGGGTAAAGCATTGGAAGAAATCAATAAGCAGGGCAAGCGGATGTCACAGCTTGTGGACAAACTATTTGCATTTAACAAAATATCCGCCGCGGATGAGGAGAATTTAGAACGGCGACCGGTAGCGCTTAAACCGCTTATTAAAGAATGCGCCGCACAAGCCATTGCACAAAATGAAGAAGCCGCACCTGAAAACGTCGCCCCAGAAGATTCTTCCGTCCGGCGCGGGACGTTTGTAGAAATTGACTGTCCGGAAGGGTTAAGCGTCTGTGCCAATGAAGATATGCTTCGGCTGGGTGTGCAGGAACTGATCGCTAACTCTGTTAAGTTTAACAATAAAATGGAGAAAATCATCAAAGTACAATGCGCTAATCACGGCGGCAGCGTCTCTCTTTCCGTGCGCGATTACGGCGTAGGTATCCGCCCGCAAGACGTAAACCGTATTTTCGAGCCGTTCTATCAGGTGGACGATTCTTTTACCGGACAAGTAAGCGGTTGGGGGCTGGGTCTGCCAATGCTCAAACGCATTTTGGACTTGCACGGCGGGTCCATCAGTGTCGTGTCAGACAGGGGACTCGGTTCCATATTCACGATTAATTTCCCGACTTTATGACCCCAGAAATGCTTTTAGATCAAATCTCTCCCGCGTGCGATACCTTGCGCTCCGCCGTCAGCGGTGCGGCACGGGCGCTGTTGGAATTTAACCGCAGGCTGGAACAAATTCTCCAACAGCTGCACAAGAATATCCCCGTGCGCGACACCGAATTTTCCACACAGTTCAACGCTTTTTGCGCACAACTCCGCAAAGAACAAGATGAGCGGGAACGGTTTTGGACGCAAGCCCGCACCGACGCGCGCGCGTGTAAACCCGCCGACTGGACCGGAGAACTGGCGCTGGCGGCCAAAGGGTTTAACAGCCGCGCCAAAACGCTTTCGCGCGCGACGGACGAATTTACCACCGCGTATGATCTTTTCTGCCACAACTATAAAAGTTTTACGGCAGCGAAATTAAACGTCTGGCTGCTGACTTCGTGCCAAAACGATTTTGCTAATCTGACGGGGAAAATTTTGTTCTTGGCGCGGGAAATTGCCAAACACACCGATAAAAACAGGGGACCATATGTTTGCGGATAAACAGTCGCTTTATTATCAAAAAACTACTGCCATTTGCCTAACGATTATCGCTGCAGGCGTGGTAACGGCGTTTTTGGTGTATACCAAGGCGCTTCTGATTCCATTGGTTATTTCTATTTTTCTCTACACCATTCTGGCGCAGATGACGCTTTATTTGAAACATAAATTTTCATTTCCTTCTTGGGCGGCGATGACGGTTTCCATTCTGCTGTGCACGGCATTTTTTGCGGGAATTATCTTATTTACCATTAACTCTGTGGGAGAGTTTTTAAAAGGCGGCGAAGTATACCGCCAAAACTTAATTGCCACAGTAACGGATTTGTCTTCGCGTTTACAGCAGCACGGAATTACGCTGGACCAAAACTTTTTGGAAAACTATCTGCGCGAACTGCCTATCTTCGGCTGGCTTAAAAATGTAGGCGGACGATTGTTCTCTATTCTTTCCAATATGACAGTAGTCATTTTGTTTATGATTTTCTTCTTATTCGGCAGCAAGAAAACACCGCCCCTTACCAACCCCGCCATTAAAGAAATGCTAGCTAATGTATCCATCTATTTGTCCGTCAAATTAATGGCCTCGTTGGCGACGGGCTTGGTGGCCGCAGCAATTTTACTGGGCTTTCAAGTTAAATTGGCGGTATTATTTGCACTGTTTATGTTTCTGCTTAATTTTATCCCCAGCGTGGGGTCCATCGTTGCCGTATTGCTGCCCATACCCGTAATATTTCTGCAATACGGATTAGGCCCTAAATTCTTCATCGTCTTAGGGCTGTTAACCGCCACGGAATTTATTATCGGCAATTTATTGGAACCGCGATTCTTGGGCGAAGGAATGGATTTACACCCCGCAGCGGTGGTAGCCTCCCTTATTTTCTGGACGCTCGTTTGGGGCGCCCCAGGGGCCTTTCTGTCTGTACCGATTACAGCTTCTGTAAAAATTATTTTAAGCAAAATCAAACATACGCGGCCGTTTGCCGAAATTTTGGCCGGCAGGCTGCCGCATTAACGCAAAAAATATTTTCTTTTTCCGGCGCCAAAAGCGCCGGTTTTTTATCTTGACTTAGAGTAAGCTTTATCAGATATAATAAAAAGAAAAGACTGGAGGAAATATGAAAGTTTTATTAATTAACGGCAGCCCGCACGGAAACGGAAATACATTTACCGCTTTAAACGAAATTGCTAAAACACTGAAAGAAGAAGGGGTGGATAGTGAAATCATATCTATTGGCGCAAAAGCGGTGCAAGGATGTATCGCCTGCCGCAAATGTGCAGAATTGGGAAGATGCATTTTTCAAGATGAGTTATATAACTCCATTCGCAAAAAATTAGACGATACCGACGGAATTATTATTGGCTCCCCCGTCTATTACGCCGGCCCGAACGGATCGCTGTGCGCCTTATTGGACCGCGTGTTTTTCTCGTGCGGAGCCAAACTGGCATATAAACCCGCCGCTTCCGTAGCTGTTTGCCGCCGCGGCGGTGCCAGTGCAACGTTTGACCGCCTAAACAAATACTTTACCATTAACAATATGCCGGTTGTTTCCTCGCAATACTGGAACAGCGTCCACGGCCGCGCGGCAGGTGAAGCTGAACAGGACGCCGAAGGACTGCAAACTATGCGCGTATTGGCACGGAATATGGCGTGGTTGCTTAACAAAATATACAAAGACGGTCCACAATATCCCAAACCGGAAGAAAAACGCTTTTTTACCAACTTTATCCGGTAAGAAAAAGAATTGCTCTGCTGAACAGTCCGCTCTTTCGTCATTCCCGAGAGTCTTTATCGGGAATCTGTCGTTGCGCAACAACGAGCTCCCGTACTACAGCTTTACGGAATAACGCAACATGTACTCTCAAAGCCACAACGGATAAGGAATTTCTTCCTTATCCGTTGTGCGTAAACAGTGGTAAAGTACAATTATCAATCCAGCTTTCTCAGCAACCCCTCAAACGCCTCTACATCTACAGGCTTAGAAAACAAATATCCCTGCGCCACATCACAGCCCGTCCGACGCAAGAAATCGGCTTGTTGCTGTGTTTCCACGCCTTCGGCGATTACTTTTACGCCTAGCGATTTAATCATTAGTACAGCGCCTTCAATCACTTTTTTAGCGTTCTCGTTTTCTTCAAAACCGCTTAAAAATTCTTTATCCAGCTTAATTCCGTCAAACTGTAAATTTTTAAGTACATTAAGAGAAGAATACCCCGAACCAAAATCATCCATCGCCACGCTAAAGCCTTTGCGGTGCAGTCCGCGAATCACATTTTGCGCACACTCCAAGTTATTCAAAATGACGTTTTCCGTCAGCTCCACTTCAATTAAATTGTGCGCAACACCATACTTGTCCACCAAGCTCGTCATTTGCGGAATATAGCGGGAATCGTTTAAATGCAGCCGCGAAAAGTTCACCGCTACGGGTACCTGTTTTAACCCGTTTGATTTCCAACGAGAAAGAAGGCTTACAACCTGTTCCAAAATAAACATATCAAGCCGCAAGATAAAGCCATTCTTTTCAAAGATCGGAATAAAATCGTCCGGCCGGACGATTCCGGATTCGCCTTTATTCCAACGAACCAACGCTTCAGCCCCCACCATGCAGCCCGTCTTAAAATCGCACTTAGGCTGGAGATAGATGGAAAAGTTCCCCCGTTCAAGAGCCTCTTCCATGGAATTTTCAATTTGTTTTTCCGTTACCATACGGCGCAAATCCGCTTCGTCATAGAATTGGATTTTATCTCCCGACATTTTCTTGGCGTTGTCCAAAGCCAAATGCGTACGGTCCAGCATAATGTAGAATGGAATACTTTCCGTAATTTCATATACGCCAAAAGCACTGTCCACCATCAGGCACGACCCCATTACCGTACAATCACGGCGAATTTGGGTGGCCAGCGAGATAAGACGTGTGCGGAATTTGCGACGGTCGTCATACGACAAAAGCATAATAAAGTTATCGGCGGTTGAACGGCAGAAGGACTCGCCTTGACGCATATTTTTACGAAGCACATCTGCCACGCGCTGGAGCACTTGGTTGCCTCTCTCGTAACCGTGCAAGTCGTTAATTACCTTAAATTTGGCAATATCGAAAATGACTAAAGCCGCTTTTCCATTAAACCCTGCCAAGCGGTCGGCAAACTGTTCATACATGCAGTTGAAATTATCCGCACCCGTTAACGGATCCACGAATGCTGTGGCAAACAAGCGGCGGTTGCTGGTGGTACGCACACGGAACAAACAGCAAATCAACACGCAGAACACCAATAAGATGAAGGTTACTAACCCGAGAGACGTCCACGCCAGACGGCGGGCCTGCTGTTCCACAAATTCCGTGGGCAAAACAGAGAACATATACCACCCGTTTACGTTCAGCGGAATAAGGTGGAGAAATCGGTGCACGCCTTCTAAACGGTAATCCACCAATGCTTCCGAACCATTTTTGATCACGTTTTGGATAAAAGACAAAGAAGTATTTCCCCGCGTAAAATGTGCCCGCGCCAACAACGAAAACACGCTAGCCCCCTGCGGAACCGCTTTTCCCAACACCACCGTACCGTCACGGCGTGCAATAAGAGAAAACCCTTTTTCTCCCAAGGCCGCCAAGGACAAAAGCGGATCAAACCTCTCCAACGGCAAAAATGCAAACAATACACCGGCCGGTTTACCGTCCCGTTTTAATAACACGGCTTCCACAAGCACTTTATCTTTATTAATAGGATCCGGAATCGGTTCGGAAGACAAATAGTTTTCCTTTTCCAAAGTTTGCGTTAAAATTCCGGCTGTAAACGCGGGAGCAAGTACTGTTTGGCGGGACATAAACAACCGTCCGTCCAAGGTCACCACCCCTAAAAAATTAAATGCGTTATGTTGGGTTTGTACTTGTAAAAAATGTTCAAACTGCTCGGAATCGTTCCACGGATAAAAATCTTCCGCCGCAAAAGCCACGGAACGAAGTGTTTGCAAGTCGGCAAACATCAAACGGTTAAAATCATCGGCCGATTCTACGGCCGCCGCTTTTATGTGATTTTTGAAGTCCCGCTCCAAAATACCGCCCACATACTGCCAATACCAAGTCACTCCGGCCGCAATAATAAGCGCACCCAAGAAAACGCCTACAAAAAGCCAACGAAACGAAAGACGCTGAATAACCCCTCCTTACGCAAACGCCGAAGCGTGTTGGTAAATTTTCGAAAATATACCGGAAAATTCCGGTCTGTACGTGGTAAAGAATACAAAGCATTCCAGCCTGCACAAAAACCGCCGCTTGTATTAAAAGACTAAGCGTGGCCCTTGGCAGGAGCCTGCTCTTCCTGCGCACGGAAAAAACCCAGCGTTTGCTGCGAGTAGGCAAAGAAAGGATAGAAAGGGTTTTCCGGTTGGCGCAAGTTTTCCTCGGATTCTTCGGTGTAAAAGAGTTTGTCTTTCGACACCGCAAATAACCGCACCATTCCCGCCGCAGACGGCGCCGGAAGTTCGCTTCCGGCTTGAACGGAGGTCATTTTATCTGTCAGTCTGGCTGCGTGAGCCAACATATGTGCGGCGGCGTTCTGCAGGGCTTCGTGCCCATGCCCGCCGATCATACCGCCCAAGCCGCTTTTACTATTGTTTTCAAAATACAAGCTGCTGTCCCCCAGCGAATTGGTGGCTATAAATAAATGCTTTGTTTCCGCCGCGTCCTTAAAAGACATCTCCACTCCGGCCACGGAAATTTTATCCGCCCCGATTTCAATGACGCCCTTGCGGTTTTCCAAATTTTTAACGTCAAGCCAAAAATTACGCATATTGATATAGGCAGTTTTCATAATTTCCCCCGATGATATAAAAATAATAGCATTTTAATGAACATTTTAGTCCGGAAAAAACGAATTAGACGCGCGGGCCGTTTTGGGGTATAATAAAGGAAAGCTTGGGGAGGTTTTATGATGAAAAAAGGACGCGTGGTTATTTTGATGATGGACTCTTTCGGCATCGGCGGCGCCGAGGACGCCGGCCGTTTCGGAGACAGCGGGGCCGACACGCTGGGGCATATCGCCGCCGCACGGGGCGGTCTTAACGTGCCGAATTTGGCCGCATTAGGTTTATTAAAAGCGGCTGAAGCTTCAACGGGAACCCCCGTAAAAGCCGGCAGGCAGGACCATCCCGCCATTTTTATTCCGTCCAAATACGGATTTATGAAAGAAACCAGCCGCGGCAAAGATACCTCCTCCGGCCATTGGGAAATGGCGGGCTCGCCCGTACAATTTGAATGGGGTTACTTTAAGCCGGAATATCCGTCCTTCCCCGAAGAACTGATTAAAAAGATTTGCGATGAAGCCGGCCTTGACGGCATTCTGGGCAATAAAGCGGCCTCCGGCACCGTGATTATCGACGAACTGGGCGAAGAACATATCAAAACGGGAAAACCGATTTGCTACACATCGGCCGACAGCGTATTCCAAATCGCCGCGCACGAAAAACATTTCGGCCTTGATAAACTTTACAAATTGTGCGAAATTGCGTTTAAACACGTAGCACCTTATAATATCGCGCGCGTAATTGCGCGCCCGTTTGAAGGCGAGAAAAAAGGCGAATTTAAACGCACCAAAAACCGACACGACTATTCCGTCAAACCGCCGATGAAAACGGTACTGGACGAGATAAAAGACGCGGGCGGAGAAGTGATTTCCGTCGGAAAAATCTCGGATATTTTCGCCAAACAAGGCATTACCAAAGCTGTTAAAGCTTCCGGTCTGCCCGAATTGTGGGACGTAACCTTGCGGGAGGCCGCACACGCGCCCGACTTCAGCCTTGTATTTACAAACTTTGTGGATTTTGATATGACGTGGGGCCACCGCCGCGACGTGGAAGGCTACGCCAAAGGACTGGAATACTTTGATACGCGCCTGCCGGACTTAATCGCCCAAATGAAAGAAGGCGATATCGCGTTTATCACGGCCGACCACGGCTGCGACCCGACGTACAAGGGCACCGATCACACGCGCGAGCACGTACCCGTAATTATGTTCGGCCCCGACGTAAGGCCGCAGTATATCGGCGCGCGCGAAACGTATGCCGACCTTGGGCAGACGGTGGCGGATTATTTCAAACTGCCGCCCTTAAAATTCGGCAAAAGTTTTTTAGGAGAATAAAAGGAAAAGCCCCTGTAAAAAACAGGGGCTTTTAAATTACTCTTTTAAAAATCCGTTTAGCGATTTACACACGCCCGAAACTTTACTGGAACATCTTATCTTCCCCGCATTCTCTCTTGAATAATCCGATTTACACCCTTGTATATGAATATCTAAATCTGTTACCGAATCGTTAGGGTATACGCCGTTGGCCAAGTAATACATTTCCAACGAATCTTTCAGCGTACGCAAATTGGGCATTAACGCCATAATCCGGCTTTTTTCCACCGCCTTTTGATACTGCGGCAGCGCAACGGCAGCCAAAACACCGACAATTAGTACAACGACTAACAGTTCTATTAAAGTAAAGCCTTTCATTTACTTTCCCCAGGTAAAAACTCATTCTGAGAGATTTCTGTTCAGTATCTACCGTTTTTAACGCCACAAATCATAAAAGGGAGATCCCGTACAGAAACACTACAGGATATCCCCATCATATCAAAAAAAAAAAAACGGGTCAAGACCCAGAAACTGGGCTCCCCAAGGCGACCGTACGGCGGGCGGTATTATATCAACTAATGCACATTTTCGGCTTCGGCAATCCACGCGTCGGCCGAAGCATCGCTGGGCATACGCCAATCTCCGCGAGGCGAAAGTGCCACGGAGCCTACTTTCGGTCCGTCGGGCAGACAAGATCGTTTAAACTGCTGGGCAAAAAAGCGGCGGAAAAACACTTTCAGCCATTTTTTGATGACGGCCGCCGTAAATTTTTTGCCGAACGCGTGCTTGGCCAAAAAGTAAATTTTGGCAGGGCCAAAACCGCAGCGTAGAAAATAATACAAAAAGAAATCGTGCAATTCATACGGACCGACGAGGTCCTCCGTCTTTTGCGCGATACGGCCTTTACCGTCGGCAGGCAAAAGTTCGGGGCTGATGGGAGTATCCAAAATATCGTTCAGCACGGCCTGCGTTTTTTTGCCCGTTTCGTGCGCGGCTGCCCACGCCACCAAAAAACGCACCAGCGTTTTGGGAACGCCCGCGTTCACACCGTACATAGACATATGGTCTCCATTATACGTTGCCCACCCAAGAGCCAGTTCAGACAAATCCCCCGTTCCTACCACAATACCGCCTGTTTGGTTGGCGATATCCATTAAAATTTGCGTCCGCTCGCGCGCTTGGGTGTTTTCGTATGTAACGTCTTTTTGTTTTTCGTCGTGGCCGATGTCGGCAAAATGTTGGCGGCACGCTTTTTTAATATCCACCTCCCGCATTGTAATACCTAAACTTTTCATTAATAAAAGCGCGTTTTGGTAGGTGCGGTCCGTCGTGCCGAACCCGGGCATCGTGACTCCAATAATGTTTTTGCGCGGCAGACCCAGTTTATCAAATGTCTTGGCGCACACCAAAAGCGCAAGCGTGGAATCCAACCCGCCCGAAATGCCAAGCGTAACCGTTTGGATATGCGCGTGCAAAAGACGCGTGGCCAAGCCTGTTGCCTGAATGTTAAAAATTTCCTGACAGTTATCATTAAGCAAACTGCCTTTGGGAACAAACGGCGTAGGCGACACAAAACGGGAAAGCGTCACCAGCGGTATGGGCGGCTGACCGGACGCAATCACTTCATACGGTTCCGAAGCTTCGTATGCGCTGTCCGACCGGAACGTAGTATTTTCCGCACGATCATTACGCAGCCGTTCTACATCGATTTCTGCGCAAACCAACTGGTTCTGTAGGAAAAAGCGTTCCGAAAATGCGAGCGGAATTCCGTTTTCGTAAATCAGCGCATTTCCGGCGAAAACCACGTCAGTTGTAGACTCGCCGAACCCGCAGGAAGCGTATACGTATCCGCACCGGCAGCGGGCCGATTGCTGGGCGACCAACTCGCGCACGTACGCGTGCTTGCCAGCAAGTGCATTACTGGCAGAAAGGTTAAAAATAACGTCCGCACCCTGCAGCGCGGCGCGGGAAGAAGGAGGAACGACGGCCCACAAATC
Source organism: Candidatus Avelusimicrobium sp. (assembly GCF_051874775.1). GTDB lineage: Bacteria > Elusimicrobiota > Elusimicrobia > Elusimicrobiales > Elusimicrobiaceae > Avelusimicrobium. The sequence continues at coordinate 36,915 of NZ_JBJEGE010000034.1, forward strand.
TTCGCAAATTTCCACACCGAATTTCATACCGGACGCTTCAAACAACAAGTCCGTTCCGGCGGGAACCGTTTGTCCGCAAAGCTCCGCTTCTCCTCCTCCCCATTCCAAAGACGAGGTAAACCACCGCTGTTCGTAAAATTCGCGGTAATTGGGCAAATATGTTTTAGGCACTACCCCCAGAATTTCGCCGCGGTAACATACCGCCGCCGCATTTAACAGCGCCGCACCCGCGCGCACCGGAAGACCGACGATAAACACCACGTCCGCATTTTCCGTCCGGCGCAAGAGCGCGCCAAGCACACGTTCGGCCGCATCTGCAAGAAGCGGTTTAGAGAACAAATCCCCGCAGGTATACCCCGTCAAACAAAGTTCCGGCAGCACCACAACGCGCACGCCTTCATCCGCCGCGCGCCGCACCAGTTCTTCCGCCTGCGCCGCATTATAGGCGCAGTCCGCCGGTTTGACGAGCGGTATACCCGCCGCCACTTTTACAAAACCGTAATGATTCATAGGAAAAGTCCTCTCTTGATAATCCTCTCGTACTATGTATATTGTATATATTGTACCAATTCCGCTCTTGCACGTTCGGTTTACAAAATAGATACCACTTCGTAGCCCGCGTCCTGCACGGTTTGACTAAGAAGCGTTTCATCCAGATCGTCCGATAATTCCACCACCGCGGATTTACGGGAAAGATCCACTTTCGCCTGCACGCCGGACAGTGCATTAAGAGCCCGTTCCACACGGCTTGCACAATGTCCGCAAACCATCCCTTCGATAATTAATGTTTTTTTCATTTTAATTTTCCCCTTTTGTTGTTTTTTACCCAAATGCGGCGGTTTAAACAAACACAAACGCAACGCATTGGTTACCACACAAACCGAGCTTAAACTCATCGCTCCGGCGGCAAACATCGGGCTGAGCTTCCACCCAAACGGCAGGTACAGCACGCCTGCCGCCAACGGAATTCCGAGCACGTTATAAAAAAACGCCCAAAACAAATTTTGCTTGATATTACGCAGCACCGCACGGCTGAGTTGCAGCGTGGTGGCAACAAGTGTTAAATCATCCCGCATCAGCACGATATCGGCCGATTCCACTGCTACGTCCGTCCCTACACCCAGCGCAATGCCCACATCTGCGCGCGCAAGAGCGGGTGCGTCATTTACCCCGTCGCCTACTACCGCTACAACTTCGCCTTCGTTTTGCAAACGGCGGACAACGCCCTCTTTCTCCTGCGGCAGTACACCTGCCACCACTGTTTCAATCCCTATGTCTTGTGCCGTTTTGCGGGCGGTAAGCTCATTGTCTCCGGTTAATAAAATAACTTTTAAACGCATTTTTTTAAGAAGTTTTACCGCTGCAGCAGAGGACGGTTTTACCGTATCGGAAAACCAAATATGTCCCAACCACTTTCCGCCGCGGGCAAAGAATAAAGGCGTACAACCTTCTTCAGCCGCGCGGCACATAATCGGTTCGCCTTCCGGCACCTTGACTCCCAGTTCATTCATCCAAACCAAATTTCCTCCGGCCAACCATTCGCTGCCTTCCTCCGCGCGCACACCGCGCCCCGAAACGATTTCAAAATTTCCGGCCTGAAAAAGCGATACATTCTTTTCGTCTGCATATGCACTCAGCGCGCGCGCAAACGGATGCTGGGAAAAATGTTCCAACGACGCTGCCTGACTTAACAGTTCCTCCTCTTTTACAGACGGAGCAGGATACACCCCCGCTACCCGCATACGGCCCGTAGTAACGGTTCCCGTTTTATCTAGAACAACAGCCGTTATCTGATGGGCGCGCTCCAGCGCGGCGGCGGACTTGACTAAAATACCGTTTTTGGCGGCCTGACCTGTACCGACCATAATCGCCGTAGGCGTGGCCAGCCCCAGCGCGCACGGACAGGAAATGACCAGTACCGCCATGGCACACGAAACCGCAAAATTCCACCCTGCCCCTTGCGCGGCCCACACCACACACGTAAGTAACGAGACCGCCATTACCGCAGGGACAAACACTGCACTGACGCGGTCTGCCAGCCGTGCAATAGGGGCCTTACTGCCGGCAGCTTCTTCCACCAGCGAAATAATTTGCGCCAGTACCGTATCTTTGCCCAACCGATCCACACGAAACTCTATATATCCGCTTGCCAACACCGTGCCGGCAGCCACCTCGGCACCGACGGCCTTATCCTGCGGTACGCTCTCCCCCGTCAAGGCGGACTCATCCGCCGCGCCGCCTCCGTCCGTTACCGTGCCATCGGCCGGTATACGTTCGCCCGCGCGTACCAAAACAATATCTCCCTGTACCAACCCTTCCGCCGGAATATGCACTTCTTTCCCCGCGCGCAAGACGGACGCCTCCGCCGGAACAAGACGCACCAGTGCGGAAATGGCCTCCGAAGTTTTCACTTTGGCACGGGCCTCAAGCCATTTACCCAGCGTAACAAGCGTCAAAATCATAGCGGCGGATTCAAAATAAAGCAATGATGACGCTTCAAACGCGCGCGTCCAATCGGTAAACTGCATTAAATAAATAACGCGGAACAATACCGCCGTGCCGGATAAAACAGCCGCCCCCGAACCGAGCGCAACCAAACTGTCCATATTCGGCGCACCCGCCAACAAATGCTTCGTTCCGCGAATAAAAAATCCTCGGTTTAAAAACAAAACGGGCAGCGAAAGTACAAATTGCGTAAGCGCAAACAACCCGGGATTATCCATCAGCACATACGGAAAAGCTGCCGGAAGCATATGTCCCATAGATACGTACATCAGCGGCAATAAAAACACAAGCGAAAATAAAAACCGCCGTTTGATTTGAAGTGCTTCCCCGCACGCAACGCGCTGAACGGACACGGACTCATCCGCCCCGCCTTGCACACGCCCATCGTACCCCGCGCGGCGGACGGCGGAAATAATATCCTGTGCGTGAGTGACGGAATCGTCATAATCGACCAGCAAAGAATTTTGCAACAAATTTACGGAAGCGTACCGTACGCCGGACAAATGCGAAACAGCCCGCTCCACGTGTGCCTGACAGGCAGAACAGGTCATACCATATACTTCAAACTTTTGTTTCATATTACCCCTTTTCCAATATATATCAGTATAAGATTATGGAAAGGAATTTTCAAGAAACGCAAAAAGATTAGTTTTCTAATCCAAAACAGCCGTTTCATAAACGGCGCAAGCGGCCTGAGCGCGCACAAAAACATCTATTTTACACCCTGCTTGGCCAAAGACCCCTCCCGTGCAAGGTGTTTTTATACGCACGGGTAAAATTGCTATACTGTTGAAGAAACCTTTGCACTCAGGAGAACCTATGCCCCGACTGGCTGTAATCGTACCGATGCATAACGAACAGGAAATGGCGGAGTTATTTTTGGCGCGCGTACTTCCCGCGGCAAAACAATGCACAAACGATTTTGAATTTATTTTTGTAAACGACGGAAGTACCGATGATACGCTCGCCCGCCTAAAAGCAGCAGCAAACGAACATCCGTTTGTAAAAATCGTTTCGCTCTCGCGCAACTTCGGCAAAGAAGCCGCTGTAACAGCCGGACTGGAAAATTCATCGGCAGACGCAGTAATTATTATGGATGCGGATTTGCAGGACCCGCCCGAGATCATCCCCCTCTTTTGGGAAAAATTTCAGCAAGGGTTTGAAAACGTCTACGGCGTACGGACGGACCGCGGTGCGGATTCGTTTTTAAAACGCATAACCGCACAAACTTTCTATAAAATTTATAATTTATTAGCCGATACGCCGCTGCCGTATAACGCCGGAGACTTCCGTCTGATGAGCCGCCGCGCCGTAAATGCCGTTCTTGCTCTTCCGGAACGCGAACGGTTTATGAAGGGACTGTTTTCTTGGGTGGGATATAAAAGTGCAGCCGTACCGTTTTGCCGCGCTCCCAGAGAAGCAGGAAAAAGCAAGTGGAATTATTGGAGACTGTGGAATTTTGCTTTAAACGGACTAACCGCATCCACCACTGTACCGCTTAAACTGTGGACGTATTTCGGAATGACCGTTTCGCTGTTTGCGTTCGTTTTTGCAGCGTGGACGGCGTATAAAAAGATTATCTGGGGAAACCCCGTTAGCGGATACACTTCGCTAATGGTAGTGATTTTATTTTTTAGCGGCGTACAGCTGATTACCCTTGGCATCATAGGGGAGTATTTAAGCCGTATTTTTATAGAAGTTAAACGCCGGCCGGCGTATCTAATTGATGAAAAAATCAATTTTTAAGGTAACCGTATGACCATACTAATTATTCTTCTTATGCTCGTATTGAATGCCCTATTGGCCGCTTACGAAATGGCTTTGGCCTCCGTTTCGCGCACCAAACTTTCCATTTTGGTACAGGGCAAATGCTCCGGTGCTGAACAAGCTCTTTATATGAAAGACCATATGGAAGGCAGTTTGGCCGTGGTACAAATCGGCATTACACTGGTAGGCGCGGTAGCGGCGGCTTCCGGCGGAGCAGGAGCGGATGAAATATTTTCACCCGTTTTGCAGGAATATCTTTCCGTTTCCAAACGGGTGGCCGACGTACTGGCCGTGGCGCTTGTGGTAGTGCCGCTGAGCTTTATTACTATTGTGTTCGCTGAGCTGACCCCCAAAACCTTCGCTATTAAAAACAAAGAATTTGTCGTACTTCAGTTTTCTCCCTTAATGCGTGTGTTATATGCCGTATTATCCCCTATCGTAAAAATTATGGAGGCCCTCGTCCGCACGTTTACCCAAAAAACCTTCACCAAAACACCGGATCCGAAGGAAGCTCAAAAAGCCGCTATGGCGGATTTACGCACGGCAGCGGCAATTGCATCTTCGTCACGTTTATTCGGCAAAGCAGAAGAAAAAATCGTACTCTCAAGCGCGATGTTCTGCATCCGCAAAATACGCGAAATTCAGGTACCGCTTGAACAAGTGTATATGTTGGACGCAGACGATTCCATCGCCAATACATTCGTCAAAGCGCACTTGGATATGCACACCCGCTTCCCCGTACGCGCCGTGCCGGACGATCCGCAAAACATCATCGGATATCTCAATTTTAAAGACATTTTTTTATCCACTAAAACCTCCGGAGGCACCCCCGCCACGGCGCGCAGTATTGTCCGTCCGATTTTACGCTTGGAAGCGGACACCATTATTTCCGCCGCCTTAGAAAAGATGATGAAAAACAAACAACACATCAGTTTGGTAACCGAGGGTAATAAAATTACCGGCATTTTGACGCTGGAAGATATTTTTGAAGAAATGGTAGGTGAAATTGAAGATGAATACGATTTTTCCCCCGCTTATATCCGCCCGTTCGGCGCGGGCGTACTGGCCAGCGCCAGCGCAAAAATGGCTGACGTAATGGAACGGTTAGACCTGCCTCTTCCCGCCGATTTGTCCGGATCAGTAACGGTAGAACAATGGATCAACAAAAAACTAGACCATACTCCCACAAAAAACGAAAAAATCCGCGACGGCTCCCTCCTGTTGGAAACGCGCAAGTTCCGCCGCCATAAATTGATGGAGGCGTTTATTTGCAAAGTGTAACCTTTAGACACAAAAAAGGCTCCCGTATTAATGGGAGCCTTTTTGCACATTAAAATACTTACAGCACGATGTGTTCCGCCAACTCCCGCCGCAAAGACGGCGCATCCGAAAACAGGATGGTTTCAAATCCCAGCTGTGCTGCGGCGGCAATGTTTTCCGAGTTATCATCAATAAAAACGCAGTCCGGCGCACACAGTCCAAATCTGGATAACAAACGATCGTAAATGGCGGGATCCGGCTTGATTAGTTTCTCCTCGCCGGACACAACAATTCCGTCAAATTCGTCCAAAAAACTAAACTTTGCACGCGCCAGCGGAAATGTCTCCGCCGACCAATTCGTCAGCGCGTATGCAGCGTATCCCTGCGCTTTTACTTTCCGCAACACATCCACTGTACCTTTGACAGGGCCCCCCAGCATTTCATCCCAACGCAAAAAATACATTTCTATCTGCGACCCATACTTGGGATATCTGCCCTTTGCTTCCGCAATTCCCTCAGCAAACGAACGCCCCGCATCCTGCCGCGCGTTCCACACAGGCGTGCAGACGTTGGATAAAAACCATTCCATTTCTTCCTCGGAAGCAAAAACCTTTTTGTATAAATACCGCGGGTTCCAATCAATGAGTACGCCGCCTAAATCAAATACTATTTTTTTCATAGTTTTCCCCCTTTTTCCCATTATAAATATTAGAGAAGATAAAACGCAAACGCCTAAAATTGCAGATAAAAAGAGGCGGAGAGCAAAACAAGTTATTTTGCTCCCCGCGCACATAATAGAAGTTAAGAACTGCCGTTTTACAACACCAAGGTGTCTTCCATGTCCGGCCCGGTGGAAATAACGGAAATCTCCGGATGCGGATACACTTCAGCGGACAATTTGCGCAAATCATCCAAAAACGCTTTGGCTTCAGGTGTAAAATCTTCATACCGTTTCACGCGGTCGTTGCCGACAAACATATCAATATGCGTAATGGCAATTTTAGTACAGTTGTTAATCATAATCGCGCGGGAAGCGGAGCGTTTTTCAAAAGCGCCGATACGGCGCAACCGTTTGCTGACACTACCGATTTCGTGCCCTTTGGTATGATAAATTTCCAACTCTTTTTCATCGGTCATTTCGTGTTCCAGCGGGCCGGGGCCTACGCGCGTGATATATGGCTTAAACACTACGTATACGTCGCGCACACTCTTGGGACCGAGGCCGGCTTCGCCCAAAAAAGTACTGGCCGTGGTATCACGCGAAGTAACAAACGGATATTCACCGTGCATTAAAGAAAGTTTAATGCCTTGCGTACCTTCCAGCAAAATATGACCGCCGTTATCCAGACTTTTGTTTAAAAGCTCGGGTACATCTTGGATAAAATCTTTCAACAACGGTTCATCTTTGGCAAACTTTATGTCGCGCCGCTCAATACGGTCGCGCACCGCCTGCCCCAAGCCGGTACCCACACTGCCGATATGCTGCATAAAGTGCGCAGCATTCTTTTCGGCAGCGGTTTGCTCATCGGAAATCAGCACAGCGTACGGATCAATAATCAATCGGTCGCGCGTACCGGTAAAATTTACTTCGTCCAGCAGCCATTTGGTTTTGGTGTACGCGCCAGCCCCAAGCACCAACTTGGTTTTGGGATTTAAAAATCCGGACGGAATATTTTTAAGCGTGTAGGACTTACCGTCTTTTACCACCGTATGCCCCGCATTAGGGCCGCCCACGCGCACACAATAATCGTACGAACCTTTATAAGACAGGTACGCGGAAATCTTACCTTTTCCTTCGTCGCCGGCTTGTCCGCCGCAAACAATATCAATCATACTTTCCCTCCGCCAGCTCCGCTGCCAAACCGAGATAAGTTGCCGGCTCCAGCGCAAGCAGCTTTTGTTTTGTTAAATCGTCTGTATCCAATTCTGCAATAAATTCCCGCAAAGCGGACAGCGTCAGCACGCGCCCGCGGGTAAAATCGCGCAGTTTTTCGTACGGTTTTTCTGCACCCGCCGCACGCAAAACGGTTTGCACTGCCTCGGCCAACACTTCGGGATGTTTGTTTAATTCTTCGCGCGCCAAAGCGCGATCAAATGAAATTTTTTCAAGTCCTTGCAAAATAGATAAATACGACGTCAGCGCGTAACCGAAAGCAACGCCCATATTGCGAAGAACCGTAGAGTCCGACAAATCCCGCTGCAGGCGCGACACAGGCAATTTACGCGAGAACAACTCAAACAACACGTCCGCTAACTGCAAATTTCCTTCGGCATTTTCAAAATCAATGGGATTTACTTTTTGCGGCATGGTGGAAGAGCCCACCTCTCCCGCAGATGTTTTCTGCCGCACGAGCCCGCCGGAAATATACCGCCACATATCTTGGCAGAAATCCAATAAAATCACGTTAGCGCGGCGGAGATTGTCAAAAATTTCAGCGTAGGAATCGCGGTTGTCCACTTGGGTGGAAAGCAGGCTTAAGAAAATTTTAATTTTGCGGCCTTGGTTGAGTTTGGCTGCAAATTTTTGCGCCGCGCGCGGCCAGTTAATATTGGGGAAAGACGCCGTATGCGCGTTGTAATTTCCCACCGCTCCGCCGAATTTACAAGAAACTTCGCGCGTTTTTAACTGCTTGATTTGACGGTGTAACCGTTCGGCAAAAACGCGGATTTCTTTACCAAATGTCGTCGGCACCGCCGGTTGTCCGTGCGTGCGCGCAAGCAAGACAGAATGCGCTTCTTTGCGCGCCAGTTTTACAAGTGCTTTATAAATATTTTCCAAAGCGGGCAACAGCACTTTTTCAAGTCCGTCCGACAATAGCACCGCATATGCAGCGCTGTTGATATCTTCACTCGTCAGCGCAAAATGGAACCATTCCAAACGGTCCGCAAGAGACGTATTGCGCAAGCGCAATTTCAAAAAATACTCCACGGCTTTCACATCGTGCTTAGTGACAGGAATGTTTTTGTAGCCTTCAAATTCAATCGCCCGCAAAACGGACATATCAGATTCGGACAAGTTACAAACGCCCGCCAACAATTTTTTTTCGGCTGCGGTTAATGGATTAAAACGCGGAAGTTTTAAGGAAGAAAGCGTCTCCAGCCACGCGCATTCGGCACGTAAACGGGATACGGAAAAGGCGGCTTCGCCCATACAACTTCTGAGCGCGCCCAGTCTGCCGCTGTAGCGGCCGTCCAACGGGCACAACGCCGATTTTTCCATAATTATATTTTAGCACATTTATCAGATATATGTGGAATGAATGCGTGAACCAAAAACGGCAGAAAGCAAAGGAGCCTGTTGACTATAGCGGTTTAGCATAAATTCGCTTTGCAGCAAAGGCGGCCCGCAGGGTCTGTTTGCATTGCTTACCGGCACATAAAAAACCACCCTTTCGGGTGGCTTTTTTAAATATGCCCAGTATAGACAGATTGGCCACGAGTCGCCTCGTTGCCCCTCGGCGCTCGCAGCCCCGCCTCGCCATACTCGCCTTTCGTGTGCGTCGTACGGCTCGCACTCAAACTCGTATAAGGCTCCGGCTTTCAATCCCTAACGCGGCATAAAGCAGTTTATGCCGCTTACTGGATATATTAAAAAAACCACCCTTTCGGGTGGATTTTTTAAATATGCCCAGTATAGGGATTGAACCTATGACCTTTCCCATGTCAAGGGAACGCGCTACCGCTGCGCCAACTGGGCTTAAATCTAAAATTATTATACCAAATCTAGCACAATAATAAAAGTTTTACGTCTAAAAAATAACGCTTTGAGACCTGTGTATTTGCATTCACTTATGGAATGTTTATCTTAATGGAATTAAACTAAATTTAATCATTTGGGATATATTTTGGACACTTTTTGGACACTATAATACCGTGCTGATTTGGCAGGATATATTATGGTATTTATTTATCTTGTGTGGGCAAAAAGTATTTACTATAATGGGATAAGATTTTTACTTTTAGAGGCAGAAACAAGGTAATATATAAAATAGCAGTTATATAAACAATTTAATAGATTATTGTCGGGTGCGTAAGGGAAGCTTACGCATGGAAGGGAGATAAACACTTTCTTCTATAGAGAGTCCGGGAATAATCGTTTGCTTTTTACTCACCCTCGCAAGAGGGTGGGTAAGCGACGATATTCAAGGTCACTCTCTATACTTTGAATTCGTCGCTTTTTTTATGGCAAAAATAGGAGGATAAATGTGAAAATTTCAGAAAATGTATGTCCGGTATTTGATTTTAAGAAAAGTGTGATACGTTTGGGAAAAGAAAAAAGCGTATTTCGGTTGGTACAAGGTAAAGATTCTTGGGTAGTTATCAGTAGCCCATCGGCAGTACACATTTTGTCTAAGTTTACAGGGCAATTAAATTTGAAAGATATTGTAACTGAATTATCCCAACAATTTAATGTCCCTTATGCAGTATTATTAACGGACATTCAAGAAATTATTGCACCCTTGGTGGAACAAAGAATTTTGTTGCTTGACGATAATCCGACAAAGTGTACTAATTCATTAGCACTACAGGTAATAGCTCCGCGGTTGCGTGGTAGTTTGCATATTGATTTAACGGAAGTTTGTAACGAAAAATGCGTGCATTGCTTAGCTGATAAAGACGGAAAAACTTTATCAACTTCCATTGTATTAAAAACATTGAAAGAAGCTGCTATGTCCGGCATAACGGAAGTTTCCTTTTCCGGTGGGGAAGCTTTATTACATCCCGATTTTTGGCAGATTGCCCATTGTGCTAAACAATATGGTTTTGCCATTACCCTGTTTAGTAACGGTCTTAATATAGATGACGAATATGCGGATAGAATTGCCGATTTACATGTAGAGACCGTCCGCTTGAGCGTCTATTCTATGGACGACAATTTGCATGATAAAATCACGCAAGTATATGGGTCGTTGAAACGAACTTTATTGGCGGCTAAATATCTTAAAGACAGGTGTGTTCCGGTATTTATAAACTGCCCTGTTATGAAAGATACTTTTAAAAGCGCAAAGGATGTGTGGAATTATGCCAAGAACGAAGGTTTTGGCTATAATTTAGACCCTTGTATCCAGCCTACCCGCGATGGGCGGGCGTCCAATGATGATATAAAATTATCTCTTGACGAATTCAAAACCATTACAGAAATTATGTTCCCAGGCGAAATGGGGCACAATGTAGAACCTAATCGATTAATTTGCGCGGCAGGGAGCGGAGAAAACTTTTATATCAATGCAAAAGGACAAGTAACATTGTGCCCCACTATGAACCAATTTATCGGAAACATAAATGAAACCTCTTTTTTAACGATATTGGACCAGGATAATTTAACGCCCCAATGTGCCGCAATTACCATAGATAATTTGGAGAAATGCAACGGGTGTCCCGTCCGAAAAGCGTGTCAGCGGTGTCACGCGCGGGCATTACGGGATACGGGGAAATTGAACGGGTGTTCGCCCGAAGATTTTGCACACGCGGTGGCGCGTAAAGAAATTATGCAAAAACGCGGTGTGTGGAAAAATTAACATAAGGAGAAAAACATGAGCTATCAAAAAGCAAAAGTAGAAGTGTTGCATAATATGCCGGTTGCTGGTGGTTGTGGGGACTCCAATGAGTACACTTGTGCAGCTATGGGTTATTATAAACATGGCCCTGGATGTGGCGACAGCAATGAGTACACTTGTAAGCAACAAGGCTATAGTAGATAGGTCGCATCTGCTAGCCCTTTACAAAGGGCTAGCAGTAGTTATTTGTTGATAGAAAAATGAGAATGTTAAAATTCAATATCTTTGATTTTCATATTCATTGTGGTTACGCACATAATACCTATTACTCTCCGAACGAGTTGAAAAGCTTTGTATTGGTCACGCCAGAGATGAAAGGGTGTTTGTGCAGTTCTTTGAGTGGTATTTTTGACTATAGAATAGGCGAAGAAGATTTGCGTCAGATATGCCAAACAACAAGTATAATCGGGGCGTATTGGGTAAATCCATACTTGCCACAGTGGCAGGATAATGTGGTTCGCTTGTGCAAGGAAAACCAAATCCCCTGTATCAAATTGTCTCCAACGGCTAATATATACGAACCCACTTATGAAATGTTAGAACCGGTGTGGCAGTTTTGCCAGAAACAACATAAATTTATTGTGATACATACGGACGAATACCGGAGCAACCCCGTTAAACTGATTCCGTTATTGGAAAAATTTCCGAAGGTTCCAGTAGTGTTATATCATCTCAACACAGGGCTTGAAAATATACATATTGCCAAATTATTTCCACAGGTGTATCTGGAAACCTCATTCGGGGAAAAAATAATGGACTGTATGGGTATTAAAATGGCTTTGGATGTTATCGGAGAAAACCGGTTATTGTTTGGGACAGATTTTCCGATTGGGTGGAAAAGCATAAATAAGGCGTATGTTTCACATTACTATAAGCAACTAATTCAAATATATTTGACACATATTTGCAAAGGAAATAGGGCTCAAGCACAGAAAATCTTGTATTACAATGCCCAGCAGCTATTAAGCAAATATCATATAAAAATTTAATGAAGTACCTGCAAATAAGGAGAGAATATCAATGTTTTAAGTTAAAACTGGGAAACTGCAAAGGGCAAACCTTGCAAGAAATTTGGGAGCACTCTGCGGAGTTGAATAAACTGCGCAACCTTACCAATGCCCAATACGGGCAGTGTCTAAAATGTCCCTCCCGTGCGTATTGCAACCTTTGCCCCGGGAAGTTATACAACGAATCCGGCGGAGATATGTTTCAGTTGAGTAATTATTTCTGTGAAGTAGCTCATATCAACCGCCGTATTGCGGAAGAATTTGTGGCCGCACATAAAAAATAGAGGTAAGCATGATCCTATTGCTCGTAATTTTGGGAGCCGGAGCCTTATATTTGGTTTGTTTATTGTTCTTGATACGGTTGGGAGAACAGGCCGACGGTTCTACCCTCGCAGGGCGCATACAGGCCAGAGCGGGCAGAGAGGCCGAACAAAAACTCTATTCTTTATTAACCAATAACAAGAAGAAAGATTAGCAGTTGTTTCTCTGCCTATTTTCAGCTAATATGCACCCGAGTGACCCGATTATCATCTCCTCCTGCGGTATTTATGCGCTATGCTTTCCTGACGGATATCTTATCCTGACGGAAAGCATAGCCGATGCCTGCCAAGTATGTACGGATTTAGGCTTACGGCAACCCCCTTATTGGTGGCCTTTGGTAAAAACATACGATACTCAAGAACAGGCGGAACGGTATGTGCGGGCGGTGCGCCATGCAGTAGGCACGGCAGGCAGCCCTTTAGTGCGCTTGTCCCGCAATCATACCGGAAAATGGCAAGTGACGTATAACGGGTTTATTTCCTCATTATAAATAGAATATGGAACGAAAATTACCGGACTATTATAAAATTTTGGGTGTGGCGCACAATGCTGACAATAAAGATATTGAGCGGGCGTTTAGAAAAAAAGCCATGCAATGTCATCCGGACAGATTCCCTGATCCGAAACAAAAGGAAGCGAAAACACGGGAATTTCAGGAATTAAACGAAGCCTACACGCTGCTATCGCACTATATACGACGCAAAGATTATGATGCAGCTTTGAAAAGACAAGAAGAGGCGGAGCAAAATAATCAGGCGGATAGCCGCTATAATTATAGCAATGATGATACGGGCAATTATGAATACTACGAGTCGCCGGAAGAGCGAGAACTGAAAAATGCAATCCAGTGTATTAATAACTTTATTTCGAAATTTGAAACCCCTACCCGATGCGGGAGTATTGTCTACAACTTTATGCGGTTTGGGAATTTGACGCACCAAAAACTGAAAAATGTGCTCGCTTCCGGAAATCCAACGGCGATTAAAGAAGTGGCCCGTAATTTGCAGCCTTATACAGACAATGGCGCTTTTATGAATTCTTTTGATACCGAAGGAAAAGAATGTTCCTTTTCCGTGCGGTATACATTTGCGGATTTTCCCGATATCATCGCAAATATCATATATACTAAAATAATGGTCAGACGTTATAAATGGAAGGGAACTTTTAGCAATGGCAAACAAACAGAAATATATACAGGCATAGGTAACGATTGGCAGGAAGTCGTAACCGACGGAGAACAATTCTATTGTCGGTGGCTTGATCCGCTTTTAATAAAAAAGGCTTGTGATGCCGCCGCTAGAGAACTAGACAAGCAATATACATATACTACAGCCACCTCTTCCTATCAGTCGTGCTCTCAGATTTCTGACACAATGAATAATAGGGTAAACGCAATTATTGCATGCGGTTTTTTCCTTTTTGGAACCATTGTTTATCTGTTTGTGGGTTTTTGTGTAGTGGCCTCTTCTGCTTTTTTTCAGATAATTTGTTTTATCCTTGCAGGTATTAGTTTATGTCTGGTTATAATGTTTGCTATATTCGCGTTTAGAGGGGATATATCCTTCAGATCGGATAGTGAGTATGACAATGATAACTGGGAAAGTGATATATAAGTTTATATGTAATCTTTCGTCCCTTTGCCGTCAAGCAATTTGGCGGCATCATTTTTGTATGAGGCCTGTTTCCACCTTGTAATCTTGTTACATCTCTCTAGAGCAAACTTCTAATCTTGTTGTTTTTATTATTTCTAATCTCAATCTATATTAATCCTGCTGTAATACTCTCTCAAAATTCCCCTGCGAATTTGTCATTTCCCAAATACTCCAATCGTACATAAAACACCTGTTTGGCACGTTTGGAGCTGCTATCTTTCGTTCCCGTGGATTCAAAGTAGCGAAAAATAGCGTCCTTAGAATATATCATCTACATAAATCCTTCACTATTGAACTCCAGGTATATCCAGAGAACACTTGCTTTATATATGAGGGGGTTTTAATATCAGAGCCTAAGAAATACTAACAAGAGAACGTTTAGGTTTTATATATAGGGATTTAACTTATTTAGAACAAAAGCAACCAATTATGATTAATACGGTTGGGTTATTATTAGTACCGGATATAGAGTATCAGTTAAGTACAGGTATCACTATAGATGATTGCGGGCAAACTTGGAGATTTCTCCGAAAACAGGAGACGTATTTCCCCTATTTGGATTTATTACCTGACGGCAAGTTAAAAATTGAGTTCTGCCCTGCTAAGGTGCTATTTGGTCATAATTTATATGAGATTGCTCCCTGTGATATGTCACAAATTCTGCTCCGATTAAATATATTACTACGCAAAGCCCATGTGCTAACTTGTCCGGCTATCCTGCTATATGCTCACGTGTACCGCATTGACTATGCCAAAGTGTGTTATGTTCCGTTTGACAGCCAAGTGTTGCTGCCTTACTTGCAGGATATTCATCAAGGCGGCCGCTACAAAGAAGCTTTTACGTTTTATCCCCACGACGGACACATGACGGCTAGCACACTAAAGCTAAGGAAAACCGGGTTTTACAATAAATCTTCCGAGATATTGCAGAACTGGCGTAATACGGATGACATAAAGGACATCGTAAACAATCTTCCCGGAACATTTTATCGGTTTGAATGTTCGCTCAAAACAGCTAAAGAAATCGGTCGGGAATTAGTCCGCTGTGATATCGACCTGCAACCCTGCTGCTTGGCAGCACTGTCCACACAAGCTGTTATTTATGCAGTACTAAACAGGAACTTAACCCAAATCATGCAGCACTGGTATGTGCCGAACCGGACCCAAGCACTGGATAAGGTGCGGATATGGCTTTGCAAATACAAATATGAAAATGTCCGGTCTTTGCTAACCGATATGCTATATGCTGCTGTTTGTGTGCAGCTGGGAGTAGAAACCGTCCGCAAAACCGTAGAGGAACACTTAGATAAACGCTATGCAAGGGATTTTATGAAACGATTTGAACGATTAGAACTAGAGGATGAAAATTGCTTAGCCGTATTCAAAAGGAGATGGATGGAAGAAGTTAAATCACTCAAACCCATTGATAAGCCATTTGTATACGGTTTGGAATATCAAGAGACAGTGAAAGAGTTACCGTCTCGTCTTTTTGCCTCAGTACTACTAGCAATAGTGGAACTGTTAATTTCAACCCCATTGGGGTAATTTAAGAAGGAGTAGTAAAAATGACAGAGGAAGAAAATAAATTTATGACTGTAGAAGAATTGGCAGAGTACCTGCGAACCACACCGGGAACGGTCTATACTTGGAAAAGTATGGGTATTATCCCACCAAAGTGTGTAAAGAAAATCGGACGTAAGTTGTTATTTATTGTCCGTGAAATAGAAGAGTGGGTAAATAGTCTGTAAAGTCAGTCAAAACTGCACAGAGGGCGACTTTGGCCCGGCAATTAGGTGCTGAAACACCCTTTGTGCAGGTAGTAAAGCAGTCCTGTGTGATCCAGGGAGAAATTAGATGTGCAAATACGCTTCTAATGCCTTACGAATGAGCCACGAAATACTACGTTCTTCCGTTTTAGAGCGTTTCTCAAGGGCTTGCACGATTTCCGGGGTAGCCACAAAAGCAATAGTTGGATTTGTTTTCTTAGGGGTCTGTTTTTCCATGGTTATATTATAACACATTGGGGTATTGAAAATCATAAATAACTATTGACTATTGATGGTTTATGTATTATACTTATATATATTGGTATATATTGATAATTATTGAGAATCAAAGTGAAGTAAAGAGTAGCTGGGTGTGATATGAAGCATGTGAAGGAAATTGAAAAAGGCAAAGTGTATCTTATTGACTTCCGTGATAGTGAAGGTAAGCGGTGGCGTAAGAAAATATATGGCACAAAGAAATATGCTGTGGAAGTAGCTACACGCCTAATGAAAGAAAAGGAAGATGATGTTTTCTTTCCCGAACGTCGCACCTTAAAAGTAACGTATGGACAACTAGCGGACGCTTATTGGCAACTTCATGGAAAAGAACTGCCGGGGCGTTCGGCAAAGTCCATGTGGAAAATCTGCAAAGATAAATTTGGTAATGTTAAGATGAAAGATTTAACCAGTACAAAATTACAGCAGTTCTATAATGAATTATTAACCAAAGGTGGAATCAAAAACAAGGGACTCAAGAGCAGCACATGTAACCGTTATTTTGCTGTGTTAGGAGCTGTTATAGAATATGGTATCAAGCATGACTTGTGGAACGGTAAAAACCCGTGTGTAGTAGTAACTAAGAAGCCGGAAGATAATAACCGTGAGGCATATTGGGATAATGATAAATTAATACAATTGTTCCAGTATTGCAAAAACAAACAAGCTCAACAAATTGTACGGTTTGCCCTTCATTCCGGCATGAGAAGAAGGGAAATCTTTGACCTTGATTGGTCTAATGTGGATATGGGTTTAGGAGTTATTTATATCCTTCAATCCAAAACCCGTCAAAAACGTATTGTGCCTATGTCTGACAACTTAACAGCGTTACTACTGGAAATTGGACCGAAGAAGTCCGGCAAGGTATTTACTATGAAGGTAAGTGCGTTTGAGAGTGCCTTTAAGCGTGCTAAAGATAAAGCCGGATTAAAAGGGCTGACGTTTCATGACCTGCGGCATACGTTTGCAACGACATTCCGGGTACATAATGGGTCTATGTCTAATTTACAAGGTATTTTAGGACATACCACGCCACGTATGACCAACCGCTACGCTCATTTAAGTCCGGAATACCTGAAAGAAGTTATTGCTTGTATGAATACGCCCCAAGGTAAAGCGTAATGCTTGCCAAAAGTCCATTTTAGGTACGATTTTATGCAGAAATGGACACTTTTTGGACACTTGCCCATTTTCAAGGCAGTTATCAGTGAGGTATAAAAAGGAAAATCCTCGTCGTAGAACGAGGACTAATAAGCGGTTGAAAACTGATTTTGCATGTCTCCATGTCAAGGGAACGCGCTACCGCTGCGCCAACTGGGCTTAAATCTAAAATTATTATACCAAATCTAGCACAATAATAAAAGTTTTCCGTCAGAAATATTGTGCTTTTGAGTCGCATTTTGGCATTAACTTGTAGGGTATTTATGTTGAATGAAGTTGAATCAAGTTGGTATTGGTACACAAAGTGGGACAGTAAATAAAAGACTATGCCTGATGATGAGTTAACCATTTTGATACACATCGATGCCATATTCGCTGCTGATTTCTCTCACCGATTTGCCTTGCTTTCTTAGCTCCAATATCTGCCGCTTAAACTCTTTTGTATACTGCTTTCGTTTCATAACCATTATTCCGCTTCTCCTATACAACCTGTTATACTTTTACCCTTATTTACTGTCCCAGATTTTGTACCAAATCCACGTTATAAAGATGCAGATACCTTGATTAAAGGGCCTATGGCAGGGGCTATATTTGAAAATATGATTATTATGGAAGCGGTAAAAGAGAATATATACAACCGCACCGGATATAATTTGTATTTTTACAGGGATTCCAACCAAGTAGAAGCAGATTTGGTAGTAGATAAAGGCCAAAATATAGATTTATATGAGATCAAAGCCACTCAGACTATTCATAGTAACTTTGCCAGAAAATTAAAGAATGTTGCTTTGCCTGCCGCCAATAGGACTATCTTGTCTTTAAATTCTACAGAAATGCCATTACATACGCAGGTTATGGCTAAACCTTGGTGGAGCATTGTAAAATAGACTGATTTAGCAAATGCTTAGTATGTAAAAATTGGCCTAATTGCCAAAAAACTGTAAAATCCTTTATGGATAATGCTGCACAAATACACAAGTTCAATAGTGATTATAAACGCACAATTTTTCCGTCGGAATTCAACGTAGTGATTGATTTATAAATATCGCACAGTCAAGCAAAATTAACCGTCTCAACATTTCGACAACTTTCGCGGTAACAGTTCCCGTTGAGCAAGCAAACTCCGCTTACTATATAGCTCTTTAAAAAATACCGCTCCGCCCAACAAATATTCCACTTGAAAATTACTTAAAACTCCACGCATTGCCAATAGAATTTTCTATAAATTCCAAAAGGCCTTTATGCAGCAGCACGCGTTTATTCGTACGGATACGGTGTATTTTTTCCGGATTGGCTTTTGAGGGAATCTCTAAAAATACCGTAGTAGTACCGCACGTCATATCCAAATAACTTTTGAGTTTTTGCAAATTCTGTTTGGAATAATCCGCAGGGATACGAATAGTAAACTCTTTAGCGATGTTGGAAATCAAATCCGTTACGCTGCTGACATCTTGCAAGTTCAGTTCAATGCGTGCGCTGTCCTCATCTATACGGATATCCCCTAAAAAATTGAAAATAGCGTTCGGGGCCAGTTTTCCGCCCATATTTTCGTACGTACGCGGAAAAACATTAACGGACAGCGAACCCGTGCAGTCCTCAATGACAAGCTGCGCCCAGTCTTTTTTCGTTTTCTTATTTTGACGTTTTTTGAAAAGTGTTACAATGCCCAGCACATTTAAACGGCCGGAGGCTTTTCCCTCCAAAATATCGCGAATCGGCGTACAGTGCAGCTGGGCCAAATTGTTTTGGTACTTGGACATCGGATGTCCGCTGAAATACAAACCCAATACTTCTTTTTCAAAATTTAACAGTTCATTTTGCGTCAGCGGATCAGCCTCCACGGGCGTTGTTTGTTTGACACTTAAAACGGCGGAAAAATCATCCCCAAACAAATTTCCCGTATTTTTTTCTTTCTCTTTCGCAACCAAATGGGCCACATCAACGGCGTTATCAATTCCCGCCAAAATGTTGGCGCGGGTAATTTTGGGATCCTGTTGCGGAGCAATGCTATCCATTGCGCCGGCTTTAGCCAAACTTTCAATGGTTTTTTTGTTGGCTTGAAAGAGGTCAATGCGGCTGCATAAATCTTCAAGCGACTTGTACGGTCCGTCTTTTTCGCGTTCTTTAACGATGGATATACAGCCTTCTTCCCCCGCGTTTTTAATGGCTTCCAATGCATAGCGGATACATTCTTTTCCGTCTTTTACATCCACGGAAAACTCGGGCTGGGAAGTGTTAATGTCCGGCGGCAAAATTTCAAATCCCATACTGCGGGCTTCTTCTAAATACGTAACGATTTTATTTTCTTTATCGTCCGCGCCGATAGCGTTGTGGCCGATTTCGTTGGTCAGCGCGGAACACATAAATTCAATCGGGTAATTGGCTTTTAAGTAGGCCGTTTGGTACGATACCAAAGCATACGCGTATGAGTGCGATTTGTTGAAACCGTAACCGGCAAACGCTTTCATCTGTTCGTAAATGTGGGCAGCTGTTTTCTCGGAAATTTTATGTTCTTTACACCCTTCAACAAATTTTTTACCGAATTTCTCCATTACGTCAATTTTCTTTTTACCCATTGCCTTACGCAGCGTATCGGCTTCGCCCGGGGTAAACCCGCCCAGACGTTTGGAAATTTCCATAATTTGTTCTTGGTACAGCATACAGCCGTATGTATCCCGCAGAGGTTCTTCCAAAAGAGGTGTTTCGTATTCGATTTTTTCCTGACCGCTTTTACGGCGCACGAACATATCCATCATACCCGACTCCATTGGGCCCGGGCGGTAGAGCGCCACCAAAGCGGACAAATCGCTAAATTGCGAGGGCTGTAATTTCTTGATTAAATCGCGCATTCCACCGCTTTCCAACTGGAAAATTCCCAGCGTTTTGCAGGCGGAAAGCATATCGTAGGTTTTCTTGTCGTCCAGCGGAATTTTGTTAATGTCAAAATCGGGGTTGTGCCGCGCACGAATCATTTTTTCGGCGTTATCGATAACGGTCAAGGTACGCAAGCCTAAAAAGTCCATTTTTAAGAGCCCGAGGTTGGAGCACGGTTCACCTTCGAACTGGGTGGTAATCGCGTCGCGCGCACCGCGCGACAACGGCACATATTCGGACACAGCTTCCTTGGTAATCAGCACGCCGGCAGCGTGGATGCCTGTGTGGCGTTTTAAACCTTCGATTTTACGCGCCATTTCAAACAAACGCTTACTTTGCGGATTATTAGTTACTTCGTTACGAAGCTCGTTGATTTCCAACGCTTTTTCCAACGTCATTTTTGGGTCGTTGGGAATCATCTTGGCAATACGGTTAGCTTCAGCCACGGGAATTTCCATCGCACGCGCCACGTCTTTAAGCGCCAGTTTGGCTTTCATTGTGCCAAACGTAATGATTTGGGAAACTTTATCGTGTCCGTATTTGCCGCGAACGTAATCAATCACGCGTTCGCGCCCCTCATCGGACATATCAATATCCAAGTCAGGCATACTAACGCGGTCCGGATTTAAAAAACGTTCAAACAGTAATTTGTTTTGAATGGGGTCCACACGCGTAATGTCCATACTATACGCCACCAGCGAACCCGCGCCCGAGCCGCGCCCCGGCCCTATCGGGATCCCGTTTGCACGCGCCCAGTTGATAAAATCCTGCACGATGAGAAAGTAACAGTCGAATCCCATCGTAATAATGACGTTAAATTCAAATTCTAACTGTTTCCAGTAATTGTCCGGCACGTTGCCGTTCATTTTTTTGATAAGGCCTTTGCGGCACAAATCTTTAAAGTATTCGGCGGAGTTGGGAAACTCTTTGGGAATATCAAAATTAGGCAGAATAAACCCGTGTTTGGGAAACTCCAAATTACACTTTTCGGCAATAGCCAAAGTGTTGGAACACGCTTCGGGCGTGTGGGCAAAAAGCGCGCACATTTCATCGGGCGATTTAAAATACAGTTCGTGCGACATTTTCATACGGCGCGGATCATTAAGCGTTTTGCCTGTGGCGATACAAACGTGAATATCGTGTGCTTCCCAGTCCTCTTTTTTCTCGTAGTGGCAGTCGTTGGTAGCCACAACAGGAATTCCCGTCATTTTTGCCACGTCTTTCAAAAGAGGCAGCGCTTCCACTTCCTCGCGGATACCGTGGTCCATCAGTTCAATATAATAGTTCCCCTTGCCAAAGATATCTTCATACTCTTTGGCGAGCGCACAGGCTTTTTCAAACCCGCCCTCTGAACGTACATATTGGGATAAAAAACCTTTCAAACAGCCGGAAAGACATAACAGACCGCCGCTGTGTGTGGATAAAATTTCTTTATCGATACGGGGATACTTGTAAAATCCGTCCACCCACGCCATCGAGTTTAATTTCATCAGATTGAGATATCCTTCGTGATTGCGCGCCAAAAGGGTTAAATGCCCGTAGCGGGAATCTTTTTCGGTATACTTGCCTTCGGTAATATAAAATTCACACCCAATGATAGGCTTAATACCCGCCGCACGGGCCGATTCGTAAAAATCAAGTGCGCCGTACATATTTCCGTGATCCGTAATTGCCATAGCAGGGATACCCTGCGCTGCCAAACCCTGCAAAAATTTGGACGGTTTGTGATTTTCGGATACGCGCAACATTCCATCCAAAAGCGAGTATTCGGTGTGGTTGTGGAGTTGTACAAATTCGGCCATAGTAAAAGTCCTTATATTAGGCAGTACGCAGTCCCGGTGGATACCGGGAATCAGTCCAAATGGTGTAAAATGTTTATATGAAACATTATAGTAAATTAAAAGAAACAAAAATTTCTTCCAAGCTTCTTTTTAAAGGAGTGCTTAATGTGCGTTTAGATGAGGTAAAACTATTGAACGGACACACATCCACCCGCATCTATTTTGAGCACCGCGGCGCAAGCGGCATTTTACCCGTGGAGGACGGACACATCTATCTGGTACAGCAATACCGCTACCCGATTCGCCAAAGCACGTGGGAAATTCCGGCCGGAAAGCGGGAAAAGGGCCAGTCGTTTTTGGCCTGCGCTCGCGCGGAACTGAAGCAAGAAACGGGGCTGACGGCCAAGTCGCTTAAAGAAGCGCTTGTTTTTCATCCGTGCAACGCATTTTCGGATGAAGAACAACATTTATATGTAGCTACCGGTTTAAAACGGGGAAAAGACTGCCCCGATGAGGACGAATTTTTAAATGTGCAAAAATTTCCGTTGGAAACAGCATACAAAATGATAGAAAAAGGCGAAATTACAGACGCTAAAACCATTTTAATGCTCCAATGGTACCGTTTACACAAAAAATAAGGCATAAAGGTGCAGCCGCATCATCGGAACGGGCACCGGATGACAAGGCGGCTAAAAATCTGCTAAAACTAATATAAGAAGCTGCATTTTAAGGATTTCTTATGATTCGATTTAATTGTGATTACAGCGAAGGCGCGCATCCCGTCATTTTGGAAAGACTCGCGCAAACCAATTTGGAACAAACGGCCGGTTACGGGCAAGATCCCTATTGCCGCCAAGCGGCGGAGTTAATCAAATCGCTCTGCCAAACCCCGCAGGCCGAGGTACACTTTTTGTGCGGCGGCACGCAGACCAACTTAATCGTCATCGCAGCGATGCTCCGTCCGTACCAGTGTGTTATCGCACCCGATTCCGGCCATATCAACGTACACGAAGCTGGCGCTATTGAATCCACAGGGCACCGCGTACTAACCGTACCGGAAGAAAACGGCAAACTAACCGCCGAACAAATCACGCGCGTTTGCCAAGCCCATTGGCAGGATGACAATCCCGAATTTGCGCCGCAGCCTAAGCTGGTTTATCTTTCGTTTCCGACCGAATACGGTACGCTGTATTCCAAAAAAGAACTATCAGACATCCGCCGCGCCTGCGACGAAAACAACCTCTACCTGTTTATAGACGGCGCACGCTTAGGCTATGGCCTCGCCGCCGAAGGCAACGATGTTACGCTGACCGATCTAGCCGCCTGCTGCGACGCCTTCTATATTGGCGGCACCAAGCAGGGGGCTCTGCTCGGAGAAGCGGTCATCATCGTCAACCCAAAGCTCCAAAAAGATTTCCGTTATTTTATGAAACAAAGAGGCGGAATTCTAGCCAAAGGGCGTCTGCTTGGCATCCAATTTTTAGGGCTTTTTGAAAACGGCCTCTACCTAGAACTGGCCGCACACGCTAATAAAATGGCCGCGCTTATCCGCAATGCTTGTTTGAAAGCAGGGTGGAAAATGTGGTATAACTCCCCCACCAACCAGCAATTTCCCGTCGTGCCGGACAGTATACTCAAAGAACTGGAACAGGAATATACATTCGCGCATTTTAAACGATTAGACCGTAATCACTCTGCCATCCGCATTTGCACCAGTTGGGCCACGCGGGAGTCGGACGTCCAACAATTAATTGCGGATATTAAACGCCTCAGTGCAAAATAAGGAATTTATGTTACACATCGGATGTCATTTATCTTCTTCTAAAGGTTTTAAAGCGATGGGCGAAACCGCGCTCGCAATCGGGGCGGACACGTTCCAGTTTTTTACCCGAAACCCGCGCGGCAGCCAAGCCAAAGACATCGATCCGCAAGATGCCGCCGCATTGTGCAAATTAATGCAGCAGCACCATTTTGCCCCCGTTATCGCGCACGCGCCTTATACGCTTAATCCCGCTTCCGCCGATGCAAAAACGCGCGAGTTTGCCTGGCAAACGATGCAGGACGATTTGCAGCGGATGGAATACATTCCCCATAACTTGTACAATTTTCACCCGGGCAGCCACGTCGGTCAAGGAGCGGATAAAGGTATTGAACTTATTATCGAAATGCTTAACGAAATTCTGACCGCCGGACAAACCACCACCGTGTTGTTGGAAACGATGGCGGGGAAAGGAAGTGAAATCGGAAGAAGTTTTGACGAACTCAAACGGATTTTGGACGGAGTTAAATTAAACGAAAAAATGGGCGTGTGTTTAGACACCTGCCACATACACGACGCAGGCTACTCCTTGGCCGTCTTGGACGGAACACTGAAAGAATTTGACCGGCAAATCGGTCTTTCGCGCCTCAAAGCCGTTCACTTAAACGAAAGTTTAAATCCGCGCGGCGCGCATAAAGACCGCCACGCCGTCATCGGCGGCGGGCAAATCGGTACAGACACCCTCGCGCGCGTGATCAACCATCCGGCTTTAAAACACCTGCCGTTTTGCTTGGAAACCCCCAATGATTTGGCGGGCTACGCCAAAGAAATCAAATTACTGCGCGAACTGTATCGGGATTAGTCTTTTTTCCAGCCCCCAGATTAAATTGTATCCGCCTTCGTCCAATACGCTGCCCGAAAATCAGCAGCAGCCAGTACGCCGTTTGGCGGTTGGTTAAATATTCCCGCACGGTTGACAAAAACACGTAAACTCCAAAAAAAATCCACGTATTAATTGGTATATTGAATATCTCCCGCAGGTTTCTGATTTGTAAAAATATAGACATATTCCACACATCCATATTCTCGATTGAGAATGGACAGCCTTAACCATATGTAACCGAACAAATCAATCGAAACGTAACCCCTAAGGCCCGTTCGGACCGTCTATTCTTCAAAACAGTTGCCAATCTGGCCTATATTCCGACACGTTCAGCAAATAGTTTTCAACTTGCGCCCGTATACTCCACCAAGGTTTATTCGTTTTCCAACAAAAAACTTTCCTTTTACGCCAAATTCTGTATAATGGAGATATATTCCCTTTGTTTAAATTATTTGGAGGATAAATGAAAAAACTTCTCTTCGCGGTTTTCTTTCTGACTGCGGCAATATGCGTCACGGCACAAAATCTAGAAAACAACTGGGTTGGTGAGGCGGTTGACGGTCAGCACCGTACAGTAAATCAAGACAATGAAAATAAAAGTTTGGCTATCGTCGGTGGCGGTTCCTTTAACGGCAATGTTACCAATTCCTCTTTGACTGTTAATAACAAAAACATTAGCATCAACGACCCCAGCACTGCCATAACTGCCTTACAACGCCAAAACAGCAATGGTGAGTATGTAGCAGGCGGCGCGGTGTGGAATGCAAATGCCAACGGAAATACATTAAACCTTAGCAATATGACGGGAGCCACCGTCTTGCAAGGAAGAAATGCTATCGGTGGTATTGCCGTTTTGGATGACCACTTGGAGCGTTTTTCTAACGGTTCTGCCAATAACAATACAGTTAATTTAAATAATGTAACCACACAGGCCTATAATTTTATCATTGGCGGAAACGTATACGGAGGCGTAGCCGAATACTCACACGGCACCACCAACGGAAATATGGTCAATATCACAAATGGCTCTATTATCAATGGAAATGTATACGGCGGAATAATCCAGAACCGTTTAGAGCCGGAAGATCGTACAGAACCCGGTGCTTCTGATTCCCACGCAGACAACAACCGTGTTACCATCAATAACTCTACCGTAAACGGAACCGTAGCCGGCGCTGCGGGAGCTGATACGGCGGATGGAAACATAGTCATTGTGGAAAATAACTCCACGGTTAAAAACGTATACGCCGTGGATCAAAGTATCGGGGTGGAAAGTGGAGATGAATCCGTTACGCACGCCGATAATAACTCCGTATTCGTCCGCAACTCCACCGTTACGGGCAATGCGGCGGCCGTAAGCACCACCTCTGTCAATGCCTCCGGAAACACCCTTTCTATTGACAATTCTACCATCAATGCTCAGAATTTGTACTCCGTCAATATGGGTTTAGCCGAAGCAGCCGCCTCCGGAAATCCGGTTAAAGCTACTGTAGGGAATAATACACTATCGTTGACGAACTTAACCGGAGCCACATTTCAAGAAGCAGGCGCTTCCCTTAACTTGGTAGGCAATACAAGCAACAACCTCATACAAATCAAAGACTCCAGCATTACCCTTTCCAATACTAGCGGGAAGTTCTTTGGCGGCACGTTAAACGTTAGCGCGCTCAACACCAACAACTTGCTAGTTCTTCCTTCCGATAAAGGGATTTTGTTCGGCGGGGCATCTATGACGTACACTTCCCAAGTCAACACCGCGGGAACTGCCACCTCAGAGGAACCGGAAGCCGAAACCATCGCCACCTATGGTACCAACAGTGACAATAACACCATTATTCTGTCCAACAGCATCGTAACGGGTAACGTAATCGGCGGATTTTCGGCTTATATCGATGAAAAAGATTATTATACATCGGACGGTACTTCTCAGACGCACGTGGTAAAAAACGGCTTAAATACGATTACCTATGTAGACGGCGTACAAACTCAACAAGAAGATGGAGAAAAAAAAGAAGATTTAGTGTTTTCTGCATCTAACAACACTATTGTGTTGGATAATGTCAACTTTGATGGGAAAATCTACGGCGGCTATGTGGACGGCGCGGAAATTTTGTCTAAAAATAAACTTACCCAAAACAATACGGTCATCTTGCGCGGGGATATTACCCTGACCAACAATTCCGTCATTTATGGCGGAAACAACGAGCGGTACAAATCTACGAATAAATTGATATTTGACCGTACCCGTGCGACGTTTAATAGTGCCAGCCAATTCCAAAACTTTGCCTCCATGTGGTCCATCAACGCGGACTTTGACACCAACCTTAATTTCAATTTTGAAGGTGTTAATGCCAACTTGACAGTTGACCCGTCCGCTATAAAAGAAGGGCAGGCTATCGTAGTAACCTCCAAAGCGGGCACTGGATTGGAAAATATTCAACAAGGCGAAAAAGTAGTAAACTTAATCGGCAGTGGTATTACCCTAAACACAAACAAATTAGGGATTTACTCGTTTGATCTTTCCGGTATCAAATTAAACAGCGACACAGTCGGTTGGCAGCTTACGGGAACGAAAGCAAAAGCCAATTTGGAAGTATACGGACAACTGCCGCTTGTCGGCCTTGCGCTAACGATGGAAGGACAGGAAATGATCGGCTCCGCAGTAACCGACGCGTGGAAGAATGAGAATGATTCCAATTCATTTTTGAACGGTGCCTATCACCACACCCGTTACAAAACCGGCAGCGGTTTTGATTTGGACTCCGGAATTGCCCAAGCCGGTGCGTGGAAAAAATTCACAAACGACTGGCTAGGCGGCTTCTTCGTAAAATACGCCCACGGTTCGTATGACACCTTTCCGATCGACGTCAACGGCGATGCCGACGTATATAGCGGAGGACTCATGACCTCTCTGCGCTACAGCGAAACCGGCCGTTTGGAATTGGACGCCGAAATCGGCTATATGGATATGGAATTTAAATCTCCCGAACTTAGCTCCACATTTGACAGCAAAGGAATGTACTACGGTTTCGGCGCTGGTTTTGTGGAAACCTTGGCCGAAGACTTAGACATCTTCGCCAATTTCCGCTACTTACGTAAAAATGCAGACGATATTACCGACAACCTCGGTCAAAAAATTGATTTTGACTCGATGCAAAGCCTTGCCTTGCGCTTCGGCGGAGAATACATCTTTAACGGAGTGAATCTGTACGGATTGAAACCCGCCATCGGTGCAATGGGCATCTACGAAATGAACGGAGAATCCTCGGTTCACGCCGAAGGGCTGACCTCCGACGACGCTTCCTTAAAAGGAATGAGCGGACGCGCACAGTTGGCTTTGGTATATGACAACCAAGACACATTCCTGCCGCTTCGCACCGCGCTGACCGTTTACGGTATGGCTGGAAAACGTGAAGGCTTTGGCGGAGAAATAAGCATAGCGTTCTCATTCTAAGCCAAATGCAAAACAGTTTAAAAGAGCTTCGGAATACCGAAGCTCTTTTTTTATCCAAAAAAATTTTAACTAACCTCCTTTTAGGAATAACGCTTAATTAGTGCTTTTTAAAATCAGGAAAGCGGAAACTGTCCAATAGAAAATATTTATATAATAGAAATATAATAGAATGTGATTGTTTAAAATAGTTGCATACAACGCGAAAAACTGTTATAATAATTAGGTAAAGATTAATGGGCCTGTAGCTCAGCTGGGAGAGCGCCTGCATGGCATGCAGGAGGTCGCAAGTTCGATCCTTGTCAGGTCCACCATTTTGAAAAATATACCCCTGCTTATGCGGGGGTTTTTTGATACACTGTCCAGCGCGGTTCGCTCCGAAAAGCGTAAACCTAATTGGGAAATAATCTAATATACCTCTTCTTACGCAAGGGCCTTTGGGCGGAATTTCGCTTGCAAGCGCATTAAAAAATACGTCACCATTTTCCTCTAATTTCATACAATAACCATATGAAGTGGTATAAAGATCAAATTTTTTGGTATATTTTTTCCGCACTAGCCGCCGTCAAACTAGCGGCTTTTATTTACATCTGCTTCTTTCATCCCGCCGGAGAACGCGTGCTGGCCCTGCCGGATTCCATCAGTTACGTTTACCCTGCCCAAACTTTCCTGCAAGAAGGTAATATGTGGGAAGCCGTTTCCGTTTCCCCTATGCTGATGCGCACGCCGGGGTATCCCCTGTTTTTAGTGCTCGTGCAACTATTAACGGGAAATATGACGTGGGCCGTAGCCTTGTGGCAAAATATTTTATCTTTATTTTTATTGCTCCCCGTTTATTTGACTGCACATCGCCTTAACGGGCAATCGGCAGCCCGTTGGAGTACGCTTTTCTGCGCCGTCAGCGTGTTGTATTTTTCGCTGTCGTTTTCCGTATTGACAGAAACGCTGTGTACGTTTCTTTTGGCTTGGTTTATATTTTTTATCGTTCGTTTTTTTCAAAACCCGCGCACGTTTGACCTGCTGACGTCTGCCTTACTCTTAGCTTGCGCCGTATATGTCCGCCCTGCGGTCTATTACTTTATCCCCGTGAGCAGTGTCATTTTAATTTGTTTTTGCGCGGCAAAACTCATCCGTTTCCCTGTATTAAAAGCAATGGGCCTATTTCTTTTGCCGATTATCTTCTGCATCGGGACGTGGCATATACGTAATACGCTTACAACCGGATTTGGAGGATTTACTTCCGTAGGAGCATATAATCTGTACATTTGGAATGAAGATTACCTTGCGCGCAAATACAGTTTGAAGATTTCACAAGCCCACGAAATGATGCTGGCCATGTTACCGCCGAATTTTTCTGCGCTGCCTCCGGCACAACAGGTAAAGATTTATAAAATAATGGCCGTGCCGTTCATCCGCGAAAGCTTTTTATATAAACTTTCCCGCACACCTTTATGGGCCGGAAAAACGTTGCTGGGGACAAACTTCGCCCACACGGCCGGTTTACTAAATCTTACGCCACTGCAAACGGAAGAAGAAGCCCTCAACCACACGGGGACACTCCCCGCCGCGCGCAACCAATCCGCCGCCGCACAACTGCTGTTTTGGATAAGTGCAGCATTAGTATTATCCACCGTTTTGGCGGGAACAGCGGGACTATGGATATTGTGGAAAAGCAAACGTGCCGAAGCGTTCTTTTTAACCGTATACTGCTTGTATTTTTGGGGGATTGGTTCGGTTTTTTCAGGGGCGTACGCGCGCTTTCGCGCACCATTTGAATTTGTGTTGTGTATAACCGCGGGGGTGGCCGTTTGCGCCGCTGCAAAAGCCGTTAAAGGCCGACAGCCAAGCTGTCTATCAAAAAAGTAGGATAATTAAGCGCAGACATTTTTTCCAATGTAACAGAAATATCGTACGGTTCGCGTAAAAAGCGGAAAGTTTGGGCATCGGTATCCCATAGGCCGAACGAAGAAGCAGGATTATTGTCCCGCGGTTTTCCCACAGCGCCCGCATTGATCACATAACGTGTTTCCGACGGTAAACGGACGGTAACGTCATCGTGCTTATTTATGTACACAGCACACTTCTTATCGGTCCCTTTCATATAAAACGGCAGATGCGTATGCCCCACAAAGCAGACATCTCCTTTCCATAATTTATAATTGGAACGAAATTGAGCACAGCTGGAAAAATACTCTTTAATCGGATCGGACGGTGTTCCGTGTACAACGGTAAAATTATTTTTTTGCACTTCAGCCGGAAGCGAAGTCAAATAGCGCACGGAAGCTTCGCTAAGCTGTTTTTTATTATGATCCAGCGCGATTTTGGCGCCATCATTAAAACAGTTTTCCAATTCCGGATCCACAAACACAGCATCGTGATTACCCATCACACAAGCAAGCAGCGGGAGTTCCTGGATTTTCCGGACGCATTTTTCCGGATCCGGCCCGTAGCCGATAAAATCCCCACAGCAAATGTACGCTTGTGCGCCTTCTTTTTTAAGACGTTTTAAACAGGCGCAAAGCGCCTCCCAGTTGGAATGGACATCCGAAAATACGCCTATCTTCATTACGCCTCCGCCAGCGCCTCAATCGCTTCTTTCTTTTTAACGTCCTCCGGCGTGGCGCGTTCGGCCAAATTGACGGACATCACCTTGGATACACCGCTTTCTTCCATTGTAATTCCGTACAGCATACGGGCTGATTCCATCGTACGTTTATTGTGCGTCACCACGATAAACTGCGTGGTTTTAGAAAACTCTTTAATCAAATTAACGTACCTCTCCACATTGGCTTCGTCTAAAGCAGCGTCGGCTTCGTCCATAATACAGAAGGGGGACGGGTTATGCGTAAAGAACGCAAACAACAAAGACATTGCCGTCAGTGTTTTTTCGCCGCCGGACATAGAGGTAATGTTGAGCAGTTTTTTACCCGGAGGCTGGGCATAAATTTCAATGCCCGTTTCCAACAAGTTTTCGGGTTGGGTAAGCACCAGATCGCACTCGCCGCCGCGGAAAAGTGTTTGATAGATGTTCTTAAAGTGCATGCGCACTTGTTCAAAGGTATATTTAAAGTTTTCGCGCGTGGTTTGGTTGATTTTATTAATGGCGGATTTTAAATCTTTCTTGGCGTTTTCCAAATCGCCAATTTGGGAGCGCAAAAAGTCGTTGCGGCTGGTTAACGCGTCGTACTCTTCCGGCGCGGTCATATTGACGGCACCCATATTTTCAATACGTTTTCTCATCATCTTCACGCGTTCGTAGTCCACCGGTTTGTCGCCATAGTTCATCTGCGCTTCTTCGGGCGTGATGTTCCAGCTTTCAAACAGATTATTTGCCACCGTGGTGCGTTGACGGCGTGCGTTGGAAAGTGCGTTTTCCACATCGTTGCGCTTAATCGTCAAATCCGACATTTCCTTCTTGCACGCGTTGAGTGCGGCAGTCTTATCGTTAAAATCTTTTTTAAGCGCTTCCAATTCCTCACGCATTTTATGTTCGGCCAGTTCCAACTGCGCCAGCGTATCGCGCTCGGATGATAGTTTGGCTTGCGTGGACAATTTTTCATCCGCCAGACTTTTTAAACGCAAATTGGAGGAAGCGATTTTTTCGTTTCGCTTGCCTTCGCTTTCCGTTAAGCTGGTAAATTCAAACTCGGTGGATTTTAAATCCAGTTCCACGTTGTTTTTCTTAATTTTTACTTCGTATAACTTCGCGCTTAACGCATTTAACTCACCTTTGAGCGTTTCGGCCTGCGCGCGCAAATCCGCCTGCATTCTTTTAAGTTCTTCTCCGCGCGCAGTCTGCACCGCGTGGCGCGTTTTTAATTCTTCTAAATTCTGTTTAAGCGTTTGTGCATTTTTACGGCGGTTTTCCACACGCAGCATAATTTCTTGCTTACGCGCCGCAGCGCGTTCCAACGCTTGCTTGGTGGAAGCAATTTCGCGTTCTTTATTGGTACGTTCGTTCTGCACGGAGTTGAGCGCAACGACGGCTTCCTGCGATTTAACACGCAGATTTCTAAGCGTTTCTTCCGCTTTAGAAAGAGCATCGTAATTAGCGATGATTTGTACACTCAGTGCGTCTTCTTCTGCCGTTTTACCGTCAATCTCGCCGCGAACGGTTTCTTCCTCGCCCCAATACGCCTCGGGCGCGCGCACATTTTCCGCACCGCCCCCGACGAAAAATCCACCGCGCACCGCACCGTCTTTATATGCGTAACCGCCGATGATAAAATTGATTAAATTTTCAAGTTCCGGTTTATACGACAGCTGTTCTTTAAGCGATCCGCCCGCCTGCTGTGTTTGCTCGACCTCAGACAGTACAATAAATTTCGCACGTGCTTTACCGTGTTGTTTTAAAAGGGCAAGCGCTTGCTCCACGGTGTTTTGGTCCGCGCACAGTACCGCGTCCAAATACTTGCCGAACGATTCCTCCACCGCCACGCCCAAAGACGCCGGATATTTTAACGCTTTTCTCAGCGTGCCCTTCACACCGGACAGGCCGCTTTCGCCTACCAGTTTTGCCCCCACCCAGTACGGGTCATTCTTGCCTTGGGTTTGAATCATTTCCAGTTTTGCAGCAAGCCCCGCACGGGCCGATTTGACAGCGGACAGTTTTTCGTTTAATGCGATACGTTCAATTTGCAGATTTTTTAAATTTTCTTCACCAAGGGCAATCGCTTGGCGTGCCTCATCAGCCTCAACGCGTTTTTGTTCAGCACGCGTTAAAATCTCCTGCAAACTTTCTTCCAATCCCGCAAGACCTGCAGTCTGAGACTGGCTCGTTTTCTCAGCGGTAATTAAATCTTCGTTTTCACGCTGTGCGGACGATTCTTCAAGTGCAATGCGGTTTGAAATTTCCATCTGCTTTTGCACTAAATTCATCAGCTCGGACGATGCACGCTGGAGTTCGCTTTCGGCGTTTCTCAAATCGGCTTCCAGTTTTTGCGCGGAGGCCGTTCGCGCGTTGTAGTTTTCCTGCAGAGGGTTCAGCTCCGCCGTCACCGCGGCAAGCTGTTCTTTAAGGCGGCTGATTGCCGGAGCCAGCTCGGCCAGACGGCTTTGGCCGCGCTGCGCTTCCGCGCCCGAGGACGCCACCTGCGCCGTCAGTTCGGCGGTCAGGTTGTCGCAGTTTTTAATTGCGCCTTCCAACAGGCCGACTTGGTATTTGCTGGCGGAAATCTTTTCGTTAAATTCGGCCGCTTCTTTTTGTTTGTGCGTTAAATTTAAATCTAAAGCCGCACACGCGCCTTCCTGCGCCGAAATATGGTTTTCCAAATCTTCCTGCTTACGTATAATGGGTTCCAGTTCCGCGGAATGCTTGGCAATTAATCCATCCGCCTCTTTAATGGAGCAAACCGAAATGGCGATTTCGCTTTCCTTGAGTTCCTCGCGGTATTTTTGGTACAAGCGGGCTTTTTTGGCTTCACTGTCGAGCTTTTTAATTTGTTCCTGAATTAAGGCCACCGTATCAGCAAGGCGAGCCAAATCAAGGTCCACGCGTTCCAAGCGTTTAATACACTCCTCGCGTTTGGCTTTATATTTGGATACGCCGGCCACTTCTTCAAACATCTCGCGGCGCTGTTCGGGCGAAGCCGAAAGCACGCTTTCCACGCCGCCTTGGTCAATAATGGCGTAACCTTCGCCGCCGATACCGGTATCCAAAAACAGATCGCGAATGTCGCGCAGACGGCATTGAACTTTGTTTAAATAATACTCACTTTCACCGGAGCGGAAAATTTTACGGCTCACGGTAATTTCATTAAAATCCAAGGGCAGCTGGCGGGAAGCATTATCGAACACCATATTAACTTGCGCCATATTCAGGGGAGCACGTTTGACAGTACCGTTAAAAATAATATCTACCATAGAAGCAGAGCGGAGGGACTTCCAGCTCATTTCACCGATGGCCCAACGCACCGAATCAATGACGTTGGATTTACCGCATCCGTTCGGGCCTACCACACAGGTGATGCCGGGTTCAAAGTCCAGCCGTGATTTGTCCGCAAACGATTTAAAACCGATAATTTCAATAGCTTTTAAGTACATAACGTCCCCTTTGGCAGATATACTCCAATTATACCATTTCCCTATACAATATATATACAAAAACCGTTTTTATTTACCTACGCGTACAAAAAAATACAACACCGAAGAGGCTTAGACGTAAAAAACCGCTTGCAAAGTGCAAATTTTTTTATTAGACTTTTTTCGTAAGACTGTTTTTCCTTAAAAGGAGGATTATTCAGATGGCAGAAAAAGTATTGAAAGTTGGTATGGACCGCGAAGACGGCTTCCTCTACTACATTGACAAAGACGGCGATATCGCCCGCGTGCAAATGGCCAGAGGTGGCAAAAAAGGCGGTAAACCGAAAAAAGTTGAAAAATGTGGTATCAAAAAAGAAAAAGGATATCTGTATTTCTTGGATAAGAAAGGCGATATCTCCAGAGCCAAAATGGTTAACGCCAAATAACAATTAAATTTAACACCCCGCGTGCTAACAGGCGGGGTGTTTTTCACAAACACGTTCCGCGCATATTATATTCGCTCACTTGATTTTGCGCGGGAACGAAAACCTGACGCAAAAGGGGCGCATCTCGCATTGTACGACATCACGCAGTGCCTCAGCGTTTTGCGCCTCTTGTTATTTTATATTTCAAAAGAACTCTTCCACGGAAAGGTCCTTTGCAAATAATTGTTTAATCTTTCCCTGTCTTGCATAGAACTTTTATCCGAATCATTTAAACAAACTAAACGCGGCCTGTACTTTTGTATTTCCCGTGCATAGTCCTGCCACAGTTCCCACACCATACCGTCGCTTCCGAACCAACGTGATTTGCGGGTAGGCCGCCACACGGCTTTGCCCAACGCTGCGGACACGCCCGCCAAAAGATACCAATTACAATTATCCGTTTGACGAAAGCGCGAACACTCCGTTGCCGAAAATTCAGCTTCAAACAATGACCTCGCCGTTAAACAAGCCGAACGAACATAACCGGATATATTGTGATGCGGTTCCAACGGAAAATCGGTATTAGGGAATTTATTCTGCAATCGCCGGCGCAGCAGAAGTAATTGCCGGCCGTATTCGCTGCACGCATAGTCTTTGTCCGGATAACAAGAAAAATAATTTACCGCACAAGTTTCCCGCGGAAAAAAATAAGATCGGGGAAGCGGACGGAAAATAAAAGTATCGTCATTAGCCAGTAAAAAATGTTCCGCCAAACCTTGCCAACGCATTAAACCGGCTTCTATTGCACAAGAATTAAACGTCGGCAGAGCGTCCGTAGGCAAAAACTCGCGGTGTGTTAAAATTTTTAAACGGGGATGACAACTGTTTAGCCACGCAGGCCGCTGCCCGTTTGTTACCAATACCACCCGCGTAACCCAAGGCAAAAAACGCTCGACCCCGCGCAGCACATAACGCAGTTCGTCCGATTGCACAAAACGCTCCCGCACACAAACGGGAGAAGAAGCACGGAGGATGAAATGGGAAGAAAAAAGCAGGCTTCTTGTAAAGCCCGCAGAAACGAACAGGGAGCAACAAAAACGGCTGTCCGCTCCGAGCCACATCACTAACCCAGGACAAACAGCCGTAGCCCTTGCCATATAAAAATATGGCAAGAGGCATTCAGCGCAAAACAACCGGTTAATTAGGCCGATTATTTTGCGCTTAAAAACGGCTGTTTTTGGAGTGATGTGTGCCGCGCAAAACGCAGCTCAACCTGTTCCGCACAGGCTTCCAAAAACAGCATAAAATTGTGAAAGCTGACAATACTTCCGGGTCCGCCTACGCGGACTTAATTATTATCATAACAAATTTTTTGTAAAAATTTAGCACAGAGGCTTGATTTTCCGTCCAATAAGATTACACTATCAGTATCCGACGTACCGGGAGGCTCATCAAATAATTCTTCTTTCTCTTTCCATTTTCCGCGCAAACTTATGCTTGCAGGACCCTTTCTCCCCCTACGCGCGAACGAGCGCGATTGACAGCAAACGCTTTTAATGGTTTAATAAGTCTACGGGGGACTCTCTCGTAACCGATATATACGGAGGACTTATGGATATCAAAATTACGGCCAAAGGCATTAAACTGACGCCAGCCATCAAAGAATTTATCAATACCCGCGTGGGCAAAATCGAAAACTTTTTCGACAATATCGTTTCCGCCCAAGTACTTATTTCGGTAGAAAAGAAAATCAATCAGAAAGCGGAAATTATCCTGCACACAGGTGCCAAAACCACCATCAGCGCAAGCGCGGTGGAGGACAACCTGTACAAAGCCATTGACGCCGCAGCTATTAAGGCTGAATCGCAGGCGAAAAAAATCAAAAGCAAAGCTAAAGCCCGCAAAGTAACCAAAAAATCCGTTAAAGAAGCTGACATCAGCCCCTTTGCCGAACAAGTGATGATTCCGCAGAACGACGTAAAGTTCTCCGTCATCAAACAGGTAGAAGTTTCGCCGATGAATCCGGAGGACGCCGCTTACGAAATGGAACGGCTGGGATATTCTTTTTGGATGTTCTTAGACGAAGAATCTAAACAAATCAACCTGATCTTCAAACGCCTTGACGGCACGTACGGTCTGATTAAACCCGTCAAGAAAAAATAACTTCGCCGGGGGCGGAAAAGTGGAATTTACAAAATCCATTACAGTCGCAGAACTGCTTCAGGTTAAACGTCTGAATCTGGAGCTGGTCTGCGGCAAGCGTTACATTCACCGCGAGATTACGCTGGGCAGTGTCAACCGCCCCGGCCTGGCGCTCTGCGGTCATTTGGACAATTTTCGCACACATTCCGTACAAGTGTTCGGACGCGGCGAACAGGCGTTCTGCCAAAAAGAGAACAAATCGCGTCTGCGCGCTAACGTAACCAAGATGTTGGAAGAAGGACAAGTGCCGTGCATCATTATGTCCGCAGATTTGGACCCGCTTCCCGCCTTGCGAAAAGCGTGCCTCAGCGCGGATGTACCCGTTTTAAAAACAACAATGGAATCTACCGCGTTTGTAACGGAATTTTCCCGCTTTTTGGACGAAAAACTTGCCCCCGTCACACACGTTCACGGCGTACTGGTAGATGTAAACGGAATGGGCGTACTCATCCGCGGGGAATCCGGCATCGGTAAAAGCGAGTGTGCACTGGAACTTATCAAACGCGGACACATTTTGGTAGCTGACGACGTCGTAGAAATCCAAAAAAGCCGCGGCCGTTACCTGCTCGGTTCCTGCCCTACAATGTTAAAACATTATATGGAGGTACGCGGACTGGGAATTTTGGACGTACCGCTTCTTTTCGGCGTGGGCTCCACGCTAGATGAAACAAAAATAGATATGGAAGTGGTACTGACTTTTCCGTCCGACAAACCACTAGACAGACTGGGAGTGGAGCAGAAAACGACCAACATTTTGGGAGTGGAAATTCCGTCCTTGGGGCTGCCCGTTACGCCCGGACGAAACTTGGCGGTACTGATAGAAGTGGCGTCGCTCAACCAACGTTTAAAAAGCCAAGGGCTTTTCTCCGCCAAAGAATTCAGCCAGCGTATTTTAGACAAAATGAAAAAAGGAGCAGGAAAACCCGATGCAACCTGATAAAAGACGCATTTTTATTATTACCGGAATGAGCGGTGCAGGAAAATCCCAAGCGCTTAAAATCTTCGGCGATCTTGGGTTTTATTGCGTGGACAATTTGCCGCTGGCATTATTCGGCGATTTTATCAAATACGTTCGCGCCAACGGCGAAATTCAAAACATCGCACTGGGCATTGATGTGCGCGAAGGCGACCGCTTAAAACAAATGCCCAAGATGATTTCCGCCCTGCCCAAAGATGATTTTACCGTTAAAGTGATTTTTTTGGACGCCGCAGAGGACTGCCTCGTACGGCGTTTCTCCGAAACCAAACATAAACATCCCATTCATAAAAAACTGGCGGCGGCTATCGCACACGAACGCGAAGTGATGACTCCTATCAGAACAGCGGCCGACAAAGTAATCGATACGTCCGACTTAAAACTGGGCGAACTGAAAGAAAAACTTTCTGCGCTCTTGAGTCTCACGCGCGAACAGGATATGCAGATTTCGGTAATGTCGTTTGGATTCAAACACGGGCTGCCCAAAGACTGCGATGTTGTAATGGACGTACGCTTTTTACCCAACCCGTACTACGTTGCGGGATTGAAAGAAAAAACAGGTCTGGATGAAGATGTACAAAAATACATTATGTCGTTTAAAGAATCGCAGGAATTCGCTGAAAAATTTGCCGATTTGATTAAGTACTTAATTCCCAAATATATTAAAGAAGGCAAAAGCTACTTAACTATAGCAATGGGCTGCACGGGCGGTAAACACCGCAGCGTGTTTATGGCGCACAAACTGGCGGAATATTTAAACCAACTGGGACTGAGCGCCTCGGAATTTCACAGAGATATAGGATTATAACTATGGTAAAAATTATTTTGGTAACCCACGGTCATTTGGCCCAACAGATGTTGGATACGGCAGCGCAAATTATCGGCAAACCGACGGATGACGGTTTCGCCGCGTTTTCCGTAACAACGGCTTCATCCGTTGAACAGGAAGCGGCCAAGCTGAACAAAACGCTTTCGGCCTGTGAAGACGGCGCCGTTATACTAACCGATATTTTCGGCGGCAGCGCCACTAACATTTCGCTTACCGCCAGTAAAGATTTGCCCAACTGCTACGTGATTACGGGGCTTAATTTAAGTATGCTTCTGACCGCCGCCAACAGCCGCAAAAAAATGACTGCCAAAGAACTGGCGGAAAAAATAGAAGCCGACGGTAAACGCGCCGTTATTA
Organism: Candidatus Avelusimicrobium sp.; assembly: GCF_051874775.1. Classification (GTDB taxonomy): domain Bacteria; phylum Elusimicrobiota; class Elusimicrobia; order Elusimicrobiales; family Elusimicrobiaceae; genus Avelusimicrobium. The sequence continues at coordinate 75,746 of NZ_JBJEGE010000034.1, forward strand.
ACGCGACCGAACTGTTGATTAAAGGATTTTAATGCCTATTATTTTTGCGCGGGTGGACGACCGCCTGATTCACGGCCAAATCGTACAAGCTTGGCTGCCGGAGTTAAACGTGGACGAGGTGCTGATTCCCTTTTCCAAAGGGAACGAAGCTCGCCTTAACCGCGGGCTTCTGCGCTTAAGTCTGCCATATGAATACGAACTGACGATTTTAAATTCCTCAGCCGCCGCGCGACACGCCAACGAATCAAACCGCCGGATTTTTCTGTTAATGGGTTCGCTGCAAGAAACCGCCGACTTGATTAAAGACGGGCTGCAAATAACCTCCCTTAACATCGGCGGAATGCATTTTAAAGACGGCGCGCAAAAATTGGCCGAAAATGTATTTTTGGACAACGAAGACAAATGCTTTTTAAAACTGATTCGGGATTTGGGAATCCGCGTGGAAACACGCGCCGTACCTAATTCGCCATCGCTGTCCGTAGACGGAGTCCTTAAATGATGACACCAGAGATCTTCTCGCTTTGCGTACTTGCTGCACTCTTGGAACTGGATACGACATACGCTTTTCAGCTGACGCTTTCGCGCGGAATTATCACAGGACCGCTGTTGGGACTCATTATGGGAGATTTGATGGCCGGCGTACAGATTGGAGTATTTACCGAACTGATTTTTGCCGATGTAAATCCGCTTGGCGGCATTATACCCCCCAGCGCGGCTGTGTGCTGTGTTGTAACGCTGGCGCTGTATACAGTGGGAATTGACTTGTATTTTGGCTTTTTCTTCGGGCTGACCGGAGCCGCTTTATTTTCGGTGCTAGAAAAATTTATGCGCAAAAACCGATTCAAGTGGCTCGTGTTTTGGGAACAGAAAATTACTCAAAAACCGTCCGCCGTCAACCGTACGGTGGGGTTTGCACTGGCTTCGTCTTTTTTGATGAACTTTATTTATATTTTCATATTCGTGTGTGTATTCGGCTGGTTAATGTCGGTGCTGCTGCCGTATCTGCCCGCAAAAGCGCATTTAGCTTGTAAATTCGCTTATATGGCCGTACCGTGGATTGGGTTGGCAACGCTATTGCCTTCCTTCCGTTTAAAAACGAGGTAACGAATGAATTTTTCTATGCGCCTGCAAATTTTTCTGCGTTCGTTCTTTCTGCAAACGGGCTGGAATCCGATGAAATACCAAAACATCGGGCTGACGTTCGTAATGTTGCCGTTTCTGAAGAAACTCTACGCACAGGACAAAGATGCACTCCCCTCCGTTTTGGCCCGTTATTTGGAAACATTCAACACGCAGCCCGCAATGGCTTCATTTTGTTTTGGGGCGCTTGCACAGAAAGAAAAAGAGGTTGCCAAAGCAAAAACGCTGACCGCATTTAAAGAAAAAGTAACCGAGTGGAGCGCTATCCGCAAAAGTCTATCCATTACGACCGCTTCTATCGGGGACCGCCTTTTCTGGGGTGCGCTTAAACCGCTGACGCTTCTTATGGCGTTGTTTATTTGGCTGTTGTCCGGCGTGAATTTTTTTGAGGTTCCCTACACCCTGCCCATCTCGTCATTGAATGCGTTTTCCGCCGGAGCCGCCGCGTTTTTCGTATTCAACGCTGTTGCATTGTTTGTCAAATGGGAAGGTATTAAAATCAGTTTTCTCAAGGATGAAAGCGCCTGTTTCGGGCTGACCTGCTTTGACTGGAATAAAACCATCTATTACGCCAAGAAGCTGGGACTGTTTATGACCGCCGGAATGTTGGTGTATGGCATCTATCATTACTTGAAAGATTTTAAAGAATTGGATGCGCATTTTTATGCGCGCGCCGCAATTGTGCTGGTATTTGTATGCCTAAGCCTGATGACGCGCAAATTAAAAATAGCCAATATGTATTTGTATCTAGCAGCGGTACTGACGTTAAACATCGTCTGTCTGTTTTAATTGGGGGGATATACGTGATAGAACAAAATCTTAAAATAAACAACCGTTTGGGTCTGCACGCCAGACCCGCCGCACTAATTGTGCAAACAGCCGCAGGGTTTAAAAGTGACATCCGCCTAAGCAAAGACGGCGTGAGCGTAAACGCCAAAAGCATTATGGGGGTAATGATGCTAGCGGCGGAGTACGGATCCGAACTGCATTTGTGCACAGAAGGAGACGACGAACAAGCGGCGTTTGACGCTATCCAAAAATTATTCTACGACAAATTTAATGAGGAGTTTTAATGCTGGTTTTAAAAGGCGTAGCCGCAAGCCCTGGAGTAGCGATTGGGCCGGCAATGTTACTGCCGGATGAGAGTTTTGTCGTTTCCCGACAGTATGTGGAACCCGCCGAAATCAAAAATGAAATCCGCAAGTTAAACACCGCTATGCAAAAAACGTTGGCGGAGCTGGACGCTTGCGAGCAGAAGGTTCTGGCCGAATTGGGAAGCGAATATGCCAACCTAATGTCCACGCACAAACTCATTTTGCAAGATCCCTCGTTAACCGGCGGCATTACCCGTAAAATCCAAGAAGAACATCTCTCCGCACACGCCGCCATTTTGCTTACTTTGCAGGAGCTGGCCGCGTCGTTTGAAAAAATAGAGGACCCGTTTTTTAAAGAACGCCGCAACGATATTTTTGACGTCGCCAAACGGTTAATGAAGAATTTGGAAGGAGAAAAAGACGGATTTTTAGCGTCTGTCAAAAAACCGTCTCTTTTAGTCGCGCACAATTTATATCCATCCGACACCATCAATCTGCAAGCCAATCAAGTAATGGGTTTTTGCACTGACGCGGGCGGGAAAACCAGCCATACCGCGCTCTTGGCGCAAAGTCTAAATCTGCCGGCGGTCGTTGCATTAGGCACCGCGTCCAAAGACGTCCGCGCGGGAGACACGCTGATTATCGACGGAGAAAACGGATTGTTGGTCATCAATCCGGACAAATACACCCTTGCCAACTACCGTAAAATCCAACGCGAAATCAAAAAAACGGAAGCCCTGCTTAAAACGATTAACCACCTTCCCGTCGTTACGCAGGACGGAAGGCCGTTAAAACTTTTCGTTAATTACGATCCGCGCACCGACAACAAAGAAAACAAACGATTAATTACCGACGGCTTAGGCCTCTTGCGCACCGAATTTTTATTTATGAATACATCCGTTCCGCCCACGGAAGAAGAACAATATCAAACCTATTTGGCTGTAGCCAAACGTTTTGATATGCGGCCTGTTATTATCCGTCTGGCAGATTTGGGAGCGGATAAAATGCCCGACTTTCCGGTTGATGAATTGGATAAAGACGCCAATCCTTTTATGGGCTGCCGAGGCATACGGTTATTTTTAAAAAATCCGGAACTGCTGCACACCCAGCTGCGCGCGATTATCCGCACAGCGTGCGAAGTTCCCGCACAGGTCAAAATTATGATTCCGATGATTTCTTCAGTAGAAGAAGTGCATCACGTGCGCGAAGCATTCAATCAAGCGCTCGCGGAGTTTGAGGCCGAAGGCAAAAAACCCGTCAATAAAATTGCTTTGGGAGGAATGATTGAAGTGCCTGCCGCCGCCATTGCGCTGGACGGAATGATAGGAGATCTTGATTTTGTTTCCATCGGCACCAATGACTTGATACAATATTTAATAGCCGTAGACCGCGTAAACCAAGAAGTCGCCCACATGTACGACCCTTGTCATCCGGCGGTCGTGCGCACGCTGAACCTGATTTTACAGACGGCGCACAAACGAGGCAAACAAGTCAGCATCTGCGGAGAATTGGCATCAGACGCCAAAATGCTGCCTATTTTGCTGGGCTTACACGTGGACGGATTATCCGTCACCCCACGTATGTATTTGCGCGTAAAAAACAACATCCGCAATTCCAATTTTGAACACTGCTTGGACCTCGCCCAAGCGGCGCTGCTGATGGGCAGTTCGGCGGACATTCGCAATTTAATAGAGCAAAACGATAAAAATGAAGATTCGTAATTTTTCCATTGTGGCGCATATCGACCACGGCAAAACCACCCTTTCGGACCGTATTCTGGAAGATACCGGAACTGTACCGAAACGTAAAATGCAGGCCCAGCTGCTAGACGGTATGGACCTAGAGCGTGAGCGCGGTATTACCATTAAAGCCAAAGCTGTACGTATTCAATATAAAGACTACATCTTAAACTTAATCGATACCCCCGGCCACGTGGATTTTTCCTACGAAGTGGCCCGTTCCCTGCGCGCCTGCGAAGGGGTACTGCTGTTGGTGGACGCGTCGCAAGGGGTGGAAGCGCAGACGGTAGCGCACGCGCATTTGGCGCAAAGTTTGGGTCTTAAAATTATCCCGGTAATGAATAAAGTTGATTTATCCCAATCCGACGCGGATGCCTCGGAAGAACAGTTATGGGATATTCTGCACGATCCGATTGAAGCCGAACGCGTCAGCGCAAAGACGGGGATGGGGATAGAACACCTGCTAGACCGTATCATTTCGGACGTACCCGCCCCGCAAGGAGACCCAAAAGCGCCGCTGCGCGCCTTGATTTTTGATTCTTACTATGATCCCTTTCGCGGAGTTATTATGTATATCCGCATTGTGGACGGCTCCGTCAAAGCGGGCCAAACCATTCGGTTTATGTCGTCCGGTGCGTCGTACAAAACCGAAGAAATCGGTTTTATGACACCCAAACAACTCCACAAATGCGACACGCTTTCCGCAGGAGAAGTGGGATATTTAGTGGCGGGAATTAAAGACATTCACCAAGTAAAAGTGGGCGACACCATTACTCTGGCCGAACGGCCCGCGGAAACAGCTTTAGCAGGCTATGCGGACGCGAAACCCGTTGTTTTTGCCAGTATCTTTCCTGTGGAAACCACCGATTTTCCTCTATTGCGCAAAGCACTGGAAAAGCTGAACCTGTCCGACTCGTCCTTCCACTACCAAAGCGAAACTTCCAAAGCATTAGGCTTTGGGTTCCGTTTGGGATTTATGGGAATTTTGCACATTGAAATCGTAAAAGAACGGTTGGAGCGTGAGTTTAATTTGTCGCTTATTGCAACCAGCCCCAATGTGGTGTATCACGTTAAATTTACGCCGCGCAAAACCCACCCGCAGGAGCTGGCCGCCTTGCCGGATGCGCCGGACGACCCGGGGTATAAAATTATAGACAATCCGGCCAACTTTCCCCCGCACGGCGATATTATTGACATTAAAGAACCCGTCATTCATATTACTATCGTAACGCCCGTGGAGTTTATGGACGGCGTGATGACCCTCTTAAAAGAAAAACGCGGTGTATTTATGAACTTGGACCACCTGTCCAACCAACGCGTGATTATTAAGTACGAAATGCCAATGGGTGAAATGGTCATCGATTTTTACAACAAGCTTAAATCCGTATCAAAAGGCTACGCCTCGTTTGACTACGAAGTGGCCGGTTTCAGAAGTTCCGACGTGGTGTTAATGGAAATTCTGTTACACGGAACGCCCGTAGACGCGTTATCCGTCGTCGTACACAAAGACAAAGCACAAACGATGGGACGCGCGCTGTGCGCTAAACTGAAAGAGCTTATCGGACGCCAACAGTTTGAGGTGGCCGTACAGGCCGCTATCAACGGCAAGGTGATTGCGCGCGAAACCATTCCCGCTTTCCGCAAGGACGTTATCGCCAAGTGTTACGGCGGCGATATTACGCGTAAACGCAAACTCTTAGAGAAGCAGAAAGAAGGGAAAAAGCGCATGAAGTCCATCGGCAGTCTGAACATTCCGCAGGAAGCCTTTGTGGCTATGCTGAAAATCGACGAAGAATAGGGGCGAGCCGCCCCTCCCAATTCCAGAGAGCGACTTCTGATTAGTTGAGCCACACTGTTTAAGTAATGTTGCCAAGTATGGGAGCGGCGGACAAGTTGCTGCCTGCAAGGTCAACGGTTCTGCCTCGGATAGGGCCATGTCATTGACGCAACTTTCTGCAAGAGGGAACAAATTTTTGTTCCCTCTTGTTTTTGTCTCACTAACACGGAACCCTCCGTCACAAGATTGGTACTATATTAGTCAACCGGCGAACTACAATCCACAGTCCGCAAAACGGAACGCTATCCCGCAAGACGTGCCGCTAATTTGCTAAAATAGATTATATGATTTTAGAAGGACGCACCCTAGCCGCCCAAATCCGCCAAACCCTCCCCCAAAGGGCGGAGGCCGTTCGCCGAAAATTGGGCCGCGCCATTAAACTGTGCGCCATCGGTTCCACCGATGACTATGGAGCGCACCTGTACCTAAAAAAAGAAACCGAAGCTGCTCAAAAAACAGGCATAGAAACAGAAATTTTTGAAGTAAACCGCCAAACACCCGCGGCCGATTTTCTGGCCTTGGTGGAAAAATTATCTGCCGACGATTCCGTGGACGCTATTTTAATTCCGCGGCCGCTTCCGGCGCACTTGGCTGCCACCAACTTTGCCGACAAAATCGCTCCGCAAAAAGATATTGACGGAATGTCCAACGTCAATATGGGCAATCTCTTTTTATGCAAAACGTGGGCGGAAGTTTTGGCGCTGCCTTGCTTTGTCTCCAGCACGGCAATGGCGGTTATCCGGCTGCTTTTGTTTCACGGCGTGAAACTGGAGGGAATAGAAGCCGCCGTTATTGGCCGTTCCATTACTGTGGGGCGTCCGCTGGCGCATCTTTTAACGTGCCAAAACGCCACAGTAAAAATCTGTCATACCCACACCGATTTGCCGCGCGCGCTAACAGACGCAGACCTCATCTGCTCAGCCGCAGGCAAAACCGGTCTTTTGCGTGCGGAATGGTTAAAAACCGGCTCATACGTGGCCGATATCTCCACCAACTGGGATGAAAAAACTAACCGCTTGTGCGGAGATGCGTCGCCAGAAGAATTAGAGGCACACGGCGTATCTTATTCGCCCGTTCCCGGAGGCGTAGGGCCGGTAACGCTTGCGGTACTGCTTGAAAACATTATATTATCTGGGGAAAGGAAATTATAAGGAGAACGGTATGAAAACAATTTCTAAACTGCTGGTATTACTGCTGTGCGCGGGCATTCTCTCCGCTTGCAACACCAATGCCCAAAAAAGAGAAAAATATAACCGCAAAATCTATCTAACCGAACAGGACTATCTGGACGACCTCTCTCCGACGGCTGCACTTGAACGGCGGGAAACCGCACCGCTTGTGGAGTCGGAATATATTTTTAATGTCGGACCGGAAGAAGATAAAACCATTTATTTCTTTGACGACCGTCAACAGCCCAAAGTCCCCGGCCAACCTAGCGAAGCCGACTATAAGAAAGAAAAACGCCTTTGGCAGAAACCCAAACGCTATACGCCCGAAGAATACTACGGTATGCAGGGCGGCGGCGAAGCAGAAGAAAGCGCCTCGCAGGACAGCAACGCTTACAGTTACGACTATTAATCACGAATACAAAACCCCCGTCCGACAGAACGGGGGTTTTGTATATGGTAAAAACGACCGGAGCACGGCAAAAGATGTTTTGGCGCGCCACAAGTTACAAAAACATTCCGATTTTATCCGTAAAAATACCGTCAGCCCCTTCCTCCGCCAAACGCGCGGCTTGCTCCATATCGTTGACCGTATACAGATAAATTTTCAATCCGTGTTCGCGGCATACGCGGGCAATCTGCGGCGTAAAACGCGTGTGATTTAAGTGCACGCTTTCCGCCCCCAACGTTTGCGCGGCGGAAACGTCAAACGCGCGCGTCAGCAGCCCAATACGTGCGTTTCTATCCAGCGCGCGCAAACGGACCAGCATACCATAATCAAAACTGGAAAAAAGCGTTTGGGGCAGTATTTTGGGAAAATCGTTTTGCAAAAGAGCCAGCAGTTTTTCTTCCAGTCCGCCGTACACGTTCCCATCGTTTTTCAGTTCTATATTGACCGTTTCCAAGCCGGACGCAATAACGGGCAGCACGTCTTTTAAACGCGGAACAAAAACCCGCTCGTTATTAAACGCGTTTTGAAGCGGATACATTTGGAGTTCGGCAAACGTCAAATCTTTAATTTGCACGTCCGCGCCGGCGGTGGATAAAAGGGAATAGTCGTGATGAACCACCAAAACGCCGTCTTGCGTAAGGTGTACATCTAATTCGTAACAGGAGGCTCCTAACTTCTGTGCGCGCCGAAAGGCGGGAACAGTATTTTGAACGGCTTCGGCGGACGCACCGCGATGGGCAAAATAAATCATACTTGCAGTATAAAAAAATAAACGTACGACCGCAAGCCAAAACCAACGGGCAGGATATCCCCCGCCCGTTGGTTGGCGTTTCAAAATACAAGGTTATTTTAACAGCAATGCTTTGGCGGCTTCAATCAGCGCATTTAAGTGTTTTTCGCCGACGAACGTTTCTGCATAGATTTTTACAATATTCTCCGTACCTGACGGACGTACTAAAAACCACGAACTTTGCAGGTACACTTTAATTCCATCCGTATCGCGCACACGGGTCACGCGTTCGCCCGCCACTTGGTGCAGATTTTCAAAATCCGCCGCTTTCAAACTTTTAATGCGTTTTTTGGTTTCCTCATCGGTCGGCACATCCACCCGCGTATAATACGGCTTTCCGTACTCTGCCGTAAGGCGGTCGTACAAATCAGCGATATCTCCCTCTACGGCCATAATTTCCATCAGCAGACACACGGCTAAAATACCGTCTTTTTCCGGCGTCCAACCGCTAACGGACATTCCGGCACTTTCCTCGCCCGCAAGCACGTATTTGCGCTTGATAATGCCTTCCACAAAGTATTTAAAACCCACATTTACTTCGTCCAGTTTTAATCCAAGTCCGGCCGCAATACGGTCTAACAAGGCCGTCGTGCCCAGCGTGCGGCCAATGGAATAAGCGTCGCGTACTTTATGATGGCGGTACAAATAATCTGCCATTACGCACAGCGCGTGGTTGGGCGGAATCAGTCCGCCTTTTTTGGTGGCGCAGCCGAAGCGGTCGGCGTCCGGATCGCTGGCACCGGCAAAATCGTACGTACCGTCCTCAACAAACTTAATTAGCGGAGACATCGGGTATTTGGACGACGGATCCATACGGATTTTTCCGTCGTGGTCTATCGGAATAAAATAGAATGTGGGGTCCTGAACTTCGCTGACGATATCCATATTATCCAAATGGTATTTTTCTTTAATAGCCTTGTAAAATGCCAAGCTGCTTCCGCCAAGCGGGTGAACGGCAAATTTAAGCGGCGATGCAGATATTTTTTTAAAATCCACAAACCGCGCCAGCGCGTCCACATACGGGGTTACCACGTCGGCATCGCGCACAAGGCCTTGTTTACGCGCTTCGTCCAGCGGAAGCGATTTGATTTCTTCCGGACGAGCCATATATTCGTTGGCATATTTTTCAATCAAAGATGTAAGCGACGCATCCGCCGGACCGCCGTTTTGCGGATTATATTTAAGCCCCATATCCTGCGGCGGATTATGGCTGGCGGTGCCGTTCAAACACGCACTGGCGCGGCCGCTGATGATTTCAAACGAAAATACGGGCGTAGGCAAAGGCATATCAGGCAGAATGACGGCAAGGCCGTTTCCGGTAAGCACCTCGGCACACAGGCGGGCCGTATCGCGCGACATCAAGCGAGTATCCCCTCCGACTAAAACCGGACCGTTGATATTGCGCTCTTTATGCAGCCGCGCCACGGCCTGCGCAATCGCGCGGGCATGCAGCGCACAAAAACCTGCGCCCAGTTGACCACGGTGGCCGGACGTACCAAATTTTACCGCCGCAGGCGCGGAAGAAGGATTAAAAAATTCTTTCTTTAAAGCTTCCGTATTAATTTTTGTCTTTGTTAAAGTACCGGCAAGTTCGCTTACCATATATCAAAATCTCCTTTTGCCATCATTTTGCGCCTGCGGGTTGCACAAGCGCCCGTCTTTTTCTATCATATTATATATCTTAAAATTGCACAACGGGAGCCCCTATGAAAAAAGTATTCGTTTTGATTTTTGCCTTTTTCGCTTTTGTGCCTTTTGCAAAGGCGTCCAATAATATTGCGGACGACTTTCGCAGCCACTTTAACCATAATTCCGATTTGTCCGCTTATAACAAAGACCTTAACGCGTTAATCGGTATCGCCGATTTTCACACCGGACGAGGCACCACTTTCCCCGGGTTCGACATCGGCGCCACAATGACCGCCGTCAAGCCTTCCTCCAGCAATAACATTTCTTCCGAAGATTACATCTATACCGGCTTTTTATCCGCCGAAACCACAATCCCCGTAGTGGGGCTTGGTGTCGTCGTGCGCGGCACGGATATGAACGGTTTGGAATCGTTGGGCGGCGGGCTTAAATATAATTTTTCCGTACTGGACACCGTACACTTTGCGCTTGGCGCGTTTTACGACCGCGCCAAAACCGAATGGTACACGCAGGATCACTATTCCGCTTCCGCTTCGGCGTCTATGAATGTATTGTTCTTAACGCCCTATGTGGGGATCGGTTACGATTACGGCGAAATTGAAACACGCGGGTTTTCCCACAACCGTTCTTCTTCCGACGGTGCCGTCCGCTATACCGCAGGGGTCAATTTTAAACCGTTCCCGTTTGTATACGTGTTTGCCTCCTACACCAAAACCGCCGGAAACGACGGCTTTCAGGGCGGGGTAGGCTTAAATTTCTAATTTCTCAATATATATGAGCTATAAAACGGAACTCAAAAATTTCTTTGCAGACAACTGCCTGTTTGACGAACCGATGGAACGGCATACTACCTACCGTACCGGTGGTCCGGCGGAAGTGTATGTTTATCCCAAAACGCCGGAAGAATGGAGTTTTGTTTTAAAGCTCGCGCAGGCGGAAAACATACCGCTGCGCATTATTGGTTTTGGTTCCAATATTTTAGTAGGCGGCAAAGGCGTGGGAGGAATCGTTTGTTCCACCAAACGGATGGACGGCGTAACCGTAGAAGGGGAACACATCAAAGCTCAAGCCGGCACAGCCTTGGACAAAGTATGCGAACTGGCCTGCGAAGCAGGCCTGGCAGGAATGGAAAAACTTTCCGGCATACCGGGCAGCGTCGGCGGCGCCGTATATATGAATGCCGGCGCATTCGGGCAGGAGACGTTTGACTGTTTGGAATATTTTGATGTCATCAATTTTGAAGGACGCCCCGCCACGCTTTTAAAAGAAGATTTAAAATATGCCTACCGCAAAGTGGAAGGAATTGAAAATTATATTGTATTGTCGGCCTCGTTCAAGCTGACGAAAGGCGACTTTACGCAGCTTATCGCCACGCGCAACTCCGTTTTGCACAAACGCATTGAAAAACAACCGCTTGAATATCCGTCCGCCGGAAGCGTATTTAAACGGCCGGAAGGGGATTACGCTTCGCGCCTGATTGACGACACGGGCCTGCGCGGGCTGTCCGTCGGCGGAGCGAAAGTGTCCGAAAAACACGCGGGGTTTATCGTCAATTTCAACCGAGCCACGCCGGAGGACGTCAAAACGCTGATGGATGAAGTTCGCCAAAAAGTAAAAGAAAAACACGGCGTGGAGTTGGAACTGGAACAAATTTTATGGGGTGAATTTGAGTAATTGCCCCGCGGGAAAAAGATTTTTAAAATTTGTTGACGTACCCTATTAATTTAAGTTAAAATATAAGTACGAAAGAATTTGAGAAGTGAATGGAGCCGTGGTGTAGCCTGGTTAACACGCTGCCCTGTCAAGGCAGAGACCGCGAGTTCGAATCTCGTCGGCTCCGTATTTTAGTTTTGAATAATTAGCATAAATCCCCGTTGAGGCAAAAGCCCGACGGGGATTTTTTTATGCGCGACTTTCAGCATGAGAATTTTGGCAAGTTTTTGCGAATTGTGGTAAATCTTTTGTTTTTATGCTGACAAGGTTAAGCAGGAAGTTGTCCTTGTCCCTTGTATCTAAGCTCTAACTAAGAGGATTAACAATAAATGTTTTACAAATCAAACCACTGAATTTTTATTTGGCATCATACCACGATTTTGGAATCAAGGCTTCACCATCACTCCAATTTGCCACAATATGTTTATATTTATCAGGGATATTCCCCCATATTGACTCCCCAGCATGATCAGAAACAATGATTTGCAAATTTCCTTTTGCGTCTCTAGCGGCATCTTCAAATGTTTTAAATATTTTTTTTACTTGTTCAACATCACTACCGCTATTCATATTGTTATCTTTGGTAAAAAGTTTTTGTGGAAAATAGACCTGGCTAGGTTGGTCATATATTACAAAATTAAGCATGGGCAATTCCCGCTCTAAAAAATGAAAATGGAATCCCAAAAGAACTCCTATATGAAACGCAACCCAATTGGAACCACTTCCCGTTTCCCATAAATAGAAATCCATCTCATCCGATTCTTCTTTCTTAACTTTTATGGTCATGTCGTCTTTGACAAATTGCGAAATGTAATGAAATTCCTTAATATCAGGAAGATATTTTTGTCCATGTTTAATAATATTATCCATGCACTCTTTATACTGCCTTCTTACATCGTTAACCTGTATTGTATTTATCTCTGCTTGTACTTTATTGATATCAGCCAATAAGTTCTCATCCTTGGAATTTGCTAAATCTAATAACAATTTGGATTTAATTATTATATCTTCATATATTGTTTCAACTATATCTTTCTCTTTTTTAATTTTTGTTATCTCCAAGATTTTATGTTTCACTTGTTCAATCTGCAAAGAGATAGTTTGTATTTCTCTATCGATATCCATCAGTTTTTTAGTATATAAAGAAATTTCTGGTCTCAATGTTTGATTTAAATTTTTCGTAATATTCGCCAAATTAGAGCATAATTCTTCCACATCCCCTATACAAGATACCTCTTCAACATTTTTTTCACAAAAAGCCCGAATAAACTCTACTATTTCTAACCGATCTTTTCTGATTGCTTGTTTTTGATTGCGATCTCTTAATAATTGTATTAGTTTTTCGATATATTCTTTCTGCGTTTGAAGAGAAATCAGTCTATTATTGAGCGGCGTAATTTCTTTGTTCAGATCATTTAATAAATCGCTAATAGAATCTGCTTGTGCTAGATTAGGCGCCAAATCTCTAATTGTCTTTTTGGAAATAATCTGTAAAATATTTTTATAATCTCTAATGTCTTTTATGTTCTCTGTATATTTTTTATCTACTAATCCATATTTAATAGCTTGCGCAATAATTGAAGTGGCCCTCGTCAATTGCCGCTCCTTGCTTTTTCTATAATTTTCATCGTTCTTTTGCAATTCTTCTAGTCGTTTCTTCAATTCCTCTGCTTTAGCATTGTTTTCAATATTTTCAGGAGTTTCGGCCCCAATAACAAGATTAAAAACAGGTAGCATCAACTTCTTATATTTTGAAACATCCATTTTATATAACAAACAATTCGGATTAGCCACTATATACTGTGGTTGAAAATTAAATGTTACCAAATCTCTGAAACTTAATCGTGCATTTCTTATTCCCATTGAATATTTAGGTTCGCAGAATGGAACACCCATTATTTTATTAAAATTAATTTTAAATTCATCAATGGATTGCTCCTTGGTCATATCTAAATGTTCAGGTATTGTCTGCATGTCTTCCAAAACAATTATCTTCCTGCTTGACTCATCAAGATTTTCTCGAGCCAATAACACTTTAGTTCCTGAAACATTTAATACGATCCCAAAGTAAGCAGAGAAGTCACGGATGAGTCCAACCGGAATTTTATTCTGCGTACTTCCCAAACAATAATCAATTATCGGAATGATTGCAGATTTACCTGTTTGAGAAAGCCCATGAATAATATTAATTTTGCCTGTTGAAAATGTTAAGATCCTAGGCTTTAAATTTGGGTTTTTAGCCCAAATAATAATACTTTCTATTTGCATATTTTTCATTATAAAACAATCTCCAAATTTTTCACAGCTTTATTAAGATCAGTATCATCAGCATAAATTTTAGCCAGTACAGCCACGGCTCCCTCAAGAGTGCTTAATTCTTTATTTAAGTTACAACTAGGAAATATAATATTACGCGGCTTTATATACCCCTTTGAAGTAAGTTCTATCAACTTCGTATCTATAGCAAAAACAATCGATGTCATGATAAATTCTCGAAATCTTATTATCACGCCGTTTATAGTCCCTAATGTCAGATTGCTATTGAGTTTACCAATGTACCCAATTTTTTCATAAAATTTGCTGATCTTAGTAGTCTTATAAGATTTACCGTTAGCATCTAAGAAATATAAAATTTCTCGCGTTTCTTTGACCATTATCAAAGGAATAAATATAAAAATATCAAGCAAACTGACATAATCTTTTTTTCTCTTATAAAAAAGATTTGCAAATGTATATATTAGGAATGCTCCCAATGCAGGATTTTGTATATCATTACAATATTGTTTATATATCTTTTTCATAAAAATCTTTAAATTTTTCTTGATATTTATAATGCCAGCCAACTGAATGTCTATCGTTCACATGCTTGTTGGCCATATTATTATAGATACCCCTTGTTACCCTTTTCTCTGATCCTTGAATTAGTAAAGATTTTGGTCGCATTTTCTCTCGGCAGCATCTCTCATATAATTCTGCTCCATCATATCTCTGATTCTTCCTTGCCAAATAATTTTTATGTTCTATCCATTCTGCCTTTGCTTCATCATATATCTTCCTAATCTCTAGAGCACTGAGATATCCGTTCATTAAGCAATCGATACATAATGCATCCCAAGCGACACAATCTATGATTGCATTTTCTATAGAGCCTTCGAGTCCTATCTCTTCCAATTGCTTGGCCATCAAAGACTTTTCTAGGCTCTTCACTTTACTGGGATCCACATCTGCAATATCTGGGAAATGATAAGTTTTTACACGATTATATCTATCCTTATAAAAATCGAACTGTTCTCTTGTAAATTCAATTAACTTGGCCTCTTTCAACTCAGGATTCTCTAGAACCAGGCCGAAACATCCCTTGATATGAATATTAAAGGCCCGAACAGGATGAAATAATTCGCCATATTGTTGTTCTAGCAACTTCTCAAAATCTTCCGAAGATGTAGTATTAGGCTGTTCAATATAAAAAGAAGTTAAAATTAACTTAACCAAGTCCTTATCTTTATTCATAACTTCAAAATATCTTTTGATTTCATCAGAATGAGACTCGGTTTTAAAATACTTTTCTTGCTTTTCCCAGATTTGATCAAAATTGTTATTTTTTTTAATATTTAAAAAATCATTTGCCAAAGGACCGATCTTACATTTGTTCCATGTATAAATAACAAACTTCGTATCAGGTCTCAACAGTTCTCTTTTATTACTAATCACAGTAAACCAATTATATAATGTATTCCATAAATCCTTCGAATGATCAGTGAAATTACAAGGAGATTTATATTTTATCTGCTCCATTTTTTTGATTTTATTATCGTAATCAAACACAGACACATCGTCCAAATGTTCTATCTGTACTTTTGCAACCGAGGCGTCCGATATGATGTGATACAACGCTCTAGGAGCTTCCACAAAATATCCAAGAAAAGAATCCACTTTTTCATTCGCTGATTTTTCCATACATATATTATAGCTAAAAACTAATTATTTACAACTAATAATTGATAATTATTTAGAAGTATATAATACTTTTGTAAAAAGTTGCTCTTGTTCTTGCCAATTTGAGACTTTTATTGAGAGCAATTTTTTGAGTGTGCAATCGGCTGGTTGGGTGCCGTTTAGGATAGCCCGTACGATCTTAGGGGATAAAAAACTCAAATTGAGGATCCTGCGCACATATTGCACACATACTTTTTCTCTATTGGCTATTTCTTGGGTAGTTTTTCCATCTAATATTTTTTGGTGCCAAGCGCATGCTTGATTTAAGATTTTGATAAGTTCTTTGTTGGGTTGTTTTGTAGGCTTGACAAATTGGCCTACTATAACTTTGGCCCCATTAGCTACCGTTCCTATACGATATGCTTCCGTATAAGTGGTTTCATTTTTTAGTTTCTCAGGTTTAAGCAAACTCATTTCTCTATTCTCATAAATGGCATTTAATAACTCCATAACTTGCTCTTGATATAGCGTGATTTCTATCTTGTTGAAGTGCAACTGCACGCGTTTAATGAGTGATTTTTCTACATCCCGTGTTATCGGATATGACGGTAGTCGTTTAATAACTTCCTTTTGCTTACTTACTCCAAACTGTTGGATATACGGATATATTTTTGTTTTATCCTTCAAAAACTCACTAAACCAATTATCTATAAATTGCTCTAACTTTGGGAGAGATACCTTATTGACCTTCCCCACCTTACCCGGTTCTTTACGGATAAGTGCTTGGCTGACATAATAGCGATATTTCTTACCGCCACTGCCTGTGCTCCAACTCGGGCTCATGGCATTATCTTTATCGTCATACAACTTACCGGCTAAGAGACTTTTACTAGGGTCATAATGTTGGCGGTTAATGCGATTATTGGCCATTACTGTTTGGACCTGTTCAAATAAAGATTTATCTATGATCCCTTGGTGCTCTCCCTGGTACCAAGTACCTTTATGGCCTACTAATCCAATATAGGCTTTATTGCGCAAAATACAGTTTAAGTTCCCTACGGATATATTGTACCCTTGTTCCGCGAGCCAATCTTTTAGAAGTGTGGTGCTTTTAAGGACTACATACTTTTGGAATATGCTAGTAACGAGTTTTGCCTTTTCTTCATCCGGATATATCTTTTTATCTTTACGATAATACCCTAATGGCGGTTTACCACCCATCCACATACCTTTTTTCTTACTTACGCTAATCTTATCCCGAATACGCTCCCCCGTCACTTCCTGCTCAAATTGGGCAAATGAAAGTATCATATTTAATGTGAGCCGCCCCATACTGGTAGTGGTGTTAAAATGTTGGGTAATAGATACAAACGAGGCCTTATGTTTATCTAATACTTCTACTATCTTGCTAAAGTCCATTAAACTGCGGGTTAAACGGTCTATTTTGTAAACAACGATAATATCAACAAGACCGTTTTGAACATCTTGGAGTAGTCGTTTTAGGGCCGGCCTTTCCATATTGCCGCCTGAATACCCGCCATCATCATATTCGGTAGGTAACAACTGCCAATTCTCGTGCTTTTGGCTTTTAATATACGCCTCACACGCTTCTCGTTGAGCTTGTAAACTATTAAACTCTTGCTCTAAGCCTTCTTCCGTTGATTTGCGCGTATAGATTGCACAACGTATTTTTTTATCATTCATTTCTTCACTCCAAAGAATACATTTCCGTTCCAACTCTTACCTGTGATAGCTTTGGCTACACCGGATAGACTTTTGTAGAGTGTATTCTCATATAGATACCCATTGGCAACGATTTCTACTTCGTATTTAAGCCCTTGGTAGGAACGGATTAGTTTTGAACCTATCTCAAGAGTAGCTTTTGGGCGTTTATCGGTAGTTTTGGCAGCTTGGGCCACTTCATGAAAAAAGCCAAGCGGAAAAATCTTCTCACGCTTGGCTTGTTCATACCATAACAAGTATTTAATAATCAAACTTCGCCCGATTGATGGTACAGGCCGGCCTATTAACTCCAGCCATTTTAACTCTAATTTCCGCGTGGTTAAATGTGTATAGTTTTGCATATTCTCTCCTATACACATTACCGCTTATAACGCCAAGGAAGTCAAGTTAAAATTCAGTACCAATATAGTCAATAGCATCTAGCCCGGCATCAAAAGCATATTCGTAATAATCTTCCCGCCGCCCTGTGCCCAAATGGTGACATAAGCACATCATCCAAGGCCCGTAATCCGCGGCACTACTTGCAGGATAGGTGCGCCATACACCAAACATCAAAAGCGGGTCCTTGAACCATTTACCGTATTTAGTTAAAAACATCAGAATATCATTGGGAGTTAGTTTGTCCACCAATTGGCGCGGCGCACCCTCCGTAGGGTTAGTTATATACTTTCCGTCTTGCATTTTGCCCATACATACAATCGTACCCATCACAGCCGGAGCACCCATACATGTATAAAATGCTACCCCCTCATCTTCGTGTTCAATAGCTTTTAAAACACGTTCATAAATTTGATTAGCCAAATCAATCGGGCTATGATTACAACAATTCATTTTACCCAAAAACGACTCTGCTTCATAGATAAGTTGATAACGCATAAAGTGATGCACAGCTTCCCGCTTTGGATAAATATATCCTCTATTTCTCGTATTTTTGTTACTCAAATAGATAAACAAATCATCCTCAGTTACTTTTTTAGCCGCATACAACGCATCAAAAAGGGCCTCTAATTGCACATCTTCGTCTTCTTTACTGCGCTTCCACACTTCAATAGGTTTATATTCCGCCATCGTTTTCTCCTTTTTTACATAATATAAAAACAATGCGACAACACCTTGTCGGACCATTTAAATACACTATATATACCCCAATTTTAATCACAAGGAACCTAATTATGAAGATAATTTTAAACTATATGGCACCAGCGCCTAAAACAGAGTTAAACGAACAGCAGGAGAGAGAAAAGCTTGAAGTTTTTCTCTTCAAATACATCTCTTCCAAAAGAATCATTACTACCGATTATTTCCGCAAAAACTTTGGACACCGCCTAAAAGGAATTAGATTCCCGGAAGAATTTCAGTGCAAAATAAAAAAATGCTACATTGATTGTTTACACTTATATCTTACCGAACAAAAGGATATCAGTTTCTTATGTTCCCTTGCACAAGAGCACCCAGAATACTATGAAAAAGCAGAAAAATACTTAAAACACTTTTTTCACTCTTTGCTGTATAAGACAGCCCAAACAAAAGATAACTGTAAGGATATGCTTATACCGGGTTATTCGTGGAGCGAGGATTTAGACAAAACTGGATTTATGTTTGCCCCCGCACAGAACCCTAAACAATAAAAAGCGCGACAATACGTCGTCGTTTGCTTTTACTAGACTATAATTACCATAGAGAGTGTACGAGGGGCAAGCCCAAGGACTACACAGCAACCTGCCTAGGCAAGGTGCTAATGCTTGAAAGATGGCTTCTGTTCAAAGGTCATTTTTACAATGGGTTTTCTTATTATACTCCTATGGAATTTACCTTATGGAGTATTTGTATGACCTCAAACTTTGTTGTTAATGACCCTGACTT
>NZ_JBJEGE010000035.1:0-13244 GCF_051874775.1 Candidatus Avelusimicrobium sp.
AAACCTGCTGTGCAGGAGGATATTTTTTGCGTATAAAAACCCTCGGCAAAACCGAGGGGTAATGTGTAAAAGCACTGTAAAGCGTTGCCAAGCCACCAACGGATTAGCTGTTGTGTTTTTCGGTTGAGTGCTGGCAGTTTACGCAATAACGCGCAAAAGGGAGCGCTTTAATGCGTTTTTTGGGAATCGGCTGGCGGCAGTATTCGCACGTGCCGTAAATCCCTTTGTCAATTTTGCGCAAAGCCGCTTCGATTTGTTCAATCGTATTATGGGCATTGCCGGAAAGTTCAAACAGAATTTCTTTATCCAAGCTGCGGGAAGCGTCGTCGATAGGGTCGCCCACCTCGGCTTCGGGCATATCTAAATTTTTTTTATCTTTAAGCCGCGCGGCGGCTTCTTCTTTTTGGGCGAGCAGGTGCTGCTTAATTTCTTTTAGTTCGGCAGCGGTAAGCGTTTCTTTGTTAGCTTTTTTCATAACCATATCAAAATCCTCTGAATCGGTAAAATCGGCGCGCCGGCGCGGTTGCGCCGGACGCTGTTTGATAGTTTAGCAAAGTACGCTTGTTTTTTCAACCCCCGCACGCCAACGGACAAACGGCTCTCTAATTGTTATAATGGAAGAAGCCCCTTGTTAGGAGAAAATTTACTTTATGAAAAATATACTTACCCGTCCGATAGGAGAATTGGTAACCGGACATCCTTTGATTGTAAACTACAAAAAAATGTGGCCGTTTATCAAACCTTACTGGTTCCGCGCTATGTTGGGTATTTTGTTGGCGCTGCCGGTGGGCGCGCTGGATTCGGTTATCGCTCTTTTTATGAAGTCGTTTACCGATGACGTTTTAGTTGCCAAAGACGCGCTGATGGCTACGTATATTCCGGTTTTGATTGTCGGGTTTGTGTTGGTGCAGAGCACTTTAACATATTTGGTAAAGTATTTAAATACGTGGGTGGGCAGCAAAATTACGCTTTCCGTACGTAAAAAACTGTTTAAAAAATTGCTGACGATGCACAGCGGGTATTTTGATACGACCGACTCCGGCTATGTGCTTATGCGTTATAACAACGACGCCGATACCGCCTGCAACGGCCTGATTAAAAACCTGCGTATGATTGTTACGCGCGTTTTTTCTTCCATTACGCTGATAGGGGTGCTGTTATATAACTCTTGGCAGCTTACGTTTATTGCCGTTGGTGCATTTGCGGTAGCCGGCGGATTGATTTTTGTCGTGCGCCGCAAACTGGAAGAGTTGGTCCGTAATACGATTGTAGTCGGTTCTGTGGCTATGCGCGCTTATAATGAAACGTTCAACGGTAACCGTACCGTTGCCGCCTATAACCTGCAGGAAGACCAAGAACGCCGCTTTGAGCACCTGATGGACCGCGTGTTCGATTTAAATATGGGTATGGTAAAGCGTACGGGGTGGCTGTCACCCGTGATGCACTTTATCGTGTCGCTCGGCTTGGCCCTTGTGTTCTGGCAGAGCAGCTCTATGATTGTGAAAGGTACCATTACCAGCGGTAACTTTACGTCGTTTGTAGCCGCGTTGCTGATGTTGTATACACCCGTTAAAAGTATGGGGGATAATTACGTCGATATCAAGCAGGCGTTTTTATCTATTGACCGTATTTTTGAGATTTTCTCCCTTAAAACCGAGATTGAAGATAAAAAAGACGCCCGTACCCTTGACGGCGTTAGAAAAGAGATTCGTTTTGAAAAAGTATGGTTCGCCTATAAGCCGGATACTTACGTGCTGAAAGATTTGAACCTGACCGTTCCCGTGGGAAGCACGGTGGCGTTGGTGGGCAATTCGGGCGGCGGGAAATCCACCGTCGTCAGCTTGCTGCCGCGCTTTTACGACGTGACCAAAGGCCGCGTTTTAATTGACGGGGAAAACGTGAAAGATTTTACGTTGAAATCGCTGCGCGACCATATCGCTGTCGTGTTTCAGGATAACTTTTTGTTTTCCGGCACGTTGCGCGACAACATCTTAATCGGCCGCCCGGGGGCGACGGAAGAAGATTTGAAAGAAGCTATTAAAAACGCCCATTTGCAGGATTTTATCGCTTCGCTGAAAAAAGGGTTGGATACGGAAATTGGCGAGCGCGGTATTACGCTTTCCGGCGGCCAGCGCCAGCGCGTGGCGATTGCGCGCGCGTTTGTACGTAACGCCGATATCGTCATTTTGGACGAAGCGACGAGTGCCTTGGACAATAAGTCCGAAGCTGTGGTGCAGAAGGCGCTAGAAAACTTGATGAAAAACCGTACTGTGTTTGTCATCGCCCACCGTCTGTCTACCGTGGTAAACGCCGACAAAATTGTGGTGCTTAACGAAGGCCGTGTGGTGGAAGAAGGAAAGCACGAGGATCTGCTAAAGATTGAAAACGGCGCGTATGCGGCGTTGTATAATGCGCAATTTAAGAAGAAAAAATAACCGGTATTTACTACGTATAGGTATTATAAACAGAGGGTAAATGTTTCTTATCCTCTGTTTTTTTTTGTTGGGCTCAGACTGATAGTGGTCTGACAAAAAGGAGTCCTCCGCGTTTGTTCAACGCGGAGGACTATTTAGTCGACTCTTCCATTTCTATACGCTCGCTTTCCCCTAAAGGGCGCTTGCAGTTTAAGAGTTTTGCCGTGCCGCACGCAGCCTGAGACCGTTTGCTACGGCCCACGTCCTTGGGAATCTCCCTGTCGTCCTCAGACGAAAGGCCCAAAGCTTGTGAACCGCACCTGCAATCCGGCGAACTTGCTGCGCCGCATATCTAAACAAAGAACTCTCATTTTCTGCCCCCTCCGCGTTGTGCGCCGCGTTCTTCACGTGTGCGCCCTACACAAAGCGGAACAGTTTCTTCCGGCGCACCGCCTAACATCTTGTGGAAAGACTAATGCACACGGGGACGTTTTCTGCCCGTCCACCCCAACGGGGATATGAATAGTATAATGGTTTTTCGGCTAAAATCAAGGGGCGTTTTTAAAAAGCGTCCGTTATTTTCAACACTGCTGTTGCCAGCGGGATAATTTCGGCGAGGGAAAAACGGGCTTTCTGTGTTCCGTTTACTGCGTAAAGACAGGCCATTTCTCCGAGGATTTTCACGCGTGTTAACTGTGTTTTTCCCAGCACGCGTACGATCATAATCTTTCCATTTTCCAGCTCTTGTGCTGGCCGAAAGAGGAGCAGCGTGTTTTTTTCGTGCGGGCCGGTATTGTCCGTAGTGGCAAGGAGCCATTTTCCGCCTTGGGCCGCACGGCGGGGGAAAGTCCACCATTCGGCCACATCGCTCTCTTCATATAATGGAAAAGCGGCGGTAACGCCGGTTAACAGCGGTACGGAAACGCTGTTTCCTTTTTGAGTAAAATTGTCAACACTGTAAGCGTTTGATCCATCCAGTGCGTCGTGTAAGGCGTCCGGCGTACGGCGGGGCTGCATATCCGGATATGTGGTTAAAGGCGGAAATAACCGCATCACATCGTATGAGTCCATAGCGAATAAGTGTGCCATTTTTGCTAGAAATCCTTTGGACGGACGGCGTTTGCCCGTACTCCATAACGCTACAGTAGCGGTGGATACTTGCAGTATTTTTGCTAGCTTTGCCTGCGCTCCGCGCAAAACGCCGCCGTTCCATTTTTCTAATTGTTTTTCAAATTTATTCATTATCGGTACCTCTGAAAATAAACTAGCGGGATGCCTGATTAAAAAACGCTTGACAAATACTAACAATACTTACTATACTAACTTTATGAAAAGCGTAACCATCCGCTTTTCATCTTACCGGCGTACAAGGGGTATCTTCCAAGAAACCGAAAGAACACCGAATATGGAGTGGTTTAACCTTCTAAACCTGCGCCGCGCCCGCGGCGTTTTGGCTCCGTTGCGCCTGAAACTGCATAATTCTGCCCGGAACTATGTAGTTTATTGTAGCAAATAAAAAGCCGTTTGGGTTAGCAAAGTTAACGGATTGGCGATCTTCCCCGAGTGAAAAGGGCTTTTGGACGCGCAAGCGTACTTTGCTCCCAACGGCTGCAATAGTATGAATATGATGATAATAATGGATGTGTTACTTGGGCTGCTGGGAATTGGATGTTTATGCGAATTTATCCGTTTTTCCAAGCCGTAAAGCAACAGGATTTTCCTGCCGGAAAGCGAAATAATCTATAATATATAAATGAAATCCGGATTTTCCATTAACATTTACGGCCTGATTTTTGCCATTATGCTGGTTATGGCCGCTTTGACGTACCTTCTCCCCGCCGGACAGTATGATACCGTTGAAAAAGACGGACGGACATACACGGTGGCGGGCTCCTATCATCACGTATCTGCCAACCCGCAGGGAATCGGTTCGGTGCTGACAGCTCCTGCTAAGGGCTTTCGTGACTGTGCGGATATCATCGTGTTTATTTTTATTACGGGTGCAGTGTTTACCATTTTGGAACGTACCGGCACCGTAAACGCCGTGATTTTGGGAACAAGCTATTTGTTTTCCCGAAAAGAAACGCTAAAAAAATTTTTTATTCCCGTATCTATGCTGCTTTTTTCGCTGGGCGGTGCGGTATTTGGGATGGAAGAAGAAACTTTAATTTTTATTCCGCTTTTTATTCCGTTGGCGCTGTCGCTCGGTTATGATACCGCCGTCGGTGTAAGTATTCCGTTTTTAGGTGCGTGGGTGGGATTCGGTTCGGCGTTTATGAATCCGTTTACGGTGGGTATTTCGCAGGGAATTGCCCAGCTTCCGCTCTATTCCGGTTTGGGATACCGTTTACTGGTGTGGGCCGTATGTACGGCGGTGGTTATTCTTTTTGTGGCACTCTATGGGGAAAAGGTCCGCAAAGACCCCAAAAAAAGCGTTACATACGAAGCCGATTTGGAACGCCATAAACATTTGCATTTGAACGTCCTTCAAAAGCCGGAATTTAAAAAATCGCATATTTGGATTTCCCTTATTTTTGCGTTGGGAATGGGTATTTTGGTATACGGCGTGGCCGTGTTTCACTGGTATATCGTGGAGATTTCCGGTCTGTTTTTGGGCGTGGGGATCGTTTGCGCCGTCATCGGCCGGCTGAGTTTGAACGAAACGACGGACGCGGTAGTGGACGGTGCGCGCAGTATGGTAAGCGTATCGGTTATGTTGGCGCTTGCCCGCGCAATTGTGGTTATCGCTTCCGACGGGCGTATTTTAGACACCGTGCTGAATGTGATTGTGAGTGGTATCGGGCAGCTTCACCCGCTGCTAGCCGTGGAGGGAATGTTTTGGGCGCATTCGTTTATTAACTTTTTTGTGGCGTCCGGTTCCGGCCAAGCCGTGCTGACGATGCCTGTGATGATTCCGCTGTCGGACTTAATCAGTGTCAGCCCGCAGCTTTCCATTTTGGCGTATCAGTTCGGCGAAGGCTGGACGAACGCCATCATTCCCACCGCTCCCGTTACGATGGCCGCACTGGGAATGGCGGGCGTGCCGTGGTTGAAATGGGCGCGCTGGAACCTGCCGCTTCAAATTATTTTAGCTGTTCTTTCTATGCTGCTGTTAATTCCGCCTTATTTATTCAATTGGAAATAGCCTTTCTTTATAATGGCCCCTTTCCAAGGGGCCTTTTTTATGAACTGTTCCGCTAAAATCGATCTGGAAAACGGGATTTTTGCCCGTGCTGCCCGCTTGGGCCTGTGCG
Organism: Candidatus Avelusimicrobium sp.; assembly: GCF_051874775.1. Classification (GTDB taxonomy): domain Bacteria; phylum Elusimicrobiota; class Elusimicrobia; order Elusimicrobiales; family Elusimicrobiaceae; genus Avelusimicrobium. The sequence goes on from NZ_JBJEGE010000035.1 coordinate 5,669, forward strand.
TTTATGCGCGCGGGGGAGAGTTGTTTTGCACCTCCCCTGATGAAAAATTGCGGCAAATGTTGGGGGTATACAACCGCTTTTTCGCGGCAGAAAATAGACAAGCGGAGGGGGAAGAATATCCGCCGCATATCTGGGGTTCTTACCGACGGGAAACAGCCGTGCTGGGGTATTTGCCTGCGGTCGTTTATCCGCCGGATTTGGAAATGGAAATCCGTTGGTTGGAAAATACGGTGCCAAAAGGTGGGGGACCAAGGGGTTGACCCGTTTTTTTTTTTTGATACGATAGGACTGTTCTGTAGGGTTTTTGCGTGGGAGATCTTGATTGTGGTTTGTTTCGTCAAAATCGGTAGAATCTGCGCAGAAACGAACGGGATGATTTTTTTAATAGGAGAAATGAATATGAAAGGTTTTACCTTGATTGAATTGTTAGTTGTTGTTTTAATCATTGGTATTTTATCATCGGTAGCGTTGCCGCAATACCAGAAAGCGGTAATGAAAAGCCGCACAGCAGAGGCTTGGGTAAACTTAAAGACCCTTAATATGGCGGGAAATACGTTGTGTTTGGAAAATCCGTCGATTTCGGGAGACTATTATGTCCCTTCTGTTAAACAAGCTTTGGCTGTTGACGTTCCTAGTACTGGGAATTTTGATTATTCAGGGCATATCAATTGTAATTACAGTACTCCGGTAGCTTTTGCGGCACACTATCGACATCGTCCGTATGTGATATTGTGGATGAATGCCAAAACGGGCCGCCGTTCGTGCAGTTCTAGTGGCGACGGGTGCAAGCAATTAGGTTTTACCCACCAAAGCTCCAGTGCTGATGTTTGTACCCAAGGAGACAGCGGGTGTGGAGCTTCAACCTGCTACTACGCCGACTAAACTGACGTAAATGTTGCCGTGAAAGTTCCCGTGTCAAAAACGGGGACTTTTTTATAAAAATATATCTGTAGTCCGCGAGGGGAGCGCACGGTGTGTGAGAAGCTGTTATACACCTCTTCGTTATTTCCGATTCCCCTTCCGCGTCATTCCCGAGGGGAAGGTCACGCGGCGTGCGCCGCGCAGCGGGCGGAATTTTTGCATGGTTATTTGACATATCTTGTTTTTTATGCTATAATATACAAAATTACAAATGCGAAAGAGATGCTTTGTAATTTTTTTATCTCTCCGTTTTCTTTCCTTTATTTTTCCGAATGAGTCCGCGCGTTTTTGCGCGGCGTTGCCGTTTATTTTCTTATTCGGAGTAATTTTATGCCAACTAAAACCGTTTCGTCCGCCAAGGGCGTTTGCCGCGCGGACAAAAAGCCCGCGCCGCTTCGTTATCAGGCGGAGTTTTGTGCGCGGTTGTTGTCTTTTTTTGACGTGCCCGCATTCCGTGTGACTGAGGTAATGAAGCGCGACGGATCCGTCTCGCTGGTGGAAACCGCGGCCGAACTCCCTACGTTTGCCGCGTTTGCCAAGTCGCTCGGCACAACATGCGCTGTATTGGAAACGTGGGAGAAGAAACATCCCGCATTTCGCGCGGCGGCCCAAAAAGCGCGTGATTTACAAAGCAATATCCTCATCCAAAACAGCTTGCGCGGAAATTATTCCGCTTCGTTTGCCGTTTTTACGGCTAAAAATCTGTTGGGTTGGCGCGACGGAAAAGAGGATACCGCTTCGTCCGCTCCGATCGTCGTGCGCTGGGAGGATAAATGAAAACGTCTTCCGTGGTGATTCCCTATCACCCGCGTCCGGCTCAGGCGCTCATTCATCCGCAGTTGGAAACGCATCGCTTTTGCGTACTGGTTACGCACCGCCAGTTGGGAAAAACGGTTTGTGCCGTCAATCATTTGCTTAAAAAAGCGCTTCAAAACAATAAACCTCATCCGCGTTATTTTTATATTGCACCGTTTTTGAAACAAGCCAAGATGATTGCTTGGGATTATTTAAAGCGTTTTTCTGCCCCGCTGCCGGATGTAACCGTGTCAGAGGCGGAATTATGCGTTCGTCTGCCTAACGGCGCGCGTATTTGGGTGGCAGGGGCCGATAATCCCGACGCGCTGCGCGGTACATATGCCGACGGCGTAGTGCTGGACGAGTACGCTCAAATTAAGCCCGACGTATTTAGCGAAATCGTTCGGCCGATGCTCCTTTCCCGTATGGGGTGGGTCGTTTTTATGGGTACGCCTAAAGGCCAAAATGCATTTTATGAGTTGTTTAACCGCGCCCAAAAAGCTGCGCGAAACGAGCCGAGTGTCTGGTGGGTGGGCGTGTTCCGCGCCGATGAGTCGGGCGTGATTTCGGCGGGAGAGCTGGCACGTTTAAAACGGGAAACTCCGGAAAGAGTGTTCCGTCAAGAATACCTGTGCGATTTTACGGCCAGCGCGGAAAATATTCTGATTCCTATTGACCAAGTTTCCGCAGCCGTCGCGCGGAGATATGCTTCCGCCGAACTGCGCGGCGCTCCGCGCGTAATCGGTGTGGACCCTGCCCGCTTCGGCGACGACCGGAGCGTTATTTTTATGCGTCAAGGACTGCAAGCGTTTGCCCCGCTCGTATTTTGTAAATTGGATAATATGGCGTTGGCGGGGAACGTCGCACGGCAGATTGATGCCTTCCGTCCGGACGCTGTTTTTGTGGATGCCGGTTGCGGCGGCGGCGTGATTGACCGTTTGCGACAGTTGGGGTTTACGGTTACGGAGGTGCCGTTTGGCGGAACGCCTTTCCGCGCAGGACAGTATGCCAACAAGCGCGCAGAAATGTGGGGGGAAATGGCGCGGTGGATTGCGGCGGGCGGGGCGCTTCCCGACGATCCGGCTTTAAAGGCAGACTTGTGCCAAGTGTGTTATGATTACGATTCCTCCGGCCGGTTGCGCTTGGAGCCGAAAGAGAAAATTAAAGAACGTTGCGGCCGGAGCCCCGATTTGGCCGACGCGCTTGCTTTGACATTTGCTTCTCCCGTCCGCCCGCGCAGCCTGCGGGAAAGCGGCGAGTTCGCCCTTAGTGAATATGAAGTGTTGTAATTTTTACAAGGGCCGTGTTTAGTAAATAAGATAAGATGTAAAGCATTTCCTGCCCTTAAATTTTAGCGCTTTATCCGTCTGAGAAAAAACTTTAAAAATAATGCTTGACAAATAAATATATTTTATGATATAATTAAAAAATAGAAGTAATCCTCAAGTTATATCCTTTTAAACTATCCTGTATTTTTTTGTTGTAACGGTTAATTATTTTGTTTTGCGGTCTTTTTATATAAAAAACCGCTTCTTTTGAAGCGGTTTTGCGTAAATCCGTCCGGTTTAGGCGACCGGAGTAAACGCCGTAACCGTTACTAAAATTCCTACCAGCAATAACGTAAGCAAAATGGCTGCCGTCATAGCGGCTTTCTTGCTTCCCTTCGGAAACACCTTGCGGGTAATGATATAAAACCCGGGTACCGCCAACAATACCACAAACAATAAAATCGCAATTATACTCATCATCGTTTTACCCTCCTGACTCTCTCTGCTATCCTAATAAATTTTCACTTCTTTTTCTCTCCTTCTTTTGTATTAGACCGTTTTATGAAACAAAACCATACCGATTATATGCGTCTTTATGACGAAATGAAAAACGAGCGAGCCTCTTGGCTGCCCGTTTGGAAAGACCTCAGCGCTTATTTGGCGCCTACGCGCGGCTTCTTCGACGGGCAAACGCCCAACAACGGCCGCCGCGCCGATCATAAAACCCTGCTAGATTCTGATCCGTGTCTTGCTGTGGAAGTGCTGTGTGCGGGGATGATGTCCGGCCTGACGAGTCCGTCGCGCGGGTGGTTTGATTTGTCGCTGTCACCTGAGGAACTGATGGAATTGGCCGGCGTGCGGGAGTGGGTATTTGAAGTAAAAAAGCGCTTAGAAGAAGTGTTTGCTAAAAGCAACCTCTACGGAGTGCTCCACGGTTTCTATCAGGAAATTGCAGTATTCGGTACTGCTGCGTTTCTGTTGGAGGAGGACTGCGAGAAAGGGATCCGCTGCCGTCCTTTTACGGTAGGGGAATACTGTTTGGGAACCGACTCTGCCGGGCGTGTTAACCGCTTCGGGCGCGAATTTTTTATGACTTCCGCCCAAATGGCCGAAGCTTTTGGGAAAGAAAATCTGCCGCCTGTTCTGCGCCGCGAGTGTGTGGATGGAAAAATGGGCAGTTGGCATAAAGTCTTTCATCTCATTTTACCGAACGCAGCCCAAGATCCGATGAAAGAGGACAACCGTACGATGCCTTTTTCTAGCGTTTATTTTATGGAAGGCGGACATCTTTTGCGCCAAAGCGGATACCGCGAATTTCCGGTCATTGCCGCACGGTGGGAGGTCAAAAATGCTTGTGATTCCTACGGGCGCGGTCCCGGGTGGAAGTGTTTGGGTGACGTAAAAATGCTGCAAAAAATGCAGAAAACAAAACTCGTTGCGCTCGATAAAAGTACCAATCCGCCGATGATGGTTTCTGCCGGCGTACAGGGCGAAGTTAACCTGCTCCCGGGAGGTATTACCCGCTATAATGGTACAACCGATGCTGCCGTACGTCCCGCCTATCTCGTCCAGCCCGATTTAAATGCGTTGGAAGCCTCCATTGCGCAGGTGCGCTCTACAATCCGGGCCCAATTTTTTGCCGATGTCTTTTTATCGCTCTCCAGCCAGAATTATTCCAATATGACCGCCGCCGAAGTAGCCGAGCGCCGTCAGGAAAAAATGTTGGTTTTGGGGCCCGTACTTGAACGGCTTAAAAATGAATTATTGGACCCGCTTATTGACCGTTCGTTTAATTTGTTGGCGCGCCAAGGCCTGTTGCCTCCTGCTCCGCCCAGCGTACAAGGACTTGAAATGAAAGTGGAATATGTTTCGATGATTGCACAGGCGCAAAAGGCGGCCGGTCTGTCTGCCTTGAGCCAAGGCTTGGCTTTTGCCGCAAATGTGGCTGCAGCAAAGCCCGAAGTCCTTGAACGCGTGGATTATGATTGCGCGCTGGAGGAAGGCTTAAAAGCGCTCGGCGTGGCACCCGCTCTCTTAAAAAGTCCGCAGGATACGGCGGAAAACAATCCGTCTGCGGACGGGACGGTGCCGGCAGGGACGGTTTAAGGAAAAATAAAGAGAAAAAGCCCGCGCGCGGACGCGTCTTTATAAGCGTAACGGTCCGGCGCGGCGGCGGGGAAGAATTTTCCGGCGGATATTCCCCGTTTCTAATACCACAAACAAAAGGCCCGCAAACAGGCGTCTCAAATTATCGAACGCTGTTGCGGGGCGGGGAAGCGGAGTGGGGCCGGAATCACTCCGCTTTCCGAAAAAATTTATGAATGAAAAACAACTCCAAAAACGAAACGTTTGCGATTTGCAGACTGTTCTGAAAACCGTGCAGGGCCGCCGCGTATTATGGCGTATTTTGCAAGCCTGCCAACTGCGCCGCCACGCTTTCGTGGCCGGCGACGCGTACGCGACTGCCTTTCAATGCGGACAGCAAAGCATCGGGCTGTTCGTGTTGGGAGAAATAGAGGATGCCTCTTGCGGCGCTTACGCGCAGATGAGAGGGGAATATCTGTCCGAAGTAACTTCCAAACAAAACGAAATCAACCGTAAAAACGAGGAGATAACCAATGAGTGAATCTTTAAATCAGCCGCAAACATCGGCTCAAATGCTGCAAAATACCGTTTTAAACGCTCCGTCTGCTGCGGCACAGGCCGCCGAAGGCGCGGATTGCGGACTTGAAGCCGTAAACCAAACCGAACTGCGGACGGAAAACCGCCAAGACCCGCCGTCTTACGACGGCCTGACGCTGCCGGAAGGTTTTGATTGCGCACCCGAATCGTGGGACGCTTTTAAAAACTTGGCGCGTGAAATTAACTTGACACCTGAGCAAGCCCAAAAACTGGTGGAGTATGAAGCTTCCCTCGCCGGACGTGCCACAAAAGATGCCGCTGATGAAAAACGCCGTACGCTGGAGCGTTGGGCGGACGAAACCCGCGCGCTTTACGGCGCAAAACTGGAGGAGGAAATTTCGTACGCGCTGCGCGCCGCCGACACATTCGGCGGGCCAGACTTGCGTGCGCTGCTGGAGGACACGGGGCTTGGCAACCATCCCGTTATTATCCGTACGTTAAGCGGAGTGGGCAAATCCATCAGCGAGGATTCGTTCTGCGGCGGAAAACCCTCCGCCCCCAAGGACAAAACCTTTGCCGAGGCGTTGTACGGAAAACAATAAAATACCCGTTTCCAAACGTGGAAAAAATATACAGGAGAAGAAATAATGGCAATTATTGCAGACAAGCAGTACAGTTTGGTGGATTACGCCAAACAGTTTGATCCCTCCGGCCAAGAACTGGCCATTGCCGAGGTGCTAAGCCGGTCCAACGAAATCATCGCCGACGCACTGGTAACCGAAAGTTCGCTCGACAGCGGGCACGAATACGCCGTACGCACCGGCATACCGGAAGGCACTTGGCGGCGCGCTTATCAAGGCATTGAACCCGCCAAGGCCACGACTAAAGTAGTGGTGGAGTCTTATGGCACACTTTCCGCTTACAGCGTAGTGGATAAGTTAATCGCCGAAAAGGGCGGGCATACCGAAGCGGTGCGGACGGGACAGTCTAAGGCGATTATTGCGGGAATGTCCAATACGATGGCTTCCAACTTGATTTACGGTAATGTCGGGCGTAATCCCGAACGCTTTACCGGTCTAGCTGCACGTTACTGCGAGTTGGACGGCGCGGAATCTTCCCGCAATGTGATTGACGCAGGCGGCAGCACCGATGGGCAGAACTCGTCTATTTATCTTGTCGTATGGGATACCGACAAAGTATTTACATTCTTCCCGAAGGGATCCAAAGCAGGTATTCAACGGGTGGATCACGGGCTCGTCAACCATATTGATGCGGACGGAAATGAATATCCCGCCTACAAAGAATACTTTGAATGGAAGCTCGGGCTGGCTGTGCAGGACTGGCGTTTTGCCGGCCGCATTTGCAATATTGATGTGATGAATGTTCCGTCAAACCTGATTGACCAAATGTGCGAATTGGAAGAACGTATTCAAAGCTTGTCGATGGGCCGCCCCGTGTGGTATATGAACCGCACCGTCAAAGCCGCCCTCAGAAAGCTGACCAGCAACAAAACCAACGTTCAGTATACACCGGATCAGATAACGTCCCGCCCGCTGATGACGTTTAACGAAATCCCCGTACACGTGTGTGATGCTATCGTCGACACCGAAGCTGTAGTAAGATAGGAGGAACTATGTTGTTAGACCAAAATACTGTACTGTCCGACGGACAGCAAATTAGCGCCAGCGGCGCATCTGCTAACGTGATTGACAACGGTGCTGCCGGAAATGCGGCGGCCGGAGCGTTGTTTATCGTATGTCAGACAGAGGAGACGTTTGCGGGAGTAACTGCTTTGGAAGTAGCTTTGCAAACTTCCGATACGCCGTCTTTTACATCCGTTTCCACCTTAGCTAAAGCATCATTTGGCGCGGCGGATTTAACGGCCGGCAAATTGTTATTGGCCGCACCCGTGTCCTTAGGGATGAAGCGTTATTTGCGCGCTTATTATACCGTTACAGGTACCGGAACCG
>NZ_JBJEGE010000035.1:13344-32887 GCF_051874775.1 Candidatus Avelusimicrobium sp.
TTAGGGATGAAGCGTTATTTGCGCGCTTATTATACCGTTACAGGTACCGGAACCGCCGGAAAGCTTTCTTGCTTTTTGACGGATGCCGTAGATGTGAAATAACACGCTTCCCCCGTGCGGAGTAAAGGGGGCAGACGATATGACTGCCCCCTGCAAAACGGGCGTACTGCCTGCCGATTATTTGTCCGCTTACCCCAAAATTGAAATATAAAACACCTTAATGTGGAAGTTATCTGCGTAGCGTGACAGAGGAGATCGGGCAGAAATAACTGGTTCCAAAAAAATGCGGACGAAGTGTTTATTAGGGGGATGAATATATGCTTAAACTGAAAAAAACGAAAATAAGGCCTGTTTTGCTTAAAATAGGGGTAAAAAGAATGCTTTTTTCTGTTTTTTATTATTTATCCATATAAGTTAAAGGATTTTTGTTGATAAAAAATAATTATAAAACATTATTATTCTTGGTAGTATTAAGAAAATGTTCAGAATACTTTTTTAAAAAATATTTTTTAAAAAATAAAAAAATATATTTTTTAAAATTATATTAAAAAAATAAAAATTATTAAAAAATAAGTATTTTTAAAAATATATATAAATTTAAAATATCTTATTTTTAAAAATAAACGTGTGTTTGTGGTGTTAAATTGTATATTAAAAAAATAAATTATTAAAAAATAATAAAAAATAAAATTATATATATTTTTATAAAAAACATATTATAATTTTTTTACAAAAAAACGATAAAAATTTTAAATTTAAAAATAGTAATAAAAAATAAAATACTTAAAAAATAATATAAATTAAAAGGAGTTTTAAAAATGATATCAAAAATTACAATATGTAATTTAGCTTTAGCCCAACTAGGGCAAGCCCCGATATCTTCTTTGGATCAAGAAGATGAAAAAGCGCGCCGGCTGAATTTGTTTTATGAACCTGTGCGTGATGAAGTGCTGCGTACCCATAATTGGGCTTTTGCTGGTGTGAGTGAACCGCTGGCACTTTTGGAAAAAGAAGCGGATAGCGAAGGATTGTTTACGTATAAATATCCGGTAGAATCGTTATTTATCCGCCGCGTATTTGAGTCTAAGGCTCCACATTGCGCGTTACCCTTTAAAGAGCGTTTCCGTGCCGATTTGCATAGCCGCGCATTGGCGGTTTCGTCCCGTGCGGCTTATGCCGAATATACCCGCCGCATAACGGACGAAAATCTGTTTGATCCGGCGTTTGTCAAATCATTCTCGTTGGCGTTGGCGTGTGATTTGGCCGTTGCGTTGACGGGAGACGCGCAGCTGGCGTCGCAAATTTTGCAGAAGTATACCCTCAGTTTAGACGAGGCACGCCGCAGCAATATGACGGAAAATTTTCTTCAGGCTCCCTCCGAGGATGCTTTTAGCGGGGTGCGCTGATGCTGTTACATCATTTACAACCTTCTTTTTCCGGCGGAGAAATCAGTCCTTCCCTTTATGCCCGCGTGGACAGCGCGGCTTACGGTTCTTGGCTTAAAACCGCCCGTAATTTCTATGTGCACCCGCAGGGTGGCGCGTCCAACCGGTCCGGTACGGCGTTTATGGGGGCGGCCAAATTTGCAGGAAAGGCTTGCCGCGTGGTGCCTTTTGTGCTGGGGGAAGATGAGGCTTATGTACTGGAGTTGGGTGAACAATACCTGCGCGTGTATACTTCGGCGGGCCAGTTGCTGGATCAAGACGGGGCGCCGTACGAAATCGCCACGCCTTACGGAGCACACGAGTTATCGTCTTTAAACTATACACAATACGACCAAACGCTCTTTTTAACGCATCCTTCTTATCCGCCCAAACGGCTCGTGCGGCTGGACAGCGGCGTATTTGAGTTTTCGGATGTTCCCATCAAATATGGGCCTTTTAAAATTTCCAATACGCAGGATGATAAACACCTGCGCGTAGTGCGTCATCAGGAAACCATTAGTACGGTGGGCGTATCCGCCACGGTATCCTTCCTGCCGGTGGCAGACGGGCGGTATTTTGTGTTGGGATATTTTGAGGGCGTTCGGTTTTTTGTGGGGCGGGATTATGGATTTGACGCCTCCTTCTTTGCCTCTGAATTTAACCGCGTATTTGGCGCTTCGGGCTTTCAGGCTGTGTGTTTAGGCGGCGTGATTACCGTTACTTCACCGAAGGATACCGGCGGAGCGTGGAATGGAAAACAGATTATTTTGGAATACCGCAAAGCATTTACCCGTCCGCCTGTTTCTACGGTGGTATATGGGTTGTCGGGCGGAATCAGCGCGGGTATGCAAATTGATCACGACAGCGACAAGTATCTACTCCAAAGTGATTTTGATCTGTTTAGCTCCGGCCATATCGGCGGCATTTTTGGTTTGACTCACCGCGTGGAAAGCCAGTGTGTGACGGGCACGCTGGGGTATAACGGCGTTTCGGAGAAAATTACTACCGGTTCAGACTGGCAGTTGCGTACTTCGGGAAACTGGACAGGACAGCTTGTGTTGGAAAAATCGGAAGATATGGGAGCGTCTTGGGAAACGGTAACGTATTTTTTGCGAAATTCGGGGGAGGCAGCTCCGTCCTCGGTCGGCACCTTGGAGGATTCGGGCGAACTGATGTACCTGCGCGTACGCGCCGTGGAAGTGACGGGAGAGGTTGGCTATGAACTGCAGTCCGAAAGTTTTTTGCAGGAAGGCGTAGTACGCATAACAGATGTGGCAGGTCCGCGGCAAGCGGTGGTTAGTGTGGAGCATTTTTGTGGCGCGGAGGATTGGACCGCTGATTGGGCCGAAGGTTCTTTTTCGCCCAAGTCGGGGTATCCTTCAAGTGTATTTTTCTATCAGGACCGTTTAGGCCTTGCCGGTACGCGTGCCGAGGCGCAAACCGTCTGGTTTTCCCGAACGGGGGATCATTGTCATTTCGGACATACGCGCAACGCTTTGGAAGATTCGGACAGCTTTAGCGTAAATCTTTCAGGAAAAAAATTAAACGCCATTCATTCCGTAGCCGTGGCGGGGAAACTGCTTGTCTTTACGGCGGGGAGCGAATGGACGCTTTCCTGCTCCGGCGCACTTACGCCGTATAATGTGCAAATCGAACAGCAAAGCGAGCGCGGTGCCAGCCGTGCCGTGCCTATAATGGTGGGCAATAAGGCGCTTTTTGTGCAGGCGCGCGGCGGGGCGCTGAGAGATTTTTATTACGATTATAACTCCTCTTCTTATACTGGAAGCGATCTGACCCTCTGCGCCAAGCACCTGTTTTTTAATCAGGAAATACGGGAAGTGTGCTACCAGCAGGAACCGGATAATTTAATCTGGTGCGTGCTTTCGGGCGGGGAAATCGCCACGCTGACGTATTTGGCGGAAGAAAACCTCTGCGCGTGGACGCACCACGATACGCAAGGCTTTTTCCGCAGTGTGTGCGTGATTCCCAATCGGGGTTACGACGAGGTGTGGTTTGCGGTGGAACGCGACGGCAATTATTTTATCGAAAAATTGCTCCAGCGTCTTTCCAGCAAAGAACCGGAGGATCAGATTTTTTTGGATGCGTCCGTATCGCGCAAGTCGGACACAGCGTTTTCTGAACTGACGGGGCTTTCGCACTTGGAAGGGAAAACCGTCGGCGTGATGGCGGACGGAAACCCGATAACCGGAATGGTGGTGCATAACGGGAAAATTACGCTTCCGCGCCCGATGAAATGCGTCCACGCCGGCCTGTCTTACGAGGCGGAATTGCGTACGCTTCCCGCTGCATTGTCGGACGCGGGCGGTGCCTTGCAGGACCGGAAACGCAGGCTGGTGTCGGTTACGCTTAAAATGTCGGACAGCCGCGGCGGACGCGCCGGTACGGATGAGAATAATCTGGACGAATTAATCCAGCGTTCCTCGGAACCGTTTAATATGCCGATTGCCCTGCAAACGGGGGATTACGCACTGACGCTTTCGGGTACGCACGGGTTGATGCCGTCGCTTATTTTCCGGCAGACGGATCCGCTTCCCATTACGCTGCTAGCCGTTATTTCGCGGATTGTCTAGGCATAAAAAGGGGGCTTTCGTTGTTACGAAAGCCCCTGATAAAAACGCTTGTTATATCAGTTTTGGGAAAAACGCAAGCTTTGTACCGTTTTTTCGGGTACTTGCGAATTGTTTCCGTCCTCGGAAATTTCCATTATCCCGACGTAGTACACGTATTTGCCGTTTTCAGCCGCAACAAGCCATACGGGGACGCTTTCTCCTCTGTTGCCGTACGCGGTGCCGGAAACATACAGCGCGGGGTTTCCGTCGATAGTCATTGTGTACATTTCATCAATCTCAATTCTGCGGTCTTTGTTGGTTTCCAACGCCTTTTTTAGCGCGCTGACGGAGGTATCTTCCGGCTTGTTGGCGGTACGCAGTATCGCGGCGATGGTAATGGGACCTTTAAAATCCTTACCGGCGTTATCTTTTTTAAAGACATTCGTATCAACTCCCAGTTTTACATCTGTTCCGCTAAAGTGCATCCAGTCCGAGAAATCCATTCCGTTGAATACGGTTAAGGTAAATCCGTATTCCGGATCGGTATACTCGGTTTGGCCGTAAACAGGCTGCGGCTGGGTTTGCGTGCGCTCTATAATGCCGGTAAACGGTTTTATTACCTTATACGTGCCCCAGCCGATGAGGGCGGCGGAACCCGCGCAGAAAAGAAATGTACAAACGCCCGCCCAAATAAGCGGCCATTTGTTGCCCTGTTTTTTGATAATCATCCAAATTATTTTGAAGATTAAAAAGAACACCGCATAAATAACTGTGGCGGCGATTAATAGTAAAAGAATCAGTGCTGTCATAAACTCTCCTTAATTAAATTTCCTTTTCATTCTATCTTTTTATGACTTTTTTGTGTTGCAAAAATAAAATATTGCTCCGTCGCGCGCACGCGGGAGACGGCAAACAATTAGCCCCGTTTTTGCGCGCGGAGGATCGGCGCGAACTGTCCGTTTCCCATTTGGGGCGTTCGGCGGCAGAGCTGTTGGAGAATTTTATCCTTCGTTCCCGCTCGTGTTTTTTTATTTCATACGATAAAGAACCTGCCGCATTGTTTGGGATAAGCGCGCCGTGTTGGCTGGGCCGCCGTGCGTGCGTGTGGTTGGTTACCGGCCGCAGTATTTTAAAAATGCGCGTGTCGTTTATGCGTCTTGCGCGGCGGATAACAGCGGATTTTTTGTCTGTTTATCCGGAGCTTTACAATTTTACAGACGAGCGCTACTTGTCTGCCGTACGTTTTATCCGTCGGCTGGGCGGGCAGTTTGACGGTTCGTTCGTTACATATGGAAATGTGCGCTTTTTGTATTTTACGTTTAGGAGGAATAGATGGGAGGAATAGTAAGCAGTGCGGGTGGAAAAGTATCATCCGCTTTATCCGCGTTTGGAAGTCAAAAATCCAGCCGCGATTATTACAGTGCGCTGGCACAGGATGCGGATTATCAGGCCGCGTATGTGCAAGAAGCAGCCCTGCGGCAGGGAACTTATTTGTTAAAATCCGCTGCCGAGCGCAGCCGCGATTTATACAAAGAATACCGTCAAATGGCGGCCGCGCAGAAAACCACATTGGCGGCTTCGGGGCTGACGAATAATTCCGCCACGGTGCAGAATATCTTAAAAAATACGCGTTTAAGCGCGATGCTAGACGAAGAAACACTGCGTTCCAATTTACAGGACGCACTCTTTGAAAACGATACGTCAGCCGCCGCGCGTATCCGCGCGCTAAATGTTACCGCAAGCCAGTACCGCCGTGCAGCGAAGAATTCTTTTTCACCTTGGACGGTGGGCTCTACCTTACTGGGTTGGTTAAACGGATAGGAGATTTTAGGATGATTGTTCCGAAATATACAAAACAGGAATTTATCAAAACGCCTCAGGTTGATGGTTCGGCTCCGTCTCCGGTGCGTTTGCAGAGCGTATATGAAAACAATTTAAGCCGCACCAGCAAATTACTGCCTAATGCGCTTAATACGTTAAGTTCCGCCGCGGAAAAATTTTCCGGCAAAGGGATGGAAGGCTCCGTTTCCCAGCCGCAGTATGCGGACGAACAGCTCCGCCTGCGCGAGCATATCGTAAGTACGGCGCGGGAGGAAATCTCGCAGAAGGGAAAATTGGACGCTTCTACGCTTGAAGCATTTGCTTCCAAAAACTTTACGCCTGAGACGGCATCGGGTGAGGCGGGGCGGGACTGGTCGGTGCTGTACCGTGCCGCGCAAGAAGACCAGCGTGAAGCGCAGGCTGCCTGCGGCCAAAGGAATGCCGCGAGGGAAGAAACACTGGTACGTCAGGTGGGATCGCTGGTGCGTTCTCCGAGCGCATTGGAAGAATATCTGTCCTCACAGCTGCCTTCTTACGAAGAACGGCTGCGGCAAAACGGAGCGGATGAGCGGACGATCCGTGCAAGTTCCCAATTAGTCCGCGCCCAAGCCGTGGAGGATAATATCTGCCGTTCGCTGTCCATAGGAGATTGGCGCAGCGCGCAGGCCGCGCTTGAAAAACACGGCGCCATTTTGGCGGATACGAATCACGCCGCGTGCGCTGCCAAAACACGGGCGGAATTTGCGCGTTCTCAAGCTGAAAAATTATGGGAACAGGTTCGCTTGGAGACAGGGGCCAATGCCGTACAAATTCATCGCCGCGCCGCGGAACTTGTGCAGGAGCCTGATGCGGAGCTAGCCGCTTTGACGCGCCGTACGCTGGCTTCTATTTTTCGTCGGGAAAATGCGCAGGAACATCGGGCAGCGGCCGATACGTTGGAAGCGGTTGCACAGGCCTCGTCGGATAAGGCAGTTAAGTTGCTGTCGGGGCGTAACACGTTAGAAAGGGAAGAGTGGAATCTGGCGTGCAGTGCAGCGGAAGCGTTTGACGGAGACTGTACCCGTTCAGACAATGCATTTTTTGTCCAATGTTATTTTAGCGGTACAGAAAAGGAGCATTTGAGGGCGTTTAAAAAGGGGCGTGTTTCCGCGAGGGATTATGTCCGTCTGGAAGCGGCAAGACACCGGCGGGAGAGCGGCGATCAGTTTTACGCGCAGGAGCTGCTGTGCGGCGGAATAGACGTATGGATGCGTAAAAAAGGTTTTTCCGCGCAAGCCGTTTCCCGCGCACAGTATGTGGTGTTATCGGCGGGGGCGTCGGCGGAGTCCATAGGCAGCGTGTGGAAAGAAGTGAAAAATTTATTGGAGGTTTAAATACAATGACGGTTTCAATGCAAATTACCAAACGCATTTATACGGGTAACGACATAACACGCCAGTGGGATGTGGATTTTCCATTTGCGTCTGCGGAGGATATACGGGTATATGTTACCTCTCCGGCGGGTGCAGAGGAGGAAATACTGTCCGATTTTACGTTAAACGCGGACGGAACCGAACTGACTTATCCTACTGTGGAAAGCGGTAAAGCGCCGCTGGCGGCGGGGTGGACCATTGCGTTGGTGCGCCAAACGCCGCTGACGCAGGAGATTGATTTAATCCGCCAAGGCGAATTGGACGCGGAAGTCTTGGAAGGAGGATATGACAAGCTGACGCTTTTGGTGCAGGAACTAAATGAAAAGGTATCCCGCAGCATTAAATATCCCGTGTCTGCACAAGTGGGTGATTTGGAAACGGATAATTTTTTAAAGAACATTCTTTCTGTTAAGCAAGATGCGGTGAATGCGTCTACTGCCGCTGTATCCGCCGCCCAGAATGCCCAACAGAGCGCGTTCTCCGCCCAAGAGGCGGCACAAACTGCATTGGAGGAAATTGCGTCGGCAGCCGGTGCGGCCCAAAACTCTATTGCACAAAGCGGTCAAACGGTAGAAAGTACATTGGAGACGTACCTTTCCGCCGCGCACGAAGAAGCCGAAACGGCCCGTTATTATGCCGAACACAGTATCGGAAAAACCATCGGCGAGGTGTTTTTCAGCCAAAGCAGCCTTGCCTCGGACAATGTCGGTGCGCTGCCTCTTTTTACGGGCGAAACGATTGCATCGGCGGATATACTGTATCCGGAATTTTATGCGTGGGTTTCGGCTCATCCGGAACTGCAGATTGCGGCCGACGGCTACGAAAGTGAGCTGACGCAATATGGCGAGTGCCCAAAATACGTTATTAGAGACGGCTCCCTCCGTTTGCCCAAAAAAGCACAAGAGGGCGCACTCTATCCGTGGGTGGCGGCTTATACGGCGGCGGTACCCGCCAGTACGGCGCAAGTAGCAGAATTTCAGGCTGCTTTAACTGGCAAGGCGGATACGAGTTTAGCGAATGTGGATTCTAACCTTGACTATATTGTGGAAAGTTATCACGATGCTGACGGTAACTGGTACCGCGTGTATAAGAGCGGTTGGGTTGAGCAAGGTGGTCCCGCTCAGAGCAACGGTAGCAGCAGAATCACGGTGTCTTTGCTGAAACCATTTGCAAATACAACATATTGGGCATTTGCAACATTGGAACAAGACAGTACATCTAGTGTGTGTGGGCAGAAATACAAAAGTTCGGCTACGACAACTTCTTTTGAAACTTACTTACAACAAGGTTCGGGGTGGTGGTATGCGTCCGGACAAGGAGTGGAATAATTATGTTTGATATTGGACAAGTTTTAACAAAAGAAAATTACACGGCGGCCGCGGTGTGGTGTAACCAACACGGCGCACATATTGAACAACAAAACGGAGCGTATGTAATTGTAGAGAATGCGCCGGAACCGGAATTGTTGCCGGAAGAAAAAGTGGCCGCATTGGAAGCCCAATACGGGCTTACGCGTGCTGCGCGTACCGCCCTTTTGGCGTTACGCGCGCAAGGTGCGGAATTGGACGGAACGCTGATGTCGCGCGTAGACGAAATTGAATTGGCGGCGCTATCACTTCGGGAGAAAACGGTATGAGCGAAAAGCACTTGCGTGATTGGCTGTATGCCTTTGGCGTGGCAGCGGCGGGTTTATTTTGGTTTTTTACGCTGAACGGGCTTCCGCCGCGCGTAGATAGTTTGGAAAAGAAAGTTTCCGAGCACGAAGGCCGTTTGGCCCGTTCGGATGTAAAACTTGATATGATTGCCGATGACGTCAAAAGTATTAAAGTAATGTTGTTGGGAGCAGTTAAAAAGTAACGGAAGAATAGGTGTGCTCGGTCCCAAAAAACCCCCGACTTTGTAAAGTCGGGGGTTATACGGAAAACTGCGTCAGTTAAAAATCAGACGGTTGCCCATTGGAAGCGGCCATACAGAATTTTCCGGCTTTAGTAGTAGAGGTTTTCAATGCCGCAGTGCATTGTGCGTTGGTGGTGGCGGTCCCTTCGCAGCAGCGGCGCACAACGGTAATGGTTCCGTTATCTTCTTCCGTCAACTCGGTTTGCAGCGAATATTTTGCATTGGCAATATCGCGTACGGCGCTAATGTAAAATTTTCCTGATCCAGTGCCCATTGTGATGATAAAGTTTTTTCCGCCGTATTTGCCATCCGATTTCCTCTGTGGAACTTCAATATCCAGCTTGGTAAAAGTTGTGGGCCAAGAATCTTTTTGCAGCAAATAGCGTTCCGCAGAACCGGCAATGGAATTCATCAGCGTCATCGCTTCGGCTGAGCGGGATTTTTCTACGGCGGTGGTATACTGGGGAAGCGCCACAGCGGATAAAATCCCGATAATCAGTACCACAACCAAGAGTTCAATAAGCGTAAAACCTTTCTGCATTGTATAATCTCCCTTATTTAAAATATGCTTTTTCATCTACTAAAATAGTATAGCAAAAATCGCTGCAAAAACAATATGTTTAGGCGGCGTATTTGCTGAAGGATCAAGAGGTAAAAATGTGTGACTTAAAACAATTTCCGGAAAAAGTATTGCCGCGGATTCGACGCGCGGAGGGATTTTCCAAAATTCCGTATCAATGTCCGGCGGGGTATTTGACTATCGGTTACGGGCATAATTTAGAGCACGGCATCAGCGCGGAAGCGGCGGAGTTTATCTTGCGGGAAGATGTCTCCCGCGTACAGGGTGAGGTGCAAAACGCGTTTATTTGGTGGACGAAACTGACGGAGGCACGGCAGTTTGTGTTAGTGGATATGTGTTTTAATTTGGGCCTGTCCGGTTTGAAAAAATTTACAAAAATGCTAACTGCGCTGGAAGCAGGTGACTACGAAACCGCCTCCGCCGAGATGTTGAACAGCCGCTGGGCCGAGCAAGTGGGCCGCCGCGCGCGGGAGAATGCCGCAATGATGAAAAGCGGCGAATGGATTTAATCTCCGTATTGGTACGGAGATAAGGAGAAATAGGATGGAACATATTACGGGAATTGTCACTTGGACGAAAGCGAATTGGGCCGATATTTTAGCCTTGTGGGCGTGCCTTATCGGTACGGCGGAAATCGTTGTTAAGTGGACGGATAGTAAGAAAGACGACGAAGTATTGGGTAAAATCCGCGCGGCTGGTGTGAAGGTGATCAGCTGGCTGACCAAATTCGGGTTTGAATAGTCCAAGACAAAATAATGTGGGAAACATTGTTAAAAGCGGTGTTATCGGCAGGGGCGGTGTGGAGTATTGCCGCCCTATCGGCTAAACTGGCGCGCAAATCCGTCGCGTTGGAACAAGCACAACGGGAGGCCTTGGAACGTGAACAAGTGGATAAAGTGGTGGAGCGTGTGTCTGATCTGCCTGCTGATGACATTCGCCGGAGGTTGCAAGACGTCGGGCGTAAAGAGTAGCGCGGCCGTATGCCGCATTCACTTTGATTATGCGGACTCGGGCGTAAACGAGCAGAACGCGCGGGCGATGTTATCGTTTTACTGCGCCTGCCATCCGAATGCGGAGGCGTGCCGAAGTCTGACAAAACGCTGACACGCCTTTTTGATTTTGCATTTTTTTGGCGCGGCAAAGGCAGCCCGCAGGGTCAGTTTGCGTGCTTCTTGATAATAAAAAACCCCGCAGAAATGCGGGGCTTTATATTCAGCCAAGAGGGGGGATCGCCTTCCGGTAAAATTTCTGACGAAATTTTCCTGCAGGCCGGACTCGCGGTTTTTGCCTTTTGGGGCTTGCCCGTGTGTCTCGCCCCTCAAACAAAAACATCGCTCCGTCTTTCGCTCCCCCCGCGCACGCAAAGCAGTTTGCGTGCTTCTTGATAATAAAAAACCCCGCAGAAATGCGGGGTTTTATATTCAGCCAAGAGGGGGGATCGCCTTCCGGTAAAATTTCTGACGAAATTTTCCTGCAGGCCGGACTCGCGGTTTTTGCCTTTTGGGGCTTGCCCGTGTGTCTCGCCCCTCAAACAAAAACATCGCTCCGTCTTTCGCTCCCCCCGCGCACGCAAAGCAGTTTGCGTGCTTCTTGATAATAAAAAACCCCGCAGGAATGCGGGGTTTTATATTCAGCCAAGAGGGGGGATCGAACCCCCGACCTACCGCTTACGAAGCGGTTGCTCTACCAGCTGAGCTATCTTGGCGAAAATCGGTTTTTCCAACTACTTATATATTCTACAAAAAAAGAAAAAAAATTGCACCAAAACTGTATTTTACCGTCGGTAAGTTAGCGCTCTTGCTTGTTGTTCAAGCGGTTTGAAAATCGGATTGGTACGGTTCGTTTTCAAAAATTCTTCTTCCGTGACGCCTTGCGGTCCTTGGCGGTAACGGTTGATCCATTCAAGCGCGGTTTTTCCGTCCCGTTCCAAAAGAGCAATTTGTGTCAAATAAAAATATGTTTGCGGATTTACCGGATCGGCCAGCAGGGCGCGTTCAAAAGCTTTTTTGGCGCGTTCCATATTTTTTACGGCTTCGTTGCGGAACATTTCGTATTCCGCCTGACTTTTGGCCTGTGAGGCATCTTGCGAACGGCGCATCGCCATTGTAAAGTAGAGCTGTCCGTAATTGTGGTATACAAGCGGATGATTGGGGGAGCGCGCAGCCACTGTATCCAAATCCTTTAGTGCGCGTTCAAAATCGTCGGACATTGTTTGTTCGTCTCCTCTGGCAGGAGAGAATGTTTTCGTTAAATTAAAGGTAACGGCCATCGTATTGGCGCGGAATTGACGGTATTCTGTTTGAAAGGGATTTAAACGAATGGCTTTTGTAAAATATCCGAGTGCGCCCTCTGCGTTGCGTGCGTTTACCATACTTACGCCCAAGCTGTAATAGTGGTTGGCGCGAAAGAACCCCCATACGCCGTAAACGGGAAGAAGCGAAAGGAGCAGTACCGCCAGCGCGCGCGGAGACGAACATAATTTGGCCGCGCGGGCATAAACATACGATGTGCCTAGCACGCACGCGGAAAATACCGTCCACGCGCACGCTTCAAGCAAAAATTGTCCAAGGTTTGTTACGCGTACTACCGCGTTAATTTCGTAAAATTCGCCAAACAAGCGGCAGACAAGCCATACCAGCGTGCCCCACACTGTTGCGCGCAGGAACCAAACCCATACAGATATTTTACCCTCGGAAATGGGTATTTGCTCTTCCCGCGGCGCACATAAAGCGATGATCATCCCCATAAAAAGTGCCAAAAACAATCCGCTGGAAGCAAAGTGAATACTGATGTCTACGCCCGCGTGCAGTATCATTCCCGTAAACGCCGCGGTTATGCCAAGCAGATAGATATTTCGTTCGCGCAGGGCATCGTCCGCTCCGGTGCGTTTAAGGTTTTTGACGGCTAATACCAGCAAAAATAAGACTAACCATAAGAATACAGCCAGCCCGACAGTCCCGCCGGTAGCCCATTGTTCCAAAAATTCGTTTTCTGCGTGCTGTGTTTCTATATTATGGGCGTTTTCAATGTAGAAAATTTGCGGACGGCGGTAAGCGGAATAAATGATTTTAAAACTTCCCGCACCGGTGCCCAAAACAGGGGCGTCCTGTACCATTTCAAATACAGAAAGCCACGTATATGCGCGGAAACTGACCGATTGAAAACGTTTGAGCGCAAATCCCCCCGCTAATACGACAGCTGCCAGTAAAAGCACGGCAGCGACCAGATTGATTTTTTTTAAGTGTTTCTTGGCCGCTTGCGCCAAACAGTTAGTGTACAGTGCAGCTGCACACGCGGCGGCCGCGGCGTAGGCCACCCACGCACCCTTGCTTTCGGTAAAAAACAGCGTTACGGCTCCCGTTCCCAATAAAAAGAGCAGCGATTTCTTGCGAGAAACCAAATATCCCGCGCCTGCCAAACAGGAAGAAAAAATAACAAAATCAGCATAAAAATTCGGATTGGCGTGCGTGGAAAAAACGCGTTTGGTAAAAAATCCGCGCCACGGCATAGGGTCGATTCCTTGGAAGAAGCCGTCAAGTACTTGCAGTGCACCGTACGCAAACGAAATCCACGCGGCGGTCACTACATATTTAACAAGCGTGCATACGTCCTCAAGCGTAAATTCCGTTGCGGCCAAAAGCGTCAGCCCGCCGTAGAGCCAAAAGCGGAAGAATTCTTCCGCGGCTTCCATTTTGTACGGAAAGAGCAAAAAAGAAAGCGTATTCCACGCCAAATACGCAAATACGGGCAATAAAAACATGACGTTTTGTCGGGTAAACGGGAATTTCTTCCGTACCAGACAAAGCGACGTCCACAATGCCAGCAGAACTAAACCGCCCGCGTGCAGAAGTGTCAGTTTTACCTGTGCGCTGTCATATGTAGCTGTAAAAAAAGAGATGCTGACCAGCAGCGTTAAAATCCCCGTTCCGTGGACGAGGGTTCCGCGCACAAAACGTTCAAATGAGTTTGGGGCCGGAACAGCCGTTTTGGCAGAATTATTTTTAGAGGTATTTTTTTTAATGTGTTTGGCGGACATATCAGTTATCTTAACAAATTTGCCTTGCTGCGGGAAACCGGATCGGCGGAAGAAAGTTTTAGGCGTTAATAGGTCTGTTTAATGCACGCCGGCAGCGCGGTAAATTGCCGCAACGGCCAACACGGCGACAAGTCCCGCCGCCGCCGCCAATACTTCCGACAGTTTAGGCGAAGCCGAAACGGGCGTTTTGGGCAGTGCGTTGAGCCTGTTTTGGTAAACGGATGGAACGGCGCAAAACACCAGATAGCCCGCCGCTTTTGTTGCCCAACTGACGGGCGCAAAAACACAGATGAGACCTCCCAGCCATACCACTCCCCACAAAGCGGGCGGCCACGCGGTGCGGGCGTGCATATATTCGCAGGTGCGGTTAATAAGGTTTGCCAGCGTAAAAAACGTAAATGCGCCGCCCAGCGTCCGTACGAAAGGTTTTCCTTTTAAGGAAGTTCCGTCCGCACGTCGGAATCCGTGCAAAACTGCGTGCCATTGTTGGAGCATCCAATAGAGTGTGAATGCGCCTCCGCTGGCGACATTTAACCCAAACAACGTTCGCGCGTGAATGAAATAGAAAGTATTGGTTAGTCCTTCTTTTTTTAGTTCCGCCTTGCGTTTTTCACGTGCGGCTTCGGACGTATAATCCCAATTTTTTACGCTTAACGCATATGCCACATACATCACGGCAAGCACGCCGAGCATTTCCAGTAACCGTTCCATAGGGTTATTATAAATTATTTTTTCCAGCGGCAAAAGGGGGATTCTTTTCGCCTTTTTATAGCGCGCGCCCGCAAAAAATACTAAAATATATTATCTGCCGTAATTACGGCCCGCGCTTGGTGCGGGCGTTTTTGTGGAAATTTATTAGGAAGCTCCTTATTAATATGAACAATACCCGTCAAGACGTACGCAACGTGGCTATTATCGCCCACGTAGACCACGGCAAGACCACGATCGTGGATTCTCTTCTAAAATTTGCCGGAGAATTTAAAGTAAAAGAAGACCAGGCGCAGGACACTGTGTTGGACTCCAACCCCTTGGAGCGCGAACGCGGCATTACCATTTTGGCCAAATGTACGTCTATCGGCTACAAAGGCCATACCATTAACATTGTCGACACCCCCGGCCACGCGGACTTCGGCAGCGAAGTGGAACGCGTGCTGCGTATGGTGGACGGTGCCATTTTAATGGTAGACGCGGTGGAAGGCCCTATGCCGCAGACGCGTTTCGTACTGCGCAAAGCTTTGGCTCTGGGTTTGCGGCCGATTGTGGTAATCAATAAAATGGACCGCGACCACGTTCGTCCCAGTGAAGTGGTGGACGAAGTGTTTACCCTGTTTATGGAACTGGGCGCAACGGACGAACAACTCGATTTTCCGATTATTTACGCCTCCGGTCGCGCAGGCTGGGCGAGCCTTAAAATGGAAGAACAGGGTAAAGACATTGCTCCGATTTTAGACACCATTTTAAGCCACGTGCCCGCCCCCGAAGCGCGCCCCGATGCACCTTTACAAATGCAGGTAACAATGCTGGACTACAATAATTTTTTGGGCCACGTGGGAATCGGCCGCATTTTAGCGGGCAGCATTCAAAAAGGCCAGCAGGTGGCGCTTATACACCACGACGGTTCCGTCACGCAGGCCAAGGCCGCTAAAATCGAACGCTTTTTGGGGCTTGGAAAAGTGGAAGTGGAAAAAGCCGAAGCGGGGGATATTGTATCTGTGTCGGGCCTTGAAGGCGTAGACGTGGGTGATACGATTTGCCGCCCGGACGCGCTTAACGCACTGCCGCCGCTGTCTATAGATGAGCCGACAATGTCTATGGATTTTATGGTAAACGACAGCCCGTTCTCCGGCAAGGAAGGCAAATTTATTACGAGCCGTCACTTGAAAAACCGTTTGGAAAAAGAAGCCCAAACCAACGTGGGTTTAAAAGTGGAACAGCTGGAAGGCGAAGGTAAATTTAAAGTCTACGGACGGGGCGAACTGCATTTAACCATTTTGATTGAAAATATGCGCCGCGAAGGTTTTGAACTGGCCGTATCTTCTCCCGAAGTGATTTATAAAGAAGAAAACGGTCAAATGCTGGAACCTATGGAATATTTGATTTTGGACATAAAATCCGAACATCAGGGGGCCGTGTTTACGCTCTTGGGTACGCGGGCCGCCAAACTGGAGAATATGGTTTCCGAAGGCGAGGACCGCTTAAGACTGGAGTATTTGATTCCGTCCCGAGCGCTTATCGGGTTTAAAAATGAATTTTTAACCAACACGCGCGGTACGGGCATTATGCACCACAGCTTTCACGGGTATTATCCCAAAGTCAATCTGCCGGATTTGCGCCGCAACGGTGTGCTGATTGCCAAAGAGGACGGCGAAACCACGCCGTACGCGTTGTATGCGCTGGAAGACAACGGCGAACTTTTTTTGGGTCCGGGGGAAAAAGTATACGCCGGACAGATTGTCGGCCAAAATTCGCGCGACAACGACCTTGTCGTCAACCCCTGTAAGGCCAAACATTTAAGTAATATGCGCAGTAAAGCGAGCGACGAATCGTATGTATTAACGCCTCCGCGGCAGATGAGCTTGGAACAGGCTGTGGAGTATATCGCGCCGGACGAACTGGCCGAAATTACGCCCTTGTCTATTCGCTTGCGGAAAAAAATCTTGTCGCATCTGTTGCGCAAACGCACGGAAAAAGCCGCGGAAATCGCCGAGGAAGAAGCCGCCGCGTAACGCTGTGCCCGATTTAACAGGAACGCTCCGCCGCAGTAAGGGCGGCGGCAGTTATAGTTTTAAATTGGGATTAAACCCTAAAACGGGATATCGCACTTGCGAAGGCACATCCTGCAAAGACCTTGGTTTTACTAAATATACTAGTTATACCGCTGATATCTGCTGGTGTGGCGTCAGTGGCGGCTGCTACTATGCGGACTAACCGCGTGTAAAGACGGAAAATTTGACATAAAAACAGGGAGCGTTTATTGAAAAACGCTCCCTGTTTTCGTAGGGACCAAAATTTCAGCCCGCGTTACCCGTTAAACAGTTCGCTCAGCCCCAACTTGTCCAGTAATCCGTCTAACAGTCCTTCCTCTTTGGCTTGGGCTACGCCCAGATGCTTTTGTTCCCTATCCAGCGCGTGGCGTAAGAGCGCCACCGCCCCCGTATAGACGGATTGTTCCGCAGGACAGTCCGCAATTATATCGTCAAATTTGGCCAGTCTGGCTTTGCGGACGTTGAAGATTTTTTTGGCGGATTTCAGCAGGCTTTTATCGGCCGCTTCGCCGCACAATACCAGTTGCGAGGGCTGGTATTTTAAGAAAGAAAGCGATTGGTACAACTCCTTTTTAATGTGTTGTAGTAAGTTTTCCGCCGCATCCTCCAATACTTCGTCCATAATGTCGTCCGTGCCTTGTTCATAGGCGGCCAGCACTTCGCGTGCGGTTTCAATATCGTTTTGCAAAATATCGGCTACGGCTTGGGCGGCGTCATTCTTGCCTGCGGACAGTTCCCACGCGTCTACAATTGAACCTTTATGGGTTAAGAGTGCGGAAGAATTGTCCATTCCGATATCCACCATCAGTACACCGGCTTGTTTTTCTTCGTCGCGCAGCAGGGTTTCCCCTAAGGCTACTGAGGTGGGAAACAGCTGATAAGCGTTGCAGCCGCAGCTGGCGAGGATGTTGTTTAAATTGTCTAGGTGTGTAATCAGCCCGAAAGAAAGGAAAGTTTCCGCCCCCAGCGAAAACCCCGCCATACCTTTGGGATTTTCGATGTTTAGGTTCCCGTCAATAGCGTAACATTGGGGAAGAATATCTACCACGTCTAGGGTTTCGCTTAAATTGGGCGGAATGGAGGCCGCAATGGCGGCTTCTATTTCCTTGGTCCCTACAATGCGGTTTCGCGACGTTATGGTGTGAAATCCGTTGGTATGTTTAAAAGAAAGGAAGCCCCCTCTTAACCCGACTACGACGGACGGATCGGCGGAAACATACTCCGATATTTCTGCAAATACGGAAGACAGTTCTTGGCGCGCCGCGTCCATATCGCGCACGAAAGCGCACGAGAACGATTTCATCGGGCGTTTTAAAACGTGGCGCAGCCGCAGCGTGGCGGTCTCTTCGTCCAGTGCGGCCAGCGCGGCGGTAACAGCTCCTCCGTAAAAATCAAGCGACAGTATATTTCGGCTCATAGCAAAATCCTTTGTAGTATTTTATCAAATTTGCGAAAAAGTCAAATTTACAGAGGAATGGGAGAAAAAGAAAAAAGTAAAAAACAAAAGTTTCCGTCGGAAAAACGCGGAAAACCGGCCCCCGTCGTACCGACGAAAAAATGGGGTTGTAAGGCGAAGGAGAACCCTGCGGACCGCCAGACTCAGGATGACCTCATTCATATTATGGACGCGTGCGGGCAGTTTGTTTGTTTCTTTTTCTGCTGTCAGCAAAAGAATAGAAAATCTTTTTTGCTTACTTTTTGTCGATACAAAAAGTAAAGCGTAACTTTGGGGCATATCCAAAACAGTGTGGCTCAATTAATCAGAGGATCGCGGTGGGTAAGGGGCCCGCGGACTCTGGGCCTTGACTCGTTTTTTTTTTTTGATACAGTGGAAATTATACCGCCTATATACCCCCTGACGTTTCCGTCGCGTTTCTCTTTGCTGCGGGGCTTCTAGGCTGTTTGGGAGGTCCTATGAAACGGCTTATTATATTTCTTTTGTTGTGTATTCCGGTTGTGGCTTTTGCAAAGAATAAAATCAGTATGGTTACGTACTTTCCCGTACCGTACGTAGCGTATTCGCGCGTAAGTGCGGGCCAAATGGATGTGGGCTTAACAACTGCTTGCTCAATGAAACTGGGTTGTTCGGAAAGCCAGTCTCCGCTGGTTACGCCGAAGGTAAACGTGCAGAGCGGGAAGCTGGAGTTAAACGGCGGACTCGGTATATTGGGAAACAGTATTACATTAGGTTCCGGTAATACGGGAACGGGTCATTTATCGTTTAGCAACGTGCGGATAGCTACAGGAAATATGGAAAGCGTAAACGCAAACACAATGGCTGTGACTAATTTAAACTTGTTTGGCAGAGCCTTCCCAAGTTGTAAAGATGCCAACAGTGCGAGCAATGGACAAATGAGCTGGCAGAATTTACAGCTACAGGGTGCAAGCAATCAAGAACTTTATTTGGCGTGCGGCCCAATGGGAGAGGCAACGGAGCCAGAAAGTTATAAATTTGAACCGGTTATAAAAACAGTACATGCGGCAAAGACGTGCGGTCTTTTGTCGACGATTACCTCTAGAGGAGCGTTTGGGGACTCTACCGTGAGAACCGATCTTAGGGAAAGTGAGGCGAGTTATACGTATGCGGATTCTATTGAACAGCAATGTAATTTAGAAACTACTGAGTTTTCCTCTTGTGGTCAGTGCAAAAACGGAATGCTAACGCAGGCTTATAGTGGGCATAAAAAAAGATGTGATACAAATTATACTAATGTATATTATGGTTTACAGGTGTGTCCATCGGGATATTCGGATGAAGAATTGTGTCAACAGAATTGTGATGCTTCTGCCACCACTTGTTCTTACCGGTGTCTTAAAACGGCTGCCAACATTTCAGGCTGTGGGGAGGAATTAGAGAGGCACACCTGTTATTGTTCGTGTCCGGACTTGAATACAACGTGTAGTGCTGTCACAGAAGACAGGAATCCTGATGGTTCCTCTCAGTCCGAATTTGTCACAAATTTTGAACCACTGTTAGGCGGAAAAGGCAGTATTTTAACGTGTGTGAAATCGTAATACGGTGCAATTAGCGAAGTGTGT
>NZ_JBJEGE010000036.1:0-32815 GCF_051874775.1 Candidatus Avelusimicrobium sp.
CGTTGGGGTACGGACGTGATACCGGCCGGACTCCACACCTTCTTCAATCCGCTGCTTGATATTCCATACTACTTAATGGTTGTTTATCTGAACAACTGGCCCAAGCTGACCGCTTTTCTGCAAGGTATTCCCTACGGTATCTTTTGTTTTGCGGGATACAAAACCTGCCGCTTAATACTGGACGAACCGACCGGAAAAATGCCCGCCCTCATCGCCGCACTCATCGGACTGACGGGCAGTATGGCGTTATCCCAAGCCGGATTTTCCAGCAACGAAGTAACCGTGGCCGCCCTTATCGTGACGGCCGTTTACGGCATATTCCGGTTTTTCTTCCACCCGAACCCGACGGGAAAAATGCTTTTCTTCTCCGCATTTTTGGCGGGGGCAGCCGCCGGACTCAAATACACGGCGGCGCCGTTTACGCTAGGGCTCACGGCGGTATTTTTGTTCAACGTATCTAAAACGGAAAAACCCGCCAAAAACTTTACCCTGTTCGCCCTCGGCGGCATGACGGGATTTTTATTGACGGACGGTTGGTTTATCTGGCATTTGTGGAAAGAATACAAAAACCCCGTATTCCCGTTTTTCAACCAATTATTTCAATCGCCGTTCTTTGAAAACATTAATTTTGACGAAACCCGCTTTTACCCGCGCTCACTTCTCCAATGGCTGTTTTATCCTTTCTTTTGGATCTTTCCTTCCACCTCCGCAACGGAAATCGAAACAGCCGACCCGCGTCTGGCGTTGGGATACATTTCCTTTTTTATTTTGGCGGCGCGGTTGGCGTTCCACCGGACTATGAAAGCAAAACGGATGTGGCTCTCCGTACTGGTGTTTACGGCAACCTCTTACCTGCTGTGGCTGTATTTTTACTCCACGCTGCGCTACGCCGTACCGCTTGAGCTGTTTAGCGGGATTTTACTGGCCGGCGTGCTGCGTTCTTGGTTGTCCTACAAACACACGGCCGTTGCGGGCACCGTACTGGCGGTACTGATATGGCCGTTGACAGACGCCCCGAATTGGGGCAAGGATACATTTGCCAAACAAACGATTGCCGTGCGCGGACTACCGGAAGTGGAAGAAAACACGTTGGTGGTTTATTTCGGCGCGCCGATGTCCTTTTTATCGCCGTTCTTTACGGAAGGAACGAAATTTGTCGGAGGGATCACCTTCCCCGTTGACAAATATCCGCCCGAACACCAAAAACGCGCCCGCCAGCGCAACCCGCTGCCGCCGGACTACTACAGGTATAAGTTTAAGGACGAAATCCTCCGCGCCATAATTTCGCACGACGGGCCGATTTACATTGTGGCCGTGCCTTGGCCAATGATGCTTGATCCCATTACGCTGGCCCCGTACGGCTTAAAAGCGGACAAAAAAGACTGTACTTTTGTGAACGCCAACATCAATTTGTATTCGCGGGGGTGGAACGTGTGCAAGGTGCAGAAACTGGATGCTCCGCCTCACGCGGACTGATTGCAAGACGGTTACGACAAAACGCCCCGAGCCAAAAACCCGGGGCTGTTATATATGTACCTTAAATTACATCGCCCAACAGACGGCCGATATACACTTGGGCCCCCAATCACCATCTGCTTTCCTTGAAAAACCAATACGCTTACAATTTGTTCCCTCAGTAGGACTTCCAGACCTAGGAGAATTCTCACACAGTACTCCTTTTGAGGGGCAATACAATAAGATATACTTATGACTTGAGTCTTTTGGTTCTGCCGCAACTGGATTCCCCGAATTATTACCACTATAATAGTCACAGCTATATGAATCATTTAAATAATAAGTAAAATTCTTTGTTTCAAAAGTAGTTCCGGTGGCGGTGCTTCCATTGGAAGATGTAAAACTAAGGTCCAAATCGGCAAAAGTAGAGGGAAAAGAGCCAGTAGACATAAAATATACCTCTTTTGCATCACCAATAGACTTTAGCAAGGTTACAGCTTCAGAGGCGCGGCTTTTTTCCACCGCCTTAGTATACTGCGGTAAGGCTACTGACGATAAAATGCCAATAATAAGTACCACCACTAACAATTCAATCAGCGTAAAACCTTTAATCGCATTGTCATACTGAACTTGTTTCAGTATCCAAGCGGAAGATTTTATTTTATTAACAACTGGATTCTGAAATAAATTCAGAATGACGACAAACAAACCTTTCATTTTATTTTCTCCTATTAAAAAGTTATCCTGCCGGATTTCTGCCCGAAATCCGCCTTTTTTAAATACACAACACATCATCGGGTGCGCCCAGGCAAAAAATCTTTTGGGATGACTTTATGTTATCAAAAAAAAAAAACAAAACAACCCCTGACGCCAAACGGAAAAATTCACAAAAAAACAGTTGCAACTTATTTTGATATTTGTTATTATATATCTCCTGATTTTACACGCATCATAAAAATTGGTATAATATTTTAGAAAGATAAGAAGGATTCTCCTTATCTGATTTTTAAAAAGGAGAAGAAGAAATGGCTAAAATGTTAGAAAAACTCGCCGAAGCCCTCGTTAAACTGGGCGAAAACGTAAGCGGCGCCAATTATATGATTGGCCGCTAACCGCACACAGGCGGGAAGCCAAAATGCAGTTTGAAGCCGGTTTATTGCAACGCCGGCAGACAGGGGAAGACACACATCTTCCGCCTGTCTAAAACGGCAAAACAGAAATCCATAAAGCACAGGCTTTATGTTTTTTTTATATTTCCGTTATCCGCAAATGCCCCTCACACAAAAAAAATCCGCCCCTGAAGAGACGGACAAAAGATAAAATCCTTATTTGGTACAGGAAGATGTGTTACAGTTGGAATATCCCACGGAAATACATAAATCTTTTCCGGCATTATTACTATATCTACATTGCGTATCCGTACGCTGGTTATTGCCGAAAGAATCCGGATACACACGAATAGTATAATCGCCCTTTTTGTTCGTACGCTTGGCATCTACATAACCGTTGTAAACGGTAATTTCAAAATACTTCGTTTTTGTACAGTAAGCAGAGGACGGCGTACAAGATTTTTGGTTTGCCAGACTGATGTCCAAATACTTAATTTGCGGTCGCGAAACGCAGGTTCCTTCGTTGCACGAATCGGCATAATATCGTTCCACGCCCTGCAGCACGGTATTGGCCGCAATAAGACCTTCCGAAAAGTGGCTGCGCTCAATAGCCTGTTTGTACGATCCGGCGGCCACTGCCGCCAAAATAGCCACGATAATAACTACGGCCATCAGCTCGGTCAACGTAAAACCGCGGCGGCGTGAAAAAACAGATAGGAATAATTGGTTCATATATTTAACCTCTTCTCAAACAATATACTTTTATTATAACCTTTTTTACTTTCGTTTCAAGTTTTTTCCCACATATACGGTTGAAAATCACGCTCAAAATCGATATACTTATAAACAAGGAGGAATCTATGAAAACAAACAATTTTGGTTTTACGCTGATTGAACTTTTAGCCGCCGTACTGATTATTGCGATATTAACCTCTATCGCGCTTCCCCAGTACCGTCGCTCCGTACAGCGCGCGGAAGCAATGGAAGCAATGGTTAATTTAAAAGCACTGTTTGACTCGGCCAAACGTTATCGAGCCGCTAACTCTACCGCCCCGACAAAACTAAACGGACTGGATATTTCTTTCTTCGACGCCGACAACGATACCAACTCCACTTTCAATATGGGCAAATACCAATATACGTTTGACAGCAATAAAATTTCCGCCTGTCGGGGAGATGAAAACAGCAGTTATTGCTTTACTATGTACTATAAACACGACACGCTGGGCCGCGACGCGATGACCTGTACCTCACAAGGATCCGGAAAATACAGTTGGCTGTGCGAAGCCATCGCCTATGATGCCATCTGCGGTGCCAGTGGAAGCTGTGGAACGGAATACAATATGAGTAAAGAATAAAAGGTGTTTTCGTTCAAAAACCCGCTCGTTAAGAGCGGGTTTTTATTGAATAAATTTACTCCTCTAGCGGTGTTTGCGTTTAAACCGTTTGTTTGATTTAGAGCCACACACGGCGGGAAACTTTTTTGCGGCTCTCCGTTTTTCAGCTAGCGCCTTGGCGGCCAACTTCTTTTTGCTGATTCCTACTTTTACGGTGCGGAACGGATTTTTATCCGCAGTTTCATCCGGCGTGTCCAACACGCGCGCGGCTGCGGCCGCTTTACGGAATGTACTTACTTTTTTGGGCGCGCGTTTTCCGGCGGGTTCGGCTGACGGCTTTTCTCTCCGGGGTCCGGCATTTTTTTCCAGCCGATTTTTCCCGCGTTTTCCGGCGGTTTTTGGAAGCGGAACCGAGGGGCGCAGTTCTTCCCCCTGCGGCAAATACACTTCTCCTTCCGCCAAAAGTTCCTTGGCGATTTGCGTCGCTTTCGACGGACGGACCTCGCGTTTTACGCGTTCTTTTTTGCGGGATTTGGAGTGTGCTTGCCCCTCCTCCTGCGCCACAAACTTGGGCTCCGGCAACGGTTCAATGGTTTTCTGCACCGTTTTGACGGGTACGGTAAATTTGGCGGCTTTGCAGATGTCTTTCCACTTTTGGCCGTCATCCGAAATCAATGAAATCGCACTCCCCACCGCGCCCGCGCGGCCCGTGCGGCCGATACGGTGGATGTAATCCTCGGGGCATTGGGGTAAATCGTAATTAATCACGTGAGCGATGTGCGGCACGTCAATTCCGCGCGCGGCGACATCCGTCGCCACCAAAATACGCACCGTCTGGTTTTTAAAAAATTCCAGCACCTGACGGCGGCGGTTTTGGCGCAAATCCCCGTGCAAAGCGTTTACTTTTTGGCCGTATAATTTTAACTGTTTAGCCAGCCGCTCTGCGCCGTGCTTGGTACGTGTAAAAATAAGGATACTTCCTAGGCGCGTATTTAATTCGTGCAGCAGCTGCGGCAGTTTTTCCCGCACGTCCACGCGCACGATTTCCTGCAGCACCAAATCGGCCGGAGAAACCACCGAGCCGATTTGCACGCGCACGGGGTCCTTTAAAAATTCACCCGCAAGCGCGGTAATTTCTTTGGGAAGCGTGGCCGAAAACAGGAGCGTCTGGCGTGGCGGCGGCAGAACGGCAGCGATTTTGCGCATATCGGAAATAAATCCCATATCGAGCATACGGTCCGTTTCGTCCAACACTAAATAATGCGTATTTTTTAAATCAATACTCTTGCGGCTCAAGTGGTCAATCACGCGGCCCGGGGTGGCGATAATCACGCGCGGGTGCTTGCGCAGGGCGGCGAATTGTTTATGGATATTATCCCCCCCGATGATAAGAGCGGCTTGCAGCGGATGAATTTCGTCCGTCAATTTTAAAAGTTCGTCATACGTTTGCTGGGCGAGCTCGCGCGTGGGCGATAAAATAAGTGCATTTTCCGATGGATTTTCCATAAGTCTCGCCGCCAGCGGCAGCAAAAACGCCAGGGTTTTTCCCGTTCCCGTTTGGGCCGTTGCGAGTACGTCCCGCCCTTGTAACGCGGGCGGCACGGCGCGCGTTTGGACGGGCGTCGGCTCCGTAATACCTTGGCGGGTCAACGCGGTTTGTAAAAATTCGGGAAGCAAAGCAAAAACATTCATCCTTATTCCCCTGCCAGTGCAGCTTCGCACTCTTCGTTAAGGCGCAGCCATTCTTCTTCCGCGTCCTTTAACTGACTGTTTAAGAGCGCCAGCTCAATACTGGCGTCCGCCGTGTACTGCGCCACTAATTGTTCCTCCAGTGCGGCTTTGCGGGCGGATAATTTTTCAATTTTTACGTCCAGCGCGCGGATTTCTTTTTTTAAGGGAGCCACGCGCGCGCGCCGTTCGGCGGCCGCTTTGCGCTGGGCTTCTTTGGTAGTCATTTTATCGCTGGCGAGGTCGTTACGGTCGTTATTTTTAAGAAGCTGTGCTTTGTAATCTTCCAAATCGCCCGTAAACGTCTGGCACGTGCCACGGCGGACAATCCACAGCGTGTCGCACGTCAGTTCAATCACGTGTAAATCGTGCGTAATCAGCACTACCGCGCCTTCGTAATTGTTTAGCGCCTCCAATAGCGCTTGGCGGGACTGGATATCCAAATGGTTGGTGGGTTCGTCCAAAATCAGCAAATGCGGCGCGTCTTTGGTAATTAGTGCCAGAAGCAGGCGGGATTTTTCTCCCCCCGAAAGTTTGCCGGTTTCCGTGTCCGATTTGGCCTTGTTGAGCCCAAACGCTCCCAGCTGCGCGCGTACCTCGGTTTCCTTGGCAAGCGGCATTACGGCGGAAAGCTGTTCGTACGGCGTTTTTTCCACATCCAGCTCTTCCGTTTGGTGCTGGGAAAAATAGGCGATTTTCATTTTTTTGGCAACCGTCATTTTCCCGCTCATTAAAAGCAAACGGTGAGATAAAATTTTGGCAAGCGTGGACTTCCCGTTCCCGTTTGCACCGAGTAGTGCAATACGGTCCCCGGGTTCAATACGCAAATTAATGTGCGAGAGGACGGGTTTCTCATCATATCCGGCTACGCCGTCTTCAATCGTAATGAGCGAGTTTTGAAGCGGTTCCGGCGACGGAAACTGAAAATGCGTTTCCGGATCTTTCGGAATTTGCGGCGCGCTGCCCAGTTTTTCAATCATCTTGATACGGCTCTGCGCCTGCTTGGCCTTAGTGGCTTTGTAGCGGAAGCGGTCCACAAACGACTGCAAGTGCGCCACAACGCGTTCGTGTTTGGCCGCGGCCAGACGCGCGCCTTCAATGGCGGCGGCGCGGGTGCGTTCGTATGTATCGTAATTGCCGTTGTAAAGTTTTAACTGCCCCTCTTCTACGTGGATAATTTTATCGCACAGGCGGTTTAAAATGTGACGGTCGTGGCTGACGATAAAAATGGTTTTATCCAGACGGACAAGGTAATTTTCCAGCCACATCGCGGTTTCCAAATCCAGGTGGTTGGTCGGTTCGTCCAAGAGAAGACAATTAGACGGCGCATACAGCGCAGACGCCAAATTGGCACGTACCTGCCAACCGCCGGAAAATTCTTTCAAAGGGCGTTTAAAATCTTGGTTTACAAACCCGAGGCCGCTTAAAATGGCGCTGGCGCGCGCCTCGGCGCTGTGCGCGCCCAAAAATTCGAGTTTATCAAACACCTCGGCCATACGCTCGCCGGAGATGTTGGGGTTTTCAAGTTCTTTGTTTAGCGCGGTTAATTCTTTATCGGCCGCCAAAACATAATCCAATAGCGGCACGGACGGGTCCGCAATTTCCTGCGCCACGGACGCAATTTGGGTGCCGCGCGAGACGTCAATCTTTCCGCCGTCGGGCGAGAATTTGCCTTCAATCAGTTTAAAAAGCGTACTTTTGCCGCACCCGTTGGGGCCGACAAGGCCGACTTTTTGGCCGTCTTGAATCATCACGGACGTATCTTCAAAAAGGGTGCGCAAACCGAAGTGAAAGGAAAGATTTTTAATGTCTATCATAGGACAATATATTTTACCAAATCTGGACGAGGTACGCCGCCAAACGCACAAAAAGGAACAGAATGGCCAAAATGAGCCTCAGCCGTTAAACTGGTACCGTGCAAAACAGAATAACATTGCCGAGATTCGGCTGATTTTTCAATTTAAGGGTGACGGTTAAAGGTAAAACAGCCCTGATTCTGGATTCCGGCTCCACGGCCGGAATGACGGCATGAGGAAGCCTTCGGGCATAACGATGAAACGGAATGGCAAAAATAAGCAACAGTCGTTATTCAAATGCAGTGCAAAATAGAATAACTTTGTTTTGGTGGGTTGTTGTTATGCCGCCCTTTGCTCCGCTTATAAAAAGCGTTTTTTGCGGATAAGAAATTTTATTGTTTGAGCGTAGCGAGTTATAAACTTTCCCGCAGAGAACTGCTTTTTATGGAGCACGGGTGGCGATTTTTTTGTTACTTTTTGTCGATACAAAAAGTAAGAAGAATATTTTGGAAAATTGTTTATCCTTAAAAGACACAAGGGACGAAAAAATCTTTTCGTCCCTTGTGCGTAAACTGTTAGTTAACAACAGCCGTTATCCTATTTCAGCAGGTTTACCAAGCTAAAGGTAGAAACTTCTTCCTTCATCTTGCTAATTACCTCGTCCACTCCCATCGCCGCCGTATTCGTGCCGTCTTTGAGGCGTACGGTCAGTTTTCCTTCAGCCGCTTCCTTCGCGCCGATAATGGCCGTATACGGGATGCGCTGCAGGTGCGCTTCGCGGATTTTAAGGCCCAGTTTTTCGGGTCTTACGTCCAACTCGGGGCGCAGGCCGGCCGCGCGCATTTTAGCGGCCACCTCTTTGGCGAACGGAATCTGCTCATCGGTCAGCGTCAACAGTTTAATCTGCACCGGCGCCAGCCAGAGCGGGAACCAACCCGCAAAGTGTTCAATAATCACGCCCGTAAAGCGTTCGATGGAACCGAACATCGCGCGGTGCACCATAATCGGGCGCTGGCGGCCGTCGGAAGAAACAAATTCCAGGTCAAAGCGTTGGGGCAGGTTGAAGTCAAACTGAATAGTGGATAATTGCCACAAACGTCCGATGGCGTCCATCACTTTAATATCGATTTTCGGCCCGTAGAAAGCCGCTTCCCCCGCGTGCGTGGTGTAAGGGATGTTGTTGGTTTCCAACACGTGTTTGAGCGCGTTTTCGGCGCGTTCCCAGTCTTTCACTTCGCCGGTGAAATGTTCCGGATGTTCGGGGTCGCGCGTGGAAAGCTCCACGGCATATTTTTCAAAACCGAACGTTTTGAAAATGTGCATCGCAAATTCAAAGCACTGTTTGACTTCTTCTTCCACCTGTTCGGGCGTGCAGAAGATATGCGCATCGTCCTGCGTAAACCCGCGCACGCGCAAGAGGCCGTGCAGCGCGCCGGAGCGTTCATAACGGTACACCGTGCCCAGTTCGGACAAGCGCAGCGGCAAATCGCGGTAGCTTCTTAAATGGGTTTTATAAATTTCTACGTGGAAGGGACAGTTCATCGGTTTAATTTGGTATTTTTCACCGTCAACTTCCATTGGGTGAAACATACTGTCCGAATAAAAACCCGCGTGGCCGCTGACTTCAAACAGGTGCAGCCGCGCGATATGCGGGCTGACGACCAAATCGTAACCGCGTTTTAAGTTTTCTTCTTTAATCCAATCTTCCAAAAGTTTGCGCAGCATACCGCCTTTGGGGTGCATCAAAATAAGGCCGGGACCCACGTTGTCGTTAATGGAGAATAAATCCAGTTCCGGGCCGAGTTTGCGGTGGTCGCGCTTGGCGGCTTCTTCCTGCTGCTTGATATAGGCGTTCAGTTCGTCTTTCGTATCAAAACACAGGCCGTAAATGCGCTGCAGCATCGGGCGTTTTTCGTCCCCGCGCCAATACGCGCCGGCAATAGCAGTTAATTTAAAGCTGTTTACTTTACCCGTGTGTTCCACGTGCGGGCCGCGGCAGAGGTCGGCATAGCCGCCATTGGTGTAAACGGTAATCGTACCGTCTTCTAATTCTTCCAACAGTTCCAGTTTATAGGTTTCGCCGCGTTTTGTGAAAAATTCTTTGGCTTCGGCTTTCGTCATCTCTTTGCGCTCAAAAGGCTGACGCGCTTTGATGATTTCTTTCATTTTGGTTTCAATGGCTTTGAGATCCTCGGGCGTGAACTGTTTGGGACAGTCAAAGTCATAATAAAAGCCGTTTTCAATGGCCGGACCGATACCCAGTTTCGTACCGGGGAACAACTCCTGCACCGCCTGCGCCATAATATGCGCGCACGAGTGGCGTTTTGTTTCTAATTCTTTGTTTTCCATTTGGTTTTCGCTATGCTCCCGCCGGCCACAACGACCGGGCCGGAAGTCAAAGGTCCTTGAATTAAGATATAATATTATATCAAATTGAGGAGTATGCAGACCGTTATGCGCTTGTTAAAAAAATATCTTTTTACCCCTTTTCAATACGATTGGAAATTATTACTCGTTTTATCCGTTCCCGCCCTCTTATTGTGTGCGTTCGGGCTCAGCCAGCTGGGCCGAATGACGTTTGCTAATTTACTAGCGGCGGAAAGCGTAAAATTAATCTGCGAATTTTTATTTTTGGGTGTGCTGCTGTCGCTGCTCAATCTAATTGGTCTTAAAAACAAGTTCGCCGCGGGCGCGGGCGCGTTTCTTTATTATGTGACGATGACCGCTGACTTGATTTTACTTTGGTATTTTAAAGAACGATTCGGCGCGAAATACTTAGATACAATGGAAGGCGGAGATTACGGCTTTTTGGCCGACTGGCGCGTTCTGTCTTACTTTGCGCTAGTGGCCGCGTTCTGCGGGGTTGCGGTCAAAAAGTTTTTTATTCCCGCCACGCGCAAAACGGCGCTTAACCGCTTGGCGGTATGTTTGACGGGCCTCGGTCTTTTATGCGCAGCAAATCCGCTTACATTATTACCCGCGCCCGATAATTTTTATACTTCTTATTTGATGCCGCCCTCTATCGTATACACGGTGCGCGCCGTACTGGCTGCACAGCCCCAAGCGCGCTTGACGGACGATATCCCCGCAGACATAAAGCCGCTCGCAGAAAAATATAATGTATTTTCCGCTCAAAATACTGGTGTGGGCAAAAAATATACGCGCGTGATTTTAATAGCGTCCGAATCGCTGTCCAACAAGTATTTGCACCGCTTTAACCCAAATATTCCTCCGCAGGCCAGCCAAACAATGGACGCACTGTTTGAAAAATATCCTGCGGCCTCCTTGCGGCACGTCACGCTTTCCACGCTGTACGGACTGTCCGTAATTTTTACGTCGCACCCGTTTGTAAAATTAGCGTACGAAAACGGCTACCCCGTTTCGTTCGTCAAAATACTAAAAGACCGCGGCTACAAAACCGCTTTCCTGCGCGGAGCGGACGAAACGTATATGGACGAAAACATTTTGTTCAAGCAAGCGGGATTTGACGAGGTTATCGGCGCTACTTATTTTGAAACACGCCCCGAATATAAAA
Organism: Candidatus Avelusimicrobium sp.; assembly: GCF_051874775.1. Classification (GTDB taxonomy): domain Bacteria; phylum Elusimicrobiota; class Elusimicrobia; order Elusimicrobiales; family Elusimicrobiaceae; genus Avelusimicrobium. The sequence goes on from NZ_JBJEGE010000036.1 coordinate 10,961, forward strand.
AATACATTGACTGGTGGGGACTTACCGACCGCAAACTGTTTGAATATGCCGAAGAATATATTGAACAGCACAAAAACAAACCGCTGTTTTTAACGCTTTTAACGGTGGACTCGCACGTACCGCTGGGACGCACCAATTATTTGAAACAGGAATACGAAGAAATAGACGCCCCATTTTATAATATTCCCACCCTGCCGCGCGCATTTGCTCGTTTTGGACAGGACCTCAAACGGTTTTTAACCGCCCTTAACGAAAAGGGACTGCTAGACGATGACACGCTTATTTTGATAACGGCCGATCACCCTGCATATTCCAACACGCCGACAAACGCCCTGTTTAAACCCTACCAACCCGAATACGACAATTTGCCGTTTGTAATGATTACCAAAACGCCGATACAAAAACCGCTGACAGATAACCCTCTTGTCAGCCAGCTGGATATTGCCCCCACAGTACTGGATTTGCTTAATATAGAACAGCCAAAAGCATTCTTTGGCCACAGCCTGTTTGATACGGCATCTAAGCGCAGTATTTTTGACGTAAAAGAGGACTACGCCGTCGTAACCGCTGACGGAGAAAAACGCGTACTATCGTTAAACTCCAAGGACCCGCAGGATCAAGAAATTATCCGTTTGATTACCACGCTTCCCGCTAAATAAATATCCCAATAGCATAGCCGTTATATATGTCCAGTACAGATTTCCGTATCCTCTATACAATATCCCCTCCAATCGCATAACTGACGCAAAATTCTCCCAATTTCCGTTTTCTTTTCTTTATAAAAACTATTCTTCGATATTTCGGGGAAAATACTATATGATACTTACACTTCCATTAGATATATGATAATTTATTTATGTCCCTATCCACATTAAGAACCTCCTTTTGTTACATTTCCTGCGACCACAGGTAATTTACTATACAAAAGAAGATTTTTATCTTACTTAACGGTATAAACTTATTGACCCCCAGTCCGGCTGGGGGTCAATATACAAAAAAAACGTGACAAAAAATATAAGATGTTTGGATACAGCAAATGCTGTGATAACTTAGGGACAGGATAAAACATTAACCGTTAAATGAAATGGTTCACGCCGGGTCCCTCCAAAAGAGTTCACCCTCCATACGCGCCAAGGGGGAGTCCTTGTCACCACAATATTTTTATTCACCCCTGCTTTCCTTTCTTTTAAAAACAGTTTTATCTTCCGGCCCAACGCCAAAATGCGTCCTCAAAATTAGCCACATTGTTATAACGATACGCACGGCCCAAGGCCTTTTCAGCCGAATACGGTTGGTATACTGTTTTGCCGCGGGAATCTTTCATCAAAAATCCAGTAGACGGGTTTCGTACCGGTTCGCCTTCCGCCATTAATGTGGTAAACTGTTGGAATTGCATTCGGTTGGATGGAGAAGATCCGCCCGCAGGATTGAGCAAAAACCGTACCATAGTGTACGCTTGAAAATACCATTCTTCCGTTTTACCGCGCCCTTCGGCCGACTCCAAAGATCCTTCTTCCAGAAATTGACTGAAAGGCGTAAAATAAATGGTTTTACCCGTGCGCTTAGAGGTAAAACGCTTAGCCTGCGAACCAAACATAGAAGATGAACCGAACGACGCTACCGAATCAGACGGATCCCGCTGAAAATTAAGCGTTTGAAAATCGTGGTTCCACGGACCGCCTTTCATCCCGTTATAGGCTTGATCTTCCATCAAAACAGCCAGCCCTTCATCCAGCCAAGTAGGCGTCATAATCCGGCCCGTTTTGTGCTTATCAAAAAACTGTTGCGTAAAAATGTGCGTCAGTTCGTGCGTAAAGACTTCTTTGAGTTCTTGCGTTTTGTTAGGTACATCATATACCACAATTTCTCCGCGCGTGGGATAAGCCAACGCGCGCGACCACGCTTTGGCATTGGGTTCATAACGCAAGTAAGAATCGTGATCCTGATATACAAATACCCGCACGCGGCCAGACATCATCCACGGGATAAACCGCCGCAACGTCTGATACGCGGATTCAAACGTCATAGACATATTCGACGAACTAATGCCTGAGGACCGTTTCTGCGTGTAAATATCAAAATGGGTGCTTTTGGAAGCCAGCCACGTAACATTCGGGCGGAAAGCATTTGGGTTAAATTTTTTATTGGGGGCCGGAACCGTTTTGGGCTTATTTTGCGCAGCGGACGGAGGAATTTTCCTGCCGGCAGCCTGAGCAGCTTGTTTAGACTCCTCCAACATACGCACTGCATATTCCAATTCCGCATCTGCGGCGGCTTCTTCTTCAGACATTTCCTCCTCCTCGGCAGCAGGTTGCTGGGCAGAGGGAAGAAGCGCATTTGATTTTTCAATATCTTGTTCCAGCGCAGTAGGTTTTGTTTCCACCGGTTTAGGAGTTGTAGCCTGTGCTTTGTTTTGTTTAGCTGCACGTTGGCGCTTACTTTGCGCCACGCGTTTGGCAGCAGATGGCGAAAGCTTTTTCACGGGCGCCACCGTAGTTTGCACTGTTTGGGAGGATCCCCCCATTTCAAGCGGCATCGCCAAAGTGGACGCATCCGCAGCGGACGCTGCACTGGATACAGAGTCGGACGAAACAGGCTTGGATACCGGTTTAGAATCCGGTTTCGCCGCAGCAGAAATCTCTTTAGGCGCAGCAACTGCAGTAGCGGATGTAGAAATGGTGTTTCCGGCAGAGGGCTGTGAAACTGCGGACGCAGGCACTTGTGGTTCTTGTACGGCCGCGGGAACAGAATCAGCCGTTCCGGCAATAGAAGAATTTTCCGCTGACTGTTTTAATAAATCTACACTGGAGGATGGCGCTTCCATAGCCGTAGAAACACGCAGAGAAGAAGACGCAGAAGATGTCGGCGCCGCTTGGCCCCAACTCTGTCCCCACGCTAGACCACAACAGGCAAAAACGAAAAGTTTTCTCATACGCGCTATATTAATCCGTTATAATTCCACGCTGGCGGAAGAACCGTTGTCATTAATTTCGTATGTCAGACTACATTGGCCTGACTCCGAATCCTGAGGACCGCTCATCGTAGCTGTTACGGTATATGTTCCCGACCCCTCTAACGTAATATTCTGACAGGTATACGAAGTTACTCGGGAATCCGTAGCACAATTTCCTCCTACCGTCCCCGCTTTACAATACATAATACATTGGCGCATATCATTGGCAAACGCCTCCGGCGTTTTGGCGCTCCAAATGGCGTTCACTTCCGCCATACAGGCATTGACTAAAAGCTGTGCTGAAATAGTGCGCCGCGTCTGACGCGCCGTAGTAGCGCGGGATAAACTGGCCCGCAACAACATCGTAGCCATCCCCGCCAATACAACGGTAACCAATAACACTTGCAACAAAGCGGCTCCTTTTTTATTCTTTAACATAAAAACCCCTTTATTTCTGGAATTGAAAACCGTTAGGTAAAAGAAAAATTTCTTCCGTCACATCGTTTACTACCGGATTGCTAGGCAGTTCAGTCACTAAATTTACCTCCAGCACACTGCCCAAATTCAAGCGCAGCGCCTCTTTATCCTCAGAGGAAGTGGCACTCTTAACATTGTAGGTTCCAGAAAAACCTTTTACGTGGAAATAAGGCGACGGATATTCCGTAGCGGAACTAGACTCCGGATCTACACCCTGAATATATTTCACGTTATTCAACCATTGATCACTGGTAGAACACGACGGAACATTATCGGTCCAACTTTCCGTATTCGATTCGATACGGTAAATGATACCGCCGTCATACGATCCGCTGGGCAGCACTGTTGCGCCAGACGAGGTTGTAGCCTTCGCACCACGCACGAAACAATATGTTACATACGAGGCAGTAAGCCCTTCTATGGTATTACCGTCCTGATCCACATTTTTACCCAACATCAAAAGAGGAACCGCCGACGTTCCCAATGAAGAACCAAGCCCGCCGCGGACATACAGTACGCGCGTAGACTGCTGTACATCGCGCCGGAGCACGCGAAGCGCAATAGATAAATTGTTGCGCAAGAGCACTTTACTGCGGCCCACGCCGGATTCGCGCGAAGCGGCCGTCGTCAGCGCAGCAAGCGCCACGCCAATGATACCTACAATCATCACCGCCAGTAAAATTTCAGTAAGAGTAAAGCCTTTTTTATTATTCATAACGTAAATCCGTTGCATTTAATTGTAAATGAAATTCGTGTCGTCGTTAATGGGTTTGAATTTGCACGGTAATCGGACGATGTTGTGGGAAATCCAGTCGGCGAAAAAGTAGCCTCCGTCACTTTATATGAAAACTCGGACTTATTCCGGTCGCAAATGGCAGGAAGCATACATCCAATATCGTGATTATTTGCTGTCGATAAAACAGTTGACAAGCTCTCACCGCCACACAAACCATTTTTAAAATCATCCGGCACATTGTTGTCTGACAACACTTTAGTATATACTTGCAACTGTTCGCTAGCGCGTTCCACAGCCAACAGCATTTCTTCCCGAATGTCCGGCTGAGAGGCTTGGCGCGAAACGGATAACAACACCCCAAAAGTACCGCCCGCTACCAATGCCAAAAGGCCTAAAGCAATTAAACCTTCCAAAATTGTTACACCCGCTTTATTTTTAAGTAAACGTTTCGTCATAAGAGCGTCCTTTTATTTGTATGTGTCTTGCGCTTTCAACCTGCTGTCCACGTAAATGAGCCCTTTGGATTGTTGGTACTTGTCTCCGGATCCGTCGTTTTTAACTCCCACGGCCAACACGTAAATTGTGCCGGAAGCACCGGAAGGCGTCGTACCCAATTCCGCCGGAACCGTAGTAGAATTGTTGGCGCAAAAATTATACGGAAGTGATACAAAATCCTTATACGATAAATAGCCACACGCAAATAACTGCGATACAGCATCCTCTGTTGTCGCGCCGGATCGTTTATAAGCCGGAATCCCCGTTGCTCCCGCAAAGTTACACGCAGTCACCGCCGTTTTAATTAACGTCTCTCCCGCGGTTTGTGTCGGAGTAAAACAACCCGTCAACAGACGACCGCGACTATCCTGATAATACGACAGCATAGCTTCCGCCATTTTTTTTGCGGCGTTTTTAGCTTGCGAGTTTTTAATTTCGTAACGTACAGCACGGAACATCGGCATCGCCATAGACACTACTACAGCGATTACCAATAACACGGCTAAAATTTCCATTAACGTAAAACCTTTTTTCATATTTACTCCGCGCCCAGCGTTTCGCCTTTTTCCATTGCGCTGACGCAATAAATATACCCGTTTTTATAGCGGGCCACCTGTTTAGAAACTGAACGCCCCGTCATACACGCCAACGGTTTATCTATCGGGGAACTGGCACAATTCCCCTCTTTTTTTTCATTACAAACAAAAAATTCAACATAACCGTCGCTCCAACCGCCGTTGCCAATAAATCCGCACGCAATCAAACCGGTAGGAAGTGTGTTCACACAAGTGTTGGAGATTACATCCGTCATTTTTGCATTAGATGGATTAAACTCCGGATTCGGATGCTCTATACGGAACCGCTGTACCGCTCCCGCCAAAGCCGCAACACGCGATTTAGCCGCCTCCATACGGGCGTCAGCCACACTGTTTTTATAAGAAATAGTGGCGAAAACTGCCATAATACCTATAATTGTGGCCGCCACCAAAAGCTCTAAAAGCGTAAAACCTTTTTTATTGTTCATAATTTAAACCTTTTTCCGCCCACTATAAAGTATTGTGCACACCGTGCCAAATGTCAAGCCGGAATTATTTCGTCAAGCGTTTAAGAGTTCCGTCATTTATAAAGGCCGCGCCCCAGTATTGGCCGCCCGTACTGCTGGAAGCACCCAATGCATCGTTATACATACAGGCGACAACTGCAGAATTTTTACCGCAACATAAGCTGCTGGAAGCACTGCCATCAGGGCACAATATAAACGAAAACCCTTTATACGTATTGCCGGAATCATAGGCAATCGGCTGCATATAACGGCGTGAAAATAAGGACTTACGCAGCGTGTCTGCAGTTTGGTTTTTCAACTCTTGCGTTAACGAAGTCCCCTCAGAGGTCTGATCGGTAGCCAGCATAGCAGTAGCCGAGGAAGGAAATTTAGTGGCTCCTCCCTCTGCCCGCAAATCCGCACGCAGTGCACGAACCGCCGTCCCCAAGTCCAACAATACCCCTTGGGCCGCCAAGTATTTGTTTTTTTCCTGCGTTTTTTTATACGCGGGAACCGCAAACGCCGCCACCGACACGGCGATCACAACGACAATTAACACCTCAAGTAGTGTAAAACCGGTTTTTCTGCGCATATAAAACCTCTTAGTTTCCGCCAATCTGCGAAAGTTTGAAAATAGGCAGGAAAATGGACGCCACAATAATACCAATGAGCGCACCTACACCGCAAATCAAAATAGGGTCAATCACCGCAGAGAAACGGGCGATAAACTGATCCACGTTATCAGCATAAAACTTGGACAGTGTGGCAATAATGCTGGGCAGCTTACCGGATTCTTCACCCATCAGCATCATTTCCGTCATTAGTCCGGGGAACACACCCGTCGAGCGGAACGATTCGGAAATGGATTTACCGGCCGCCACCTCTGCCCTTACCTGTTTTAGTGCGTTCTGGATAATTACGTTACTGTCAAACGATTCTTCGAGTACCAAAATAGCGTTCAAAATCGTTACGCCGCTCTTAAGCAGCGTAGACAGCGTAGAAAGCATACGGTCGTAATAAATGTTCTTTAAAAAATTACCGAACAACGGCATCGAAAGCAAGAACGTATGCCAACGCTTTTTTCCGTCCCCTGTTTTGATATAAAAGCGGAAAGCAACAAAGGCAAAAATAATAGAGAAAATAATCAAGATACCGTTGTTGATAAGTATACTGGAAACTTGCAGCACAATCACCGTAATCAGAGGCAAATCGATATTAAAGTCTTTAAAGATCTGCGCAAATGTCGGTACAATACCCAAGATGAAGTAAATAAGCACACCTACGGAGGCAAAAGCTAAGATGGCTGGATACGTAATAGCCGTAATGATTTTGCTTTTCATTCCTTCCTGTGTTTTGGTGTAAAGCGAAATTTGCATCAGCGTTTCGGCTAATTGACCGCCGACCTCGCCCGCCTGTACCAACGAGAGCCAAATATGGCTGAAAGTTTTGGGGTGATGAGACAACGCCGAGTGCAACGACTGCCCCCCCGCAATATCCTTTGCCACTTGCGTAAGTACAATTCCTAAAGTAGGATTAGACGCATATTCACCCAAAAGCGACACAGCACGCACAAGCGGCACACCGCCCGCAATTAACGTGGAAAGCTGTTCAGCGAAGAAAGCCAGCACGTGCCCGGGAACTTTCCCGCCGCGCTTACGCGGCTTACCGCCGCCGCCGAAAAGGCCGCCGGAACCTTCTTTTACTTCCAGCACCAAGTAGCCTTTGTTTTGCAAAGCCAGAATGACTTTTTCTCTATTGTCGGCCGATATAGCCCCCCGCAGGGTTTTACCGTTACCGTCGCGAACTGTATATGTATATTTTTGCATAAACCCTCACTTCTTTTTGAGGCGGCTTATTCATCCGCCGTTGTAATGCTCAAAATTTCATCCACCGTTGTCTGCCCGCGGATAACTTTACGCCAACCGTTGGCTCTCAAGTTAAGCGCACCCGAACGCACGGCAGCGCGTTTTAGTTCCACCAAGTCCTGCGTTTTGTAAATAATGTTGCGCATTTCTTCCGACATACGGTATACTTCGTAAATCGCGCGGCGGCCAGCAAACCCCGTACCAAAACAATGCGGGCAGCCCACCGATTTAAAAAATGTCCACGAGTTTTGGTCGCTCGGATTTAAATGGCCTTCCCGAATGATGCGCGCGAGCAATGCCGGATCCGGCATATGCGGCACTTTGCAATACGGACACAACCTGCGCACTAAACGCTGCGCGGCAACCAAGGCCAAAGAACTGGCCAGCAAAAACGGCTCCATCCCCATATCAATAAGACGAGGAATAGCACCCAATGCTTCGTTGGTATGCAAGGTGGACAACACCAAGTGACCCGTCAGAGCTGCTTTTAAGCAGGCTTCGGCTGTTTCGTTATCGCGGACCTCCCCCACCAGAATAACGTCAGGATCCTGACGCAAGAACGAACGCAAACCCGCCGCAAACGTCAGTCCGATAGACGGTTTTACCTGCACCTGACTGATACCAGCCAATTTGTATTCGACAGGGTCCTCCAAGGTCATAAAGTTAAGTTCCGGCGTACGGATCGTGGTCAGTACTGCGTTAAGCGTGGTAGATTTACCAGATCCTGTAGGACCCGTAAGGAAAATCAGCCCGTGCGGCAAATTGGCAGCCTCTAAAAAGGCTTTTTTCTGTTCCGGCTCAAAACCGAGTTTGTCTACATTGATTTCACCCGTACCTTTATCCAAAATACGAAGCACGAGCTTTTCGCCATATACAGCAGGGCATACACTGACGCGGACTTCAATCGATCGGTTTTGGTAACGAATGGTAAAGCTGCCGTCCTGCGGCAAACGCTTTTCCGCGATATCCAGTTTGGACAAAATTTTAATACGGGAAATAATTGCGTTTACGGATTCTTTGGCTGGAGGAGTGCGTTCATACAGCGAACCATCAATACGGAAACGCAGCGATACGCGCTCGTCAAACATTTCCAAATGAATATCTGACGTACGCTCCGAAATCGCTTGGCGTAAAATAGCGTTTACCTGTTTAACATACGGCGAAGAATTGGGGTTAACTTTATCCAAATCCAAAAATCCGGAAACGTCCACGTCTTCATCACTAGCTTCCCCCACAGCCGCCGCTTCCACACTCTTGTCCGAGGCTTCATTCATTACCTCTTCCAACAGGTCTTTAGAGGCATAAAAAGCATCAATAACATTTAACAGCTGGCTCTTACTGGCAATAAACGGCTGCACCTGCTTGCCGGACATCATTTTAATGTTTTCTAGCAAAAATACATTGGTTGGATCCAGCACCGCTACAGCCAGTTCTGTTTCTTCTACGAACAACGGAACAACCATATTTTCGCGCGCAAATTTTTCCGGAATAATTTCCTGTAAATTTTGCTCACGTTCCGGTACCAAAATACCGTTTTCTTTTGAAGCGTAGGGAACGGCAAAATGTTTGGACAGCGCCGCCGTCACTTTTTCTTCGGAAGCAAACCCAAATTTAATGATAGCTTCTGCCACGGAAACGTTGTTCTGTTTAGAGTAAAGCTGCGCGCGTTTGAGTTGTTCCGCAGTAATCGTACCTTGCTCCATTAAAATTTCGCTTAACTGTTTTGCCATTTCCTAATCCTCTTAAAACCCCGTCAAAATCAAAACGCCCTTATTCGTTTCTGCATAGCCGCCCCCGTTATGACGCGGGGGCGGAATATAAACCATTTTTCGCTTATATTACACTCCGGTTATTCGGCAAGAATCGTCGGAGTGATGAAGATAACCAAGTCTGTAGTACTTTTGGATCTGGTTTTACTGGTAAAGAGCCATCCGATTATCGGAATATCTCCCAACAGCGGCACTTTGCGGGTCTGCTCTGTTTCACGTGAGGTCAAAAGGCCGCCAATAACAACCGTCTGCCCGTTTTTCACACGGACCAAGGTAGAAGCCGCACGAGTGGTGGTATCGCGGGTGTTGTCGAAACCAGAAGAAACTACGTCTGAATAAGAAGGCTGTACGTAAAGCGTTACATATCCTTCACGGTTTACCTGTGGAGTAACCTGTAAGGTAAGACCGACACGTTTTCTTTCCGCCGAGGAAGTAGTCATTTCTGTTCCGCCACTGCCGGATAAACTCTGCGTGTAGCCTACTGTCGCATCCGTAGCCGTAGTGATAGTGGCTGTTTTATTGTTCAAAGTGACAACTTTCGGTTTACCTAAGTATTTGGCTTCACCGCGCGTAAGTAAACTTCTAAGTACAATGTTAAAAGCAGAAAAATCCAACAAGCCGCCTTCATCTTCGCCCTCATCTTCGCTAGATGAAGAAGATCCGCCTTCTCCGCCTTCTCCGCTGCTGCCACTGTTTAATTGTTCCTTACTCGGAAAAATATAGTTCCAGCCTTTTACGCCGATACCTTTGATATAATCCAAATCTACTTTGCGTGTGGGGCCGGTCATTGACACCATCGTACCGTCGCCGCCGCCATATTCAAAGCCTAAGTTCAAACCGCTCGTTTTACTGACTTCTACGATTTGCGCTTCAATCAAAATCTGCGGAGGCTTAATATCGAGTTCAGCCAAAATATTTTCCACTTGAGGAAACACTTCAGCCACGTCGGTAATAATCAGTTTATTGGTACGGGGATCCACAGCAATTTTACCCACGGGCGAAAGCATACTCTGCACAATTGTGGTAATTTCCGCGCCGCCGCTGCTGTAGGAATCATTTCCGCCGGAGGAGGAATTTCCGCCCAAACCGTTCATTCCATCACCCATTCCGCCGCCGGAATAGCTAGATGAAGAACTGCTGGAAACATCCTGAGGCATAATGTTGTTAAGCTCACTGGAAGCAGAGCCAACGCCCTGCAAAGAAATATAGCTAAGCGTGTAAATTTTGGTAATCGTATCCGGCGCATCGTTAGAGCGTTTGGTTACCACATAGCTGTCGCTCTTTCCGATACGCTGGTACGCCAAACCGTGTACGCGCAGAAGAGTGTCGAGTGCTTCGCGCACGGTTACGCGCGTTAAAGAGGCCGTGACTTTTTTATTGGCGAATTCTTCGCTCATAATAAAGTTAATTTTGGCCTGCGTGGTAATGCTGTTCAAAAACGCCGATATCGGTACATTAGAAACACGAATGGACACTTTGCGTTCCAAGGGAGAAGGTCCTTCCAGTTCCTTGTATAAATCGGTTTCGCCCGTCAGCTTTACCGTAGTATCTTCCGTGACGGCAATGGTATCATCGCTGGGGAGAGTCTGCCGATCCGTTTGGGCGGCGGCATTTCCTCCAAGTCCAAGCGCAGTTACACAAGCCAGCACAACTGCTAAACGATTTGTCATCTATCCTCCTGTGATTACCTACTAAATGTGTTGCTATTTCAATTTAACTTTCCGTACAAATTTATGCCCTTTGTAAGAAAATACAACTTCATCCGGCCGCACTTCTACAATGCGCGCGCCGTAAATCGATTTGCCCACCGTATAAATACGGCTGCCGATAAATACTTCCTGCCCGATGATACCACCTATTCTAATTTTATTGCGTACTTCGCGGGTAGGATCTTTGATGCGGGCCAACTCCAACTGGCGCAAGCGTTCGGCTTCTTCGCGTTTGCGTCTTTCTTCGGCTAACTGACGCTGACGTTCGGCCTCAATTGCTGCCAAACGCTGCTGTTCGCGATATCGCAACAGCAAAAAATCATCGGGAGACAGCGTAGGATCCCTATGGTTTTTAGGATTATAGACCACGCGCTTTGTTTTAGCAGGCGCCTCTTCCGCTACTTCTTCCCGTTTAGCTACAAATTCCTGTGCGGCAGGTTGCTGTTTTATAGCCGCTTCGTCCTCAGCTACAGAAGGAGCCTCAACAGACATTTCACTCACGTCAGCCTGCGCGTCAAGTGCCTGTTTAGCTTTGGGCGCCACGTTGCCGGTCATATTTGCGTTTTCTTGCGCATAAATGCACGGCACTGCCAAAACAAAAAGTAAAAGATAAACGGTTGTTCTCATACGCTATTTCCCTCCCGCTGATTCTTTTTTCTTTGTTTCCGATTTCTTTACTTCCCCGCGTTTTTTGGCCATAATCTGCGCATAATCTTTGAACATTGTTTGGGCGATTTTTTCCTTAGGGAAAATCGTGTTAAACTTCATAGAGATTTTGTTGTTCCCCAAATGTTCGGGATCCGTATCCTTTGCAATGGAAAAATCGGACACTTTCAGATACTCTTCAGAATTTTCAATATCCGCCAAAAAATTGGCGAAACGAGTAAAATCCATTTCCGAATTAACCTTCAAAGAAGCGGCTACATACGTGGGATTGGATGAATCTTCCGCCTGGGCACCTTCCACCTGCGGAGCCAAATTGGCCTCTTTAAAGATACCCAAAATCTGGCTGACCAACCAGCCGTTTTTATCTGATATATCCGGAAAACGCGGCTCCAGTTCAAACAGCAGTTCCTTATTGGTCATATATTCCCGCTCGCTGGACTGCTGCATACGGATGGCCTCCATTTGGCCGTTATAGTTGTTGATTTTTTCATTAAATTGCCCGTTGCAATACTTAAAGCCCAGAAATACCACAAGCACGGCGATAAACTGTTTAACAAACAGCTTATAATTGCCTTCCTGCATAACCGTTTGAATATCCTGAAAGCCTTTTTTTAAAGCTTCAACGTGTTTATTGGTTTTCAAATTAGCGGCCATTGTTGCGACCTCCTGCTTTGGAACAACTAAACACAAAACGTGTTTCGTTGTCCGCGTTTTTCCCGCCGGACATCTTATTTCCTCCTGCAGAAGACGTACCGGCCACGCTGACGAAATTGATATTGGCGTCTTTCCCACAGATTTTGCTTACAATCGGCTGCTCTGCAAGAGCATCGCGGAATTTGTTGCCGATTACCAAATCGGTCTGTCCGTCTTTACCGGAGGCAATTGAACCCTCAATTTTCACGGAACGAGATTCCGACCCATTATTCGGGAACGGATCTGCGTACTCAAGCTTGGTAATCCAAATCTGTTGGGGAATGGTATCAACAATTTCCATAATCAGCGGCGTAATCGTGTTGTCATAACGTGTCATTGCTTGCAAATTGTTGTTCTGCGTTTTCATCCTGCTCAAATTAGTTTGGATTTGGTTCGCCGTCAAGCCGTTAAAATCCGCCACCGTGCGCTGTTGGGAGGCCTTGGTACGTTGAAGCTCCTTATCTTTATTTTGCACATTCAAATACCCTTTTCCGATTAACAGCACAATCAATATCATAAGTACGGCAGCCACCTTCCAAGCGGTTAAACTAGCGCTAAATTCGTACTCACTCAGACGGTTGCCTTTGGTAAAATCGATATCCGGAGTTTTATGATCGTAAAATTTAATGCTCGCACCAATGGCGGAAATTTCTCCGGCCGACTTTGTTTCAATACCATAAATTTCGCTCAAATTCCATTTACGAACAGGCTTTTTTGAATCGGCTTCCAATGCCGGAACCCATTGTTCAATATCCGTTCCCACGATTACGGCTTCTTCAAACGGATCTTTTTCCAACTGTTTGGCAATAAACTCCGTACAGTTGGTAATTTCGAATCGGCGGCGTTCCGCCGGCAGAGAACCCGAAATTTCCACCTCACGCAAAAGCACAGGGGCATTCTCGTTTAAAAAAACGAAATTCGCCATATCTTTGCCAAAGAATGAATAGATGCGGCCGCCATCTCCCACGGCTTCTTTATCACTATCGTTAAACGCACGACCCAAAGACAAGCTGGAGGATTCTACCGAAACTAGTTCTAACCCTACCGTTTTCAGCCCTTTTTGCAAACGTTCGATAATTAATTTGGTCGTCAGTGCGAACACAACGCCCAAACGTTTTTGCTTGGTGGCAGCGGTTTCAAATTCATATACGTGATAGGCATATTCCGCTTTTTCAAACGGAAAATGGATATATTTACGTGCCTGAAGTGGAATGGAGCTTTTCCACATTTTGCGCTCAATCGCCGCCGGAATAACAAAATGGCGCAACAAACAAAAAGCAGGAGCCAAACTAATCACCACACGGTTTGTTTTCCATTTTTTCTTGGAAGTAACTTTTCCCAACGCATCCAACCAGTTATCCATCGAAAAAAAAGTTTCATTTAAATCAAGCGGTTTTAAAGTCGTTCTGTCAACAGCATTAATCGGTACGCGCACCAGAGACTCAAGCACGGTACCTCCGTCCTTTTTTGCACTTTGCGCCACGTAAATTTCATCAATCCCGATATAAATCCCTAGACAATCAGGGTGCGCATTCATATTCTGTCCAATTAAAGATTCAGAAAGAGTCATACATTTTTTCCTTCCGGACTAATTTTGATAATCTTCATACGGCATATCATACGGATTATTTACGGGCATCGGCTCCGCATTTTGATACGGATTCGTTTCCTGAAGCGACGACTGCGCCTCATCATTGGGATCTACTTCTTCAATGATATTGGTAACGGTGGTCTTCGTTGTAGTCGTCGTCTGCGACACAGCAGAGGAAGAAGAAGTATCCTTTCTCGTTACCTCCGTGGCGGGGGCACCCATTGTGCGGCCGGGCTTGACCCAGAGACGGGAGGTTTTGTAATTACACTTGGGACACAAGTCATCCGAAGATTTTGCCGCGCACGAATTCGTTTTGCAATCGCTCGTTTTCTTCTGAGCGGAACATTTTACCACCACCCGACGGCGCAAAGTTTGTTTTTCGCCTTTCAAGTCGGTAGCGGTTAACACTAGCGTATACTTACCGCAAGGAAGTTCCGGCCCGATAATGCCTTTGCGGCCGTTCCATAAAATTTGATGATAGACAGATGTAAAACCTTCCAATTGGCGCACAACATAGAAATTACCGTCGCGGCCGTGCTGGACCACCTGTAATACCCAATTATCTACCGGATTTAGCGTTTCCAATACTGAGAAGTCAATCGCATACGCTTCACCCAAAGAGCGATCAATCGCGTGGCAAAGCGGCACAACAGCCATACTTAAAAGCGGGGCTTTGACGTTGTTTTCATTCTTTTCCATATTAGCTGGAAGTTTGGCTTCGTAATCAAATACAACAGCCACGCCGTTCAAGTTAGCAAAACGAGCAGGCGGTTCTTGGTCCACCAACCCCATATTGTAATGCAGTTTACCTTGTGAAATACCGCGGTTAATTAAATAGGAATTGAGGGCCATTGCCTGACGAATACCGGAAAGGGTTACGTCGTCAGTATAAGATCCAGGAGGAAGAATGATATACGCCGCACCTTGCGTCAGGGCGAGCAAGTCATACACATCGTCCAACAAAGACAGCGAAGAAGTTTTAAATTTGTTTCTGTCAAACAAGACTTCAGGGTCAATATCTAACGCATCGGGTTTTCCGTCACGCATATAAAGATGTACACCTTTGACCGCATTGATTTTTTCTATAGCGGCAGCCGTCATACTTTCGATTTTTTGTTTTGAATACAAATCACGCGCTTCTATGGCTTCGGGTGTGGTTAAATCCATAAAAGTACTGGAAGATGACTCGTTAGCGGCGGAGGTCAAGGTCTCATTCTGACGGGCAGCCTCCAATTCTTCCTCCGTCTGTTCCTGTAAAGCTTCATCATCAGCTTGAGCCGTTTCGTCCAATCCGTCCTCTGCCAAGGTAACTCCAACGACGCCCTCGCCCATCATTTCGTCGTTTACATCAGCAGCGTTTTGAAAAGCAGCCTGCCGTGCGGCCTCGCCCTTCTGCATTGCGGCCAGACGCTGCGCTTCGATACGATCCGTTAAAGCCTGTTGTTCAGCTTCAACTGCGGCAAGCGCATCATTTTCTTTTGCCAAAACGGCAGCTTCGGCAGCCTCTTTGGCCGCAGCGGCTTCAGCGGCGGCTTCGGCGGCCGCAGCTTCCGCTTGCTGTTGGGCCGCCCGAACAGCAGAATCTGCAGTTAAATCAAGATTTTTTACCTCGCCTTCCTTAAAATTGATATCCACTTCCACCGGAGTTTGAATGCCGCCCATACGGTTGTGAATCAGCTCCACATACTTATTGGCCTCAGCGACTTCTTCTTTATTCCCGTTGACAAGCACATCGAGAAAGTAATCCATAGCTTCTCCATCTCTATCTTCGTTGTACAGGGAGATGCCTTTAGCCAGCTGGCGTGCTGGCGTTGCGGCGGACAGCGTGCTGCCGCCTGTCAGAGATAAACAGAAAACAGATACAGCCAAATAACCCAAGAATTTATTTGTTTTTATCATTCGGTGATCCCTCGCCGTGCGCCGTCTAACTCCGCGACACACGGATAATAGAATTATAGCAATTTAGAAAGCTTTGTAAAGAGTATTTTTTATTTTTTATAAAATCCGTCCGAGCGCTCTCTTTACGACAGCGCTTTCAGCCGCGCCGTCGCCAACGTGTTGGAAGGATAGTAGAATAACGCATTTTGCAGGCACCGTTTGGCACCAGTGACATCTTCCGCCTGATACAACAGCGTGGACAAAGCCAAGTTCGCCCACAAATCGTCCGGATGTTTTTCAAGCACTCCTTCCAATACTTCTTTTGCTTTAATACCGTTGCCCGCCAAAGACAATACTCTGGCAAGCAAAATTGCACCATTGGTATCGTCCGGATAATCGACGATATACGACTCAATATTATTGCGTAAACGCTGTTGGTAAAAAGGCGACATTTTATGAAAACGCTCTGCTTTCTCATTATACTTCTGGAGACGGGACGCTTGTTCCAATACGGCGGGCTTCACTTCGTCTGCAGCGTATAAAGCTTGCAAACGGCGCAACAGTTCTTTATCCAACGTATCTACTGTCAGCCCGCGTTTATAAACATTTTTGGCATACTCCGTTTCCCCTTGTTTACGGTAAATTTCACCGGCAAGTCTCCACAATCCCGTCTCATACGGAAAAAGCAACAATCCGCGTTCCATCAATTCCAGTGCGGATTTATCGGCATAGATAGGTTCCTCGTATAATAACTGGGAAAGCATACCGTACGCGGGCAAATTATATGGATTTAAACGCAAATTTTCCATTAAATAATGAACGGCTTTCTTATTATCCTGTGCGCCCAACGCGGCCAAGGCGGCGTGAAAATACACTTCTTCATAATAGGATGCGGCGGAAATAGTTTTTTCAAACGCTTGGAGCGCCTCTTTATATTTGTGTTGCGCCAAAAGCACATTCCCCAACCGGAAACCTGCTTCCGTATTGGCAGGATACAGAGAAAGCGCGGAGGAAAGATTCCGCTCTGCAGCCGGATAATTCTTAACAGCGATGTTTTTCTGACCCGCAAAAGAATGGTATTCGCTTGCCAGCCACAATCCCTGCCACATAATACACGCTACACTCAGCCCAAACGCAACAAGCGCTACTGTTTTGGTAAACGGGTTAGCGGTAATCAAAACGCGGCGTTCTTCTTTCCCCACACCGCTGACTTCGGCACCCACCATCCACCAAAAGATAAACGCCGGCACAACAGCGTGCAAAGAGATGTTAAGCATATTGTCAGCCAACATTCCCAAAATACCGCAGAATAATGCCTGCAAAAGCTGTTTTTTATCACCCTCTTTTTTATGGGCGGCAAAATCGCGCACTTCTAAAAACAGTACCATAAACATAAACAGGAACAGTCCCAGTCCGACAATTCCCCCCTGTGCCAGTTGGAAAAACAACTCGTTATGCGGGGCGTGAGTAATGGTTTTTAAATCGCGCAAGTCCGGATAACGCAACAGCGTACGGGGTTGGTATTGCATAAATGCCATCTGAAAATTACCCAAACCGCTGCCAAGAACAGGGCGCGCCAAAAAGATTTCCTTGGATACGTCCCACATAAATAAACGTTGGTGAAGTGACTGAAAAATATCACCGCGGCCGATGTTTAACGTAAAGTTGGAAGGCGTCACCGCCGAAAGCTCCGCCGCGCGTTTGGCCACGGGGCTGGGTGCATCTTTCGAATCCCAATATACACTCCCCCACCCTACGCCCACGGCCAATACGGCCAGCAAAAATACGCGGCCTTTACGGCTCCAAATCAACGCACGCAGCGTACCGAACATCCACATCATAATCAAGGCGCATAATGCCCCAAACCAGCACGAACGCGCCAACCCGAATGACAGGAACAAAACGTAAACAAGCACCAACAGACCGTAGACGCAAAAATCCTTTTTGCTGTCCGCACGCATATAGTATACAAGCAGCGCCGGAAGCAACATTACAACAGCAGACGAAAGAAAGTTTGGATTTCCAAAAGTGGAAAAAGCTTTGGAAGCAAACTGATTAATTTCAAACGGCCACAAAAATTCCAATCCCAACGCCTGTAGTACACCATACCCACACGCTAAAAATACAGCCACAAACAGAAGCACCAAAATATTTTCCTGCGTTAATTTTTTAAGTACACGTACGGCCAGCCATACGCCCAAAATCCACAAGAACAGCGCATACCAGTCAAACAAATGCGCAAAAAGATTTTCCGATGACAGATTTGTTTTTAAATGAGGCAAAAAATACCACAGCATTCCCCACGCCAAAAAGAGAAGGATATAATTGGTTTTACTCTCAATAGTGCCGGAAAAGACAATGTTTTTGCTTATCATATACGCCCCAAACGCAACCACCAACAACAGCGTTCCGTAATTTAACAGGCCGTAAAACATCGTTTGCCTAAGCACCTGCGGGGCAGATGACAGAGCCGACAGCCAACCTGCCGCCAAAGAAAGAACGTAAACAAAAAAAGCCAAATCAAAAAATGTCTTGGTAAAATCAATGTCTTTGGAACGCAAAAACTTAAACGCCAATGTGGCGCAAATCAACGACAAAAGAACATATAAAAGCACATTCTGTGCAAAAAACGGATTGGCTGTCAAATCGGTAAAAAACACGAGCGGAACGACAAGAAAACACGTCGCTAACAGCACGCGGATAATCTTCATATAAATGGTTTCTTTGGCGGATTTTGTAAGATTAAGCATATCTTGCCCCAAAAATACTTTTTAATATTGTAGTTTTTTTACGCTTGCAATTAAAGCACTTTTTCCCCCGAAACGATACAAAAAACGGCACGCCTTCAAGCGCGCCGTTTTAAAAAGAGGAAACAAGCTTTCAGTCTCTGTCCGCTTGCGAGGTTTGGTTCAACTGTTGTTTTACCTGCCGGACGGCTGCCGACGCTGCCACATTTACCTCTTTTGCGCGCAGAGCACCGTCCACCGCATTTTTAAACTGCGGCGCAGACATATTTTCCAATTCCTCCAAAGCGGAAAAAAATCCGTCCATTTCTTCCAATTCCGCCGGAACTTGTAACAAAGAGCGTTTAAGCATTTCGTCCTGTACCCCTTGAAGCATTGCCAGATGCTCATTATAACGTACCATCGCCGCAAGTAAAACGGCCAGTTTTCGTTCCCGCGGATATTCTTGATATACCAACACCGTACTGCACACCACCCGCGCCGCTTTGTTGCGCGAAGCAAGCAGTAGTGCCAAGCTAGCCTCTTTCCCGCCGGCCTGATCCATACGTTCCCGCAATAATTCCAATCGGGCGGGAAGCGCAGAGCGTTTGGCTTCAAATGAAGGAGCCTGCGCCGACAACAACCGCGAAGCAAAAAATCCGCACGCCAAACACGCCAGTACCACCCACCACACCTTATGCTTAAATACTATTTTCATACCCCCTCCCTTTCTTGTAGTTTGACGAAGGGAATATCCTTTGGCAACCCTCAAAACAGATTATTTTTACACGCCGTAAAACACCTAGCATGCCACCCAACTAATTCTGTAAAATATATAAAAAACAAAGCCTCTTTCCGTTTCAAAAGAAGCCTTGTTTTCATTATTTTTGATATTACTTAATCGGCGTAGTAACAGTTGTCTTTATAACCGCCGCCGCACGAACAAATCGTGTTATTATTGGAAGCGTATTTGGTCAAACCCAGCTCCACACACGCATTTCCGGCACACGTACGATAGCCTGACACGGGATGAATACTTAACCTAAAAGACCGACCGCCCCCGCCGTTCCCCACAGCTCCCCCTCCAAAATGACGGCAAAAAAAACAAAGAGCAAAACTGTTCCGTTCTGCTCTTTGTATCCTTCCAAAAACTGCCGTTGTGATTAGCCGATAACGGGCGCCACAAACGTGCGGGCGGCCAGTTCGCGGTCCAACATCAAAAGGGCTTTTTTGTCTTCGCCAATGAGTTTCAAAGTGGCAATCAGTTGGCGAACGTTGGCTTCTTCTTCCACCTGTTCTTTAATATACCAGTCCAAGAACGACAGCGCCGCGCGGTCGTGTTCTTCTTCCGCCACATCGACAAGTCCGTTGATTTTGGAGGTTACCAACTGTTCGTGGGCGAGCACCTGTTCAAAAACCGCCACAATGTCGGTACCTTTCAGTTCTGGTTTTTCGATAGCGGCCAAGGTAACTTTTCCGCCGCGTTCGTGCACATAATCGTACATTCCCATCCCGTGCGCGTGTTCTTCCTGCACCTGCACGCCGAACCAGTTGGCAAATCCGTTCAAATGCAGTTCTTCAAAGTGGGATTTCATCGCCAAATACAAGTATTCCGAATAAAATTCCGCATTAATTTGCGCGTTAAACGCTTCTTCCATTTTTTTGCTAAACATATCGTCTCCTTTGCCCAGAGGGCTTATTAAGAATTAATCTTAATTATATTATAACTTTTTTCGAAGCCTCCGGAAATACGCTATTTTCAACGGAAAATCTCGGTCGCGCGGTTAAAAATTCCGTGGCAGAAGGCAATCGTCATTCCGTAATTGGACACGGGAACTCCCGCCGCACGCAGTTTTTCCAAACGGCGCAGAATTTGCGTCCGCGTAACCATGCACCCGCCGCATTGTACGGCCAGTTTATACCGAGATAAATTCTCCGGCAGCGCGTCCAAATTCGCTAATACGGTAAACTCCAGTTTTTTACCCGTGTATTTCTGCAGCCACGCGGGGATTTTGGTGCGGCCGATATCGTCGCACTTGTTGACGGTGTGGGAGCAAGACTCCATAATCAAAATTTTATCGCCGTCCTGCAAAGCGTCTATCGCCCGCGTGCCCGCTAAAAAGGCTTCAAAATCTCCCTTTTGGCGGGAAAATAAAATGCTGAAACTCGTCAGCGGGATTTGCGGCGGCACGACGGAATTAACAAACTTAAACGCTTGCGAATCCGTTACCACTAAACTAGGCGTATGCGTTTTTAAATAGGCGGCCAGTTCCGTATCTTTCAAGCACACGGCCGCCGCCCCGATATCCAGCAAATTGCGAATCGTCTGCACCTGCGGCAAAATCAACCGTCCCGCCGGAGCGGACGCGTCTACGGGAATAACCAACACCACTTCGTCCCCCGCTTGAACGTATCCGTCCAAAATTCCGCAAGGTGCGTGTGAAGAGGGAGGCAGATGTTTTTTGATTAACGATAAAAGGGCGGGCAGATCGGGTTTTTTGCACGAAAATTCCAACACGTCCGTCCCCTTGATTTCCGTTTGTAATTTTTGAATGTCGCTTTTATTATGTACCAAAAAAAACGGAATATTATGTGCCGAAAAAGCGGCCATTAATTGTTGATCATACGCGTCCAGCTCGCCCGAGAACACCAAAACAGCCAGGTCCACCTGCTCCAGCGAATCCAAGGTGCGTTTGACGCGTTTTTGACCGAGTAACGAAGTATCGTCCACCCCCGCCGTATCTACGAGCGTAACGGGACCGATGTCCAACAGCTCAATAATTTTTTTGACGGGGTCCGTCGTCGTCCCCGCCTGAGCGGAAACCACGGACGTATCCTGCCCCGTCAGCGTATTTATAAGCGAGCTTTTGCCCGCGTTCATTTTACCGAAAATGCCGATATGCGGCCTGTTTAACTGTACCATATAGGAATTATATAAAAATCCCGCACCCTGCGCGCCGCACCCTGCGCAATGACGCCTAGCGGAAAAAGCATCAGTTCAGGATGAAGGTTAAAGGGAAAACGGCCCCAATTCTGGACTTAAGGCTCCACGGCCGGAATGACGGCGGGAGGAAGCCTTCAAACATAACGATGGAACGGAGCGGTCTAAATAAACAACCGTCGTTATTCAACTGCCGTGCAGATTAGAATAACATTGCATAGCTTCGGCTGCTGAATCAGATTTGCGCTAAATTTGCGTTGCAAGTTGCCCGAGGAAGTACTGCTAGGTACGCCGAGTGGCAAGGGAACGCAAAGTTA
>NZ_JBJEGE010000037.1:0-5799 GCF_051874775.1 Candidatus Avelusimicrobium sp.
GCAGAAAGTATTTTTCTGCCCGTTCTTGCTTATTAGGATAAACAATTTTCCAAAACCTGCTGTCTTGCGCGTACTTTGGGGCTTACGTAATTACCACTACGCTGCGCCCCAACTCGTCCGCGCAATACGGAGCGGTTTTGAAAAATCATATAATCGTCTACAATGTTATTCTAATCTGCACGGCGTGGTTTATTAGGCGGTTTTCTTGTTTCCGATAAGAGGGTTGTATTGTTTTTTTTTTTTGATACCATGGGGATAATTCTTTGTGTAAGGAGATATATTCCATGTATCAAAAGGGATTTACGTTAATAGAACTGTTAGTCGTTGTGCTTATTATCGGCATATTATCCGCGGTGGCGCTTCCCCAATACCGTGTGGCGGTGGCAAAAGCGCGTTATACGGAAGCGATAGCTATGGCGGATGCCATCTATAAGGCCCAGCAGATATATTATATGGCGAATGGGGAGCGGGCGTACAGCATGGAAGATTTGGATATTTCCTTTCCCGGCGCGGAGCTGTCCGGCAGTAACGTTATTACTCCCACAGTGGAGTGTTCTCTTAATGCGGGTTCATCGGGTAGCGCATGGTCAAGTGCTTCCGTAGTGTGTTACACTAAGGACGGTGTTTGGTATCGCAGGTTCTATGCGGATAGTACTCCACCCTTGTGTTTGGCGTTGAAAACAGCTGAGTTTACAAACAAGATTTGCAAGAGTATGAGCGACCGGGAACCTTTTTCGTGGGACGGTGTAACCAACTATTATTATATTCGTTAAGCGGGTGCTTCGGGAATGCCTTGACCCGTTTTTTTTTTTTGATAACATAGGGTAACTTTAGGTTTGGCGGCTTTTCCCACGTACGTCATTCCCGAATGCTTCTATTGGGAATCTGTCGTTTTATAACGTCGAGATCCCGTACTACAACCTTACGGGATGACGCAACAGAGGAGTAAAGCCGCCAAACCGTAATAAGGGGGATATATTCCTTTTTCGCAGGGAAAAAAGAAGGTTATATTTCCGGCTGGGATGTATATTCGTTTTAGTGCGCTTTTTTAATAATCAGCCACATCCAAAGCGGATACAGCGTCAGCAAAAAGAGTTTCGTCAGCAGCTGTGCGCTAAAGCTGAACCGACCCGTCCAATAGCATACCCAAGCTGTAGCGGTGCATACGAGCAGTATACTGAGCAGTTTGACGTATTCGTAACGGATTGGGTAAACTTTTTGTGTAAAGCAAAACAGCGCGCACGCCATCGCGGCGTAGCTGAACATTACGGCCCAGCCTGCCCCCATAATCCCCAAATGCGGTACCAATGTTAAGTTAGTCGTTATGCTGACGGCCGCGCCCAACAGCGTAATCCACATCAGCACTTTTGTTTTTTTAGTCAGCACAGGGCCGACCATAAAATTGATGTACATCCCGTAGAAGAAATATCCCGTGAGCACAAACGGAATAATGTGCATTCCGCCCCAATACGCGGGGCCGATTAAGTGGAACTTCCCAAACAGATTGCTTTTGATGATAAGGGGCATTAAAAGCGTAAGGCCCAGCAAAAACCACGATGCCGCCGCCGCAAAGCACGACAGTACCCGTGCAAAAGTTTCTTTGGCGTCCGCGTCCTTGGCGTGCGCCAGAAAGAACGGCCGCCACGCTTGGTCAAACATAGAAACAATCAACATCATAAATACGCCGATTTTAAAATTGGCCTGATACACGCCCACTTGCTCCGGCCCCACCAAGCGCACCAAAATCGGTTTGTCGATAACGCTTACCAAAAGGCTGGCGATTCCCGCCGGTACAAACGGCCACGCAAACGTAAAGAGTTCTTTTTCCAGCTTGGGTTCAAATTCAAACGCGCGGCCTTGCTTGAGTTCCTGCCATACAATCGGGCTTAACAGTAATAAGGACGCCAAAGACGCAAACACGTTGGCCCATAAAATTGATTCAATGCCGCGGTGTAACAGCGCAATAAATACGATATTGCATAATACGTTTACGATAATGGATACCGTCCTCACGCCCGCAAAATACCACGCGCGCCGTTCCAAGCGGAGTTTGGTAAACGGAATCATATTTAGCACGTCCAGCAGTAAAATGACCGCCGCCAAGCGCATAAGCGGCGCAGTTTCAACTGGAATGCCGATAAGCTGCGCCGCGGGCGCGGCAAACAGCCATAACAAAAGCCCCAATACGATGCCGTTTAACAGCACGCCGTAAAAACATTGGCGGAACACTTTGCTTTTGTCGGGCGCGTCGCTGGCAAAGCGCAGGTAGCTTTGGTCCATTCCAAATAAAAATACAACGTTAAACAAGGCCACCGCCGCAAATACGGTGGCTACAATTCCGTATTGGTCGGGCAGTAAATAGTAGGTATAAAAGGGAACGAGGCAGAAATTAAGCAAACGCGCGAGCACCGTGGAGGTACCGTAAACGAGCGTTTCTTTACCGAGGCGTTTAATGTCTTTTGCCATAAGAACGGAAAAATCCCGCGCGGCGTTTCTTCCGCGCGGGAAGCGTTAGTTATAATTTGACGAACAACAGTTCCAACAATTTTTTGAATTTGCCTTCAATCTTTTTCGTTTCGCTGATGGTTTGCGCGTGGGAGAGCGGTTTTTTCTCAATGCCGCAGCCCATATTGCTTACCCAAGCGAGGCCCAGCACCAAAATCCCGCACTGGCGCGCAACAAGCACTTCCGGCACGACGGACATACCGACGACAGTTGCACCCCATTTTTTGAACATTTTGATTTCCGACGGCGTTTCAAAATTCGGGCCGGTGGCGGCCAGATAAACGCCTTCGCCCGCGTTGATACCCGCTTTTTTTGCGGCAGCCAACGCGGTTTTGCGCATTGTTTTGTCGTACGCTTCGGAAAGGTCAAAGAACATCGGCCCGAAGGCGGGATCGTGATTGCCGATGAGCGGATTGTTGCACATAAAATTGATGTGGTCTTTTAAAACGCACAGCGACCCGGGTTTTAGCTTCATATCCATCGAACCTACGGCGGCGGAAACGAGCAGTTTTTCCACGCCCAGCTGTTTTAACGTGCGGATGGACAGAGCCAAATCTTTCATCGGGTGGCCTTCGTAATAGTGAAAACGTCCCTGCATAATCACGATGTTGCGGCCTTTGTAGACCCCGAAAACGAGGTTGCCCGTGTGCCCGGGAACGGTGCTTTTTAAAAAGTGTGGGATGGAAGAATACGGAATTTTAATTTCCTTTTCCAACGGCGGAATGGAACCCGCTAATCCCGACCCCGTGATGAGGGCGATTTCCGGCTTGAAGTTTTTTGTCTTTTTTAAGATGTAGGCGGCTGCTTTTTTTACCTGATCAAGTTGGGTCATAACTTCCTCCTATAAAGTCGTCCGTTCGGGGGAGAACGCGTTTGGCACGTGTTCGATTCCTTGCGGCAGGACGCATAGCACGTCAAATCGGATACCGTCACATTTTACGCTTTTGGCTTTAATGTATGACGCAGCGGTCAACGCCAAGCGTTTTTGTTTGGCCGGAGTAACGGCCATCAGCGGGCCGCCATAGGCGCTGTAGGCGCGCGTTTTGACTTCTACAAATACAAGCGTTTTCCCGTCTTTGGCAACAAGGTCCAGCTCCCCGTAGGGGGCGGAAAAATTACGTTCCAATATACTCCACCCCTTTGCTTGCAGATAGCGGGCGGCTTGTTCTTCGCCTTGCGTTCCAATAGCTTTTGTATTCACGGTAAAATCGTGGGCGTAATCAATTTGCGTACGGGAGCAAAAGAACGGCGGTGCTCCTTGCACGGGCCCAATTCCCGCAGAGCCTGCAGGTGTTTGGCGGTGCCGTAGCCCTTATGTCCGGCAAAACCGTAATTGGGATAGAGTTTATCAAGCGTGGCCATATAACGGTCCCGCGTTACTTTGGCGATTACGCTGGCCGCCGCGATGACGAGCGATTTTGCGTCTCCGTCCACCACGGGTTGTTGGCGGATAGTCAGGTCCGCCGCGGGCAGCGGCCCGTCGATGAGTGCAACCGCCCCCGGGATATTTAAAAATTTTTGCGCGGCGCGGCGCATCGCCAAAAAGGTGGCTTGTAAAATGTTCAAACGGTCAATTTCGGCAGCGGTGGCAAAACCTACGCCGTATAAAATATCGGCATGGGTTAAACGGTCAAACAGTTCGTCGCGTTTGCGTTCCGTTAATTTTTTACTGTCGTTTACGTCTTGGAAGAAAGCGGTTAAAGAGGGGGGAATATAACACGCGCAGGCCACCACGGGCCCCGCCAGCGGGCCGCGGCCGGCTTCGTCGATACCCAAAAGAAAATTGGTTTCCAAAGTTAACGCTTGGCGTTTATCAAAATTAAACAAACTGTTTTCCATATTCCCATTATAGCAATTCGCCGGCGGTATGCGCCGGATTTTCGGTTAAAAAATAGCGCGGCGTTCGATGGTAACGTGTTTATCTCCTTGCAGATTTTTAACGGGATGAAGCACTAATTTTTCGTACAAAAACTGCTGGGCCTGCTGCGGATGTGAGGGAAGCACAATGCCCTGCAAAACCGGAATGGAAAGGTTGACGTTAACCGTTTCGTTGCGTGTGATTCCGTCCGCATCCATAAACGCGACGGTGCGGTATTCGTTTAAATGAATGTGAATTTTTTTGGGGTTGGCGTATTCGTGCGGAGTAATGCGTAGCCAGAGCGTTTTATCTTCGTTGTACATCGCAAGGGAGCGGGATTCTTCGTCAAACACCAACGTAACGGGCGCGTGTTTGTTTTTGCCGTTAAGTAAGTATTTGTACAGGTTGGGTATTAAATCCGTCGGGCCCATATATTGGTAGACTCCGTATTCTCCTTTTGGGGTTTTAAATACGCTGTGCGCGTTTACGTGCCGGACGGAAAAGTCTTTTTGCTCCATGGGGGACATTCTGCTTTCCACGGATAAAACAAGTTTTTTCGCGTTGAAATTTTGCTCCATTATGTTATCGACGTCCGCCGTGTAACGCATACGGATATCGGTTTTTGAAATTTTATAATTAAAAATTTCATTTAAAATCGTTTGTTGGTTTGTCTTCAGAAAAGACATACGCGCGATAAATCTGGATTCCACTTTTCGGCTGTTTAAATGGGAGACTCTTTTAAACAGCTTATTTAGGTGCGGGGTGACCAACCCGAAATGTTTGATATAGTACTGCATTGCCAAAAGGTCGAACGAAGGAGCAAAGCGGTGCTTCTCTTGCATCAGCCATAACTGCTCAAGCGCGTTAGTGGGGTTAGGGTTGTCGGTTAATATTGTTTTGATTTTTGATTCCGGAATTTTTGGAATCCGTATGCGGGCAGAAGTCGTACGCAAAAGTTGCACTTCAACGGAAATGGATATAGGAGTTTTTACTATTCTGCTGGTTTTTCCGGCGTGTTGTAACGCTTTGCTGCTGTGTTTTTGAAGTTGGAGCAGATTTTTTGCGGCCTTACCTTTTTGGCCCCAAGCGGGCGATTGGTTTGTCAAAAAAAGAGACAAGAGGAAACATATAAAGACGGTTGCTGCACGAAGTAAGTGATATCTTCTCATATGGTTAGAATAGCATAAATAGGGCGAAGAATAAACGGCCAAAAGACCTATATAGAGGATAGGTCTTTTGTCGTTATTTGCAGGCCTTAATCCGTCTATAAAATCTGTTCCGTACAGAGAAAGCATTTTATTTGTTTGAGCCGCAGGCGAGTTGTAAAGTGCGCCGTACGGAACTGGATTTTATGGGTGCAACCTGCGAGTTTTTTGCTTACTTTTTGTCGATACAAAAAGTAAGGTAAACTTTTGCTTCTTTTCGAAAGAAAAAGA
>NZ_JBJEGE010000038.1:0-5232 GCF_051874775.1 Candidatus Avelusimicrobium sp.
CTACATAAACAAATCTGAATTAGAATTGTTACTTTTTCAAAATTTTTCTTATATTGTATAATAAAAATTATTTTTTCACAAGCTTATAAAAAACATAAGATGAAATTTTTTGCACCGAAACATAGCCGGTATATTGAGGTTTCTGCCCCAACAATTATATTTCTAATTTCATCTGACACATTTTCTCAAACAGCAAGTCAAATAGTAGAAATAAATACTGTAAACTGCCACGGGCGGAAGCCCGTGGCAGTTTACATGCATAATAAAATCTAAAATTCCCAAATGGTTTGGGAAGAATTCGAACTCAACTTTTTCCCGCCCAAAGAAGAACATAATGCCAGTCCTTTTTTATCCCGTCCAACGCAAATGCGTTTATTGGAATAGGGTACCAAGCCGGGATTTCCATTAGGATCCCCCACCAGCTGAATGTAATACGAACTGCAATTGTCTTCCGGGCATACATACGGATTGCCTATTCCTTCATCAAAATTATATGAGTAATATTTACCCATACAAAAAGTATCATCATCTGCCGCACAATCCAAACTATTTAATTCAATAGATAAATCTTCCAAGCTGCAAGAGATACTGTCGCCCTTTTCCAATGCACATACCGCGGCGGCGGTTTGAATACTTTTAAGCAAACTGAGCGCTTCGGCTACGCGTGATTTCTCTACCGCCTTTTGATACTGCGGCAAGGCCACGGCTGATAAAATCCCGATAATCAATACAACAACGAGCAATTCGATTAAAGTAAAACCTTTTTTCATATAAAACTCCTTAGCAATCTGATTTAAAGGCTTATTTATAGGACAGTAAGTATCCAGCCAAAAATCAACCGCTAGAGAAAATGTATCAAAAAAAAAAAACGGGTCAACCCCTTGACAATTTTGTAAATCCGATTATACTAACTGATAAGCAGTTTATCCGCTGGGTTCGACTGGGTGTCGCCCCTAGCAGTACGCGGATGGCGGTAGCGGTGATCGTTACCGCAAAAGAAACGGCAGCAGCGCCGGAAGAAGTTAGCCTGCGTGCTCGGACGGCTAGAACGGTTCGTCAAGAATCGGACGGGTGCTTGGAAGGCGCAGAGCCAGATGTTACGGCGGCGGGGAAAACGGTGCATTAAGCGTTGTTTTTTCCATTTGCGGTTTCCGTTTCGTGGGACGTCGTAAAGCGGTAAGGGGTGAGCGGGCGCGGTTGCCGCTTCACGCCTGTAAGCGAATAAGACGACTGTCGTCGGGTTTCCGCCATAGATTGCTTGGAGGATAACCGGACACGAGGCGCGGCATAAATCCCAGTACCGGCCGGCAAGACGCAAAGAGGAGAAGTAAAGGAGTAAAGATGAGTAATAGTTAAACCCCTCGGTTTAGATAACCGAGGGGCTATTTTTATGTAAAGGCCCCTGCTATACAGGGGAATATGTTAGATAAAGAACGCCCTGCTGCGGATTTCCACAGCAGGGAGAATTTTATAATATCACCGTCTTTTATTTTACAGTCCGGCATCACGGCAGTAATCCGTGAGCACTTTATCCGCTTTCATCCGAGCAAGACGGCGTTTGAAACGCTTTTGTTTATCCGTCAGCTTTTTCCCTGCTTTTTCCCGTTTGGAAATAGCAGCCAACGCTTTGCTATTTTCTGTCTCAAAACGTGTTATGTCATCTGCAGTTACCACCAGATAACCGGAACATTTTTGACTAGCCAGCTGCCGTTTCTCCAGCGTTGCGGAGAGTTCTTGAAGCTGACGTTGTCGTTCCTCTAACAACAAGGCGGTTTGATTATTATAACGACGCACATCCGCCAATGTAATACCCAAATGTCGCAAATCGGCTTTCGCCTGCTCTACATCCTGCGGAACATTTAAGAAATAAAAACTTTCATAGCGTGCTAAGCTTTCTTCGTCCGTTTTATTATGTTGCACAAATGCACGAACCGCACACTCATTGTGTTTATGCACCAATTTGCTTTCGGCAAAGGCATAAAATGCACCGTCTGACAATTCTTGTCCGCAAATATAACACTTTTTTACTTTTGGAACAGAGACGGCGAGAGGATCACTTGATTTTTTAGCCGCTGGTTGCGCTGCTGGTTTAACCGAAGTATGGGCTGCTGGTTGCACTACTGGTTTAGGCGCAGATTTTGCAACGCGCGGGGTTGCTGCAGGTTTAACCGAAGTTCCGGCTGTTGGTTTAACTACAGGCTTAGCTGCGGGTTTAGCCGAAGTATGGGCTGCTGGTTGCGCTGCGGGTTTAGCCACGCGAGTGTTACCCGCCAAAGGCGCCGCGCCCGCCGCCCCTGATACAGTCGGTTTCCGCAACGGATCCCCCACATCAGCGTTACCCATAGCCAAGCTAATGCTTTCTTTTAGGGCTTGTGCCTCAAGTTCTCCATACGTCAACGCAGGCGCCGCTTTTCTTTCGCGGTCGTATCCGTATTTTTTGACATACGTGTTTAATTGTGTTGGAACAATCCGCAACCGGTTGTTTCCATCTAGACATTGAGGGCTGTGAAAATAAACGGTATGACGCCTTATCGTCGCAGTCCCCTCATCTTCCGGCAGAATCAGCTTACCACACTTTATGCAGTGATGGGGCTGTTTGGCTACGGCTTTCTCTAAATGCACAGGGTGGGGTCTATATGTGGCCAACACTGCTGGGTCGTAAAAAGAGTTTAGTTTTTTCTCCTCACCCAACAGTTGCTTATATTCTTCCAAAATAGGTTTTGTGGGGTCCTGACGCTCCAACTTGTTAGCCAACGCCCGAACTTTCGAGCGAAGATCCTCTAAATAGTTTACCTTGGCAGAATCCATCAAATTAGCAGTTTTTAACGGGAGAGGCGCAGTATCCACACGGGCGTTCAACGTCTGTATTTCTGCGTTCAACCGATTATATTCTGCATTCCATTTTGAGTAAGATTGTTCAAAAAATAACACCGCATCAATACGTTCTTTGTTTTCCTCAAGTTCATCCGCCGTTCTATAGGGCTGTCCATAAGCATAGCGAAAAGAGGAATAGTCGGGGCAAAAACTTTTCCACCCGTTTTTAACGCGATCAGAAACCGTACCTCGTTTGACAGCCATTAAATCTGCCATATTAATAATGGCTTCCACATCGTCGCAGCCGATGCGGGACAATTTGTCAGCTAACGTCATAATAGAAAACTGTTCCATAGTGCTGCTCTTAATCCCCATCCTCAAAAGTGAAAAATCCCGCACAATTACCAGGTCTTCGGCCTCCCTTTCCAATTCATTATCATATAAATCAGCCAAGCCCAACAAGTGCCCGATTTCGTGGGGAAGCAGTTTATCCGATTTAATATGGCACTTGCTTAGGCTCCGTCCACGAGTCCCAACGTTATAATCAAAGTAATGTGTATACCAGTTAATAACGCTATCTACCGCAGAAGCCTCCGCACAGACACGAGCGTCATAACCGCGTTCCCAACCGACCTTCAACGTTAAGTTCATACACGTTTTATCCGTAGAAACAGGACGGGACGGAGCTGGCGGCACCGGATCTTTTTTACGGCGGCGTTTGGTTTTTTGCTCCGGTTCAGTATCAGGCAGCGCAGCGGCACCCTGAACGCGAACCTCTATGGCAGAGGGAAAAGACTGCAAAAAATCGGCAAACTCAGCTTCGCGGCCGGAGGATTTAATTGTATCGCGGACAGTGTTTATCCACGAATCAAATGCTTTTTGAACCGACTCGCGCAAATTGCTCCGCAGGGCGGCCCCTTCCGCTCCTGAACGTTTTTTCAAATCGTTCACAGTTACCTCCAAACACGGCACGGTGCCCGCCGTTACGAAAGACTCCCCCAAACACGACGGCTTATTTTCTCCGTTCGGGCCGCGGGTTACACATTGGGGCAGCAATCCCCACGCACCGGCAAGAGATGGACATAATACACACACTAATAAGATAAAAGTAAGTTTGCGCATATAAGGTCTCCAATATATACTATATGTTTTATTGATACTTAAAAGACTACCCTGCGTGTAAACACGGGGAACTCTACTTTATATTATAGTCTACACTCCTTACAAAAACAAGTCCCAAACGCCCAAGATTTTTTGCTACCGTTCTTTTGCACGGCGGCTGTCGTCTCGTCGGCAACTTAATAAAAAGCTCTTTAAGTCCCACGGCCGGCAAGCTTAATTTGCCAAAACCGTGGAGGGAAAGCACGCCGCGGGCACAATTTTCCAGTTCGGTAAAATTTTTGGATTGAGGTTCAAAAATATCGCGGGACCCTCTTACTAATTTAGCCATATTCTTATTTTCGTATTTTATAG
Source organism: Candidatus Avelusimicrobium sp. (assembly GCF_051874775.1). GTDB lineage: Bacteria > Elusimicrobiota > Elusimicrobia > Elusimicrobiales > Elusimicrobiaceae > Avelusimicrobium. The sequence continues at coordinate 4,288 of NZ_JBJEGE010000038.1, forward strand.
AGAGAAAAATAATCAACTCCCGACGGCGCATCGGAATTATTATTTGTGATGTGCCTGCCCCCTCTGCGGGCCATACCCTGAGGATCGCCGATTTATGGAAACGAATTTGTGTTTTATCGCCATTTCGGAAGGTTGTCATCCGGAATCTATGTTTATCCTGATGAGCAAGAACGGACGGAAAATAGCTTTCCGTCCCTTGTGCGTAAATCGCAAGTTAACATCAGCCGCTATTACTCCAATACGCTGGGCGGCGGCAAAGTATTTTCCTCTTGAGGCACACTCTGTGCCGACGAGTCCCCCGTGTCGTTCTCGGTTTCCTCATCTTGCAAAGGCGTTAAAATCATTTCTTCAAAACTTTCGTCCGGCACGGATATATTTTCTTCCGCTGGCATTTGTTCAATAGCCGAAGGCGTAATCACGCGTTCGCGCGGTTTTTCATCAGAGACCGTTTGACGCGACGTGCTGGAATACGTATTGCCCGGGTTCCACCACGCGGGCGGCATTCCGGAACAAGCGCATACTAAAAAAGCGGCGGGAAACAACAGTAAAAGTTTCTTCATACGTTTATTATACCCTATTTATCCGCGCAAACGGAAATTCCTTTTGCCCGTGCATACAATGCACCCGCACGATAACTGCTGCGCACCAGCGGGCCGCTCGCTACCCCTTTAAACCCCAGGGACAACGCATACGCTTCCCACGCGCGGTATTCTTCCGGCTCGGGGTAACGCGCCACGGGATAGTGCGCAGATGACGGCGCCAAATACTGCCCGATCGTCAGCAAATCTACGCCTGCTGCGCGAAGATCTTTCATCAAGTTTTTAATCTGCGCGTCCGTTTCGCCAAGCCCTACCATAACCCCCGTTTTGGTAAGAATATGCGGCGCAATTTTTTTGCTTAACTCCAAGACTTTCAGCGTTCGCTCATACTTCGCGCCGATACGCA
>NZ_JBJEGE010000039.1:0-27879 GCF_051874775.1 Candidatus Avelusimicrobium sp.
GAACACGTGCATCCCTTCAAAAATACCGGAATCTTTGGTATAACAACCTTTTTCATCCACAGGACAGAACGCTTCCAGCCCCCATTGTTTACCGGCAGCGGCGTCTTCTTCGCCGTGCCCCGGGGCAGTGTGTACCACACCCACACCCGCGTCCATCGTTACAAAATCCGTCCAAATAACGGGGTTTTCTTTATGCGTCAGCGGATGATAATACTTCATTCCCACCAAATCGGCGCCGGCCACTTTACCAGCCTGCGTGCAATCCAGCTCCGTGTTCTTTAAAAATTCTTCGGCCAGTTTTTCGGCTACGATATAGTATTCACCCGTTTTGGCGTCTTTTAATATGGCATAATCTTCTGTATTGGAAACGGCAGCTGCGCAGTTGGCGGGAATCGTCCACGGCGTGGTCGTCCATACGGCAAGACTGACGGGTTTGGTATAATCCAAACCACCCAGAATTTTTTGGTCCGGATTCACCAGTTTAAAACGTAAGTAAATAGAGGAAGAAGAAATATCCTTATATTCGGTTTCTGCATCGGCCAAAGCTGTTTCACAATGGGAACACCACGTAATCGTTTTCTGGCCTTTGTAAACGTAGCCTTTTTCAATCAAATCCAAAAAAACGCCGATGGTAATGCCTTCGTAACGCGGAGCCATCGTAAGGTACGGGTTATCCCAGTCGCCCTGCACGCCCAAGCGTTTGAAACCTTGGCGTTGCAAATCAATAAATTTGGCGGCAAACTCGCGCGCTTTTTTACGGAAGGCGGGAACATCCGTAATGTGTTTTTTGTCTTGTTTTAACTCTTTTAAAAGGGCCTGTTCAATGGGCAGGCCGTGGCAGTCCCACCCGGGGATGTAAGGGGTATAGTAACCCGTCATCGCGCGGCTTTTAATAATAATATCCTTAATCGTTTTATCGAGTGCGTGTCCGATGTGAATTTTGCCGTTGGCGTAAGGCGGACCGTCGTGCAGAACAAAATGTTTGCCCGCCTCATTCTTTTTCAGCATTGCTTCGTAGAGGTTAATGGATTTCCAGAAATCTAAAATTTTGGGTTCTTTTTGCGCAAGTCCCGCGCGCATCGGAAAATCCGTTTTGGGCAGCAAAACGGTGTGGGAATACTTATTTTTTGCCATAATGCAATTCACTCCGTATAATTAAGGATAATTATATTATAGAAAATTTAAGGGGAATGTATACCGCAACAAATACAAAAGAGGAGGAACCCCAAAAACTGTTCCTCCTCTTTAAAAATCTCCGTCCACGCACTACTCGGCTGCGCCGGCGGCGGCCAACAGTTCCGCCGCTTCCACGCGGTTGCACGCGCGCGCTAAATCCAACGCTGTCTGGCCGCGTTTATTTTTGACGGACGCATCCGCCCCCGCCGCAAGCAGCATTTTCAGCGCGGTCAGCTTTCCGGCTTTCGCCGCCGTCATAAGAGGAGTATTCCCGTTGCTATCTGCCAGATTGACATTTATCCCCGTATGCGCCAACAAAATTTCCAATACAGAAGGATGTTCCCAAGTAACGGCAACGTCCAACGCAGTTTTGCCCGATTTGGTTATGGCATTTACGTCTGCCCCCGCCTCCAGCAACGCTTTTATCACTTCGGAGTGTTTGCCTTTTATCGCTTTTAACAGCGGCGTTTCGCTAAACAGTTCCAAATTAAGATCCGCCCCCTCATTAATCAATTCGCACACTTTATCCAAATGCCCGAATCCACATTCCATAATTAACTTCCTGCCCAGTTCGCGGGCACGGGCCGGATCCGCAGAAACAGTTTCTTCCGGCGCTTGTTCTTCCGCAGGAGCTTGCTCCGCCGGCTGCTCACCGTGTACATCGTCGGCTTCGGCCGTTTGTTTGGCCGGTGCAAATTCGTAAAAGGTAGTCATTTGTCCGTCTATGGGCACAATCATCGCCTTCCGCCCGTTTTTAAGCGTTACCCGCATATAATGGGTTCCAGCCGGTACCTTCGACAGCAAATCATTTTGAAGCGTTTGCACGGCGATTAATGCGTTTTCGTCCTCGGGAGATAAATCCAATGCTTTTTGAAAATCCGCCAACGCGCCTAATAAATCTCCGGTTTGGGTCTTGGCGTTGCCGCGCATTCCATACGCCGGAGCGTAATCGGGAAACATCTCAATCGTTTTGGAAAAATTCTCTATTGCGGACGCAAAATTGTTCTGCGCCATTCTGATTTGGCCGATACCAAAATAACCGCCGCCGTAATCGGATTTTAACTCAGTCGCTTTCAAATAATCTCTTTCGGCATCGTTATAATTTTGCAAAGCAAAGTAGGCATCTGCACGCATAGCATAAGCGCGGTTTGTAGCCATTCCCGAGTTAATAGCAACGGTAAAATCTTCTATGGCTTCTTGATGTTTCCCCAAGCGTGCCCTTACTTCGCCGCGTTCACAGTATGCTTCCCAATCTTGGGGGTCCGCCTCAATCGCGCGCGTATATCCCGTTTCCGCCATAACCGGATAGCCCAACAACAAGTTAGCGTAAGCCCATAATTTGTGCGGCTCCGTAAAATGAGGATTTAAATCCGTCGCTTTTTTCAGTAAATCGCTAAATTCTTCGCGGGGCAGAGTAAACACCTCGCTTTTGTTCCACAAAACAAGCGCCTTTAAAAAATAGAGTTCCGCCTCTTGCGGGTATATTTCCAACGCGCGGCTGCATAATTCCAGCGCCTTTTCATATTCCTCGTTGTCCATTAACCCGTTTATTTGTTTAATCATTTCTTCTTTGGATTCCATAATTTTTTCCCTTTGTCAGATATGGTAAAAAAGAAACGAAACAAGCGTTTCGTTATTCTTCCGTTCCGGTTTGTTTATGCAGATAGGCGTGGAGCTTTTCAAGCGTCTCGCGACTGACGGCGTGTTCCATTTTGCACGCGTCCATATCGGCTGTTTTGGGGTTGACCCCCAGCACCTGCCGCAGGAAACGGCTCAAAATAGCGTGGCGTTTTTTAACGTCCTCCGCGGCGCGGCGGCCTTTGGCAGTCAGTTCAATGCCGCTATACGGTTGGTGGCGCACATAACCTGCCTCGGCAAGAGATTTCATCGCGCCTGTTACACTGGGAGCCTTTACCCCCAGCATATCGCGGATATCACTCACGCGCGCGACGCCCTTGTCGTTGGCGCAAAAAGAAACGGCTTCCAAATAATCTTCCATATTGGCGGATAACTTCATAGTTTCTCCTCGGGCGCAAGCTGCGCGCAGATTTTGTATATGATAGCATATTTTCCGCCGCAAAAGTCCGCTTGCTTTTCGCGCGGCGGAAAATTATAATAGGGGTACCAGCCGCAAAGGAGGAAATATGGATACGAACGCTTATCTTACCGAATTTATGGCCGCACAAACCAAGAAGGATCCCGCCCAAAAAGTCTTTCACCAAGCCGTACGCGAAGTGGTAACCACCTTAAAACCCGTGTTGGAGCAAAATCCCGTTTATATTCAGGAGAAGATTTTGGAACGCGTTGTGGAACCCGAACGCATTATTATTTTCCGCGTGCCGTGGCAGGACGATAAAGGCGGTGTACACGTCAACCGCGGGTTCCGCGTGCAGTTTAACAGCGCGCTGGGACCGTACAAAGGCGGTATCCGCTTCCACGAAACGGTAACGCAGGACTCTCTTAAATTTCTAGGATTTGAACAAACCTTTAAAAACAGTTTGACTACCCTCCCGCTCGGCGGAGGAAAGGGCGGAAGTGATTTTGATACGCGCGGCAAGTCCGCCTCCGAAGTGATGCGTTTCTGCCATTCGTTTATCAACGAGCTTTACCACCACATCGGTTATCATACCGATATCCCCGCCGGAGATTTAGGCTGCGGTGCGCGGGAAATCGGTTATATGTTCGGGCAATATAAAAAACTGACGAACGATTTTACGGGCGCTTTTACCGGCAAGAAACCCAACTGGGGCGGCAGCCTTTTGCGCCCGGAAGCCACGGGCTACGGTGTGGCGTATTTTGCCCAGAATATGCTGGCTACGCGCGGTGATTCACTGAAAGGGAAAACCGCCATTGTTTCCGGCTGCGGCAACGTGGGTATTTACGCAATAGAAAAACTAACCCAGTTAGGAGCGAAAGTCGTCGGGTTTATGGATTACGACGGCAGCATTTACGACGAACACGGCGTGGACGAAGAAAGACTGACTTTCTTAAAAGATTTAGTATTCGTCCGACGCGGCAGTTTACGCGAATACGATAAAAAATTCAAAGGAGCCCATTTCCGCTCCGGCAAAAAAACGTGGGACATCCCGTGTGACGTAGCCTGCCCCACCGCCTGCGAAAATGAACTGCACGAAAAGGACGCAAAAGAACTCTTGCGAAACGGCTGCAAATGCGTATGCGAAGGCTCCAATATGCCCTGTACGCCCGAAGCAGTGGACGCGTTTCAACACGCGGGCATTTTATATTCCCCGGGCAAGGCTTCCAACGCAGGCGGGGTAGCCGTATCCGGCCTGGAAATGACGCAAAACAGTATGCGCGTGTATTGGACCCGTGAAGAAGTGGACCAGTATCTGCGCCGCATTATGAACAGCATCCACCAAAGCTGCTTATCTGCCGCCGAAGAATACGGTTTAAAAGGGAATTATATGGCGGGGGCGAACATCGCCGGATTTAAAAAAGTGGCCGACGCAATGTTGGACCAAGGACTCGTTTGATACTTTTCTTTGGGAAGAAAAGTATCCAAAAGACCCGCACCCCGGGCCGCTAAAACAAAAATTCAAAGGACGGGCGGACAACTCGGCTAAAACCGCCTCGGACAAGTCCGCCCGTTGTCGTTCTTGAATTTTTTTTTAGACTGCCGGCCAAAGGGGTGCATAAAGGCGAATTCCAAAAATGGATTTTTATGGACAATCTGATGGCCGCATTAACGGCAAACAGCCAACGGCATTTTTAAATTTTGTTTACTAAGCGGGGTGCACAAATGAAATACTGTTACCCGCTTACCAATACGTAAAATGCGGTGTCCAGGAATAAACGGGGTCCCCCAGAGAGCGGCAAATCTCCGCTTTTAGCTCCGAATCGGACCCGTTGCAGTAAAACTTTCCTTTTATAGGATGGCTGGTGTTTCCATAATGAAAAAAATATCCTACATGCGGCATATCCACCAGGTAATTATACGGGGCGACCACGCCTTCACCGTTTATCTTCCATTGGGCCATTTTTCCGTCAGGCAGATATTTGTCAGGCACAACGACATCCAAACTCTCTATGTCCTCTATCGCCGTTACATAATACCCGTTAGCCATATAAAAGCGTTCTTCCGCGTCCGCTAAAGCGCGCAACAACGGCAGGATACGAACGGTTCTCGCCTTTGCCACCGCCTTACGGTATTGCGGCACCGCTACCGCCGCTAAAATACCAATGATTAAAACGACCACCAACAGCTCTATAAGCGTAAATCCGAGGCTTTTCTGCACGGGATATATCCCCTATTCATATGAGTTGATAATCCCAGTTTATCAAAAAAAAAAAACGGGTCAACCCCTAGCTGGGATTGACCCGTTTCCGTAAAAATTAACTTACCGGCGTCTTGCACCGCTTGAGCGCACAGGGCTGCGGCCCCCAGATTTACGTTTGGCAGACGTCTGGCCCGCATCGTCCGGTTTAAGCATGTGCTTATACTCCGGACACTCGGCCATATCATAAGCCGTTTTACCCTCATTATTACGTTTATTTTTATTTGCTCCTCCCTTTAACAACACGTGTACCGCCTTAGTAGAAAAGCATTCACTATCCCAAGCGGCAAAAAGCATTAAAGGCGTATCTCCTTGCGAATCACTCTGTCGTTGATCAACCGGAAGCCCCGCGTCCAACAACAATGATACAATCTTACCTACGCGCAGGCGCTCTTCTAGGTAATTGGAATGGGCGCGCAGACGCCTCTGCCTAGAAGCTGCCCACCACGCATTACGGTAGAAACCGAAACTCTCATAGATATTTACATTATATTTCAACAATTCTTCTAAAGCGTCCAGACGGTGATAATATACGGAAGCCAAAAAAGCCACTTCTGCTCCTTGAGTTCCGCCTGCGTTATAGATTTCGCGAACAACCAAATCCCCGTTATCCTCGGCCCAGCGCGCGGCTGAGGCGGCTGCGAGTAACGCATTTTGGGGGCCATAAACTCCTTCGTTTTTAGGCCCAAGGGAACGTTCCAACAGCAGCATTGCATCTTCCTCGGATAAACGCCAATTAGGGTTTGCACCGGCGCGCAAAAGGCCTTTCACGGCAGGTAAATTATGCGCATAAGCGGCAATATAAAGAGCTTCATCTAATTCGCGGGAGGAACGGGCTATTTGGCGCGCTAACTCAGAATTTCCCTTAGCCGCCAAAATAACGGCGTTTTCGCCCTCTTGGTTAAAAATATCCAGTTTGGCACCGTTTTGCACCAATTCCTTTACGCGGGGCAACGGATTTGGACACTCCAACGCATACATCAGCGCAGTATTGCCACCTTTATCCTGTATATTTACTACATCTCCCTGAAACGAAGAAAGCACTTGTAAAACCGTTTTATCGTTACATCCGGAAGCGGCCCAATACATCGCCGCCGTCCGGCCGTCTTTATTTTGTACGGAAAGGTCCGCGCCCGCAGAAATCAGTTCCTGCGCGATACGGGCGTCGCAAATTCCTGCGGAAAGCATCAGTGGCGTCCGGTCGTTATTGATAAGAGCATTTACATTCGCCCCCGCATGAATGGCTTTGCGCACGGCTTTTGGGCCGTCCCACATCGCCTCATATAACGACGATTGGCAAAAGCCCGAAGGGGCAAAAGCCAAAAACGCGCTTACGCACATCCATTTAGACAGTTTCATTTTTTCTCCTTAACGGGTGAATATTTGCACGATAGCGGCCACAAGCCCCGTATTTTTCATTTTTAAAAGTACACCTCTACCACAGCAAGTATATCAAAAAAGAAAAAGCGGGGCAACCCTCTTTTGAATTGACCCGTTTTCCGGCAAAAATTTCACTTACCCTATCCGCACGCCTTGGATGTTTGTTTCCGGCGTTTGCGGGGAAGCAGAGCCCGCCCCCTGCGGATGTTTGCGCGAATAAATTTTGTTGACGATAACCGCAATCGCGCCGTCGCCCGTTACGTTGCACGCCGTACCGAACGAGTCCATCGCAATATACAGCGCAATCATCAGGCCGAGTTCGGCTTCGCCAAACCCCAGCATGCTTTGCAAAACACCCAACGCGGCCATAATCGCGCCGCCGGGCACCCCGGGGGCCGCTACCATCGTCACGCCCAACATACAAATAAATCCGGCAAACTGCGCAAAGGTTACCGTCTGCCCACCGATAAATAAAATCGCCAGCGCACAAGCCACAATCTTCATCGTACTGCCCGAGAGGTGAATCGTCGCGCACAGGGGCACCACGAATCCGGCCACTTCTTCGCGCACGCCGATTTTAACGGCCTGTTTCAGCGTAACCGGAATCGTGGCGGCAGAGGATTGTGTTCCCAAAGCAGTAACATACGCCACTAACATCGTTTTAAGCATTGGAAACGGATTCTTCCGCGCAACAATTCCTGCCGCAACAAATTGCAATATAAGCATTACCGCCGTAATCGCAAAAATAAGCACGATGATTTTGGCAAATACTCCAAGCACCGCCACCACTTGTCCGCCTACCGTCATATTCAAAAAAATGCCGAAAATATAATAAGGAAGCAGGGGGATAATCACGCGCAGAATAACTTTATCAATGATATCGCGGAAATCCAGCATTATGCCTTTTAAGCGGTTTCCCTGAATGGAGGACATCCCCAGCCCCAGCGTAAACGCCAATACCAAGGCGCTCATCACGTCCATCACGGCGGGCATCGCTACGGTAAAATAGGGCTTCAACTCCGCCACCGCCGCAAACGATTCCAAATGCGCCGCAGGGCTCAGCAAAAACGGATACGCCAGTTCCGCCGCCGCGTAGCTAAAAAATCCCGACGCCAGCGTAAACCCATACGCCAACGCAGCCGTAATAAACAGCAGTTTTCCCGCCGAGCGGCCCAACTCCGCAATCCCAGGGGCCACCAGACCCACGATAAGCAAGGGAATAATAAATCCCAAAAAATTCCCGAACAGGCCGTTAAACGTCAGCACGCCGCGCACCAGCCACGCCGGAAAGAAAAGCCCGCAGACAATCCCCAGCACAATGGCACAAATAACGCCGGGCAGAAGGCCCCATTTTAACTTAATATGTAATTTCCGTTTTCTTATTTTCATAATATTATTCAATTATACGAAATTCCTTCTCTCTATACAGCAAATGTTATATAATACCTTATCTTCCCCGGAGGAAACCCTTTTTATGCGCAAACTTGCCGCCGCAGTCTTGCTCGCCTGCTGTGCCGTCAGCGCCGCCGCGCTCCATTTTACGCCGCAAACGGCTCTAGCCCGGAAGCAAACGCTGACCACCGCGTTTACGGTAGATACCTATATAGCGGCCTTTTTGGAATCTTCACCCCGCTTAAAAGCGCAAAAAAACGCGTTAAAATCCGCCCAAAACACGTATAAAAACGCGTTTACCAACGCATTTTTGCCGTCTTTTTCGTTTAGCGCGACCGCCGACAAAACCTATAATCGCTACCGACGGCTCTCGTCCTGGGACGATTTAAACCACGCGGATTCTTCCGCCCGCGCACAGGGAGGCTGGAACCTGTTTAACTCCGGCAAGGACGCACTGGCTTATAAATCCGCGTCGCTGGACTGGCAAATTTCCCAAATCGAATACGAAGAAAGCGTCCAAAACTTCGTGCTGGAAGCCGTACAAACGTATTACAATTTGCTCCTGGGCGAAAAACTGCTTAAAGTGTACGAAGACGATTTACAAGTGGCGCAAAAACAGTACGAGCAGGACAAAATCCTCTACGACAACGGCCTTAAAACCCGTTCGGACTTGCTCTCCAGCGAAACCAACTTCCGCAGCAGCCAGCTGTCGCTCTTTTCCGCACAGAGCGATTACGAAAACGCGCTCAAAAATTTTAACATCGCTCTCAACCTTCCCGTGGAACGCCCCGCCAAACTGGACGAAACCATCTCGGAAGATTTACCGGCCCTGCCCAGCCTGGACCAAGACCTTACCGCCGCCCTCGCCCACCGCTACGACGCGCGCACACGCCGCCTGCGCCTGCGCCAAAGCGACGTCAGCCAAACGCTGGATAATTTAAACACGCTTCCCTCCGTGTTTGTGGATTTGTTCGCTTCCACCGGGCGCGGGTTCAACTCGCACGAATTGTGGGAATACAACTACGGCATTTCAGCCGGAATCAGCTTTGACATCGGTTTTTTCTACCTGGACAAATACCGCTCCCGCCAAAACATCCGCCTTTCCAACGAAAACGCGCATTTGGAATACGAGCAATTCCTGCGCTCGCTGCGCGATGCGGTGGTGGAAGCGCGTAACGCGCTGTTGCTTAAAATGCGCAGCTTGGAAATTTCCAAACTCCGCCTGCAGGCCGCCGAACAAAAGTTCGAAGCCACCCAGTTAAAATATAAAAACGGGCTTATGAGCGCGACTGACTTGACCGTCGCACGGCAGGAAATGATTTCTGCGCAAGTCAGTTACGCCACGCTTTTATGCGAACTGACGATATCGCGCTTGCGTTACCGCTATGCACTCGGTGAGCAAATTTACGATTATAAACCGGAGAATATATGAAGAAAAAATTTTTTAAGTGGACGGTTCTCACGTTATTAATCGCCGGCGTACTGGCGGGCGGTTGGTTTTATGGCGTTAAACCTTTAATTGCCAAGATAAAAGGGGACGTCATTGACCCAAATGACGTGGTGGAAGTAACCAAAGATACGGTAGAAATTACCTTTAAATCTTCCGGCACCGTTACGGCCAAGCAGGATATAAAAGTCACCTCCAAACCCAGCGGTATTTTAAAAGCTGTGTACGTTAAAGAAGGAGAGTACGTCAAAAAAGGTCAAAAAGTCGGCCTTGTAAAACCCGGGCGCAACGAATTTGAGGACTACAAACCAATGCCCATTTATACGGAAGCTTCCGGAACCGTAGTCAAGTGTTTGGATTCCGATAATGACAGAGATCTGTCGGAACGGGATCTTTCCCTTCCGCGCCTCGGTACATTTTTAAACGGCAGCTATGATGCCGCAGACAAAGCCACCTGCTTTTTGCGCGTCGTCAATATGGACATACTGCAGATCCCCATTTATGTATCCGAACAGCAAGTGATGAAACTGAAAAAAGGAATGTTTGCCGAAGTACAAATTGCCTCGCTGGGCAATGATGTACCAGCCTTAAAAGGAACGGTTTCCCACGTTTCCACCCAAACCGAAAAAAGCGGCAACCGCTGGAGTGACAGCAAAGGTTTTCTTGTCATCGTGGAACTGCCGCGCGAAAACCAAAACATTCTTTTAGGCGTAAACGCCTCCATTACCGTACCCGTACAGAAAAAAGAGAACGTACTTGTTATTCCCGCCAATGCGCTTTTTGAAAAAGAGGGCAAAAGCTACGCATTTAAATATTTGGGCGGAAACAAAACCGAAAAAACGGAAATAGAAACGGGCCTTTCCAACGACAAACTGGTGGAAGTAACCAAAGGCCTCGCCGAACACGACAAGGTACTGACAGTACTTCCGTATGGAGAATCATGGTAGTCAAGTGCAAAAACCTCGTTAAAATTTACCACACGGCAGACAATTTCCGCGCGTTGGACGGCGTATCGCTCCATATTAAACAAGGCGAATTTGTTTCCGTTATGGGGCCCAGCGGGTGCGGCAAAAGCACGCTTCTCAATATGCTTGGGCTGCTAGATGAGCCCAACCAAGGCGAATACTTTTTAAACGGTGTTCCTACCGCCGAAATGACGGATAATGTCCGCTCCAAAACCCGACGTGAAAACATTGGTTTTATTTTCCAGTCGTTTAATTTACTGCCTAAACTTTCCGTATTGGAAAACATCGCGCTTCCGATACGCTATACGGATACACCGCGCAAAGATATTTTGCCGCGCGCCCGCGAACTGGCCGCACGTGTGGGGTTGGAAAGCAAAATAAACAATACTCCCCTGCAGCTTTCCGGCGGACAATGCCAACGCGTGGCCTGTGCAAGAGCCCTCGTAAACCGGCCGTCTCTTATTTTGGCAGATGAACCGACGGGAAACCTAGATTCCAAAGCCAGCAAAGACATTTTGGATTTATTGTTAAGCCTCAATCAAAACGGTATGACGATTATTATGGTAACGCACGACCCGAAAATCGCAGAAAGCACCCACCGCATTATCCGTATGAAGGACGGTAAAATTGTATGAAACTGCCTGATTTAATTTCCACCGGCTGGACGGAAATCCGCAGCCATAAAATGCGCAGTTTTTTAAGTTTTTTCGCTATTGCCATCGGCATAGCAACGTTCTTCTATACACTTAGCGTGCTTAGTCAGCGCTACCGCGATATTGACCGTGCCGCAAAGATATCCGGCACCGGCAGAATTGACATAATGACCGAGCATCCGTTAGATATGACGCAATACTACATACTTAAAGAAATGCTGCCGGAGCACACGTCTTTATCCTTTACACCCGCTGAAAACTATTTTGACTCCTTTTTGTATAAAAACACGGAAATAGGAGGTTTTACTTATACCGGCATTTTACCCACTTGGAAAGATTCCGGTTTTGCGTACCGGCTGGAGGGGCGTTTTATTAACTGGAAAGATATCACCAACAAAAGCCGCGTGGCCCTGTTAACCGTATATCCCCACGAAAAACAAAAAAGATATTTGGAGGAGTATACTTGGAACAGGGAGGATTCTCAAGAAAAAATATTAAAAATAACCGAATTTACTTCCCACGTCAACTTGCTAAACCAACAAATTCTTTTTAATAACGAAATATTCACGGTTATCGGGTTGCTGCACTCGCCAGAAATAAAAAATGATTTCCGTTTTCCGCAAGATAGGGAAGATACCCCAAAAATGTACATTCCCTATACCACCTATTATGATATTCAGCCTAGCTGGAGAGACAACTCATCTTCCACAATTCGTATCGTTACCGGTAGTGAAAGCACTACACGCGCTGCCGCATCAGCCGCAGTGGGCTTTCTGCGCTCGCAATTTGGCATAAATGAAAAACCTCAGCCGAATTTTTTCCGCGAAGAAATAAGAATGCGCGTAAAAGACGCGCTGGCAGACTTAAAAAAAATGTTGTTTTTAGGCCTTATTGCAATGATTGCAGGCGGTATCGGCATTATGAACGTAACGATGGCGGTCATTTTCTCGCGCACCAAAGAAATCGGCATACGCCGCGCACTCGGAGCCACCAAGCGGGATATTCTGGCCCAGTTTTTGGTGGAATCAATGCTCCTTGGGCTATGCGGCTCGTTTGCCGGAATGCTGCTGGGTTATACAGCCGTAGTGTATATGGCCGCCGACGCAAGCCAGATGACGTTTTCGTGGTGGGTAGTGGCGTTGTCGGTGCTGATTGCGCTGGTCACCAGTTTTTTGTTTGCACTCTATCCGGCGTGGCAGGCTTCCAAACTGCGGCCCGTGGACGCGCTGAAATACGAATAAGCCTTAGTTTGGTATAATACTTTTATGCAAGTAAAAATTAATATAGACGGCGGATCTCGCGGCAACCCGGGCCTCGGAGCGGCGGCTTACGTCATCTGCGGGTTAGACGGCAAAATTCTGGCGCAGGAAGGATATTTTATGCCCCACTGCACCAATAACCAAGCCGAATACACCGCGCTGAAACTCGCACTTATTAAATCGGCCGAATTGGGGGCCAAAGAGCTTTTTATCGAGTCGGACTCGCAGCTCCTCGTCAAACAATACTTGGGTGAATACAAAATCAAACACCCCGACTTGGCCGCCAGAATGCAGGTTATCCGCCGCTTGGCCGCACCGTTTACCATTCATATCAAGCACGTGCTGCGCAATTTCAACAAAGCGCCCGACGCGCTTGCCAACAAAGCGATGGACGCCAAACAGTCCCTCGGCTTTAACCCGATTAAACACTTGCCTGACGACGACGAAATCTCCGCCGCGCCCGCCAAGAAAGACAATACCGTCAACGGCATAACAGTAACCCCCGTAAAACGCGAAGCGGCCCCCGTTAAAAAAAACGTTAAACAAGGGCCCAAACAGCCGGATCTGTTCGGCGGATTTTAATTTTGATACAATAAATTTGGACGGCCCAGATAACCGCTCCGGCCCGATTTTGGGTTTGGGGAGGAACTTCCGGACTCCACAAGGCAGTGCGCCGCTTGAAAAGGCGGGACGGCGGGGCCAGATTACCCCGCTGGACGGAAAGTGCAACAGAAAATAAACCGCCCGCAAGGGTAAGGGTGAAAGGGTGGGGCAAGAGCCCACCGCGCGTTTGGCAACAAACGCGGCAAGGTAAACCCCGCATGGAGCAAGGCCAAACCGGTCCACACGTTGCCCGCGTTCGCGACCAAGTAGGCCGCTTAGAGTAATGGTTATCCCAGCCCGCAAGGGCTGACAGAATCCGGGGTATCGGCCGTCCTTCATTTTAACAGGAAACCCCCGCCGTTTGGCAGGGGTTTTGTTTATTAAACTCAGGGTAAATTACGCGGGATTAATCGGCATAATAACAATCCGAAGCGCCGCAAGAACCGTGCGTTCCTCCGCAAACAAAAGTACAAATACCTGAGCCGGAGCCCGATTTAGAAAACCCTATTTTAGAACAATCAGGTCCAACACAAGAACGACGCCCAGTAGTAGGATTTAGAGATAAGGCTATATACTCTCTGCGAGACTGCGCGTGAGTGAGAATGCGTGTATTTTCTCTGGCATTGCAGTCAACAAACACCTCATACGTAAAACTTTTAGAATCCTCTACTTTAACGGCCAACTCATCTGCATATGCTGCCGGACTATGAACATAACCGTTTGGATTTTCCAAACAATATGCGTTAGCCGCCATATTGAGGTTTTTTAAATTCGTCCACGCCTCCGCCGTGCGGCTTTTGAGTACCGCTTTTTGGTATTGCGGCAGCGCTACAGACGATAATATGCCGATAATTAGAACGACAACCAACAATTCAATTAACGTAAAACCTTTCATACGGATTCTCCTATTAAAAAAGTCATTCTGAAAGGTTTCTGCCCAGAATCTACCGATTTTGGCGAAATAAACCCTAGTCGAGAGACCCCGCACAGAAACCTTACGGAATGACCTTATGTTATCAAAAAAAAAAAACGGGTCAAGCCCTTTCGGATCGGCGCGAATTAAAGCTGCAAGTGCAACAGGACAAAAGACCTATGTTCCCTTGGGACGTTTGCTTCTAGCAAAAAGCAACAGAAACGGGTATACTTTAAGTAAGGAAATATAAAACCCGATTATGAAATACATTGTTTATACCACCTCGTTATCTATATATTTTTGGCTGGCGGCTGTTCCTGTTTTTGCACAAAAAGGCAAAATGGTTGTTCAAATTTGTAAAAAACCGTCGGTATTTCAAACTCTTAACTCTACGGAAAAAGCATTATCTGCCGTCTCCCGTGCCGAGTTATACAGACGCGAGGTATTCATACCAGACCCACATAAACTTCAAAATGCCTTGCAGCATAAATACATCTCCGCCCGCGAACGGAACAAATGGCGTGCACTGCGTGAGTCTTTTATCAAATTGGCTTATCTCCAACCCACTCCGCAAAATAAACTGCCTGCTTATTTTAAAAAACCCGAAGAAAATGCAAACTTTCAAAATAACCGCTTCTTGTTTAATTCTATGCAACGTATGGGTGCTGTCCGTCCGACCGAATCAACACACGCGGAAAACGACACCCAAGAAATCCAACAAATACAACAAGAATATACAGACGTGATACAGGAAATCACCCGTGTCGAAAAAATGGTAAACCACTGGATTATTTATTCTTCTTTGCCCGGAGAAGGCGCACGTCCCGCTCCCCAACAAATTCAAGCGATTAATGCGGCGATTTCTGACCTCATCGGCAAGTTACACAAACTACAAGCCAAACTGCCGGACGAACCATATCTGACAGCGCAGCTGGAAATATGGAATCAAACCTTTGCCACGTTTAACCCTCATTTCGAAAGATTAACTGGTTTTCATTCCGGACACGGGTCCCTCCGTACAGACAACCGTGTACTGGAAAAAAAAGAATTTTACTTGTTTAATCCGGATGGAACAGACTATTTACTTCCGCTGTCCAAAACCGAAAAAAATACCGGTATGAACTTTTGGATGCTCCAGATGTCCCCGTTCTTAATAGATATGTCGGAGGACGCACCAGAACTTACCCCCCAATTTGCCCAACAAGAGCGCGAAAAACTGCTCAAACAAGTGCCAACCGGATTACACATTGCCTTTCTTAATGACGATTGGACACCGCGTGTTAATTTTCAAAGCTGGGCCGCCAAAGGCTACTTGGGAAAAGACGCAGTGCTGGATGTATTTTACGAAGGAAATGCCTTGTTAGATAAACTTTACAACGGAACCAAATACGATTTAATTATTACCGATTTAATGGTACCTAACGGCGGAACCGAAATGATGCCACAGCTGCGTAAACTGAATAAAAAAGTAACCGTTATTGCCTGCAGTAAAAGCCGGCGCGAGGAAGAAGCCGAAGAAAATCTTTTTAAATACGGGTTTGACGGCTACCTGTGGTATTCCCCCCGTTTAAACGATAAACACTACGGTTATTTGGAATATTTACGCGGAATCTCCAACTACTATTATTACAAAAACCTGCACGGTTGGAGCCGTTAACTGGTTACGGCGCATTCCCCGTTTGACAACGTACTGAAAGCGGGAGAATTTGTAAGGGAACTCCCCGCATTACAATGCGGGGAGTTAAATTCTAATTACTGTTTTGCATCCGAAGAGGGAGCGTTTTTGGCAGAAATAGGTTCTTGAGGAATTCTAAACCAGAACATAGCGCCCTGCCCAAGCCCTGCGCTTTCCACACCGATTTCTCCGCCGTGCGCGTTTACGATTTCTTGCGCAATGGATAACCCTAACCCCCAACCTTGTTTTTTTAGATTACGATCATTATCGGACTGGTGGAACTTTTGGAAAATTTTACTTTTCTCCGAATGTAAAATCCCCGGCCCGTTGTCGGAAATCTGACACTCCACCCAGCCGTCTTCTACAAAAAAACGCGTTTCCACCCGTCCGCCCTGCGGGGCAAATTTAATGGCATTTCCTAACAAATTGCTAAGCACCTGCGAAATACGAAAGCGGTCCGCCGTGACCGTAATTTCCGTCGGATACGACGTTTTCTGCAAAAAAATCTTTTTCTTTTGTGCATTGACGGACTGAAGCGTTACCACATCACTGACCAACGCGTTAAAATTAAAAGGCTGTCCTTCCACCTTAAAACGACCGGATTCAATAACAGAAATATCCACCAAATCCGCCATCAGCATATTCATATTATCGGTGGCTTTTAAAATATTGTTTAACGCAATTTGCTCGTTCGTTCCCCCACCCTGCGGCGCGTCCATCATCAGCACAGAAGCAAACCCCTGAATAGACGAAAGCGGTTGGCGCAAATCGTGCGCAGCGATAGCCATAAATCTGGAGCGGATTTCATTCAGCCGCGTTAATTCCTGATTGGAAAGACGCAGCTTGTTTACTATTCCCTCCAACATATTTACTTTGCCGGAAAGCTGCATCTGCAAAGAAGAAATTTGCTGCTGGTAGTTGTGTTCCACTTTCATAATGGTACGGTTCATTTTCCGCAGCACAAACCGCTTGGTAATCCAATACGTCAGAAGCGACAAAATACCCGCCACCAACAACGAATACGATAGGAACATCTGCCATAAAGTCATAAGATTTCTCCGTTATTTAACGTAAAAAGAGCCGCCCCATACGTACTCTAGTTCCGCACGGGAAATGTCTCCCTCTCGCAACAAAACGGGCTTGTCCGTTAAATCCACCACACTGGAAGCCACCGGACTTAATGCGCCGTCCAAAAAAATATAATCTGCCTTTCCGTCAAAAGTTTCCAATACGTCTTTTTCCTCTGTCAGCACCGGCTGACTGTGCAAATTGGCGCTGGTGCAGGCCAGCGGCGCAGTCATTGCGCGAAGCAAAGCCGACAAAAAAGGATGATTCGGCACCCGCAGACCAATCCCCGCAAAACCGCGCGCAAGCGTGCGCCCTTCTGGCGACGGAGACAGTATCATTGTCAGTCCGCCGGGCCAAAACTTTTGTGCAAGACGCAAGGCCCCGCCGGAAAATTCCGCCATTCGGCGCGCCTGTTCCAAAGAACCCGTTAATATCTGCAGCGGGTTGGAAGCCGGACGGTTTTTAAGCGTATAAATTCGTTGAATGGAATCTTCGCAAAGCGCTCCCGTGCCAATGCCGTATACCGTATCCGTAGGCACCACGGCCACCGCTCCGTCCGTCAGCGCGCGGGCAGCCTGCAAAAAGTCTTTTTCGCCCATTTCCGATACTTTAAAAATACGTGTCCGGCTCATTTTCTTTCTCCCGTTCCGGTGCGGAGGGCCTGTCGATGATCATTACAAATTCGCCCTGTACTTTGCTTTTTTTAGAAAGTTCTTCCGCCAGCGTTTTAGCCGTGCCGCGCAGCCATTCTTCATACACTTTGGAAAGTTCGCGCGCCAAAATAACGGGCGTATTTTCCCCCAATGTTTTGGCAATAAGCTCCAACATCTTTATCACGCGGTAAGGCGATTCATACAAAACGACGGGGACGTTTAATCCGTACGCGGCGGAAATCATTTTGGCGGCTTTGCCCGCTTTGCGCGGCAAAAAGCCCAAAAACGTAAATGCGCCGCCGGTTATCCCCGCGCCCGCCAGCGCACACGCCACCGCGCTTGGCCCCGGGAGAGAAGATACTTTTATCCCCGCCGCTACGGCTTCTTTGACCAGCTTCCACCCCGGGTCGGAAATACACGGAGTGCCGCAGTCTGATACCAAGGCGTATGTCTTTCCGTTTTTTAATGCTTCCAAACAACGGGTGACAGAGCGTTCATCGTTTTCATTATAACGGTACAATGGCTTGGAAATGCCAAAATGGGAAAGCAAAATTTGGGTGCGGCGGGTATCCTCGCACAAAACGGCGTCGGCGGTTTTGAGCATTTCCAACGCGCGAAGCGTGATATCCTGCAAATTGCCGATAGGCGTGGGAACAATGTAAAGCATATAGTAAAAGTATATAAAATTAAACCACAGGACAACCAGACGGCAAATGCGGAACAAGCAAAATGTTGCCCGAAAAGCCATAAAAAAGCCTTTTCACAGTTAACCAACAAAGACGTACTGACGAATATACCTCAAAAACCGACCACTCTTGCATAATTCCCACAATGAAAATTTATTTTACTCTGCTGTTTGTGCCGTCCGAAAAAAAGCTGATGAGCCTATACGGATATGGAACGAAAAACAATAAGACCGCTGCACAGCCGAGGGATTGGCTTTACATATAAAAAGCCGCGCCCTTTTAAAAGCGCGGCTTTCCGTGTATCTCAAAAAATAACACTAAAAATAATAAATGGCATAATTATCTCCGCCCCACGCCGGATCAGGGTTATGCCCTGTTAGTGTGTGGCATAAATCACGCCCCTTTTGGTTATTTTTTGGAGCTACCCAACAAGAAGGGGGCATTTCGTCGCGCCAATACCGCATATACCATACATTCCCTGTGCCAACTTTTATGTTACATTGCCCATATCCTGTAGAGTGCAAGTGGCAATACCCCCAATTCTCCTCGTATATATCGCCATCAGAGCGTTCCCGAATCTTTTGCGGATCGGGAACTTCTATATCCAAATCGGCAAAATGCGTCGTATAGGTGCCGTTCGCCATATAATACACCTGCTCGGCCTTATACAAACTTTCCAACAGCGTTTTCGCCTGCGTATACCGCGCCTTGCCAACCGCTTTTTCATACTGCGGCAACGCCACCGCCGCCAAAATACCGATGATTAACACCACTACTAACAACTCTATAAGCGTAAATCCGCGCTTTTGATACATAGGATATATCCCCCCTCACAAAAGAAGCCATAATCCCAATTTATCAAAAAAAAAAAATGGGTCAAGGCATCCTAATTCGTTGTGCGTAAAGGCTCAGCTAACATTAGCCGTTAACCAACACAACAGGGGAGTTGGCTTTACATTCAGAACAAGAAAATTTTTTCCTATGCTTCCATAGATATTTAGTAAAATAATAATTTGTTACAAATTATAAAACCACAGAGGAAATACTCAAGAACAATGTCTAAAATTCTGTCCAAAATAAAGCTCAATACCTTTGCGATTATCCTTTCCATTATCGCAATCGTAGCCGCACTGACGTGGATTGTACCTAGCGGTGCATATGACAAAGTAAATGTAGACGGACGATGGGTCGTCGTCGCCGGCACCTATCACGCCGTTCCGGCCGAACCTCAGGGTCTTTTTGACGTATTAAAAGCCCCCATTCAAGGTTTTTCCAACACGGCTGAGGTCATTGTATTCCTGCTTGTTATTGGCGGCGTACTGGCGGTAGTGGAAAAAACGGGCGCTATTGCGGCGGGTATTCAGGCCGCCAGCGGATTTTTCCAAAAACGGCCGAATTTGCGTTTTCTGTTTATTCCGCTTGGGATTATCGTATTCTCGCTATGCGGAGCAACATTCGGAATGTGTGAAGAGGCACTGATTTTTATCCCTATTTTTATTCCCCTTGCCCTTTCGCTGGGGTACGACTCCGCCCTCGGCACTGCCATTCCGTTTATCGGTGCGGGAGTGGGCTTTGCCGCAGCATTTACCAATCCTTTTACCGTCGGAATTGCACAAGGCATTGCCCAAGTACCGCTGTATTCCGGCATCGGATACCGCTTTATTATCTGGATTATCTGCACAGCAGTGGTAATTACGTGGCTTAGCATTTACGCACGTAAAATTCGCAAAGATCCCACCAAAAGTCTAACGTACGAATTTGATATCGAAAAACGCAAAGAATTAAAACTCAATAAACAAGAAACCAAAATGACCCGCCGCCAGAAATGGGTGTTAGCGGCGTTCGGCCTTGGAATGCTGGGGCTGATCATCGGGGTACTTAAACCGCAAATCTGCTCGCTGATTTACGATATGTGGGGCATAGATTTAATGACCATACTGAAGTTGGAAGAATCCGGTTGGTACATTACAGAAATCGCCGCGCTGTTCTTGGGCGTGGGCTTTTTGTGCGGCATTTTGGGCAAGATGGGGATGCAGAAATTTAACGACGCATTTTTTGACGGCGTGCGTGGTATGGCCGAAATTGCTATGCTTTTGTGTTTTGCACAGGCAATCGTCATCATCGCCAACAACGGTCATATTCTGGACACAATGCTGAACTGGATGTCCTCTGCCATCAAGCACCTGCACCCCGTATGCGCTTCGTGGGCAGCGATGATGCTGCAAACGATTATTGACTTCTTCATTCCCTCCGGATCCGGCAAAGCCGTATTGACAATGCCTATTTTGGCGCCGCTGGCAGACCTCATTGGTATTACACGCCAAACAATGGTGCTCGCCTTCCAACTGGGCGGCAGTTGGATGAATATGGTCATCCCCACCGATCCCGTTACCATTGCCGCCATTGGGTTTGCACGCATTGCGTACCCGAAATGGCTGAAATGGATGCTGCCGCTTTTGGTCGTAATGTATCTCTTGTCGTTTATGTTTTTAGTACCGTCATATTTCATGAAATGGCAATAAGAATTTTGCGTCTCTCCGCATTTATTTTGTTTGAGCCGGAGAGACGTTTTTGCTTGGCAACAAGACGTACCAACTTGTACGAGAAAGAGGAAAACAAAAGTAAATGAAAAAAATGCTGTGCAACACCTATTTTTTGGTGTTCTCCATTATGGTATTCGTGGCCGCACTGACGTGGATCGTCCCCTCCGGCCAATACGACCGCATAGAAACAGACGGACGTACCTATGCCGTAGCGGGTTCCTACCACACCGTGGAAAAAGAACCGCAAAACATCGGTAATATCCTCGCCGCTCCGGTGGAAGGATTTACCCAGTGCGCGGAAATCATCGCATTTATTTTGGTGGTCGGCGCACTGTTTACGATTATAGAACGCACCGGCGCCATCAACACGCTGATCAAAAAGGTAAGCTTTTTCTTTGCCAGTAAGCCCCAATATAAAAAGTTTTTTATCCCCGTGTGTATGTTTCTGTTCTCCCTGTGCGGGGCGTTATTTGGAATGGAAGAGGAAACCTTGATTTTCATCCCCATCTTCATTCCGCTTGCGCTATCGCTGGGATATGATACGGTAATCGGAATGTCCATTCCGTTTATCGGCGCGTTTACGGGGTTTTCTTCGGCATTTGTTAACCCGTTTACTGTCGGTATCGCGCAGACTATCGCCCAGCTGCCTATGTACTCCGGCTGGCAATACCGTCTGCTCGTATGGTTCATTTTCACGTCCGTAGTGGCCGCATTCTTTACGTGGTACGGCGAACGCGTGCGGAAGAATCCCACCAAAAGCCTGACATATAAAATGGACCTTGAAAAACGCGCTGAATTAAATATCATTAACGATGTAGTGGTAGATGAAACTTTCCGGCTGACCCGCGCGCACAAGTTGGTTATTGCGTCGTTTCTTACCGGAATGATTGTGCTGTTTTACGGTGTTATCCGCTACCAATGGTATATGATTGAAATCGCCGCTGTGTTTTTGGGCGTAACGATTGCTTGTGCATACGTCGGCAAACTAACGTTGGACCAATCCACCGACGCTATCATCGACGGAGCCAAATCGATGATGGGCGTCTGTGTGCTAATGGCGCTGGCGCGCTCCATCGTCATCGTTGCTACCAACGGGCATATTTTGGATACATTTCTGCACGTGATGACGCAAAGTGTGGGAAATTTACACCCTATTTTAGCCTCGCAGGCGATGTTCGTGATTCAAACAGTGTTAAACTTTTTTATCGCCTCCGGTTCCGGCCAAGCAGTCCTTACGATGCCGATTATGGTTCCGCTGGGAGATCTCGTCAACGTATCGCGCCAGACGGTTATTTTGGCCTATCAGTTTGGCGAAGGCTGGGGCAACCCAATTATCCCGACAGCACCTGTCACAATGGGAGCACTTGCCTTGGCGGGAATATCGTACCCGATGTGGGTAAAATGGTTTATGCGGCTTGAAATCATTTTAATTATGCTTTCTATGCTGCTGCTTATTCCGGCTTACTATATTTGGTAAAATAACCGTAAGCCCCTTGGGCACGCCCAAGGGGCTTTTTCATAGGAAAGAAAAATGTTAAGCGAACTGAAAACCATTTCTTATTTTCATTGGGCAGACTGGCTTGTTTTTATGGGAGTACTGGGCATTACCTTTGCCGCAGCGCTGTATGGCAATATTCGGCTGAAAAAGAACAAACAGACAGCTGAAATGACCCCGCTGGACTACCTGCTGATGGGGCGGCAACTGACGCTCCCGCTCTTTGTGGCAACGCTTGTCGCCACGTGGTACGGGGGAATCTTCGGCGTAAACGAAATTACGTTTAATTACGGCATTTATAACTTTATCACGCAAGGATTATTTTGGTACGCGGCCTATTTGATTTTCGCATTTTTCATCGCCGAAAAAATAGCCCGATTTAATTCAATGACACTGCCTGATTTAACTAACCAGATGTTCGGCCCAAAATCAGCCAAAGTAGCTGCGGTGTTCACGTTTTTCTATATTACGCCCGTAGCCTACGTCCTCAGTTTAGGAATGTTCCTGCATATGGTATTTGGGCTCAGTGTACTGCAAGGGATGATTTACGGTACGCTATTTACCTGTTTATATACGGCGTGGGGAGGGTTCCGCTCCGTCGTGTTTTCGGACTTGGTACAATTTTTTGTAATGTGCGGCGCGGTGCTTTTGGTCGTCTTATTTTCACTACACGCGTTTGGCGGGCTCTCCTTTTTAAAAGCCAATTTACCCGCCGGACATTTTTCCGTTACAGGCGGAAATTCGTGGGCCAATACGCTGATTTGGGGATTTATCGCGCTGTCGGCCCTTATTGATCCCAGCTTCTACCAACGGTGTTTTGCGGCAAAAAGTCCGGCCGTTGTAAAAAAAGGCGTGCTCATCTCCACTTTTATTTGGTTTTGTTTTGATCTCTGCACCACGGCGGGTTCTTTATATGCGCGCGCCGTCCTGCCTAATGCCGAACCGGCACAAGCGTATTTTTTCTATTCCGTACAGCTGCTCCCTATCGGGCTTAGAGGTTTCTTCGTCGCTGGTATACTGGCGATTATTCTTTCCACGCTTAATTCGTTTTTATTCATTTCGTCCAACACGTTAAGTTTTGATTTCTTTCGCAAACGCTTCCGAAACGTGGTATTCTCAAACCGCGTCTCTATTTTTATCGTGGGAATATTGGCGATTATAATGGCACAGCTGTTTAAAGGAAGTTTTAAAGAAATCTGGTTGGTGCTCGGTTCTTACTTTTCGGCCTGTCTCTTAGTACCGATTTTAGCCGGCTACCTATGGCCGCACCGCATCAGCGACCGGTTATTTGTGCGCTCCTCGCTTACCAGCGCAGCGGCGATGACCGCGTGGAGATTTATTCCCAAGCACGAACTACTGGAATCCTTAGACCCGTTTTACATCGGTGTAGCGACGAGTCTTATTATTTTAATTCTTTGCCGGAGCAAATATGATAAATTTTTCCAATGTATTACTGATCGGTAACGGGGAAACTTTGCCGGCGGACTATTTACGCGCGCAGGCAAAACAAGCGGACTTTATTTTAGCGGCCGACGGCGGGGCCGACCGCGCTTTGGACTGCGGCGTAATGCCAGACATCGTCATTGGCGATTTAGACTCCGTATCCCCCTCCGCAAAAAAACGGTTAGGCAGCGATAAATTTATTTTTGTAGATAACCAGAATAATACGGATTTGGAAAAGGCACTCGACTATCTGACAAAACACAACTGCAAAAAATGCGTAATTTGCGGGTTTACTGGCGGAAGAATAGATTTTACGCTCGGCAATTTTTTATCGGTCTATCCGTATGTAAATCAAATAGAGATTTGCTTTGCATCGCCTAACTGGACAATTTATCCCTTGGCAGCCATGCGGAAATTTGCGTGCAAACGCGGCGCACGCGTGAGTTTGATTCCGCTAAAAACGTGTACGGGCGTAACACTGAAAGGGCTGAAATATCCGCTGACTAATGCACGTCTTTCTTGGACGCGCGCCGGCCGAAGTCTAAGCAACCAAACGACGGGAAAATATTTTCAAATTACCCTTAAAACGGGTTATATGTTGGTATACACAGAAGAAAATTAAGGCAAGCGGTATTGTCGCGCACCGCTTTGGCCTTGGTACACAAATACGCCGCCAAAAATTTTCTGGCAATAATCCCCCGAATTTTGTTCAAAAATTACGCCTGCGGCTGTTCGTTCCATACACGAAAGTATATTTTCTTGATACCCGGTACTTTCTAGAAAAAAACCAAATCCGCCGCCTTTATATTTACCTTTCAATCGACCGATATACACCCCCTTTGCCCCAGAATCCCCCAACAACTGCACAGACCATTCCCCATTGGAACGCGTATCAGAACCTTCGTTGTACCATTTTTCCGTGCCACTCCATGGGAGTTCTATATCCAGTTCGTCAAAAGTTCTGGCATACGTACCGTTAGCCATATAATACGCCTCTTGCGCCGCAGCAACTGATTTTAACACCGCAAGTGCCTGCGAAGCACGGCTTTTTTCCACCGCTTTTTGGTACTGCGGCAGCGCAACGGCCGACAAAATACCGATGATTAAGACAACGACTAATAATTCAATCAGCGTAAAACCTTTCTCTCCTCCGTCATTCCGGGCGTGGACCCGGAATCCAGGCTGTTTATTAAGTCTTTTTCCCCTTTGATATGGATGCTGAAACAAGTTCAGCATGACGGTATTTTTATACATGAGAGACATCCCCCTACTACTCAGAATTATCCCTATGATATCAAAAAAAAAAACGGGTCAAGGCTCTCCTTCATCTTTTTCTAACAGTAGAAAAAGAACCAAAAAGACTGCCCTGCCGCACCCATAAAATTCAGTTCCGTACGGCGCATTTTACAACTCGCCTGCGGCTCAGACAAATCAAATGCTTATCCCATACGGAACGTATTTTATAGACGGGTTAAGGCAGGGAATAACGACCAAAACAGATTTTGGAAAATGCTTGCCCCAGTAAGCAACAAGGGATAAGAAAAAGATATTTCTTATCCCTTGTGCGCAAATTGCAAGTTAAGAACAGCCGTTATACTTATTTCTGTCCGGTGCGGTCCTTCTTGTCTTTGTAGTGCGTATGCAGCAGTTGATGCGCCACCTTGCCGCCAATCTTGTCCAAAATACGCCCATACAACGCCAATACGCCGCTGTTGTCCTGCGGTTTATAGGCCAGCTCCGTATCTTCCTGATATAAGCCCTCGGCGCGTTTCTTGCGCGGCGCCCAGCCGTCAAACTGCGGCTGTCCGGCTCCGGCCACACAACCGCCTTGGCAGGACATTACCTCAATAAAGTCGTACTGATTTTTACCGGCTTTAATGTCGTCCAAGAGTTTACGCGCGTTTTTGAGGCCGCTTACTACGGCAGTGCGAATTTTTAAATCTCCTACCGTAATAATTTTCTCTTTGAATACTTTGCTATCGCGCAGGCTCGTAAATTTGACACTGCGTGCGTTGGCGGGATCCAACTCGGCAAGCGCATAACGCAACGCCGCTTCCATCACGCCGCCGGACGCGCCGAAAATCACGCCTGCACCTGTTTTGGTGCCGAAGGGCATATCAAACCATTCGTTTTCCAAATTGACGAAATCAATCCCCGCCTCTTTAATCATACGCGCAAGTCCTACCGTAGTAACCACGTAATCCGTATCGGGGTTGTTATCCACATAGAATTCTCCGCGTTTAGCTTCGGATTTTTTGGCCGAACACGGCATCACCGCCACCACGACGAGGTCTTCGCGTTTGCCGCCTCTGTCTTCAAAATCGGCTTTCAACACAGGCCCCATCATCTGCATCGGCGAGCGCGCGGTAGATAAATTGGGGATAAATTCAGGCGCAAACTTCTCCACATAATTGACCCACGCGGGGCAGCAGCTGGTAAACTGCGGCAGATTCGTGCCTTTTTTGAAGCGTTCCAAAAACTCGGTCGCTTCTTCTACAATCGTCAGGTCGGCCGCGAAAGCGGTATCATACACGTAGTCAAACCCCAGCATACGAAGCGCGGCGGCGATTTTCCCGTCTACATTTTGCCCCTGCGGCAGGCCGAAAATTTCGCCAAGGCCCACGCGCACAGCCGGAGCGATGTGTACGGCCACTTTCTTTTTGGGATTGTTAATTGCTTTAAAAACTTCTTCGATTTCCGAAGAATTGGGCATTAACGCCCCCGTCGGGCAGACGCGCGCGCACTGGCCGCAGGACACACATTCGTGGCTTTGGCCAAGCTCTTTATTAAACGCGGTGGCGATTTTGGAGCGGAACCCGCGGAACGCAAAATCAATCGCGCCGATACCCTGCACTTCGTTACAAATGCGTACGCAGTTACCACACAGAATACACTTGCTGTGGTCGCGCACTAAAGCAGGTGACGTAGCATCTTTGTGGCTGTCCAATTTTTTGGATTTAAAACGGATTTCCGTTACATCCAAATCTTTGGCAAGCTTTTGAAGTTTGCAGTTGCCGGATTTGGAACACAGCGTGCAGTTGTGGTTGCCGGAGGACAGCAACAGCTCCAAATTGATGCGGCGCAGTTTGCGGATTTCGTCGCTGTTTACGCGCACTTTCATCCCCGCTTTCGGGGCAACCGTGCACGAAGCTACAATCCCCATTCCTTTCACTTCTACCAAGCACAAACGGCACGCGCCGTAGGCGGCCAGTTCGGGGTGGTAGCAGAACGTAACAATGTTGAAATTGGCTTTGCGGACAAGTTCCAACAGGTTTTTTTCGCCTTCGATGGCGACTCTTTTCCCTTCGATAGTTACAAAGTTTTCGTTTTCCATAATACGCTCTCCCGTGGTTACGCGCCTACTGTGACCGCGCCGAATTTGCAGGTGGATTTACATCCGCCGCATTTGATGCACTTTTTAGGGTCGATGTGGTGCGGTTTGCCCACTTCGCCGCTGATAGCCTGTACCGGGCACGCACGTTTGCACATACCGCAGCCTTTGCATTTATCGGCTGCAATTTCAAAACGCGCTAATGCCTTGCACACTCCGGCGGGGCAGCGTTTGTCCACCACGTGGGCGAGGTATTCTTCTCTAAAATGTTTAAGCGTGGAAAGCACCGGATTCGGCGCCGTTTTGCCAAGCGCGCAAAGAGAAGATTTCTGCACGGCTTTGGCCAGGTCTTCCAGGTTTTCGAGCGTTTTGAGCGTCGCGCGGCCTTCGACAATGTCGTTAAGCATTGTAAGCATCTGCTCCGTACCTTCGCGGCACGGCACGCATTTGCCGCACGATTCGCGTTGGGTAAATTCCAAGAAAAAGCGTGCCACGTTTACCATACAGGTTTTGTCGTTCATCACGACCAAGCCGCCGGAACCGACCATCGCACCCGCAGATTTTAAGGAATCGAAATCAAGCGGTAAGTCCAAATGTTCTTTGGTAAGGCATCCACCGGAAGGACCGCCGATTTGCGCAGCTTTGAAGGCGGCTTTGTTAACGGTGCCGTCGTCGTTGGTGGTACCTCCGGCCACGTCGTCAATCACCTGGCGCAGCGTGGTGCCCATGGGCACTTCCACGAGCCCCGTGTTGGCGATGTGCCCCGTAACGGCGAATGTTTTGGTGCCCGGGCTGCCAAGCGTGCCGATTTTGCGGAACTCTTCCGCGCCCATTTCCAAAATTTTGGCGACGGTCGCTAACGTTTCCACGTTATTGATGACCGTGGGTTTGCCGAACAAACC